>CABMEV010000006.1 GCA_902385255.1 Candidatus Tiddalikarchaeum anstoanum | reverse complement strand
GCTGTGCAGCTTCCTGGGTTTATGCATGTAAATCCGCTTCCGCATTCAGTGTCGTTGTCGCAGGGGTTAAAGCATACGTGATTACAGCAAGATTCGCCGCTTCCGCACTCGCTGTTATTAATGCATCCATAGCCGTATCCTGAATCCAATGTGTTCCTGCTTGCGCTGCTGCATAACTGGCTTTCCCCGCCGTTTGATAATAATACCTTGACGCAGTGGTCTTCTCCGGCTAATAAGTTTGAGAAACTAATAATCGCACTACCTCCTGGAGATAAAGGCGCAGATAAATCATAACTAGTCAAAACGCCGTCAATAAGTAAAGTAATATTATTCAGCGTGTCACAGCCTGTATTCTGAACAACTATGCGGTCGCCTTGCATGCTAATCAAGTTGATGCGGGAGCAACCGCTAACGCTGCCAAGAATAGCACTGCCAGCACTTTCCTGCATGCTAGTCTGAATAGCAGTAACCCAGAAAAAGGCAGCACTCGTGGCAACAATAGTAATCAGCACCAAAAGAGTTGTAGCAATAATAGGAGTAATAGTTTTTCTCATATTTAAAAAAAATGAGAATTTAGTATAATTTAAACATTTTCTATTTCTATACTATTAATAATCTTAATTATTTCTTCTTCGTTTTTGCTTCTTCCTATTAAATCTCTTATGTGTGCAGCATTCGGTATTTCTTTAGCAAGCCATGTTGAATGATTCCTTAATTCTGATAAGTTGTACGCTTTGTCAAATTTGTGATAAAACCTTATGAACTTTTTAATAAGATTAACCCTATCCTTTACTGAGTGCTTAACAACTTTTCCAGTCTTTAGGTACTTTGCTGAATCTTTGAATATGAACGGGTCGTTAATTGCGCCTCTTGCAATCATGACGCCATCACACCCTGTTGTATCAAAGCATGATTTAACATTCTTGGGTGATAATAAGTCACCGCTGGCAATTACAGGCATGTTAATATTCTCTTTCAATTTTTTAATAACGCTGTACTTTGCAGGAGTCCCGTAGCCTTCAAACTTAGTCCTAGGATGCATGCAAATCATACTAGCTCCGGCATCGGATACAACCTTGGCTATCTTTAGAGAATCATCATTGTCATAACCCATTCTGCACTTGACGCTGACAGGCACGCTGCTGTACTTAACCATGGCTTCAATTATTTTTTTCATCAAAGGCAGATTTTTTAATAATGCAGCCCCGCAGCCTCTCTGGTTCTGGTCAACACTCGGACAGCCCGCGTTTAAGTCAACAATATCACAATTAGTTAACTCTTTCAGACAAGATTTGAACTTAGCAGGGTCATTGCCTATGAATTGAACAAGAAGAGGCCTTTCATCCTTATACCAGTAGAATAAATCATTATTCCTGAGGAAACTTTCAGTGTCAATCATTGGAGTGCTAACTAATCCTGCACCGCACTTCTTGCATAACATTCTGAAACTCGGAGAGTTCACCCCATCCAGAGGAGCCAAAAATAAGTTATTATCCAGTTTTAATCGCCCTAGTTTCATAAAAATAATTAATAATATCAACTCTATTATAAGTGTATTTCTTTTTTCGCAGATTATAAAAACAGTAATTGACTCTGGAAATTAAGTATGTTAGATATTGATTTATTCGTGCTGGGTACTAGCAGCCAATTCCCGACTAAGGAGAGGAATCATTCAGGGTTCTTCCTGCGTTTCGGCACTTTCCAGGCCTTGTTTGACTGCGGTGAGGGGACGCAGAGACAGATGAGGATAATGGGTTTAAGCCCGCACCACGTTAACGCATTATTCATAAGCCACTGGCATGGGGACCACTCGCTTGGCATAGGCGGAATCATACAATCACTCAGCGCAAGCAAGAGGGATGTGACATTGGATATTTACGGGCCGATAGGCACGAAGGAAAGAATAGACCATATAATGAACACTTACTATTTCAAGAAGTCTTTTCCAATACACGTTCACGAATTTAACCCAAAAAGTGAAACACTAATAGTTGAGCATGACAAGTTTTTCATAAATTGTTTCCCGCTGAATCACGGCATACCCTGCCTAGGATACTCTTTCCAGACTAAGCCTGAAAGAAAAATCAACCTTTCTTATGTTAAAAAATTCGGATTAACCAAAGACCCTGTTCTTGGAAAACTCCAGAGAGGAGAGACTATAACTTACAAAGGTCATGTGATAACTCCGGAGCAGGGTACGTTCTTAAAAGATGGCAAGAAACTGTGTTTCATATTTGACACTAAATACTTTGATGACTTAATCAGTTTTGCAAGGAACAGCGACTTGTTAATCTCAGAGGGCACTTTCTCAAAAAGCGATGAGGAGTTATGCGAGGATTATGACCACTTAAGCAACAGCCAGGCTGCAATGATAGCAAAGAAGAGCGTCAGTAAGAAGTTATTAATAACTCATATAAGCCAAAGGTATAACGATACTAAAAAATTGGAAAAAGAGATTAAACCATTATTCAAAGAGTCCAGTTACGCAAAAGACTTTGACAAAATCACTATTTAAATAATTGGCACAAAATCACTATTTAAATAATCGGCTAATGCTGATTCTATCTCCTTCGTGAAATCTCTGCATTTATTATTGTTCAAAATATGGTCTATGCGGGCTAAAGTGGTGTACTCTACTTTTGCAAGAGGCTTCCTTTCAGTTTCAATATATTTTTTGCAGTTGTCTAAGAAAATTTTTGCATGAGCCCTTGCTCCTTCGCTGATATCAATTTTTTTAATCTTATGCTTGGCTTTTAGGATTTTGTCTGAGTCGCAGCTTTCAATGAAGGAGTATAAAGTGTCCAAGAAATTATTTTTATACTCTTTTATGGCGATGTTCTTCTCTATTATTTCCCTAATATCTAACCCTTTTTTGGAGAATATTTTCTTTGATATAATAGTTTCGAGGCATTCTGTGAACCTTGCTTGGCACTGCGATGCTAATCCGCGGATTCCAACTTCCCCGTTTTGTATTTGTTTTGCAAGATAAGTATTTCCTTTTAATAATTCAGGGTTTTTTGTTAAATCCCCCTCGAATTCATCTTTCCTGACAGTAAGGTATTCGAGTACGTTTTGAACCTTCTCGTATCCTCTTTTGAATGCTTCGCAATTATTAGCCAGCGCCTTGTTAGTCCTGGCTATTTCTTCAATATGTCCAATTACTGCAGTGTAATAATACATAAACGAATATTTAAGAAAACTTACTTAAAAACGTTGTTATTTATTTTGACCCCTATTTTCTCGAGGCTTTTTTTCAATTTCTTTGCATCCTCAAATAGTATTGTATTAAACCCTATTTTGGCTGCCATGTTCAGGACTTCCTGTTTGTCGTCTATTACTACGCATTCATCAGGCTTCGCACCTGCTTTTTTTGCAAGAATTTTGTAAAGTTCAGGCTCATTCTTGTTGTAGCCGTAATCGAAAGATAATATGAAGTCATCAAACTGCTCTTTAAGATTATACTTCTTATCCAGGTAAGCCATTCTCTCTTTTATGTTGCCTGAGAATACGATTACTCTGTAATTCTTCCTTAGTTTTGCCATTAAACTCTTCATGCCGTTATTTAACGTGTATGATGAGAACCATAATTTTTCAAGCATAGGTATTTTATCTTTTGTTAATCCTGTTTTTTCCAATACTTTACTCCAGAATTCTTCTTTTGAAATCCTGCCTTTACGGTATAAATTTCCGTTCGTTCCTGAACTTTTAAACAAGTCATTGAGCACGTCTTTTTTCACTTTCAGTTTCTTCTCAATCTTTTCCAGGAAGATGTTGGTGCCTTTTTTGAAATAGACTCCGCCTAAGTCTGTAATAATTACCTTAATCATAACTTAATTGTTTTGGGATACATTCCTAATTTAAGATTTTTTTTACTCTTTTGGAACGTTGGGCAGGCTTTCAAGATTAGTTTGTATTCTGCTTTCCTCGGTTAATTCGTAAAACTTATTGTGAAAATTGTCTAATGCAAGAGTGAACCATGAAATATCTCCTATGGATGTCCTGTCGCTTTTCATATAATTTTTGCAAAGTCTCTTTATGCTTTCTGCCTCTTCCTTTTTCTTTTCAGTGAGAATTTTAAGTATGTTCTTGTCGCTTAATTTTGATGCGATTAAGTTTAACGCTTTATCTTCCTCTGCTTTTATGTTTTTAATCTTCGATTCTAAATTATTGTAATAATTAAGCAGTTCTTCCTTAATCTCTTCATAATGGGCGTATTTTAATGAATTATTACTTATAGAGTCGGATTTCTTGTTCAGGCCTGAAAGTATTCCCCGTTCTAGCAAATCTGCACCATTCTTGACTGCTTCTTTAAATTGGTCGAGTATGATATAATTTTGCATGCCGCTTCTCCTCTCTATGTACTTTGCAAAATTTTTCACTTCAGTGATTTTATCGCACAACTTGTCTTTTCTTCCAGATTTTGAGTCCATTAAGTAAACTAATAATGAACCTGTATATGTTTGTGAATCGTCTCCCATAAATTACCTTATTTCGAAAAATTATCCTTTTTAAGACTTTTGATATTCTTTAAAAAATAAAAAAAAATGGTAAAGAAAAGAGGGTTTTTTTTAGAGTACTGTATTATCCTTCTCTTTCTTAATTTTAAGATTGCTTTCCAGCAATAATTTATGCTCCACCTGCGCTACTAATGCTCTCGTCTGCTCTATCACGTCAGGGTTTACGCTTATCTTGTCTATTCCGCATTTTACAAGGAACCTTGTCACTTCTGAGTAGACGCTAGGTGCTTGTCCGCAGATGCTGGTCTTAACACCATACTCCCTGCATATCCTTATTGTCCTTTCAAGACACCTACTTACTGCTTCATCCCTTTCGTCAAACCAGTCTCCAAGTTTTCCGTTGTCGCGGTCAACTCCGAGAACAAGCTGTGTCAAATCGTTGCTTCCTATACTGATAAAATCTATTCCTAACTCGCAGAATTTGTCAATAAGTATTACTGCACTTGGCACTTCAACCATGATTCCTACTTTCAGTCCTGAATTTTTAAGCCCGACGTCCTCAATAATCTTGTATATCTTCTTCAATTCCCAAGTGTTTCTCACGAATGGAATCATAAGTTCTACATTAGTCATCCCGTAAGTGTATCGTACTTTTTTAAGCGCTTCAAGCTCCAGTTTGAACGTTTCAATATAATCTGGAGATACGTACCTACTGGCTCCTCTCCAGCCTATCATTGGATTTCTCTCTTCAGGCTCAAATTCAGCACCGCCAGGCAGGTCTTTATACTCATTAGTTTTGAAATCAAGCGCCCTGTAAGTCACAGGTCTTGGGTTAAATAATCTGGCTACTTTCGATATCTCTTTTGCGAATTTGTCTATGAATTCCTGGCCTCTTCCTTGTTTGATTAAGGCTGAAGGGTGAATGTTTAAATCAGCAGCTATGAATTCAGCTCGTAATAATCCAACTCCGTCAACGTCACGCATTGATACTTTGTCTGCAAGTTCTGGAGTGCTTAAGTTTACATGAATCTCGGTGCCTGTTACTATCTTCCTGTAATATGATGGGAACTCCATTCCTGGCTGTACTGCTCCCTGCACGGGCGCTTCACTTCTTACTGATAATATTTCCTCCTTCTTGCCTTTGTAGACCACTCCGTTCGTGGCATCAAGTGTTACTTCATCGCCGTCATTTAGTATGCTCGTTGCTTTTCCTGTTCCTACTATGCAGGGTATTCCAAGTTCTCTGCTGACTATCGCTGCATGGCAAGTCATTCCTCCTTCATCAGTTATTATACCTGCTGCTCTTTTCATTGCAGGAACCATGTTAGGATCCGTCATTCGGGTAACCATTATGTTGCCCTGTTTTACTTTGTCTAACTCGCTTGGGTCTTTAACTTTGGAAACTATACCTGTTGCAACCCCTGGACTTGCGCCGAGTCCGTGAAGGATATCTTCCGAACTGCTTTTTTGCTCCTCGCTCATAGTCTCTCCTGTTCTCTTATTTCCAAGGGTTGTTATAGGTCTTGACTGAACAATGTATAACCTGTTGTTCTCAACCGCCCATTCAATATCCTGAGGGAATTCGTAATGAGTTTCGATGTCTTTTATCATCTTGGCAAGCTGCAGTACTTGTTTATCATCTAATATTTGAAGTTCCTGCTTTTCTGGCGGAACAGGCAGCCACTCGTTTTTACCAAGGTCATTCCTAATCAGCATCTTGTCCTGTTTCTTAACCTCTTTATCCTTGATGCTTATATTATTCTTATCTATGATGTACAAGTTGGGGTTAATTATTCCCTGGACTATTGCCTCTCCAAGTCCGTATCCGGCTTCTATAACTATCTCATCGCGGTTGCTTGTTGCAGGGTTAGCGCTGAATGCTACACCGCTAATCTCGCTGTTTATCATTTTTTCTATTACTACTGCGATTTTAACTTTCATGTGGGGAAAATTATTCTTTTCACGGTAATATATTGCCCTTGCAGTAAAAAGAGAAGCCCAGCATTTTTGCACAGCTTCAACAACTTTATCTGCACCCTGGACGTTAAGATACGTTTCCTGCTGTCCTGCAAAGCTTGCAGTAGGCAAGTCCTCAGCGGTTGCGCTGCTCCTTACTGCAACAAAAGGCGACTCCCTGATGCTTTTTACCATCTCTTTGGTCTTGTCATTCATCCTTTTGCTTTCAAATCCTATTTTAAGATTATGATACATCTCGCTTATTTCCTTGCTGATTTCAGGAGGCATTTTTTCATTGCTTATTATTTCCTGAATCTTCTTGGATGCTTCCTGCAATGAATCATTATCATCCACGTTTAATCCTTTAAGTTCATTAGTTATTTCATCAATCACTTTCGTGTCAGTTAAGAATTTCCAGTAAGCATCCGCTGTTACAATAAATCCAGGAGGAACAGGAAAACCTGCTTGGAACATCTCTCCAAGGTTTGCACCCTTACCGCCTGCGATGCCAATATCTTTTTTGCTTATCTCATTAAACCATTTAGTAAAAATTCCCATACTTAGAACGAAACTTGCGATAATTTAAAATAGTTGCTGTTAAACTGCTTATCCTATATTTCTTTAGAATTTAGCAATTAAGTTTCAGATTTACTACTGCTATTACATGAGTCTAATAAAAAAGAATTAAAGAAAGGCTGAAATTGAAGAAATATTATTAAAAGACTTGTAAAAAAACTTTAGTCTTTTTTCTTTTCAACTTTAGGCTTTTTTGTAACATCAACGAACATTGTTAAAGGCAGTTTTGATGATGCTTTTTTGAATGCTATCCTTGCATCGTTTTCCCTGTTTGCTTCCATTTCTAAGTACATTATTTCTTGTCCAGCTTTAACTTGGGCTGCTAACGCGACAGGCTTACCGTAAGGCCTGGCCATACCTGAAGAGTAACGGTCTGCTCCTGCTCCCATTGCGATACTATGGTATCTGCACACTTGGTGAGGATAAGCTTTAATCTTGAAATGGAAATCTTCCTTGCCTAACTTGTCAGATAAGTACCTGTGGGCTACTTGACGGGCTGATTCCATGCAGCTGTGAAGTATTTGTCCTGTCTGCAGTGAAAACATGCTGACTCTAAGAGGGTATTCCCTGTTGCTTAGTCCCATGTCAAATTTAGTAATTAAAAGTGAAGGGATTCCTCCTCTAACGTACATCTTCTTCTTAAACTTCGATTTTCTAGTATAAGGAGTTTTAGTGAATTTGTAGCACTTGCTGCCACGCATTTTTGTCATAAGTAAGTATAATAAAAGAGTAGATGCTTTTAAAAATTTTTCTCAATGGGCGGATTATGTGTTTTAGAACGTTTTTTTATACCATTTAATCACTTCATCACTTGCTTCTTTAATATCTTTAATTAGAATAGGCTCATGAATGCTGTTTAAAATTACCATTTTTTTAGGATTATTAGCATGCCTAAACAGGTATTCGGCGTGATTTTTTGGTATAATTTCATCCCTGCTGCCATGGATTATGAGGAGGGGTTTATGCACTGATTTAACCTTATTTATCAGGTCAACTTTAGTTGCTTCCTCAAAAAAAGATTTATTTAAAGTGGTCTTTTTTAATATCCTCCTTATTGCATGGTTTGTGTTATCAACCAATCTTTTAACAAAAAAGTTCTTGACGCTTTTCTCATAATTGTTTAAATCTTTTAAAAAATCATCCCTCCTTTTTGATATTACAACTATAGGGTTTAACTTAAGTATTGAACTTTTGAAGGATAATAACGGGAAAACTAAGCCGCTGTGCAAAACTAATCCTTTAATATTTTTATAACAATTCGCGCTGAGGAGTGATACTGCAGCACCCATGCTGTGCCCGACTAATATAATATTCTTGAAATTTCTGAAAAAATTTATCACTGAACATAAATCATCCTTCTCCTTTAATATTCCTGCGTTGCCGAATACGCCCTCACTCTCTCCGTTGCCGCTGAAATCGAATGCGAAAACGCTGACACCTAAACCATTATACAAATTCTCGCTTAAATTTGACATAAATCTGCTGTTTTTGCTGCCCATAAATCCGTGGCTTATTATAAATAATGTATCGCTGTTATAATGATAGTATAAATTTCCTGCTAATTTTTCCCCATAACCGTTTTTGATTGTAATCTTTTCCATAAAAAGTGTTAAAAATTGGATATTTATAAATAATAGTAGGGCTAAATTAAAATGGAAGATTATAAGATAGTTGCCGAGCAAGCTTTTAGGGAGGCTAAAATGGCTGACCATATGGCTTATGTGACCAGTAAAATAGTCAATGATAAAAAGATAGTGATAAGCATAGTGGACCATTTAAGCAGGGCATTTATGTTATCGATGAAGGCGTATCTCATCCGTGAAAAATTAAGGCATAATATAAAAGTGGTGCCCGAGGGTGATAAGGAAGTTACTAATTTCTTCTTCGAATCGTATGCGCAAGAGTTAAAAGTAGAAAAATCTATTCTAAGCATCATATACAGGCTGTTTAATGCGGTTAATGCGTACAATAGTAGGGGTATACTGCTGACTAGGTCTGACAAGTATGTATTCGTGTCGCCAGAGTATGAGTTAATCGACTTGAACATGAATGAGATAAAAGAGTGGCTGAGGGATGGGTTAAAATTCGTCAATGCCATAAAGGAGAGATTAGAGCAATGAACTTATCATATCTTAAAATGAGCAAGGAAGAGATAGACTTAGCTTACAACTTATTAGACGGATTAAATGACAATAATATTCTGCCCCTGATTCAGCATTTGTTAAAGAGTATGGGATTCATGACCGATTACTTGAATGACGGGCACGTAGATTTAACATTCGAACTCCCTAAGGTTAAGGGATTATTGGATGAGAAACTTGACAAAGACTTCCTGGAAATATACTATTACTTGGACACTTTAAGCCGCAAAGAGTTTCACATATTTGACAATACGCATATTGTAATCAGCGGCAGGAATATTGAGAAAGTGGATAAGGGCTTCTTTTCAGACTTAACATATAAGATAGCTGAATACTTCAACACAGTTTATGAACTGACTGAGAACAGCGCAATTTGGAATTAAAAAATAATAATAAGAAATAATTTTTTTGGGATTATTTCAGGCTGATCATGGTGCTTGTTCTTTGCACTTCTTTTATTGAACGTATGTTTTTGATTATGAATTTCTGCAGGTCTTCCATGTTTTCTGTAGTCACTTTGCTGATAATATCATACTCTCCGTATACGATATTAACATCTTTTACCCTTTGATCGGCAGATAGTCTTTTTGCAACTTTTTCCTCGCTGCCGCTTTTTACAACTATTAATATATATGCAGTTATCATAGTCAAAATTTGACTCCTTGTTATGTTTTAAACTTTTATATTAGCCATTCTTCGCCGGCGCGCTTGTAAGTGTGTATGTCATCAATGTCGAACCATAATCCTATTTCTCTTATTGCATCCTGAACATTCGCACTTGCATGAATAAGGTTGCATACACTTTTACCCATTGCGTTAGCCCTGGCTTTGCTTATGTGGCAGAAGTCCCCTCTTATTGTTCCTGGTAATGCTTCTTTTGGTTCTGTTGCGCCCACTATTTTTCTTACAACGCTTATTACATCAATGCCTTCCCATACCATTGCCATTACAGGTCCTGCTGTAAGGTACTGTTCTAATGAAGGATAGAATGCTTTATTCAAATGCTCATTGTAATGTTTTTTTGTGAAGTCTTTGTCAACCCACTTCATGCTTGCCGCAACTAGTTTTAGTCCTGCATTTTCAAAACGAGTGATTATGTTGCCGATTACTCCGCGGTATACTCCGTCAGGTTTAACCAATACCAGTGTCTGTTCAACATTGCTAACTTGTTGAACTGGCTGCTGACTTACTGGTTGTTTACTATTTTGTTTTTGTTCTGCCATAACTAAAGTCACAAAGAGGCATCTTAAAAATTTTTACTTAATCCTAATCTGATAACGTTTCGATGTTTTTATTAAGCAATATAACTTATTTTTAATATGGTTCGTAAAGCAATAACTCCTATTATTGCGACGGCTTTGCTTATCTTAATGACTGTTGTTTCTGTTGGCGCAAGCTTCTTCTGGATTACAGGTGTCGGCAGTTCTTTAGAGGAACAGACGGGAGGCGTCATTGAAAGTGCAGGCAATTCCGGTTGTTCAAGACTAACTATTATCAGCATGAGAGGTGATAACGTTGTTGTCCAAAATACCGGATGCGACATTATTAACAATGTTACATTACTCATTGACGGCGTATTGACAAGTTATGGTTTATCTGCTCCGTTAGCACCAGGAGATACTAGTATTATAACATTTAATTCACTTTCAACAGGAAAAGACCACTGCATCAAATTATCACTAGGCAGTTCTTCGGTTTCAAGTTGCAGTCTTGCAGTACGAAATACTGTGGATGGAGGTTACTCTTTTAATGAGACTGAAAATGGAGGCTGGTATGATGGCTGTGCTATGTCCAGCACTGTTGTTGACTTATCAAACACTCTTCTCTTCTCACCCAGCCATGATTTAACATGCAATTGCAGTTCAATTATTATGGATAATAATATATTAAATCTTAGTTATGAAGGTTCATTAACCCCTAGTCACCAAGCGAATCTTAACGGTTTTGACTTATGGACTTTTGAGATTACAAATATTACTCCCTGCACGAGCAGCGCTTGTGTTCGTTCTAACGTTTTGAGTCCTATTTTTGATATTAGCCAGACTGTTAGCGGCGCCCCGTCTAGTTTTTCTGTTGATTACTATTTATCTACAGGCACTCCTGAAAATTATGCATCTTCTTATGTTTGGTTCTCGTTTGATGGTACTTACAATTTGTATTATTATATAGATAATAGAGGAGACACAGGAGTAGACTGCGATTCTAATGATGGTAATAGTTCTTATTACACTTTCTGCAAAGTAAGTGTTTATGATGCGTGGTCGACGCTTAATATTGACATAGCTTCGGATTTTTCTAACACGTTCCATCTTGATGTAGGTGATATTAGTAATACTGATATTATTATTTCAAGCAGCTCAGATTATTCTCATTTCGTTGCAGCTTTTGATAATGTGACTGCTACAGGGGTTACAGTGTTAAATCCGGGTTTTGAAGAGTATAATACTGACTGGGGATATAATGATATTCCTATATTTGGCATGGATGCTCCAATAAGGCCTGAACCTTATGCGCATTTTGTTTACCCGGGTATTGACGGTTCAACCCCTGAATTATTATACTCTGAAGGTTATAATGGCATACTCCCCTCTGTATCCGTAGACTATTACCTTAATCCGGGAATTTTTGGAAGCTATGCTGCTTCATATTTAGGATTATATATTACTATGAATGACAGTACTCCATTATCATTAATGTACTACTTTGATATACAAGGTGATGATTCTTTCTGTGATTCAGGAACAGAAGATTCATACTGGAATATTTGTATTAATCCTGCAACGTATAATTCTTGGACTACTCTAACAATTGATTCTATACTCGAAGATTTTGCAGCTTACTTCCCAAGTTACTCTGCTGAAAACGTTGTTAATACACAAATTGATTTATATTCGGAGGCTGACGGTGCTGGTTACTCAATATCTTATGATGACTTAAAAATAAGAATTGAAACATCTATTGATAATTTCTTCTGCGATTCGGGTAATGACGGGACACCGGACGGAGTTTGCAGTTTGGGATTTTGCAGTATAGTAAACTTAGTTGATGATGAAAACCAACAAGTGTGCGAGTTTAACAGTCACACTTGGTTTTCAGGCAGTGTTAATGGTACGAACGGCGCTTGCTGCGGAGATGACGGATTATCTGATAATTTTTTCATAAACCCATTAAATACGTCGAATAATTTCTGCGTGGACGGGAATGCTTATTTTACATCTTTAGATATAAATAATTCACTTTGCAGCTTTTATAATTACACTTGGATTAACCCTTCATATTCTGCTTACTTACTTGGTTACTGGAACCTTGATGAAAATTCAGGCAGTACAATTAACGATTTATCAGGCAATAACAATATCGGAACAATTTACGGAGGCACTTCATGGGCGGATGGAAAATTTGGAAAAGCCTTAGATTTTGATTCAAGCAGGTATAGTGATTATGTCTCAATAAGCCATGATGGAAGTTTAAATTTTAACCAGTTAACTGAGAATTATTCAATCAGTTTATGGTTTAAGACAGATTTTATTCCTGCTCCCGGAGATGACCCTAAGACATTAATATTAGACAGGCCTACTTTGGAGCATGCAACATCCTATGCTATCGACCTAAGAACAGGCAATGAAATTCTTTTCTCAACTTGGAATACTGTAACAGGTGACGGCGTTAGTTTTGCAGGAATTAATACAGGAGAATGGTATCATGTAATTGCAGTTTCCAATACTACACATATGATGCTATACATTAATGGTGAATTAAAAGGTATTACTGCAATAACTGTTGGAAGCTGCTGCGAAAATAATGACGGCATCGTTGAGATTGGACGTTCAGGTGACTGGAGGGGCTGTTGTTCTGAACACTGGTTTGACGGTATAATAGATGATGTTCGTATTTACAATAAAGCTTTGACTTTATTAGATGCGCGCAGTATATATTTAGACACGAATTCTGAACATGAATCTTGCTGCGGCGATGATGGAACATTTGATAATTTTAACAATATCACATTAGCTTGTGAAGACGGAGTCGTATCTGCATTAACTGATGATAACTCACATGCTCTTTGTGAATTAGATAATTACACCTGGTTTTCAGGCAGTGTTAATGGTACGAACGGCGCTTGCTGCGGAGATGACGGATTATCTGATAATTTTTTAATTAATCCTTTTAATAATTCATCTCATTTTTGCATAAACGGTTTAGCTTTTAATCAAAGTATAGATGATAGTCCGTACTTGTGTAATTATTATGGTTATACTTGGTTTAGCAATACAACTATAATGAAATTTTACAGCTTTGATGGTTATGTAGGAACTGATGCAGCTGACTGGTACGAGCATGACCCTGAGCACGCGCACGTAATATCCAGTTTTGAAGGCAGAGATACTGTTTATGAAATTCAGGATGTTTATAGTAGAGGTCCAGGTATTTACACCACTTTTACTGCACCATTAATTGCAGGAAATGTATCTTTCTGGGTTATGCCTCATTATAATCCAAGCGGAACTCAAAACGTTTGGACTAATATTTTCTTAATTAACTCATCAAATACTACTGTAATTAATGTAAGATTCTTAGACGGCTGGGAAAGCCAAAGCTTAGACATACAAAGTAACGGCATTAATGTAATGAAATTTGTAAAAAATACTTGGTATAAAGTGTTAGTTGAATTAGATTCAATAACAGGCAAGTATAATTTGTATATTAATGATATTCTTGTACTCATCCAGCATAATTTCACCGCTCCAAACGGTATAATAAGATTTTGGACTCAAGGTGGCTGGAACGAGCAGGATAAATACTATATTGATGATGTATCATTTAATGATATAGGGAATACTTGCTGCGGCGACGACGGGATTTTGGACACGTTCAATAACAGCACTAATTATTGTTGTTCAGGGGTTTTTCAGGAAACAAGTTGTTCATAAATTTTTCCACCGATATATTTCTTTATTAATTAACAATTATTATTTTTTGTATAAATGGCTCGTAAGACTATCACTCCTATCATTGCCACTGTTTTATTAATATTAATGACTGTTGTTTCTGTCGCTGCAAGTTTTATCTGGGTTACAGAAGTAAGCACTAATTTAGAGGAGAATGCAGGTTCACAGGTTAGTTCAGGAGCCCAAGGTTGTTCAAGAGTAAGCCTGATTAGCATGCAGGGCAGCCAGGCAGTTGTGCAAAACACAGGATGCGATACTATAACAAATGTAACGCTTCTAATTGATGGAGTACTTACGAGTTATGACTTATCCGCGCCTATATCTCCAGGTGATACTTCAATTATTAGTTATTCAACACTCTCAGCCGGGCAGGATCATTATGTTAAAATAATAGTTCCCGGAGGAACCACTGATACAATATACAGCAGTGCCGGCAGTAATACTCCTGACTCAGGCTATGGTTATGCATGCGTGAATAACAGTCAGTGCAGCAACGGCTCACTTTGCTGTGATAATAATTGCATGCTTCCATGCTTCACTAATTCAGACTGCAACAGCGGTTTTCAGTGTGTAAACAATGGCACTTGCAACAGTCAGTGCATTGAGATAGGCGCTTATTGCGGCGACGGCTCTTGTAATGGCTTAGAGAATTATACTAGCTGCCCTCTTGACTGCCAAGTTGAATTAACTATTAATAATATCAGCATAATACAGCTTAGCGAGGGATTAAGAGGTTACTGCAACGCTTCATCAACAAGACCAGCAGTGTTTTCATACTATCATAACTGGAGCAAGAGCGGAGTAATGAATAATAGCGGCGTTGAAAGCGGTGAAGAATTAATAAATATATTACCTGTAGGTTACATCCACGCAAATGATGTTTGGGATTTTAACTGCAGAGTCAGCGCTGGAGTCTTCACATCTAACTGGAGCAGTGCAGGTAAAACAGTTTCTGCCGTATGCGGGAACAGCATTTGTGAAAGCGGTGAAACGTCAAGTAATTGTCCTTCAGACTGCCCGGTTCCTCCTCAAGCAGACTGGCCTATGTTCAAACAAAATAATAACAGGACTAGCTGGGATGGGAATTCTTATGCAACGATTCCATCACTAAGCAACACCAGTTATAACACAAATTCTTTTATCTGTTCAGCGCCTTCAGTTGCAAACGGATACGTCTACGTTGTGAATAACGCTGATGATATTTTCCAGTTGGATGCTTCAAATATAAGCTGGACTAATTCGTAAAAAAGATATTTTTTTAAACTGAAACGTTTTTCTAAAATTTTTAAATTGGTTCGCTTAGATGATGGAGGATTCGAGGAGAAAACACTTGACTACCTGCTGGCGCAAGTTGACAGGTATTACCCTGATAATAGTCTTGGCAGAAGAAAAAATAATACGGATTACAGCTTCAAAATAGATGATTCTGCAACTTATTACTTATTAATCAACAGGAAAATAGGAGGCCATGAGACTGACATAGCAATAGTTGACTACGCAGTATTCCAATACTTGGCTAAGATTAGGTCAGTAGCAGGCTCTAATCTTTCACAAAGAACAAAAGGTTATATAACAACCATTGAGTGCAAAAACTTGGGCCATAATATTAAGAGGCATTTCTCACTGGACTTGCTTGGAAGGAATTATGACTTAGGCACTAATAATTCAATAATCATGAAAGAGGACAATGGAAACAGGTTTAACTGGCAGATGAACTTTGACATAACTGGCGTGTCATCTTATAATTTCACGCCAGGATTCGCAAGCGAAGTGATAGAACAATTAAGAAACAAAGACAATAAGACGAGATTTGTTTTAGAATCTAACAAGTACTTATTCAAAAATTACACCAGTAAAGTCTGCTCTGAAATACAGAGGAAGAGAAATGATGAACTTCGTTTTGGGATTAACAGGAGTTCAATACACTTAAATGTCATGGACGCCATCATGAAGGATAAGTTTGCAGAATTTCCCCATGCAACAGGGATAAATGATTTAGTGCTTGACGGCGGCGCTTTCGATTTTGACAAGAGGCTGGGTTTCAGCATTCCTGGAGCAGTTGTTACAAAAGAAGGATTATTATTATCTAATTACACAAAGGACCCAAGTCTAAGCCTCCCCGACCTTAGGCAGTTCTTCGGCAACTGCGTATTAGTTAATGCCAAAGGCATATTTTATTATCCCCAAAATCTCACAGAGCCAACTATTGAATTTGCAGAGAAGTATAAGAATATTATAAGGCTGGAAAAAGTAAAAGAGTATTAGCTGTATACTAACGTATAGAATAATACTGTTGTCAAGAATACTGCAATATAAGTGTACTGCGTTCCCTGCCAGCTTCTAGTGTTTAACAAATCAACAGCTACGTGCGATGTGTAAAAGAAGGCAGATAGGTAAATAATAGGATAAGGCGCTATTATGACTGCTATTGTTGGAAGAACCGCTGAGTGAAACAACCAGTCCCGTTCCATCTTCTTGTGAAAATCATTATCAGGGCTTAATCCGAAAAGCAAAGGATTACCGCTGTTAAATCTGCCTCCGCTGAAAGTAAATGCCAGCATTAGACCTATAATAACATTGAATACGCTTTCATGAAGAAAAGAATTGATAATTTTTGGAAACATGTTAAAACAGTAAAATACGCCGAAAACAGCCAAGCTTATACTTTTATGTACTAACGCATTCATTTAATGAACTTTAATTCGGGTTTGTATTATAAAAATTAGCCTTAAGAAACGCTTATAAGCGGATTTTTTTCTTTTTTGCCCAATGACAGCTGAAATTAAAACTATCTCACATAGGGGCAGTATTGAAGATTTTATTAAAGATAGTTTTAATATTAACTGCGAAAAAGCAGTCGAGCGTGATATAAACCCTCTGCGGGATTTTTGGCCTAAATGGGATGTTTATCTTAAAGACGGACAGAGAAAAATACTTGTTAAGTATGATGATGAATCGCGCGTTTCTAACGTTAAATACGCATATGACACTATCAGAGAGAGAAAAATACTAAATGTTCCAGATATAGAAATTCATAATAATTTTGTGTTAAAAGATTATATTGAAGGGCAAACTTTTGACGAACTTTTTAATGAATACGAGTCAAAAAAATTACACACTGATTTTAAAGAATACTGCACTGTTTTTAGATCAAAATATAATTTCCTGCGCGATTTTGACTGTTTTATAATAAAAGAGTTAAGGATGAATGAAAAAGCACAAAACGAGTTTATTACATCTATAAAAAACTCATTATTTTTAGAAGACGGTTCAAGCAGGTTGAAACTAAAAATAGACGATTATAATAACGGCAACGGTGAATATTTTATTAACGATGAATTTTATAGTTCAGGTGTTGCAGTAACGTTAGGGCTACAACTTAGTAATCTATTTTTAAAAACAAAAAAAGAAACTGCCCGCACTAAACGTGATTACATAAATAAAATGAATAGGAGATCTGAACTTGTATATAACACAGAAGGTTTAATTGAGTTATCTGAAAAATCAATGGCGTTTATTGATGAAGTGAGGAAGTATGATGAATTTGGAAGGTATAACTCGCTTTGCGGTATTGACCTAAAGCCTGAAAACATTGTTATAGGAAAAGACGGCAAGATATATTTTATTGACCTTGATTCATTCAATATTCAAGACAGTATATGTGACCTTGCAATAATTAACAATTTTAGAAAAGATGTATACTGCAAAGTTGACACTAATGTTTACATGACCAAGGTTCACGCAGATGATTTAGCCAGCCTGAAGGAGTCACTTCATAACGAAGTTAAAACTTATGATATTGACCTTTTTAATCGTGATATGATGAGGTCTTATGCCGCTTTTCTTAAAGAAAACGGCGAAGTTCCGATACTGCCATTATCCACGTTGCCCCAAGCGTTTGGTTATTATGAAGGTCTACGCGCCGCACTTTTTGGATTAATCCATAGAAATGAAATAACAGAACAAATAATGAGGGATAAGAAAACACCTCTTGAATTTATGGCCGCACCGTTATTGGAGGATTATGAAGTAAACGCAGCAGTTGATGACTTTAAAATTAGATATGGAAATCATCTCGAAGTGATTTTAAGCGATGATAAATCATGGCAGATTATTCGAACTCCTTCAGATGTTTTTTATATAAGTCAAAAAAATGTGCGCAAAAATGTACCCATAGTGCTTAGCAGGAATATGCTGTTATATAATACTACTGAGCCGCTTATTAGGCTTTTAACATCAAATTATTTTAAAAACTACGATTTTGAAGTTAATACATGGCATTATGAAGAATCTGCAAAAATTATAGACGCTGATCCTTTATTCAAATGGAAAATGAATTTCTTGAAGCAGGAATTCAAGAAAGCTGGACTGCTCAAATATAAACCTCTTGTTAATGAAGAGGATTTGAAACTATTTAGAGGCTTAGAAATTGGGGAATCGATGTGGCTTAACAGGCTGGATGATAATAATACACTTGTAAGTAATAAAAATGATTACCTGACTGCCAAGCAGTTTGATTTTAATGTTAGAGTAGACTGTTGGATGTATCTGCCCATTCAGCATTTTGGTTTATTCCAGCACGTTAAGGTTGACCCTTTCTTAGAGGAGAAAATTATACATTTTAATCGTCCACCTGTTTTTAATAAATCGGAAAAGTCTTATGATTTATTTGCGGCAAGAAACGGTCCTGGATCAATTAAGGGAGACCATATAATTACTTGGGATGATATATTTGATAATTTAACAATTAAAAACTAAAAATAATTGATTTTTAAGATTTAATGATTTCTTCAGTGATTAATTCCTTAATAATCAGACTTATTGACCTGTGTATTCTGTCAATACTGTAATATCTTTCTTTTTTATTCATAACTGTTAGTTCTTTTAGTTTTTTAGCATCTTCAAATAAAGATAAATAATCATCCAAGTTATTATCTTTCCTTAATAATTTTTGAAATATAGTTAACGCCTTCTCATGAAATTCTCTTTTAATATCATTCTCATCATAACATCGCTGCAGTTCATGGCCGATAAGGCCCAATTCCTCGCAAATTATGGCAAGCGAGCTAACCTTTTTGGACAACCTGATGGTTCTTCTGATTAGATGCCTGTAGAACTGCATTTGTTCAACGTGACTGTCAAGCATTTCTTTATCATTATTCAATAGCGCCCTAAACGCATTCAACGTGGAGGATAATATTGCATTTAACAGGGAGTTAATATCACTTCCCTGCATCACTATTTGTATTTTAATATATTCTTTGGTTATTTCAATCATTTGCAGCCCGTAATCTTTCTGAATTCTTTTCTTTAGCGAGTTTATGCTTTTATCATTCAATTTTTCTATCAAGTTGATTTTTATACTGTCCGCTCCGCTTTCAAAACATGAACGTACTAACTGTGCTAGGGAATCAAAATTAGTATTTGAAGTATTAAAATTAATCTCTTTCTTAGTTAGTCCAATATCTTGAGAAGATAATATGATAGTTCTCCCTTCTGATGAAACTATTAATTCGTTTCCCTGCTTTAAGTTATTCTCTCTAATCCACTCTGCAGGGAGGCTTATATAATGCAGTCTTCCGGACTGCTGAATTTTTCGAATCATATTATTGTCATATGAGCGAATATTTTCATTATATAAACTTTGTCATATGAATACTAGTGCATACTATTATTAGGATATACTCCTAGGATTATTAGTTTATAGACAAACAAATTGAAATTTTAAAAAAAAGTGAAAATAAATGAAAACTGTTGAAATATTAAAAAATATGAATAAAGATTTGGAAAGTAAATTGAAAAGCCAGGAAGGAGGCAACACTGCATCATTGTATAATAATTTTCAGGAACTCACTAAGAGCAAGGCATGGAAAGACCCTAAATACTCATTTAGTAATGATGAATTCGAGGCTTACCAGGATTTTGTAAACCTCACAAGAAAATATCTTACAATTTGGGACCCTAAAGGCAAAATTGAATTATTAGGCGAAGAATCACTAGTTGCATTAGACGTGTCTAATTTGAAGGACTTACTCTACAATAAGAAAGTTTCAGCTAAAAGAGTGATGACAGCGCTGACTAATCATTTAATTGATAAAATTAAAGAAGTCAAGGCTTTCTATATTACGAACTATAACCTGGCTTCAGCGCATAACAACACGTACATATCTGTTACTGCATCTTATGAGGCTATTGTTAATTATTATGTTAAGGCAGGGATAGCGTCAAGTCTGTTAAAAAACCATCTTAACAAAATGTTCATTGAAAAACTGGATTTAAACATGATGTTAAGCCAGTTGTACTCTATTGTGCGTGAAGACATACTTAAAATATCAAAAGACCAGAACAGCGAATTAGATAGTGATGCTATAACTTGCAGAGTTAGTTTGAAAGTTGAAGAATTACTGCCAGCTCTTAACGCAGCTAAAAAAGGATTAAAGGATGAAAAGAAAAAGAGCGGTGAAGAAGATGATGATAAAAATATGAAAATTGAAGTTTGTCCAAGCTGCGGAGTAGAGTCAAGAAGCGAGACAAATAAAGAACAAAATCATTACTGCTCGGGATGCGGATACAAATTTTGAATAATTTAACTGTTAACGTATTCCCACTGCATTACCTTTAAATACTCCTGTTAATTTATTTTCTTTTGTGACTCGTAAGACTATCACTCCTATCATTGCCACTGTTTTATTAATATTAATGACTGTTGTTTCTGTCGCTGCAAGTTTTATCTGGGTTACAGAAGTAAGCACTAATTTAGAGGAGAATG
>CABMEV010000005.1 GCA_902385255.1 Candidatus Tiddalikarchaeum anstoanum | reverse complement strand
GAAGTGGAGGTATTGGAAGCACAGGATATAATGGGGCAGCAGGGTCGAGCGGAGGAGATAATGTAGGTAGTGGAGGAAACGGAGGGTGCTCTGCATCAGGTGGTGGTGGAGGTGGCGGAGGTTATAGAGGTTACAACGGAGGAAATAATAATATTGGAGGTTCATTAGGCTCGTCATTAGGCAGTAACGGAGGCAGTGCGTCAGGATTTTCAGCAGGAGGCGGAGGAGCAAGAGATGGTAGTGGAGGTGCAGGAGGAGGACACCCATTTGACGCAGCAGGAATACCAGCATATTCAACAAACAAATTTTATTTAGGAGGAGGTGCTGCAGCGGGAGCAGGTGGTGGAGGTGCAGGAGGCTCAGGAGACTGTGCTTCTAAAGGAGGAAGCGGAGGAAATGCTAATGGATTATATGGTATAGGAGGAGCTTCATGCAATTCCGGATATAATGGAGGCTCAGGAGTCAGCGGTGCATCAGGTGGAGGAATTATTTTTATACAATCAGGAATCGTAACTGTTTTGGGCAACATAAAAAGTAATGGAGGAGCAGGAGGAAATGGAGGAGCAGGAGGATTAAGCTCGCCAAGTTATGCAATAGGAGGTGGTGGTGGCGGAGGATATGGAGGTGATGGTGGCAGCGGAGGATCAATATATATACAAGCAACTTCAATAATTGCAGGAGCTAATTCAATAGAATCATTAGGGGGAGCAGGAGGTAGTGGAGGAATGGGTGGCCCGTTATTAACAGGTACTTGTTATCAAACAAATCCTTGCAGTTCAGGAGGAGGAACTAACGGAAGTTCAGGAAATACAGGAGCTAGCGGATTAATAAGACTTGATTATAACTCAATAAGCGGAACAACAAATCCTTCACCAACATATACATTAAATAATAAACCAACTCTTAGCATTTTGGGTATTTGCTGTGGAGATGACGGAGTTAGTGATAATTTCTACAATGATTCAATAGGAAGCACAAACAACTTCTGCTACAATGGATTGTTTGTAAATCAAGATATTGATTCTAATTCAACAATCTGCAACTATTATTATCCTAACAAGTGGTTTACAGGAACAGTTACGGGCTCTAATTCAGCATGCTGCGGTGATGATGGCACTTTTGATGAATTCTTCAACGACAGCGCAATCTGCACTAACGGTTTAAGTTATTACTGCGGCGTTGCTGACGGAGTCTGCCCTGAGGATATTAATACGACGATGGTTTGCAGCATATTGGACCCTGATTGCGTAATTGTCGGGCAAACGCCTGATAATAATATTAGCTTGTGCGAGAATGATTCAACGAGCTGGACATGGATTTACCCATCTAAGAGCGGGGCTTCACCTTTTTGCTGCGGTGATAACGGAACGAGTGATAATTTCCTCGGGTACAATAACTGCTGTTATAAAGGGAGTTATTTATCATCAGGTTATTCCAATAATAGTATGTTATGCTTGAGCGGTTTTTTGTATGACTGCAATAATCAGGAAGATTTAGGCATAGACACCGATGTTAACACTTGCGACCTTTATGCCGGGAAGTTCTGCACAGAAAATAATACTTGGGGTGTAAGTTCCCTCTGCGCTGAGACAACAATTCAGACAGAAATATCAGCCAACACTTTCATAAGCGGCGAAACTGGGTATGGAGCTATAGATTTCACAATATTGAATCCGACAAATAATTACAAAACTTACAACGTTGACCTGTTTTTTGACAGAGGCTACGCTCACTTTACAAGCACTGAGACAGACAGCATGACTCTTGTCATACCTCCAAATACAGCGTTCACTAATTACATAGACATTTTCCCTACAATAATAGGAGAAGTGACATATACGTTGCAGGTCAAGAATATATACGACCCTAGCGATATTTCAATAAGACAATTCAAGATTAATGTAATCGCATCAATACCTGAGGAAGGCGGCGCTTTTGAGGTCAGGAACTTCGATGAAGTAACAATTTTTGACATATTAGTTAGTTTTTTAAATAAATTCTTCGTTAGATAGTTTTAATGCTGGGGTGGCAGAGTGGTCTAACGCGCAGGTTTGCTAAAAGACGCTCTAAAAGACTTTTAGAGTCCTGTCGTTGGTGACAAAATCTTGCAACCAACCTGTTAGCCTCACGGCTAGCCCGAGTTCGAATCTCGGCCCCAGCGCCATTTTATTTATATACGCTCATTTTCTTTAACTCAATGAAAATATTTATAAGATTAGTATTATTTTGGTTGGGTTATGACAGCTAATTTGTTAGTGTTGATAATTTAATTAATGAAGGCATGGATTTCTTAAATGACAGCATCCCTGTAGCGCTGGAGCAAGCACTTGCTTATGGCAGTGTGGCAACATTACCTCAATTAATAGCTGCTAAAGCGCTGGCTGATAAAAATAATTACCTTTGGCAAAATAAATTTTTTAATGCTCTTGGTGAAGAAGTTATAGGAACATATAATGGAAAAGAATATTTAGTGACTATTCATGGAGCAGGGGTACTAACACCCGCTAGAATCCGGCAGGCAATTAATGACGAATTAATTAGTAGCGGGAGTGCAAAATTAACTCAGGACGAATTCAATAATTTATTAGAAGAAAAAATAGTAAAAGTATACACTTATGAGAAGGACATTCCTAATCCATTCGGGCATTATGCTATTAAGATGCCGTTAAAGATAGCAAAGAAATTAAAATCAGAATATCAAGAAAAGAGTAAATTCATCAATAATCCACTAGTGATAGCCCGCAACGGCGGGAGACAAAACTTAGAAAACTATTTTGATAAAGCACAACTTTTTTATAAAGCAGAATGCAAAAGAGATATAAATAAGGGAATGGTGGGCAACCTTCACTGGCTCTGGCTTAAAGAAGAAGATGCTTCAATACCGCACGCCCGATTGCTGTCCCTCACCTATTATAAAAATGACTGCTGGAACAGCATTAGCTGCTTGCACAGTAATAATCTCTATTCCAAGGGTTGTTTTATTGGAATAAAATCAAACTCTTAAAGGCACTATGATATTATTATTTTATGGACTATTTAGTCATTAAAAAAGAAAAAAAGAGTTTTAAGAAAGGCACTAAGGAAGAATTAAAAGATTATCTCAGCCACCATTTTGATGTTACACTTAAAGAAATTACCAAAGAACTGCAGGTTAAAGAAGAAGATATCACTAAGATTAATGGATGGCTAAACGAACTGGTTAAAGAAAAGGCTGTCACAAAACATTTTTGCAAACAGCATAATATTGAAGAGTACGACCCCCATTTTAAATAATTATACCTTTTTTATTTTAATTATGCAGTGGTGAAAAACTGTTAAAAATATGGTCCAAATACTTTAATCTTATGAACATTGAAAGCTTATTTGACAATACACCTATCCGTGCTTCTGTAAGTTTTGGCATTGGAATGAATAAAATTGTGAGTGGTTTTTTCTGCATTTCAACCCACGTAGGCGAAGCAGTTATAGATTACAGGGGAACTTTAGACGCACAAGACAGTGATTATATAGAGTTGAACTCAGCAAAGCGGGGTATATTAACAATTTTAAATTATTACTCTCCGAAACCTTTTGCTTCAGACAAAGATACTTTCTTTATAAGCATAGAAGTTGCCAAGCCTAAGCTTGAGAAAAAAATCAAGAAATACGTCAGCATAGAAGTTAAACTCAAAACTTGAGATTTTAAAAGATTACACTAAGACTGAGGGCTTTGCCGCTTTAAGATGCGGGTCTAAGGAATTATTTAATCTCTTACAAGAACAACGCAAAGCGGTTAATGAACTCGAAGACAAGTACATAGAAAAAATTAAAGCAGTGGAACAGGAACACAAAGGCAAATAGAAGGAATCAAATTCTTTTATTAAATCTTTATTTTTTTTAGTTTTAAGCAAATTTTAAAAACACCTTACTCTCTATTACTTTTATCCTAGGGCCCGTAGTTTAGTGGTTATAACGCCACACTTACACTGTGGATGCCGCCGGTTCAAATCCGGCCGGGCCCACACTTATTTTTAAATGGAAACCAAATGTTTTATTAATAAGAAACGTTGCTCTCATTTTTATGATTGAATCATTCAAGAATCTTGGAAATAACTTTTACTTTGTTGACACTAATACAATCAAGGATAATAAGATAATTAATGAATTAAGCACGCTGACATATAATTTTTCAGAAATAACATATGCTGATTATAAACAAAATATCAAACCAACATGGAGTCTGGAGAAATGCAGGGACAAGATTACAAAACAATATCACAGGTTATATATGCACGTAAGCGAAGAATTAATCGATTTTCTTCTAGGGTCAACAACGTTTAACTTAATACCAGAAGTGGAAAAATATTTTTCAAAAATAGGTTTCTTCTGCTATAATAAATTTCTTTTCGAAAATAAAGAGATGAGGAATAATATATATGTGGGTATAATGAATTTATTAAAAAGCGAAACTGAGCCTAAACGACATTATTTTGGTGAGATACCTGTTGAGTCTGAAAAGATGAGATACTTCAGTATGAAATATGGGGGATTTATCCCATGCTATGACCTAAAAATTGTTAACTCATTGATTAAAAACTTTAAAATAGATGCTAGAAGCGAGCCGAAACTTGTTGAATCAGAACTAAAAGGTTTCTCATTTAAGGAAGCGCCTTATGAGACTTATTATAAACCTCATTCAATATTCCTTTTAACAAAGTTTGCAAATGCTTAAAGCCCTATTTTTTTAGCGTATTCTAAAAAGTGGCTGAAACTTTTACTCTTCTCTGTTAATATTTTTTCTTTATCAATTAATTTTTTTGAAGCGGTGTCAATTGATATTATATTATCAGAATATAAGTATCCTATATCTTTTGTTAACTTCTCCTGCTTCCTTCCAATGCAGTCGCAGTCTTTTGTGATGTTAATAAGGGCGTTGATGAATATTACATTCTTAAAAAGAGATAATACTGCTTTTGCGTAATCACATATCCTCTCCTGCAGCTCTACATGAGTCTTGCTGTTCCATGGTATAGATATAGCATTATTCGGGCATACTTCAATGCATGTAGCGCAGCCTATGCATTTCTTGGGGTTTATGAACGCTTTTGTGTCGACGCTGATGGCGAGGGCAGGACAATTTTTTGCACAAAGTCCGCATCCCGCGCATTTTTTAACATTGACACTGGGCTTAATATTGGAGTGCATGTCAAGCTTTCCAGCCCTGCTGCCTAATCCCATTCCGACATTCTTTAACGCCCCTCCAAATCCAGTCATTATATGGCCTTTGAAGTGAGTGAGAACGATTAATGAGTCATAATCATTGATATTTCTTCCAATCTTGCAGCCGTTAATTTCAACATATTCTTCGCCGATTTCTCCGTCAAGAATTTTCACAGGCGCGAAAATAAAGCCGTGGCTTTTTGCAGTTTCTATATGATTGTAAGAATTAGTGCGTGAACCTTTGTATAAAGCATTGCAGTCAACCAATTCGACGATGTTGTCATCTTTTTTCACTTTTTCATATAATTTTTTAACAATAATTGGAGGCATGTATGTGGTGCATCCTTTCTCTCCAAAATGCATCTTCACGGCTATATTCTTCCCTAATTTGGAAAAATCTATCTTGCCTAATAATTCATCGAAGTTTTTTGAGAATACTGTGTTATCCATTGCAGAATACAATATGTTTTTAATTTTTAATAAACTTAGCCTTCATATGAGTTCTGCAATAATACTGCCAATAGCAATAATATTAGCATTATTACTAAACTACTTTCTTAAAATAGCCTTGTCAAGGTGGAAGATTAAGTACTGGATTAAAGATTTAATCATCTTTTTCATTGTATGTTTATTAGTCACAGGTGTAGGCAATATATTAGTATTAATTGTTAATTCAAGTTTGGATGGTGCAAGCGGAGGAATTGGATTACTTGGTGTTGGTATAGCTGCCGCGATGGGAGTAATAATAGGCTGCATTTTCTATTTGTTAACCAATCTGATTTATCTG
Organism: Candidatus Tiddalikarchaeum anstoanum; assembly: GCA_902385255.1. GTDB lineage: Archaea > Nanobdellota > Nanobdellia > Tiddalikarchaeales > Tiddalikarchaeaceae > Tiddalikarchaeum > Tiddalikarchaeum anstoanum. Next base: position 120,057 of record CABMEV010000005.1, on the reverse strand, counting down.
GCAGTACGACTTATTAGGCGCGTATAAATTTTTTGGGGTGTGGGAAAGACATAAATATTAGCTTAATTCTTTAATCTTTATTATTGGGCCTGTGGTCTAGCGGTATGACGCCACACTCACACTGTGGATGTCGCAGGTTCAAATCCTGCCGGGCCCAAAACCTTTTTATTCCCAAGTAATATTTGATTATTTTATGAAAAACGTTTTATTAATTTTAATATCACTGCTTACGGTATCAGCAATTTTTGCACCCCAAGCCGTTCAAATATCCATTAATGAGAATGATACGCACCCAATATTGACTATTTGCGAGAAGCTTCATGATATAACATTCACATTCCAGGGTGACAGGTTCAGGGGAACACAATACCAGAACATGACGGAATTCCCTCCGGAAGTTTTAGATTACATTAACGAGCAGATACGCAGTAAGCCAGAAGCGGTGAACGTGACAAAAGCTTTAAGCGAAGTTGTATTCAGCGCTGAAATATTATACAATAATTCAGTATGCTTTAACGGCAGTTTAATGTTTAATAATTCAGAGCTTAAATTTTTCAAACTACAGGGCGACCCTTTGAAAGGTTCCAGTGACCAGCATATTGCACTGCATGTAGAGCTAGTAAGGCTGGAAGAGATAGTGTCAGAGCTTAGAACAGTAACGAACGGCAATAACATAAACATACTTGATTTTATAGGCTCTATAGTGAAAGTAGGATGGACTCTTATTAAGATGTTCTTCACAGGTGATTTGACAATACAGCCATTCACAGGGATAGTCAAGATATTTGAAGGCTCTCAAATAATACTAAACATGCCGGACTTGAGCGGCATGGGTCAGGCAATGCAGGACAGGATACAACAAGTAAGTAGTCCGCAGATGCAAAACTGCATAAATAGATTAATGACCTCTGGTTTAAGTATAGAACAGGCAACAACACAATGTTTAAACCAGTAAAAAATTAATCTTTTTTAATTTTTATTGTTCAGGGAGTTTCAGCGTTACAACCTTGCTTATACCGTCAGGAGTCATACTGACACCATATAAGTAATCCGCCTCGCTGATAACATTATCATTATGGCTGATTAGCAAAAACTGCGCCTTCTCACTGTACTGTTTTGCAAGCTTTGCAAGTTTTGTAGCATTCTCTTTATCAAGCGCTGCGTCAACCTCATCAAATATGTAGAAAGGTGCAGGGTCATATTCCTGGATTGCAAATATGAAGCTTAAAGCTGTTATTGTCTTCTCTCCTCCGCTCATGCTTTTTAGCGTAAGCGTCTTTTTGCCTTTCGGTCTTGCCTTGATATCAATCCCTGATTCGAAAGGGCTGTCAGGGTTTTCAACGATTAAGTCAGCTATTCCACCAGGGCTTATTATACCGAAGATTCTCTGGAAATTATTGCGTATTTCATTAAACACTTCCATGAAAGTCCCTTTCTTCTTCTTTTCAATCTCGTCAATTGTTGAAATTATAGAATTACTATCGCCTTCTAACTGTGACATCTTCGTTTTGACTTCATTATATTCCTCTTCAACTATTTTGTAAACATCCAATGATTTCAGGTTAACGTTTCCGAAAGTTTCAAGTTTCTTCTCAAGAAGGAACACTTCCTGCTCAAGGTCCTTTTCGCTCTTTTTGGTTTCAGGGAGTTCCAGGCTCTTATACTCTTCAAATTTAAGCCTTAATCCTTCGCTCTTCGAGTGCACTTCAGCGATTAATAAAGTCAAATTGTTAATCTTGTCCTCTTCATCTTTTATGTGCATCTTCTTCTCTTCTATCTTGATTAACAGGTTCCTTTTTTCCTCCTCATTCTTGTCCCTTTTTTCATAATTCTCCTTAAGTTTATTATGGAATGATTTCTCGTCAGACTCGTAAGTTTTCAATTGTGAATTCATATTCTCAAGCGACTGCTTAAGTTTGCTAATCTCGTCAGAGAAGCTTAATCTTTGTTTTTCAAGGTCTTTCTTAATCTTTGTCAATTCTACAATATCTTTTTCTACTATTTGTTTGAGCCTTGATGACTTTATGCCTTTGTTCACAGTCAGGCTGTTTATTTCAGATTCTATGTTCTGCATAACTTTCTGGGTTTTTTCAAAAGCGTCCTTGCTGAATGTCTTCTCAAAGTCTTGTATTTGTTTCTCTTTCTCAGAAAGTTCAGAACTGTACTTGTCAGTGTCCAATCTTACTTTCTCGAGTCTTCTTATATCAAAGCCTTCGCTCTTGCTTTTCAAGTCTTCAATTAATGAACTCACGTTCTTTATTTCAGCATCAAGTCCCGCCCTCTTCTCCCTTAAACTCATGATATTTTTATCATTCTCTTCCTTGCTCGTTTTAATTCGGGTATAAATTTCCTGATTCTTTGCGAGATCCTCCTCTAATGAAACTATCTTCTCTTCATTCTCAGCGCTCGCCAGAGTAAGCGGGCTTTTTTCTCCGCGGAAACCGCCTGTTATTGCACCGCTCGTCTCTATCAGGTCTCCCTGGACAGTAACCATCCTGATTTTTCCAATACCAATCTTCTTTGCAGTCTCAAACTCCTGAACGACCAAAGTATCCCTGAATATATATTCAAAAATATTCTGGTATTTATTGTTAAAATCAACAAGGTTTATTGCAAACTCGACAACTCCCTGAGTCATCCTGAATCCGTCAGGGAGAGGGGATGGCTTTATCTTATTCATAGGAAGGAATGTTATGACTCCTAACCTGTTATTCTTCAGGAAATCTATGCATTTCTTGGCGGTATCCTCAGTATCAACCACTACGTTTAACAGCCTGTTTCCGGCGGCTACGCGGATTGGCAGTTCGTATTCCTTGTTGACTTTTATTAACTGGGCAACTGTTCCCTGAACTCCGGGAATATTCTGCTCAAGAAGCTGCTTTACACCTTCTCCGGCGGTTTCAATGCTGACATTCTTCTGCGCCTTTAACCTTTCCAGAGTCTGGATTATTGACGTTATCTTATTATTAACCTGGTCAACCTTCAATGCCAGCTCGCTGTTTAAATTCATCTCGTTTTCTAATTTTTTAAGAACATCATCCATCAACGCTTTCTTCTGCTCAAACTCTTCCTGCAAATCCTTGAAATTCTCAAAACTTTCCTGTTTGCGTATGAGACTCTCCTGTTCGCTTCTTAAGTTCAGCAAATTATCCTTAACTTCATTTATTCTCTGTTTTAATTCGAAATAGTTAACTTCCCTTTTGCTGCTTGCATTTTCCTTTAACTTGCTTACTTCCTCAGTTAGTGATTTAAGCTTCTCATCATAATCAGTTATCTCTTTTTTCAACTTGGAAGTTTCAGAGTCATAATCTAAAAGATTCTTAATAACCTGGGCTTCACGGTCTTTAATTCTCTCAATCTCATTAGTGTGGCTTTTAATTGTGATTTCAGTATTATGAGTTTCAGTTTTAAGTGAGGCTATTTTGTCTTCCAGCTCTTTTTGTTTTTGCGCACCCTGGCTTCCCAAGTTTTTATTTAACGCGTCTATTTCTTCCTTTATTATCTTAATCTTCTGTTCAGTGGTTATGATGTCGCCCTGGTTTTTGGTAATCCTCTCTTTTCCGTCTTCAATCTTTTTCTGGATATTAAGCGACTCCTCTTCCTTCTCTTTTATCTGCTTATTAACCAATTGGCCTTTTGTAACCTTAAGCAGTTGTTTTGTATTCTGGAATTTTTCAGCCAGCTGTTTTTCTTTCTTTATCTCTTCGAGGTGTTTTTCGCGCTCTTTTAATATGATATGGGTCTCCTTGATTTTCTCTTTTACTTTTTCAAGCTCTCCGAGCGTTTTTTCTTTCTTCTCCTCATAAGTTGCTATACCGCTTACTTCTTCGATTATTCCCCTTCTTTCCAGGGTTGACATATCAACGAATTTCGCTATGCTCCCCTGCATAATCATGTTAAAACCTTCAGGGTTGAGTCCTGCATAGTCCAGCACGTTCAATATCTCATTTCTTGTAGTCTTCTTTCCGTTAATCCTGTACTCTCCCTCGCTGTCGACGTCAACTTTACGTGATATTTCTATAAAATCCTCCTCAACAGGGAAGACTTTGTCCTCATTTGAGAATACTATTTTTACTGTTGCGCTTTTTGCGGCTGTCCCTCTTTTTCCGCCGTTAAATATTATATCTGAGAATTTTTCAGTCCTGAGCCCTTTTTTGCTCATCATACCTAATACGAAACTTATGCTTTCTCCAATATTGCTTTTTCCGCTGCCGTTAGGGCCTATAATTATGTTTAATTTGTCCATGAATTTTAATTCTGTTTTCCCGCCGAAACTCTTGAAGTTTTCAAGTATTAGTTTATTTATGCGGACCATAGACTTATAAGAAAATGCTTCCGATGTTTTTAATACTTTATGAAAAGAATCCTAATATTTTTTGAATGAATGTTTTCTCTTCTTTGTACTCTTTTCCGACCAGTTTATAGGCTAATTTCTGCAAACTAACGCTGCTTTTTGCGTTAGGAAACATGTTCACTACCGGTTTTTTCAGATTAACGCTGTGTTCGACTTCTTTTTCTTCAGGGATTGACTGTAAAACTTTTTTGCCTAATATTTCTTCGACGTCTTTCAGGTTTATATCCTGATACTTGCCGTCTTTTGATTTGTTAACAACTATTCCTGATATTGGAAGCCAGTTATTTTGCGCATACTCAACCACTTTGTACGCGTCAGCAACTGATGGAAGTTCAGGATTCGTGACAACTAATAATTCATCGCTCGAATTGATAGCGTTTAATGCCTCATCACCAAGGCCTGCAGCGCAGTCTAAAAGCACTATATCATATTCTTTTTTTATGCTGTTTAATTTTTCTTTGAATACTGACATTTTAGTATTATTCAAATCCTCAAGATATATGCCTCCCAGAAGCACGTGGAAGCCTAACTGGTGCTTGTATATTGCCTCTTTAATATCTATGCTGTTTTTTAGAACGTCATGTATAGTTAATATATTCCTTGATGATACTCCAAGATGCAGTCCTAAGTTTGCGCCTGTAATATTTGTATCAATTGCGAGAACTTTATAACCCATTTTTGAAAGAGTTGTTGCCAGATTTGTAACGATTGTTGTTTTTCCAACGCCGCCTTTAACACTTGCTACTCCGATTACCCGAGACATGATTTTATAATTGAGGCTCTTTAGCTTTTTATACTTAACTAATTGCAAAAAATAATAAATAGTCCTGCATATTTTATTCTTCTATGAATACTGGAGTTTTTTTTGATCTCGATGGCACACTTGTTAATGGCACTGCAGGTTTGCGCTTTGCGCGTTTTTTGATAAATAAAAAATTATTGCAGATAAATTTTGATGTTTTAATACCGACATTAAAAGCATTTTATGATTTTTTAACAAGTGATGTTGAAGGATACATACAGGGCTTTGATACTTTATGGGCGTTGTCAGTAAAAGGCGTTAAGCAAAGCAAGATTCAATATGCAGCGCTTAAATATGCACCAATTGAGTTCAATAATATACGCAAGAATATGCTGTCAGAGCTTAACAATCATAGACGAAGGGGGCATAAATTGTTTTTGATAAGCGCAAGCCCCAATGAGTTAGTATCTGCTCTTGGCAAGTTATTAAGTTTTGATTATTCGATTGGCACGCGTTTAGCGGTCAGAAATAATGTTTATACAAGCAAACTCAGAACGCCTTACCTGACAGGAAAAGACAGATTGGTTGTAATGAGGAGGATTGCCAAAAAATTCAAAGTCTCTTTGAAGGATTCTTACGCTTACGGCAACAGCATTAATGATTTGAAGGTGCTGATGGCTGTTGGCCATCCTGTTGCAGTTAACCCTGATGCTGAACTTTTAACTTTTGCAAGGAAGAATGGATGGACTATTATCTGATGACTACATAAGTTTTTATATAAGTATTAATTTTTATTCCTCTCGGTTATGAAACAAAAAAGCCCTTTTGGAAAATTAAGACCTGTCAGAAATTCAGGCAGCAATGCAGTCCTTAAGAACTTGCCAACGTATGAGAATATAATTTCATATTTTGTCCAGCCCGCTAATAAGAGTGTTGGCAACGATGCTGTTTCATATGGTTTTACATCATCTAATTTCGTTGCGAGGAGCAATAATTCTGTTGGTTGCGCAGCGATAGCGGATGATATCTTAAGCAAGTACGTTTATTTGCATCAAATGAAATTCTCTGCAAAAAACTCAAAGTATTTTATAAATGCAAAAATCATAAATGAAGTTATTAGTAGGGGATCTTATTATGAAATAGTCGGCTATTCCTACTACAACCCATTCAAGGGATGGTCTATTGTAAAAGACAGCGATTTAACTCCTGGCTCCATAAAGGTTGAAAAACTAGATTTAGGATTTCTGGAAGAAGTGCTCTCCAATTTTGCAACCCATAAAAAATTTCAGCAGCGAACAGATAATAAATTCTGAAATTACCTTAATCTAACTCATGTTGGTATTTCAGCACAACATTTATAAATACTTATTGTTTGTATTCTATACCAACAATGATTGAGGCTTTTTTTGAGGAATTTGAGAAGGAAAAGAAAAAAATGCTCGACCAGTTTAGCATACTTGAATGCCTGACTGAGAAGCGTATAGAAATGATTAAAGTAATTATGAAAGAGGAGCCGCATAGTATCCGCGAGCTCTCAAGGGTTCTAGACAGGAACGTGAAGAACGTTTTTGAAGATTTAGTGCTCCTTCAGAAAAACCATATTATAAGTTTCCATGGCGAGGGGAGAACAAAAAAGCCTATAGTAATTGTAAGGAAGATAGTTTTTACATTTCAGGGAGGTAATAATAATGAGTGATATTCAATTAAGAGTGGCGGAAGCCCAGCAGGATGACATAGGAAAAGGGCTGGTACGCATCGATTCCCAAGTCATGAAAGAGCTTGGTATAAATAAGGGGGATCCTGTAGAAATAATCGGCGATAAGACGACTGTTGCAACGATTGACCGCTGTTATCCGCGCGATATAGGTCTTAGAATAATAAGGATGGACGGTTATACAAGATGGAACAGCAAAAGCGGAGTTGGAGAAACAGTAACTGTAAGAAAAGCAGAGTACAGCGAAGCGAAAAAAGTGGTTGTTTCACCTGCATCTGATTTTAAAATACAAGCAAATCCTCAGTTTTTCAAAATGAACTTATTAGGGAGAGCTGTAAGAAAAGATGATATAGTAACGTTAGGCAGCGGAAGAAGACGAAGGAGCGGCGTCGGCGACCCAATATCTGACATCTTTAACATGCTGGCCGAAGATGAATTATTCGGTTTCGGCATGGGTCTTGGCGGACAAGAAATTAAATTGGTAATATCAGACGTCTCGCCCAAAGGCAACGTACTAATTACTGAGTTAACGGAAATTGAATACAGCGACCAGCCTGTCACAATTAAAGAAAAGATGCCTGAGATAACTTACGAAGACATTGGAGGACTAACTGAAGAAGTAAAAAAAGTAAGGGAAATGGTGGAGCTTCCAATGCGCCACCCAGAAGTTTTCGAAAGATTAGGAGTTCAGCCTCCAAAAGGAGTTTTATTATACGGACCTCCTGGAACAGGTAAGACTCTTCTTGCAAAAGCAGTTGCCAGCGAGAGTGATGCCAACTTTATCAGCCTAAACGGCCCGGAGATAATGAGCAAATGGGTCGGAGAAGCTGAAAAGCACCTTCGTAAAATATTCGATGATGCCGAAAAAAAAGCACCTTCAATAATATTCATAGATGAGATAGACGCGATAGCAAGCAAGAGAGAGGAAAGCGTCGGTGAAGTAGAAAGACGAGTTGTTGCACAGCTTCTTGCATTAATGGACGGATTGAAATCAAGAGGTAAAGTGATAGTTATTGCTGCAACTAACCGCCCGAACGCATTAGACCCAGCCCTAAGACGACCCGGACGTTTTGACAGGGAGATAGAAATCGGAGTGCCAGACAAGACAGGAAGGCTTGAGATACTTAAGATACATACTCGTAACATGCCGTTGGAAGGGGGATTTTACAGCGATTTAGCTGCTAACACGCTGCTCAAATATATTGAGGATGATATCCCGAAAAAAAATGAGGAATTAAAACTAGCTGTTAAAAAAGAGGAAGAGCTTAAGGAGGATTTTGAAACGCTGCAGGAGAGGTTAACCGACCTTGAAAAAATCAAGGAGAAAAAAGATGAAACATTATTAGGCAGGGTTGTGAACCAGTTAAACCAGGTCAACTCCAAGATAGATTCAAAGAAAAAGGAAATATCTGATGTTTCCAAAAAAATATCCTTATTGCAGGCTGAGATGAAACTATCCAAAAAGATAAGCGATTATTTCTCAAAGAACAAAGCTAAGATTTATGAGCTTGCAAAAAACATTGCGGACATAGAGCATTCCAAAGAATTATGGACAGGCTCAAGCGCGGATGCCAGGATTAAATTCCTTGAAATAACAGAGAACAAGTTATCATCAGAACTCCGTGATGTAATCGCAGACTTAATCTCGCTTTCAATATTAAGCAAGTCTTTTTATGATGAAGTGCGAAGCAAAGGCATACTCAAAGACCTGGATAATTTAGCAAATAAGACTTTTGGTTTTGTCGGAGCAGACCTTGAATCGTTATGCAAGGAAGCTGCAATGTTTGTAATAAGAAGGATTATACCTTCAATAGACTGGAATAAGAATGAAAAAGTTCCGTCGGAACTGCTTCAAAAAATCAAGGTCAACATGAAGGATGACTTTGGGGACGCATTAAGGATTGTGAGGCCGAGCGCAATGAGAGAAGTCTTAGTGCAGATACCAAACGTCCACTGGAGTGATATAGGAGGATTAGAAGAGGTAAAGCAGCAGCTTATTGAAAGTGTTGAATGGCCGGTTAAGAATCCGGAATCTTTCAGAAGACTTGGAATTAAGCCTCCAAAAGGAATATTATTATACGGGCCTCCCGGAACAGGAAAAACCCTTCTGGTAAAAGCAGTGGCTAAAGAGACAGAGATGAACTTTATTTCAATAAAAGGACCGGAACTATTATCAAAATGGGTTGGAGAATCTGAGAAAGCAGTCAGGGAAACGTTCAGAAAAGCAAGACAAGTTGCCCCTTGCATAATATTTTTTGATGAAGTGGATTCATTAGTGCCTAGAAGAGGCGGCGAGTCAGGAAATAATGTCACGGAACAAGTTGTTAACCAGTTATTAACAGAGATTGACGGGCTTGAGGAGTTAAATAATGTAATTATAATCGCGGCAACAAACAGGCCTGACCTTGTAGACTCAGCAATGATGAGGCCTGGAAGACTTGACAGATTAATACTAGTTCCTCCTCCTGATGAGAAAGCAAGGCTGACAATATTCAAGGTGCATACACATGGGATGCCGTTGGACAAAGATGTTGATATCGAGGAGCTTGCAAAAGCCACTGAGAATTACAGCGGCGCAGATATCGAAGGATTATGCAGAGAAGCAGCGATGCTCGCTCTAAGAGAGGACATAAAATGCGACAAAGTTAAGAAACTGCATTTTGACAAAGCACTCAAGAATTCAAAGCCAAGCATAGATCCGAGTGAAGTCAAATTGTACAAGGGATTTTCAGAGCACCAGAAAGAATTAACAAAAGAGGAGGTAAAGAAGGGATTAAGCTACTTAGGGTAGACTTTTTAATAAATCCCATCCTTACATTTTTTTAATTTTATGGACGATCTAAAAATATACGAGCTCATAATGAGCAGAGAATTAACATGGGAAGGACTACTTAGAGATATAATTAAAAAAGAAAACGTGAACCCATGGGATATAGACGTCAAATTCTTAGCAGACAAGTACAGAGAAGCCGTAATGGGATTGGAGCACATAGACTTCAAGCTCTGCGGAAAATTCCTCCTCGCATCAGCAATACTACTAAAAATGAAAAGCGATGAATTCAACGTCAACGAATTCTTAAACATACCTGAAGAGTACTTTGAGGAATTCCTTGAAGATTTAGACGTCGAATACATGGTAAGCGAGTTCAAAAATTACGGACTGAAACAATCATTCAAAGAATCAGGCGTCACGGTGGACTTAAGAACCCCAAGGGAAAGGATGCGGCCAGTCAGCGTAGACGACCTCGTTGCGGCATTAAGAGAAGCTATAGAAGTACAGGACAGGCGTGATGTCAGAAAACAGGAATTAAAGGAGAAGATGAACTATCACGCAGATGTAGTTGCAGTGGACATAACAGAGAAAATAAAACAATTATATAATAACATAGTCAACGCATTCCAAAACTTAAGAAGGGAAGAATTATTATTCAAAGAATTAGTACCATCAAACGAGAAAAAAGACATAGTATGGACGTTCGTCCCATTACTGCACTTAAGCAATGACGGAAAAATAGAAATATCCCAGAAAGTGCAATTTGGAGACATTTCAATAAAGATGCCAGAAATAGTAACAGCACAAGTTTAAAATAAAAACAACGAATTGAAGGTTAAAATATGAGCAATATTAAGAAGCGGGTTGAAGCATTATTATTCATAATAAGCGAAGGACTGAAAATTAAGGAGTTAGCCGAGAGGATTAACGTCCCCGAAGAGGAGATAACAAAAGCCCTGAAAGAATTAAATGATGGTTACAAAGAAAGAGACAGTGCTATAACACTCATAAACTATAATGACCTTTACAGGTTAAGCGTAGACAGGAGCCTCATTTCAAACGTCACGGAACTAATACCGCAGGAGTTCTCAAAATCATTAATAAAAACGTTAAGCGTGGTAGCATGGAAGAATGGAATAACACAGGGAGAAGTTGTTCGAATCCGCGGAAACAAAGCTTACGACCACATAAACAAGCTTAAAGAGTACGATTTCATCAAACTGGAGCCGTTCGGGAAGACTTTCAAGCTCGTACTCTCTGACAAGTTCTTCGAATACTTTAATATAACGAAAGGTGAAGAAAAGTTTATATTTAACGACGAGGATGAGGATATGCATGGTGAAACTAGTAAGTCTGAATGAAACAAAAGGCCGTAAAGTGTACACGGAACTTGGAGACTTCTTCGGAGAAGTTGAAGAAGGATTCATACAAAACAATAAAGTATACGGCTGGAAGATAAAATCAACAAATAATTCATTACTATCCAAAATAATGAGTTCAGCTAAAGGCGTTATAATACCACAAGGTTTAGTAAATGCAATAGGCGACGTGATGATAATCTCAAAAACAGCAGTACCTGCTTATACAGAAAAGAATACTGAGCAAAATGAAAAGAAAAAAGGTGCAGAATCAAACGAAGAAGCAGAGTAGCAACTTTTTTAATTCTGATATTTTTACTATTTGAATATGACCAAGTCTGACGAGTACCCCGAATTAGATTTTAAGACAACTGATGAACTAAAAATAGACGAGCATATAATCAACCAAGTTATAGGACAGGATAAAGCAGTTGAAATCATAAAAAAAGCCGCAAAGCAGCGACGAAACGTTTTACTACTTGGGGAGCCTGGAACCGGAAAAAGCATGCTAGGCCAGGCATTGGCGCAATTATTACCAAAATCTAAACTAGTTGACTTATTATGCCTCCCTAACCAGCGCGATGAGAATAATCCAAAAATACAGGCAGTGCCGGCAGGAACAGGAAGACGCATATTAAACGCCACACCCCCGGCGCAGTTATTACAGAACGGAAATGACAATAATTCGATGTATACAATGTTCATAATATTCGGAGTAATCAGCATAATCTACGGAATAGTTAATTATTTTATATTATCAAAAGAGAGCGACGTACTGCAGGCTGCGAACAGGATAAGCTTCACATTCTTCGTTACGATATTCTCACTTGGCGCGATGGCGCTTTTCACATTAGGAAAAAGCCTGAGCCAGAGAATGGTTAAGATACTAAAGCCTAAAGTATTAGTTGACAATGCAGAACTTGAACAAGCACCTTTCATTGATGCAACAAGCACTCATGAAGGAGCGCTTCTTGGAGATGTCAGGCACGACCCATTCCAGAGCGGAGGACTCGGAACCCCTGCGCACGAGAGGGTTGAAGCAGGAGCCGTTCACAAAGCAAACAGCGGAGTATTATTCATAGATGAAATCGCAACATTAAGCATTGAAAGCCAGGTGGAATTATTATCTGCAATGCAGGAGAAGAAACTACCTATAACAGGAAGAAGCGAGAGAAGCGCCGGAGCAATGGTAAAAACAGACCCGGTACCATGCGACTTTATCCTGGTTGCTGCAGGCAATGAAAACAGCATTCGAGGAATACTTCCGCCATTAAGAAGCAGAATCCGCGGAGGCGGCTACGAGATATTCATGAACAATATGATAGATGATACGGCAGATAACAGGAAAAAATACGCGCAATTCGTAGCACAGGAAATAAAGAATGAGAAAGGAAAAATTCCAGCATTTACAAAAGAAGCAGTCATTGAAATAATTAAAGCTTCAAGAAGAATAAGCGGCAGAAAGAAAAAATTATCATTAAAATTAAGAGAACTTGGAGGACTGGTTCGAGCTGCAGGAGACATAGCAAGGGAGAAAAATGAAAAAACAGTAAGCGCAGAAGACGTCGAATCCGCCAAGATTGTAGCTGCAAGCCTTGAAAAACAAATGGTCCAGGAATTCATCGAACAGAACAAGGATTATAACATAATATTAAACAGCGGTGCTGAAGTGGGAAGGGTCAACGGCTTAGCAGTGCTTGGAACTGCAAGCGACAGCGGCATAGTAATGCCTATAGAAGCGACTGTAACACCAACATCCAAGGAAGGGATAAGCGAAGTAATAGCTACAGGAAAGCTTGGAAAGATAGCTCAGGAAGCCGTAAAGAACGTATTTGCAGTAATCAAGAAATACAAGGGCGAAGAGATGAAAACAAGGTATGATACTAATATACAATTCGTGATGAGTTATTCAGGAGTTGAAGGAGACAGTGCTTCAGTGTCAATAGCAACAGCTGTAATCTCAGCGCTTGAAAACATACCTGTAAGGCAGGATACTGCAATGACAGGAAGTTTAAGCATCAGGGGTGAAGTGCTTCCTATAGGCGGAATAAATGCTAAGATAGAAGCTGCTAAAGAAGCCGGAATAAAAAGAGTAATACTTCCAAAATTGAATCTTGAAGATGTAATACCAAATTTGAGAAGCAATGGTATAGAATTAATTCCTGTAGAAAACATCAGCGACGTAATAGAATCCGCACTATCAGAAACCAAGCAGCGTGAGACAATAGTTAAGAAAATCAAAAAGATAATAAGATGAACGCTGAAAGTTTAATTAAAAAATTTGAAAACAAAGCGAGCATAGTCCAATTCAACCAGGTTTCTAATGAAAAAGAAGCATTAATACAGAGGAATAACGAACTCTTATCTTTCATAAAATCAAGCAGCGAGTCATACGGTGTAAGGATGCTTGTAAACGGAGGATGGGGCCTTTCAGCAACGACGATAAAGAAAGACATCCCTAAACTTTTTGACAAGAGTTATAAACTGGCGCTTAACGCTTCGAAGAATATCAGGAATAAGACAGTGTTGAAAGAATTAAGTTTCAACAAATGTGTTGTTAAGAGCGACGCGAAAATAAACCCTTTTTTAAAAAGTGACGAGGAGAAAATAAAACTAATTGGCGACATCAACAAGTATTATACTTATCCCGAGATTAAGAACGTTGAGACAACAATAATTTTCAGCAGGGGAAAATCTACAACCATTAATTCCCTTGGCTCAAATATAAAGCAGGAGCGTGATTTTTCTGAGATGGTATCACACGTAGTCGGCGGGGCAAATCTTGAAGAGACAGCAATGATAAAAAGAGGAAAATTAGGATTCGAACTATTTAACATGTTTAACATAGAATCTGAAATTAAAAAAACGGAAGAGAAACTTAAACGATTAATAAATGCCAAAAACGTTAATTGCGGAAATTATAATATAATAATAGACCCGGAAATGGGCGGGTTATTCTTCCACGAAGCAGTAGGCCACGCATTAGAAGCTGATAACTTAAGGGAGAAGGGCACATGTTTAGCGCTTAATGAAAAAGTCGGGCCAGACTTCCTGACTCTTTACGACGACCCTACAATACCTCACTTATGGGGATCTTATGTTTTTGATGATGAGGGGATAAAAAGCAAGCCTTCAATGCTCATAGATAAAGGTGTTGTTGTAAACTTCATCAATGACTTATCATCCTATTACGACATAGACGGATTGAAAAAGACGGCGAACGGCAGAATGGACAATCCTTTAGCAATACCTATTCCAAGAATGTCAAACACGGTTGTAGAAAAAGGCAGCATGAAGAAGGATGAGTTAATTCACGAATTAAAAAACGGCTTATTAGTTTCCGGCAGTATCGGCGGAGCTGTTGACTCCCTCACTGGGATTTTCAGCTTCAAAGCAGAGGAAGCGTTTGTCATAAAAGAAGGAGAGGAAATAGAGAGCTTGAAAGGTGTGACATTAAGCGGTGACTTGAAAAAATTGATGAAGAATATCAGGCATGTTGGAAACGAATACGGTGACGGCTTAATGGGCGGATTTTGCGGGAAGAAAGGGCAGAGAGTGCCAGTATCAGACATGGTGCCATACTTACTTGTGGAAGGTGTCAGCGTTGGAAATTAAATTTTCAGAAATTAAGAAAAAGTTCAAGGACGCGGAGTGGGAGTGCGTATTCTCAACAAGCGATAATTCCAGGCTGACATTGGACAATAAAGATTTTGGGACGCCAATTAATAATAACAGCGGGAGCCTCATTGTCAGAGTATTACTGCCAGGAAATAAGGTGGGATTATCAGCATCAACTACTCCTTCACGATTCATTGAATGCTTCGCCAACGCTTACAAGACTGCAAAAGTAACTCCAAAAAGGAGCATAAATGTCCCAATATCTTCGAAAAAGAACTTGTCAAAAGTCCATGACTGTTTCAAAAATTTCAAGGAGGAGGAATTATTCAACTTATTGAATGAAGTTAGAGCTTTAATCGATAATAAAGCTCCTTTATTAGAGTCTGGTGTCTCAAAAGTAAGTCATAAAATCGAATATTATAACAGCAATGGTTCAGCATTATCTTTTAATGAGAGCGGGGTGAGCTTGGGTGTGAGTGTTGGCGATGGTGATAGGGTTGGAAGCGGCTCTTCAACACTAACATTTAAGATGCCAAGTGCGAAATTTGTGGTTAGTGAAGCGTTAGAGCAGTATGACTGGTCAAAGAATAAAGTTAAGGTAAAAAAAGGAAATTATGATGTCTTATTCACACCTAACTGTTTGGGTGTGGTTTTACAGCCAATACTGTCCTCGCTTACAGGAGAGTCTGTTGTTGAAAAAAAGTCGCATTACATAGGCGGCGTTGGCAGGAAGATATTAAGCGATAATTTGACTATTACTGACAACCCTTTTGGGAGGAATAACTTGTCTTATTTTGACTCTGAAGGCAACGCTTCAAAAAAGAATGTTTTGGTTAAGGGTGGTGTGTTAAAGACTTTCCTGCATGATGCTTACACAAGCAAAGTCCTAAATGCCAAGAATACGCATAACAGCGGCAGCATATTGGTTAAGCCTAGTGTTTCATTTTTTAATCCTGAAATAAGAGGCAAGGATAATTATGATGCGATGATTGGCGGGATGAAAAAAGGATTCATATTCTTTGACTTATACCCAAGCCATGTGGTTAACAATATTACAGGCGCGTTTGGACTGAACAGTTCAACATTCTATTATGTGGAGAATGGCGAGATTAAGGGTTTAGCGTATGGCGGGGTTGTTACAGGTAACAGTTTTGAAATGTTCAAGGATATCACAGAGATTAGCAAGGAGACTCGTTTTGATATTGGCAATTTTGACTTCCCGGCTGTTAAAACCAAGTCTTTCATACTAACTGATTAAAAAAAAATTTAGCAACATTTTTAATACGAAAAAATACTATGAATTCTCATAAATGACAGCGGGGTGGGGCAGTTTGGAGTGCCCGTCGGGCTCATAACCCGAAGGTCGTTGGTTCAAATCCAACCCCCGCTAAAATATGCTAAAAATAATTAATGTATTTAAATTAAACAAAGATACTTTAATAAAAATTATAATTTATGTATTTACATTTCTTGCATTATATTTAGATTGGACACCGTTAATTAAACTTATTTCATTTGCTTTATTTTTAGGTTATGGAATTTATACTGAATTTGCTAATGCAAAAGAAAATAAACCTCTTTTTATTAATTTAATACTATACTTTTTATTATTACCCATCGTTTTCCTTTATGGTTGGATAGTTGTATTTAATTTTAAATTACCTGAATCTTTGTTAATACCTGTAGTAATAGGTACATTAACAATTACATTGTTAAGTTGTGCTATTGGACTTATTTTATGTTGTGTTATTATTGGTAAATTAGGTTTTGATAAATTAATAAAAAGTAAAAAAAATGATGATTTAGTTGGTATGGGTTTTGGATATTCTATAATAGCAGTAGCGATTATTTTAGGTGGAGCTGGTTTCTTTATGTTATCTCCTGTATTAGGCCCTAATAATTCTTTGGTTTATGAAAAAAATCAAATAACTATAAGTTCTTTAGACTATCTTTATTTTAGTACATCTGTATTCGTTTCTAATGCATTAGGTGAGATTCAACCACAAGGGGTTAGTAAGGTAATTATGTTGATTGAATCTTTTTTAACGTCCCTCTTAAACATAATAGTTGTAGGTGAAATAATTTGTGGTTATTTAGATAAAAAAGCGAAGCAAGACCAAACAACAAAATTAGGAGAAGAAATGTTAAGACTTTTAGAAAAAGATTATTTAATAATAAAAACAAAACGTAAAAAATATTAAAGTAATAAAAATTTACAATTTCACAATATTAACTAGGTTTCCAAGACTGATTAATAATTTCTCAGCATTCTTGCTCACAGCCCCGGTTGTAATAATAAGGCAGGGCATCTTATTAGTCTGAGCCTGGGTGTGCGCTCTTGAAATGTCAGCCTCGTTAAGGCTGTTTTTCTTGAAATATTTTACAAAATAAAACTGAGGCAGAGTATAGTTTGTTCTAGCTGTGAAATTAAATTCCGAATTCTTCTTGACAACATCAGTTTTCGTAATAGTCAGGCCTTTTTCCTGGAAGAACTTATCGCTCGCATCATCAACCTTAACATAAGGCTCTTCAGGCTTAACCTCGGCAGGAACAGCCTGTTTTGCCTTCTTCGATTTCTTCTCAGGCTTCTCCTTCTTCACAAGGAACAAGCTCTCCTGGACAGTGCTAGTCTTCTGCGGCTTCAATTTTGGCTTATCATTCATCTTCTTAAGCTCATCATATATGACCTCTGAAGGAATTGAGTAATGCTTGTAAAATATCTTATCCTCTCCGTTTATTTTCAAAGTCATCTTAGTGATAAAATCACTCAACCCGTCAACGACGAATCTCTGCTGCGGCTCAAGATTGTCGCGGAGCATCAATTTATTCTTCTCAAAAAATTCAAGAGTCTTCTTCTCAGGAATCTTAAGTTCAGGAAGCAGCCTTTTTCTCATAGCATCCTCCTGGCCTTTTAAATAATAAACAGAACTGCTACCTATCTTTTTGCTCGATATGAATACTAACCCTTCCTTGATAAGTTCAGACAGCAATGCCGACACGATGAAGCTATCCTTGCCTAATTTGCCTGTTAATTCATTAGGAACTACAGGACCTAACTGTTTTATTAATCCGATTATTTGCTCTTTCACAAAAACTATAAAACAGTGCTATTATTTAAATTAATTATGCTGGCACAAATTGAAGGTAAAACATTATTGAAGATAGCTGTTAATGCAATCAATAAAAAACGCGGGCTGCCAAAAGATAATTTTCTAAAGGAGAAAAAAGGTGTTTTTGTCACACTAACGATGAAAGGGGAATTAAGAGGATGCATAGGACTCCCTTTTCCAGTTAAACCATTAGGCGAGGCAGTAATTGAAGCTGCAGAGTCTGCAGCTTACGCTGACCCAAGATTTCCCCCTATTTCAGAAGATGAGAAGAAGGATTTAGTCACAGAAGTCAGCGTTTTATCAACTCCTGTTCCTGTAAAACTTGAGGATATAAAAAAAGGCGACGGCGTAATACTCGAATACGGATTTAGGAATGCATTATTCCTCCCTCAGGTCTGGGAAGAACTTCCAGGCAAGCAATTATTTCTGGAACAATTATCAATCAAAGCCGGACTCAATCCGGATGATTATAAAAAAGCGAATTTTAAGAAATTCAGCGTTCAAGCCTTTAAGACTGAATAATTTCTCAAGTATAACAAGAATATCAGGATTGCCGTAATATTAAGGGATAATGACCATACTAAATTATCAAAAACGTCACTCCAGCCGAAGCTTACAGCAAAAATAATAGCTGAATAGATGCGCATTATATTCACGAAAAAAAGAACCACTAACCCTGTCAATAAATACTTAACCTGCTTCTTCAAATTCAGCGGCGCACTAAACAACAAAGCAAATAAGAAATAAGCACTCCTAATGCCAGTGCACGCCCAGTCTATGCGCAGGATTAAAGTCTTAGAAGCTATATACACTGCAGGAACAACAAACCCATTCGAGTTTAATGTATCAAAGATTACGTTGCCGACATTGGAGTTAGTCAATAAATTACTGACAATTACAGTTATTATTTTCTCAATGCTGTACCAGTTAAGGTTTATTATGAATATTATAGGTATCGACAGCAGGAAGAATTTAAGCAGGAATATGAATAGTTCATTCTTCGTATTCTTTAGTGGCTGTTTCAATGATTTTTTCAGCGTTCTTCCCGCCGATTCCTTCGACATTTTTTAATTCCTCAACACTGCTATTAAATAAGTTCTTCAACGTCTTAAACTTTAACAAGATTTTTCTTGCACTTTTAATCCCAACACCAGGGAGGTTTGAAACAATCGCTTCCTGTATGTCGGACAAGTTAGTCTTTTTTTGCACCTTGCTTAAAGGCTTCGGCTCGTTAACGCTCCTAGTCATCAAAGATATTATATAATTAGCCGTATCCTCCTCGTTTTGCGAGAATATTATAGGAACATTATAATCAAGTGTTATTGAGGCAATAAGACCCCTTATGGCGTTTGGGTGGACTTTCCTGACAGAGTATATATGCTCCCCTCCTTCAACAATTAATAACGGCTTTTTGTAAGACTGTTTCAGCACCCTTAACTGCTCAAATATCCTCTTGTCAACCAACGAGTCTACGAAGTCCTGAACGCTTTTCCTCTCAATGCAGATATCCTCGCCTATCTGGTAATCACCTGACAATAACTGCAATGACTGCATCTCAACATCAGCTTCAAACAAGTATTTTACAACCTTGCTCTTAAACTCCCTTGAGTCAACGATTATCATTTTTTGAAAACGCCTCCAGCGTGCTCTGCTTTAAGTCATTAAGTGCATCCTTGACTTCAAGTATTGCTTCCTTCATCCTTTTCTCCTTCGCTTTGCTGATGTATAAGTACTTCTCATCAATGCAGCCTTTTGTATACATAACAATTACTTTTCCAATCTTTGTCCTCCCAACCCTTCCTCTCCTTTGTATCATCCTAAGGCCGCTCGGCACCGGTTCGAAAAAAATTGCGTAGTCAACGCTCGGAATGTGCAGACCCTCTTCGGCAACACTAGTTGCCACAAGAATATTATAAAATCCTGCATCGAAATCCTTTATTATATTAACCTGCTCTTTCTGGCTTAAACCTTCTTTCCCGGCTTGTCCTATGAATAGTACAGGGTTTAATCCTTTAATATCTGCCAAGTAATTAACCACTCTTTTTCCAGTATCCCTGTAATTTGTGAATATTATGAACTTGTTCTTCTTCGGCTCATTGTTTAATACAATCTCCTTTAATGCATTAAATTTCGGATGTTCAACCTTATCCTCCACATTGAATGTTTGAACCATTGCCTCGCGGAAATCCTCATCACTTAACAAAGTCCTGTTAGACTTGATATTATATTGTTTTTTCATCTTCTCAAAATAAGATATTAACGGTTTAACACCCTGAGTCTGAAGAAGCTCTAACGCATATAATATCTTAATCACCTCGCTGACCAAACTTATATTTTCAAACAGCTCGGCAGACTTCTCATCTTTCAGTTTTAATTGAAGCTCCCTTTGTATTCCAAGAAAAACCCTCTTGCTGATCTTGGAAGAGTCTGAAGTTTTTAAGAGGTTCTTATTTTTCATAATTATAAGCCTCTTCTTTAACGATACTTCAAGACTATTTTTTACATTCTCTAATTCTTTAGGAAGCACCAGTTCAACTTTGTTTATCTCTTTTTCATTAACGTAAGGTTTCACATCTATGTCAGATTCGTCCATATGCACAATCTCATTCAGACCCAGGTTTTTGCACACTTCGATTATTTTGGCTTTGTCGCTTCCCGGGCTTGCGCTGAGCCCTAATATTTTCCGATTAGCATCCCTTTGCTTGTTGTAGACTTTATTAATGAATGTGTAAGCGTAGTCGCCAACTCCCCTGTGGCACTCGTCGAATACTACCAGGCTGGTTTTTGCAAGCGTCAATTTGCGGGTCAATAAGTCATTCTCTATTGTCTGGGGAGTAGCAAATATTATCCTGGCATTAGCGTAAAATTTCATCCTTTCATCAGGCGGAGTCTCGCCGCTTAAAACTATAATCTCCCCTCCTTCATCATGTATGAATTCGTCAAACGTCCTCTTATGCTGTTCAATTAAAGGTTTCGTAGGCGCTAGGAATACCACATTGCTTGTTTTATCCCTGTTTAATGCATGCATTGCAAGCATGAGTGCAATTATTGTCTTGCCAAGGCCTGTTGGAAGGACTACAAGACAATTACTCTTTACACAGGTATTGAATATCTTCTCCTGATAAAGTCTTGGCTTTAGTCGCTCCCTTAGAAATATCATACTTAAGATGATATTTAACTGTTATTTAAATATTTGAATAAGTATTTAAGGCAGGTTTTTTATTATCCCAATTCATGATAGTCAATAATTTTCATGTGCACTGCGGCAATAATTACGGCACCAAGAAGAACGTGAATGAGAGCAGCATCGCTGATTATGAAGCAGAAAAAAGAGTTCTGAAAGATGAAGGTGTTTTTGTTAATAAGAGCCTTGTTTTCAGCCAGCCAAGGCCGTACCCGTTCTTATCAAAGTATACGGATGCGTGTACAATAGATTTTGGCAAAAAAAATGACGAAATCGGAAAAATCTGCGCGAATTCCAAAGAGTACTTATTTGCAGTCTTCGTTGATGCAAGGGATTATAATGCAGTAAAAGAGATTGAGCGCTCCAGCATTTATAACCCAAGAGCTATAAAAGTCCATATCTCTTCGCATAAAACTAGTCCAGAGGTGCTGGCAGATTATGGTATCATTGATGCAGCAATCGAGAATGATATTCCTTTATTAATTCACCCGAACGTTGATTACTTTGCAGAATTGTCAACCATATTATTGAAACATACAAAGCTTAAGTCAATCATTCCTCATTTTGGTTTTTTAAACAGGGATATTTTAAGTGCGGCGGCTAAAACCAATAATATATACTTGGATACGAGCGCTGTCATCCATAACGCATTTAAACAAACGGTGCTGGATGGGTATTCAAGGCTGTCTTACGAATTTTTTAATATAATTCAAATGCCAACAACAGTTACTTTTTTAGATTATATTAAGACTAACGAATTCAAAGACAGTCAGGTTAAAGATAACAAGTATAAAGATATAACTTTTGATTATAAGTACATGATTGAGTTAGCAGTTAAACTTGTCGGCTCAAATAAGATTTTCTTCGGTTCAGATTTCAACTGGTCGCCATTAAAGGAGCAGATAAACCTGATTTCACATTCTCATATTTCAGTAAAAGATAAAGAGAACATATTCTCAAATAACTTTAACAAATTATTTAATTAAAACTTATTTTTCAAATAATCAAGAACTGATATCTTTTTATTCTCTATTGCTAGAAACAATCCTTCGATTTCAACTTTCAATCCTGTACTGTACATGAAACTAGTTTCTTTTTTAAGCTCCGGAACCAGCTTGTTGTTTATCAAGTATTCAAGCACTTTTACTTCAGGTTTATTCAGGCTTATGAAATACTCTTTTGGAATATTGTATTTTTTGGTGTCGCTAAGAGTTACACCCAAGTATCTGACTTTAATCTTATCCTTAGCTTTCTTGAATTTCGTATTGCCCTTCTTTAATGAGTAATAGCTGGCGTAGCTTATCGGGTCCATGTCTCCTATGAAATACACTTTTGTCCTGCTGGAGACATGAAGTTCATTATTCGGGTATTTGCTCTTGTCTTCAAGAACCCTTCTCACCCTCTTTGATAATTTCAAAGTCTCTTTTATACTCTCAGTTGTTATCTTGTCAGAAGGAAATCCCTGCAGGGATATTACAGTGATATCTTTTATATTATTACTCTCCAGTTCGTCAACTATGCGCATGTAAGCCCATTGTTTCTCAACGACTAGTATTATTTTTGGGTCATAAGAGTCGCCATGGAAAGGCTTTAACGGATTCTCTTTACCAAAAATCTCCTGGTCATCCCATAATGCTTTGATAAAAGCCCTTCTGGAACTACCTTTCTTAACAGCTTTAACCTTAACCATTCTTAAAAATAAATGTCCTTTGACAATTAATAAGTTTGGTTTTAAAAAAAAATAAGTGCAGGGGACGAGGTTCGAACTCGTGTAGGCACTAAGCCAATAGGTGTCTCACGATGAAATTTAAATTCGTCACAGCATTAATAATGCTCAGAGCTCAAAACAAGTAATTCGTCTTGAGCCTATCCCGTTTGACCACTCCGGCACCCCTGCAACTTAAACTAAATTAGAACAATTTGCCTTTTTAAAATCTTATTTTCCGCTTCTAAGTCTTGCTATTCTTTCTTTTTTCTTTAACTCCTTGCTTATATCTTCCAAGTCCTGCTTTAACATCTCCAATTCTTGTTTCTCGCTTTCTGAAGCGTTATCATAAACATTAGGCTCCTTCCTTGCTTCTATTTCAACCTTGGTCTTTCGTTCACTTGGTGTTGTCTCCTCTCTCTTAATCTGGAATGGCTGTTCACTTTTTTTCTCAGAAAATGAAGTCTTTTTGACGTACTGCGTTATCTCTCTCAGTTTCTTTTCAAGAAGTTCTGCTTCATGGCTAGGCATTAAACCCTTGAATTTGTCAAGGTTTAACCTTATGCTTATTAAAATTTCATAAAGTTCTTTCCTGAGTTCGGCTTTCACCTGTCTGGTGCCGTTTAATGTATTTATCATCTGTTTTAACTCTCTTAGTTTGAAAGAAGCATTAGTGATAACATTATTTATCTGCGGATTAACATCGACTTTAACATAATATTTTGCATTATTTGGAGGAGTTATCATATGGAAAAAATAAGACACTCTCATTTTAAAATATTAACGGATTTAGGGAAGCTTACTATAATTCTTCTTTTAAAAACGCAGCGAGAACCATTATTCTATGATAGCTAAATTCAAAGGATTTAACAAGATATTAAACTGTATGGACAGCGTAATTAACACTAGGAAAGAAGATATAGACTGGTACAAATTTAAAGTAGAGCAGATAGCTAATAGGCTAGCTACTCCAAAACCAAACTAATTATTTCCTTTTTTTTATTCTGTTGGCGCAACCATCGTCTTCTCGAATAAGTTGACTATATTGTTAAT
The DNA here is from genome assembly GCA_902385255.1 of Candidatus Tiddalikarchaeum anstoanum. Classification (GTDB taxonomy): domain Archaea; phylum Nanobdellota; class Nanobdellia; order Tiddalikarchaeales; family Tiddalikarchaeaceae; genus Tiddalikarchaeum; species Tiddalikarchaeum anstoanum. The sequence continues at coordinate 96,446 of CABMEV010000005.1, read as the reverse complement.
ATCCCTTATTAACTCTTCACTCTTTTCTAACCTTAAGTGCTCCTCTTTCTCAATCTTTCTAAGCTCTGAAACTATACTTTTTATTTTTTCTATATCTTTTCTCATATTATTAGTCGCTTCAACAACATCCTTGTACTCTGCAAGCTTGACGTAGAGTATTGGGTTAATGGTTGTTGGCATAACAGGTTCTGGTATTGTTTCAATTGATATATTCTGGCTAGGTTTTGGTATAGAGATCTGCATGTCCTCTTCTTGTAAAGGTATTGATGGAGGCTCTTTTTCCTCATCATCCATCTTTGGAGGCTGAGGCATCTGCATCTGTGGTTCAACAACAGGTTTTTCAACTTGTTCTTTTATACTATCTAAATCAGTTGTGGCCTTTGGCGGTTCTGGAAAAGCCGGCTCAATCTTGCGAGCTGGCGGTTCTGGAAAACTGGTATTTACAGGCGCACTTTTCTTTTTATCAAATAAACCCATAAATAAAAATTGTGCTTTTGATTGTTTAAAAACTTTTTTTATATGCGAGTACTCCTGTAATTATTAATGAAAGAGGCATTATTTTACCTTAAGAAAGACAATGAAATGGTTCAGTGCGAACTTTGCTGCCAGCACTGCACTATAAACAAGGGCAAGTTCGGTTTTTGCAATGCAAGAGTTAATGTTGACGGCGTATTAATCTCTGACGTTTACGGGAGGATAACAGCATTAAATATTGACCCTATAGAGAAGAAGCCGTTATACCACTTCTACCCAGGAAGCAGCGCTTACAGTATTGGAACCAACGGCTGCAACTTTCACTGCATTTTCTGCCAAAATTATGAAATCAGCCAGTCAAAAAGCGATTCATCAATTGCCAACATTATGACGCCAAGCCAGGTTGTCAAGGACGCAGTGGACAATGACTGCCAAATAATCGCTTACACTTACAACGAGCCCACAGTAAATTACGAATTCGCACTTGAGACAGCAAAACTTGCAGTGAAAAAAGGGCTGAAGAATATATTCGTCACAAACGGCTACATTGAGAAAGAACCCCTTCAAAAAATCAGCAAGTACATTTCTGCAGCGACAATAGACCTGAAAGGATTCAATAAAAAGATTTACAGCGAAGTCATCCATGCGGATTTGGATAAAGTTCTCGAAACGATAAAAATATATAATAAATTAAGAATCCACATAGAACTGACAATGCTGTTAATACCAAGATACAGTGATAACCTTGAAGAAGTAAAACTATTCTCAAAATGGATTATCAATAATTTATCAGCGGACGTGCCTGTTCACTTCCTGAGATTCTTCCCTTATTACAAACTGCAGGCGCCAATTACTCCTGAAGAAACAATAAGTAAGGCTGTTGGCATCGCAAGAAAAGAAGGGTTAAAATACGTTTACGGCGGAAACATTTTCAAAAAAGAATTCGTAAACACGATATGCCCAAAATGCGGAAACTTGCTGATTGACAGATTCTCATCAAATCCGAAACTTATAGGGCTCGTCCATGGAGCGTGCAATAAATGCAAAGAGAAAATATCCTTATTATATTAGCCCTGATCCTTCCTTCGCTCGCTTTTTCAAGTGTTGAAGGCACAGTGCTCAATCATTACGTATTTCCCGGAGATAATATTAAAGTCCAGGTTAACATATCGGAAAATTATACAGGGATTGCCGATTTAAAATTCTGCCTGGCGAATTTCGACTTCGTCTCATTATCATACAATTACAGGTGTGATATTTTTCTAAACAGGTTTGATATATATGTGGATAAGGAGTTCTTGGGATATTACGAGTTCCCAATTATAAACCTCCAGCCATTAATCTACCGCTTATTTGTGCAATTGCATTTTAACGATACATACCATAAAGATTCTGACAGCAATAATTTCTTTTACTTAACATCCAATGATGAGCCGGTAATTTACGTTTACAATCCCTCTGGGATAGTGGTAGATGCAAGAAGCTTAAACACGTTAGTGGAGCAGGGAAGCACAGTATCCAATACTTTCAACATCACTAATTTTGAAAACTGCACAACAATACATGCATACTCATTCATACATAAAGATGATAAACCCATCACAGGCAGTATTAATGGCAATTTGCAGGAACTCGTATTACCTTATGGTTCAACAGCAAAAATATTCCTGAATAATACAATAGACGTTAACGCAACAACAGGAGAGTACTACTATGTATTAAGACTGAATTCCTGCTCCAAAGATTACACTTATGAACAAAAAATATTCGTAACCAAAAAGAACGAGCCGGATTATAATATTACAATAGATAACAATACTATACTAATCAAAAATTTTGAACAAACAAACACAGATTATAATATAGAAATAGTAAACGAGAATCGTACACTATTAATGAATGGTTCTTTACCTCCTCACACCCAAAAGAAAATATTCCTGAATAATACAAGTCAGTTCTTAACAATCTACATAAACGGTAAAATATCAGTTGAAAGGTTATTGTTAAACAGCAATGCCAGTATAATATACCTGACAAAAGAAGTGGTGGTGGAGAGGAATGTTTCAGGCAATACTACTCCCATAACTGCATTCGCTGCACTAGCCGAATCAGGCGGTGAAGAGAAATACTTTTATATCCTTTCAATATTAACAAGCATAATATCATTATTGATATTGTACGTGAAGCTGAAATGAAACTAAAAGGAAGATTTGTAATTGAAGCAATGGGAATACCTGACTTGTTAGTAAAGACATTAAACGGCATAGCTGACTCAATAAAGAAAACGTATACTGTCTCGGCTATGGAGGTTGGAAACCCCGAAAAGACAGGCGACAAGTTTCACACATCATTTTTGGAGATTACAGTCGAGTTCAAAAACATCCAGTCAATGGTTGAATTCATGATGAATTACACGCCCACTTTCGTTGAAGTGCTTGAACCTTACAAAATGGAACTAACTGCAGGCGAGTTAGAGGAAATAGCCAATAGTTTTATGACCAAACTGCATGATTATGACAAGAGTTTAAAATCCGTTGCAGGGGTAAATAAACTCCTTACACGCAAATTACAGGAACGTAATACTAAGTAATACAACTAGAAATCTTTAAAAATACGCATCAAACCTATTCTTTAACACATACTTCTTATTTTGCTAGTAAAGACTATAGAGATTTTTCCTATAAATATGGAAGACACACCTTCTTATTTTAGGAAATTAGAAATTAGGTGAAAAAAAAAATGCAAAACAATTTTGTAATAAGAGTAAAAAAAGCAGTAAAAAGAGTTGCAGCAGTAGCAGGTGCAGCATTAATGGCAAGTTCCATAGTAGCACCAGCAATCGCAGCTTCATTAGCTGATTTGCCAAGACCATTTGTTAACACAAACGGTTACTTTGACGCTAATGTAGTTGTAGGTTCACAAATGTGGAACGCATTAGTAGCTGGAGACCCAGCAGGACTCGCAAGCGACTTAGCCGGAGCAATTGACGTAGCAGCAGCCTTCGCACAACAAGCAAAAGGCGCAGCAGGCGCAGCCGGAACAGTAACCATGACAAAACCAAACACACCAGGTGTACTGTTAAACTCATCATCAGGAAGACTACCAGTTGGTGGCGCCGTTGATGCAAACAGTCCAACAATAAACACATTCAACCACAGTATTAGCGGATTTGAATGGTTAATGAATGAGACAAAAGTATACAATAGTACAGATTACCCAATATATGAGAAATTAACTGTAACTGATGGAAACTTGGATACTACAGGATTATTTAGAAGTTATGCAGGTGTAACATACAACATAACTACAAACGGTACTGCAGTCCCAGCAAACTTTGACAAATGGCCATTATTTGGAGCAACTTACTCAATAGTAAGCGCAGGCGCTTCACAAATAAGATTTGGACAAGTTAAATCAGAGACTAACATACCTTTTGGAACAACTATAAACGTTGGAACTAAAGCAACTGTAAAAATATCTGACTGGAACACAGCAAACAACAAAGCAAAAGTAACAATAACTGGTTCAGACGGACACATTTGGGTAGATGATTACTACGTTGAAGGAACAGTATTTGATAACACAACAAACGGATACACAATAACACTTAAAGATGTTGTAATATCAAGCATACTTGGAAACCACATAGACATTGACTGGTCAACTTCATCAGTAACATTAAAGAACACTAGTGGAGAGAACAATGCCTCAGCATTAGTTGGTCTAACATCACCACTTGCGAACTGGACAGTACAATATGTTGTAAACTCAGCAGGACTAAAATCATTAGCCTTCACGAGCCCAGTGTTAGCAGAAAACGGATTAATCAGCTTATCACCTGGACAAAAAATGATTGGAGATTACTTCAACATATCATTCGACGGATGGAGTGACAACAACTACACATCAGTACAGATAAAGAACGCAGACGGCGGACAAGGTGCTGAATTAATCTACACAAACAACGCAACAAGCTCAGTAAGCCAGAACTTAAACTTAGATGGAGTTTCAGACTCATGGACTAATCAGAACGGAGTTGCAGGATTCTTAAACAGCAACAAGTCAAATACTGTAAGATTACTATCAGGATCAGACAGTTACAGATTCCAGTACATAAACGGCAGTGCACCAGTTGGTTTACCAACAAGTAGAGGAGAAATATACAACGCAATAGGTGTATGGCAAGGAAGTTCAAACGTTTGGAACTTAACAGCAGTAAATGCAACAGTATGGGGAATTGGAGACGTATCACACACTGGAGTAGCAGCATGGGCATACGCAATCTTCAACACATCAGGTGCATGGTACAACATAAGCTTCAACAACGCAACTTTCAACATATCACTGTTGAACTGGAGTTCTAACTCAATGGGCTCCTACACTGGAGAAGACGAGTTAGGTGGACAATACTTCGCTGACAAATTAAGTTACGCAGTAAAAGATGTACACGAATTCAACTCAAACGCAACATTAAGCGGAACAGTAACTCTAACAGAACCAGACGGCAAGACAATTGTAACAACTATGACTCGTGGTTCAATAGAGAAAGTTGAAGCACCAACAACTGCAGGAACTGTAGCAAACGGCGCAACAAAATACACATACTACGGAACAGCAATAAGCCCAACATCAAGCAACGTAATCCTATCATACCCACAGGGAAGAAGAACAGCAAACATCTGGATTGGTAGAAGTTCAACAGCAATAACTAGTTTCGCAGTCGGCGACAAGGTTACTGGAACAGATTACACAATATCAGCTGTCGGAGCTGGCGGTTCAGCAGCAGTAAATGCAATAACACCTGGAATCGGAATAACAGACCAAGATGTTGTATTCACTTCAATAAGCAAACCAACAATCTTAATTGGTGGTTCAATGGTTAACGAAGGAGTACACGACTTAGGTACAGCCGGAGTTCCAGCAGCAAGCGTAACAGCAAACAGAGCATACATACAATTAGTTGAGAACGCATTCGGAACATCACAACCAGTATTAGTCGTTGCAGGATACGCAGCAAAAGACACTAAATTAGCATGCCAAGTATTAGCAGCTAAGGTAGCAGGTCTTAGCAACATTGCATTAACTGGAACTACAACTTGGTTAGACACTAGCGGAACTACATACAGCCAAGTAACAGTAGCAACAGAATAAAGGACTTAAAAAACCCTTTATTTTTTTTATTTTTTTTATTTTAAACCAACTTGATTCTAAAACAAACTTTTTTAAAACCATAAACTAATTGGAATTCTAAAGTATGAAGATAAAAATACCTAAAAGGATTAAAGTAGACAAGGATAAGATACGAACAGCTCTTTATATAATGCTTTTTGCAGCAATAAGCATAGGGGCGCTTTATGGCATACTCTACCTTATACAATTCTTAAGATATAAGACAATATACGAAACAAGAAATGCGCAATGCGTAGAATTTACAACATACTTAAATGAGGAAGTGCTGCCCCAGTCCACAGCTAACGTAACAGACTGCAGCTGCCATTTCGAAAACGTAAACGTAGGCATAGCAGACCCTATGTGCTTATGCTCATGCAAATTATACGACCAGAACGGCACACTAATAGATGATGACTGGAACCCGATGTTCAGCGTGAGATAATTTTCATGTATCGCAAATTTCCAATAAACTATATAGATATAGGGATAAAAACGAAAACGTTCAAAGAAAGTACTAAAGGTTACATAAAAGAGAAGCCCGAAGACTTCATAGTTGAAGAAATACCTTTTCTTAAAAAAAAAAATGAAAACGGAAACCTCACTTATTTCACACTAACTAAAAAGAACTGGACTACAACACAGGCAATAAACAAGATAGCACGATACTGCCACGTAAGCTGGAAAAGATTCAACTTTGCAGGAACAAAAGACAGGTTTGGAATAACAAAACAGTTAGTTTCAGTGAAAGGGGTAAACCCTGAATTCTTGGAGACAATAAAAATAAAAGACATAACAATAAGCGACATCTTCAAAAGCGATGAGCCGCTGAAACTTGGAGACTTACAAACCAATAATTTCATAATCACAGTTAGGGATTACGAATGCAAGAATGTGAAAAGCGTAATAGAGCATTTCATAGAAACTGCAAAACAAGGACTTCCAAACTATTTCGGAGAACAAAGATTCGGACTGCAAAGGCCGAACAACCACTTGGTAGGAAAATACATCTTAAAAGAGGACTTTGACAATGCATTAAAACAATTACTCGCAGTAACAACGCCTATGGAAGGGGAGGAAAGCGGCAAAGTAAGGAAATTCCTATTCGAGCACTGGGGAAGCTGGAAAGAAGCACTTGAAATATTCCCAAAATACCTGACACCTGAAAGAGTGATACTAAACCATTTGGTTTTGCATAAGAATGATTACGTGAACGCGCTAAGAAGACTTCCAAGAAACATTGCAAAAATATTCGTATACTCATACCAGTCTTACATATTCAATCTTGCAGTCTCAAAAATGGTAGAGAAAGGGCTGATAAGCGATTTTGAAATAGAATTACCAGGTTATGATTCGACGCTGAAAAAACTTGGCGGCTCAATAATTGAAGAAGTGTTAAAGGATGAAGGCTTGAAATTAAGCGATTTTCGCGTCTCAAGTTATCCTGAGATAAGCTGCAGGGGGACAACAAGGAGGACACTCGTATTCCCTGATAATTTTAAGATAGTGAATATCAGCGGCGACAGTTACACAGTGAGTTTTTCGCTGCCAAAAGCAAGCTACGCAACTATAATTATGAGAGAGTTGATTGCGCCTTGAAAAAAGAAATAATCATACTTGCAGTAATTCTAATAATATTATCCTTAGTCAAACCTGTGAAGATATGGGATGAGTACGTTTACTTATTGAATGGCAGATACTTCTCTGGCGAGAAGTTATACTTTGAAGAAATAAGGCCCCCAGTGCTCCCATTATCAGTTTCAGTGTTTTATTTCCTGCACCTTGGATTTTTGGCCAATTTTCTGCCCGCATTTTTCCTTGCTTTATTATCCGTATCTTTGTTCTTTTACTCAAAAGATTTTCTGAAAGAAAAAGCAGCCTATCCAGTCTTATTATTATTCTCTTTCCCTGTTGTATTATTGTACGGGACAAGGCTTTTAACCGACGTTCCGAGCGCAGCATTCTTCATAGCTTCATTATTATTCATGAAAGAACATACGAAGAATAACAAGGAAACACCGTTATACTTAAGCTTCTTCTTTGCATCACTGACGGCGCTGACAAGGTACCCGTCAGGACTCGTATACCCAATTATTATATGCCTATACTTCTTGTTTGTTAAAAAAGTAAATTGGAAGATATTGTTATTAAGCCAATTATTCTTCATACTGCCCATATTAGTATGGCTGAATTTTATCGGACTAACAGCTATAACTAATGCATTGATATGGAGCGGCTTACCCAGCGACGGATTATACTATATATACAATATTCCTTACATATTAGGGTTCACTATACTGCTATTACCTTTCTCGTCAGGGTACAAATATGAGAAGAAAGACTTATGGTACTTAATACCATTAATCACCATGCTCTCTTTTTTTCAAATATTTCAGCATAAAGAGTTTCGGTTCATGATACAAATACTTCCCTTCCTTTCAATATTCTTAATTAAATCTTTAAAGTTCAAAGAACAAACACTGACAATAATCCTGCTTGCATTCATTGTTATAAATTTTGTAGCAGTGTTATACTCATTCTACCAGAACCAAACTACTTGCAATTATGATACTGTAATAGGCGAGTTCACTGATTATTTCTCAACTAAGAACGGCACAATTTTGACTAATTTCATGCCTTTATGCTCTTATTATCTTGGCAGGAGTTGCCCTGTACTATCTTATCTTCCAGAATGGCTCTCTCTCAGAATATCTGAACTTAATGCTTCGTACATTGCAGTGTCAAACGCGTACTCACATCCTCCTTACGCATCTAATTTATCTTATTTTTCGAATTATTCAATGGATAAGCTTATTAATGGCACTTGTGAACAAATATTTATATACTCTATTCCGAGATGATTAACCAACCATGGATATTTTAACACTAATCGTATTATCACTATTATATCTTACCCTATTTGTTGCATTCTTCTGGATTATCATATTTTTGGACAATTATGACATATTATGGAATGACCCGAAAACTAAAAATAAATATTTCATATCAGTATTAATTCCTGCTTTTAACGAGGAGAAATCCATTAGAAAAACAATAAACAGTGTTCTAAGACAGGACTACTCTAAGAATCTGTTTGAAGTAATAGTAATAAATGACGGCTCAACAGATAATACTGAAAAACTCTGCAAGGAATACGAGAAAAAAGGATTAATCAAGATTGTCAGCAAGAAGAACGGAGGGAAAGCAAGCGCATTAAACGCAGGATTAACAATTGCTAAAGGAGAACTAATTTACGTTTTAGATGCTGACTCCTTTGCTGAAAAATCCAATTTTAAGCACTTAATAGGTTATTTTGATAACGCCAAAGTCGCTGCAGTAACGTCAAGCATGAAGGTATCAACAAAAAACGGATTTTTGCAAAAAGTGCAGTGGGTTGAGTACATGTTCAGCATACTGATGAGAAAAAGCATGAGCTTGTTTAATTCCTTATACGTCACTCCAGGCCCTGGAAGCATGTACAGGAAGAAAGTATTACTTGAAATAGGAGGATTCTCGACAACCACATTAACCGAGGATATGGAAATAGCGTTTAATATACAAAACCATAAATATTTTATAGAAAACAGCCTGAACGCCATAACTTACACGAATTCCCCGAAAGATTTGAAGACATTAAGCGTGCAAAGAATAAGATGGTACACAGGATTTATAGAAGACAGCTTAAAGTATAAACACTTCTACTTCAACAAGGATTACGGATTCCTTGGCGGATTTTTGCTGCCTTCAAACTTATTATCAACGTTCGCCTTATTATTCCTTACATTTTACGCATTGTTTAATTCTGTAAAATCAGGACTCACTAATATAAGCAATCTTTCAGCGATAAAGTTTGACTTTTTCCCAATGCTTAAACTTCCTGACTTTGCAACAAACATGTTCGGGATTAATATTTTTTCAATAATAGGCATATTATTCCTCATTATTTCATTGTTCATCATCTATTACAGTCTGAAAGTTTCTTACGAGAGCGTTAATATAAGGAAGAATTTCTTAAGCTATGTGTTGTACCTAATATCTTACTCGTTCTTGATGACTTATTTCTGGTCAAGCACGCTGTTATACAAATTATTCTTAAGAGGAAATTTAAAGGGATGGAAAAATGGTTCAGAGTAAGAGACCTGTTAGTTTTTACCTGTTCATAGCATTTATCGCTTCGTTCATAGTCTTCTCATCAGGAGTTGGCATAGGGCTTTTTATCGACGAGTTGAAAAGCGCCTCTGTAAGCTCGAGCATTACGGATTTGCAAAACTCCATAGTTGATGCAGAACTTGAACTATTAATGTTTGACTACTTCGGGGGAAACGTGAGCTGCAACTATTTAATACTCAAGTCCGAAGAGTTAGGCGAACAATCCTCCAAGCTTGGGGAGAGGCTGGACATTTTTGAAAGGTCAAACCAGATAAACGAGGAAGGTTATCTTACATTAAAAGAGGATTATACCCGTGTCCTGATAAAAGACTGGCTGACTCTTGAGGATATTAAGAAATCATGCGAAGCTAATTATTCAACAATACTATATTTCTACAGCAATACGCGCTGCTTCCAGTGCGAGAACCAAGCGTACGTTTTGAATTATTACAAGAACATGCTGAAAAGCAATGTCTTAATATTTGCCATAGATTCCGACATGAATATCAGCATAGTGAAGATGCTGGTTTACAATTATGGGATAAACACTTATCCATCTCTAGTGGTGGATGGGGTATTGAATACAGGATACCAGAATATTACTATTCTTGGAAAAACGCTCGGTGTGCAGTAACATGATTGTTGTTCTTCGCTTAAGCCACAGGAGAGAGCGTGATAAGAGAATTTCAACGCATGTCGGACTCGTGGCAAGGGCGCTAGGGGCCAATAAATTAGTGTACTCAGGAGAACAGGATGACAATTACGAATCATCAATAAATAAAGTAGTTGAGAACTGGGGTGGGAATTTTGGGATAACTTACGAGAAAAACGCCGAGAAAGTCATATCATTTTACAAGAAGAAACGTTTTACTGTTGTTCACCTGACTATGTACGGCTCGGAACTGGAGAAAGACATTAAGAAAATACGAAAGTGTAAAGACTTACTGGTAATAGTTGGCGGAGAGAAAGTTCCAGGCGAGGTTTACAAGGAGTCGGATTTTAACATCAGCGTGACAAACCAGCCTCACAGCGAAGTCGCAGCCCTCGCATTATTCCTGGACAGGTATTTCAAAGGAAAAGAGATGGGTTTAAAGTTTAAGAATGCAAAATTAAGAATCAAACCGAATCCTAAAGGAAAAAGCTTCTACTAAATTTTTTCAATTATTGAATTATTTCCTTTCTTGACTATTGAAATATTATGGTCTGCAATCTCTTTTAATGCATTTTCATGGGTTACTATTATTATCTGCGAGATGCTGGTAATATTTCTTAACGCCTGAGGCAGAGTTTTAATATCCTCCTCGTCAAATCCGGTAGTTGGCTCATCGAGTATTAGCAAAGTTGAAGGCATCACGTTGTTCATCTGGCTTGCCAAACTGCTTAATGCCAGCCTATAAGCCAATGCGACGCTGGTCTTCTCACCGCCGCTTAAATGATTAATTGGGACAGGTTCACCCTTGGTCGTATAAGCTACAGGCTCATAATCATCCCCAACTTCCACGCTGTACTCATCCTCTTGTTTCCTAATCTCCTCAAATTTTTGCTGGAACTCGTAACGAAAATCCAATAAGAACTTCTGCCTAATCACACCACGAATATCCTTGACGTTATCCCTTAACACGTTCAAGAACTTCAATAAGTATTCCACCTTCTTCTTTTTACCAATCTCCTCTACATAATTCTTAACCAGTAATTCCTTTTTCCCAATATCATCTTTTATTTTTGAAATCTCCTTCAAGACGTACTTCTTTAAATCCTTGAGCGACTCACCTCTTGAGAATATTCTTTTCTCATCATCCTTAGCCTTGTCTAATGCTTCTTTTTTCATGTTGTAATCATTCTCATCAGATTTTAAGTCTATAATTGCCTTGTTTCCCTTCTTCTTGTTTAACATATCAATAAGTTCTTCGTTTTGCTTCACTAATTCGTCAATATTAGATATCTGGTTTTCGAAATCCTCTTTTTCCTTTACTTTTTTCAAATCATCCTTTAAATCCTTTAGTTTAATCTCTTTGCAGTTTTTCTCATTCTCGTATTCTTTCTTTTTAGACTCGTACTCAGACTCTAAACCCTTAATATGATTTTCAGTCACTAATTGCTTGCATAAAGGGCATTTTGAGCCTTTCTGGCCAATAATAGAGAAATCTTTGTTTAAGTCTTTGAGTTTGGCGGATGCTATATTTATTTTTGCCTCAGAATCCTTAATTTCATCCTCAATAACAGCCCTGTTTTTTGAAGTCTTAATTTGCAAAAGTCTGCCTTTCAGAATCTCCTTTTTCCCCTTATTGATGTCCTGTTTTAAGCGGATATTATTTAACTGCTCGTCTATGCTCTTTACAAGGTTATTATTCTCCCTTTTCTCAATAAGACTCTTCTCTACCAGTTTTATATCCTTATTTATGTTTTCTATAATTATTTTATTGTTCTTAATGTCAAACTCAACTGTTAACAGCTCCTTTTCCTTTTCACTGCAGTCATTCTCGTTCTTGGTTAATTGTTTTCCAAGCTCATTTAAGTCCTTGTCAAGCGTTTGTTTAAATTCATTTATTCTCTCAAGCTCCAGCATCTTATTCTTGAAATGTGTTATGACCTCTTTCAGATTATCATACGTTCCCTTATACTTCGAGAGCTGTAGAATCTTGTCTATATACTCCTGCCTCTCCTCGGTTTTCATTTCTATAAGTTTACGAATCTCATCCTGCCTTGTGTAAGTCGTTACCTGAAACATCTGCGTCATCTTTACGTTATTCGGGTATCCTAATATTTTCTGAATTATCTCGTTGACATCTTTCGCTCTTGACAATATGTTTAATTTTTTCCCGTCCTCTGTAACGTTCAAATTTTCAAAATCTATGGATACTTTCTCCCCTGCTTTTTTTAAACCCCTTGTTATTGTATACCTCTTATTATTATGCTCAAACTCCAGAGTGATTCGCATATTCTTTGCCCCGCGCCTTATTATCTCATTATTAGAAATATTTTCAGAGCCAAACAATGCGTAATCTATAGCCATTAAAATTGATGATTTCCCGCTGCCAGTTCTGCCCATTATCACAGTTATCCCGTTATCAAACAATATCTCTGTTGTTTTATGGGATCGCACATTCTCCAATGATAATCTTGACAATCTCATTTGAAAGCAGCCTCTGAATAATTTATCGCTTCCTCAACCAATTTGTCTCTTTCTGAGTTCGAGCAATCCTTGCCAAGGAGGTCTAACAGCATAAGTGAAATTTTGAGTTCGTCATCGCTGAAACCCTTATTCTTAAAAAACTCCCCTTCTATCTCATTTACGCTTCTCGTTTTAACCGAGACCTGCTCCTCATTAGGATTCTCCAGCTCGCCGTCATAAACTTTGCATAATAAGTAGCCTTTCTTCATTGCAGCGTCATAAACTTCCTGCTTGTTCAGCGTCGATTTTATTCCGCTTTTTAATCTGCCTTTGAGCATGAAGAACAGCATCTTCCCGTTTCCTTCGCCAATCTTGGATAATAATAATTCCTTAACTTCATCAGTTGTTTTGTTGCTGCACTCTACACTGATTATTTCGCTGTCCCTTATTTTTAATTTGATAAATTCGTACTTGTTATTATCAGTGTCGTACATGAAGAACCCTTTTTTCTCCCCGCTAACCTCCCTAAAATCCCAGTTCTCAGTCGAGCCTGCATATAACAATTTTTTATTGTACACTTCAGTCTCGAAGCGTTCATGCCAGTGGCCTGAAACATACAAGTCGAAACCTTTAGGCAAACTGCTTTTCTTGATAGTGCTAAATAATGTACTAATGTCAGAGATTATATGATGGAATAAGAATATCTTAAAGCAAGGCTCTTTCGGGAATTCGACATTCAAGACTTCCAGCGCTGAAACTATATTTGAGTCCTTGGCATAAAGTCCTGCAACGAACAAGCCGTTGAAAGACTCGCCTTTCAGCACTATTTTCCCGCCAAAATTGGTATAATTCTTCTTCTCCGATACATGAATAACTAATCCTAATTTGTCAAGGACATTTAAGAAACTTTCATCAACACTTATGTCATGGCTGCCTGCAATTATGAACACTGGAATATTCTGCTCCTTCAGCCTCTTTAATTCCTTAATTGTGAAAAGAAGAGTTCTCACGCTCGGCCTGCCAGTATCGAACAAGTCGCCTGCGTGTATCACTGCCTTGCAGTTTTTAAGTGCATAATCAATAATTTCAGTAAAACTATTCTCGAAATCCTTCTCTCTCTCATCTACTTTAAAATTTTTACGGCCAAGATGCGTGTCGCCGCAGATTAAGATTTTCATAATCCTAACAATTCATCACTTGCCACTTTTTTATTAGCGTCAGTCTTTAACAGCTCGTCAAAGTGGAAAACCTTCACAGGCAGGGGGAAATCTACAAACGGGCTTGTTATTATTGCCTCACCCTTGTCTAACATTTGAATCTCGGTGCCTTCATCGCTTATATTCTGACAGCTTGACTCTATTACTGCAGTCCTGTCTGCAGGAGAAGGAACGCCAAGTATTATTTTAGTATTCATCTGGCTTAGTATCTCTTTTGAAATAAGACTAGGCATCTGCGTAATTGCACAAAGGCCTACATTGAATTTTCTGCCTTCACGCGCTATCCTTTCGAACACATTGGTGCCGTGGCTTAATGCCTCAATACCAAGGACTCTTGGCGCCTCTTCAAAAACTATTAACAATTCAGGCAGGGTTTTGAATGCTTCAGGGTTTAATTGTTTAGTCTTCCTAAACAGGTTGAATTCCCTGCTTACTATCGCCGCAGAAAGCAATTTCTCAGCCTCACTGCCAAGCATTGAAGTGTCAACTATTATTGTCTTTCCTGAAATTACTGCTTTCTCGATTTTTTCAAAAACGCTTTTCGAATTTCTTTTCTTAAGCGTGAACACCAAGCCGTTCTCGTCATCATTCAACTCTAATGTATAACTTAATCTTCTTCTGAGCGCGAAAAGCGTCGACAGCCCGACATTCCTCTTTAAATCTTCATAAATAGTATTGACAGGTTTGTCAATGATGAGCGTTCTAATCCAGGTTTCATTGTAAGTCTTATATAACGCATCCATTGCTTCCTTCTGGGCGTCTGATAATTCTACAACCCCATGAAAATCCGAGGGAACAAGGTCTTCGGCGTACACCTTAAGCTCCTCACTTCCAGCTGTGTCATTCCACCTTGGAGTGTAATATTCTATCTCATTGTGAAGAGGGTGATGTGACAACCCTTTCATTCCCTTATTGCCATAATATTCGGCATGCGGGTCTATGATTATTTTTGCAATCTCTTTATTATTCAGCAACCCTCTTATGAATACTTTTACGAAATTGCTTTTTCCTTTTCCTGTTGCAGCGCTGACAAGAATGTGGTGTGATATTAATTTTTTTGCAGGTAGTTTTATGATAACATCCCGCAGGTAATCAGTTCCGAGCCTTAGGTTCCCTACTTCAACTTCGCCTTCATTCTCCAAGAATTTGAAATCTTCAGCAGTTACTTTTTTGACATCTGAGAAAAAATTAGGTATTGTTCTTGGAGGCACGAATTCAGCTTTCTTAATTTTTAAAATTTTAGCTTCAGCTATCCTGTAAAACCTGTCCTTGTCATCGAATAAGTTTATCCCATCCTGGTATTCTAAATCGTTGCCGGCCATTTCTTCTATGAACTGGGCGGGAACCATTGAAGTTATGGAGACGTTAATGACTTTAACATAAAATAATGCCTTAGGGTCATTTATTAACAATATATCCCCTACATCTATTTCAGAGTTGGATTTAAGCCTGATTATTATTTTATCGCTTACGCTGCCGCCGACTATTTTGCCGATAATCATTAATAGAAGCAGAATTTAACGCTTCTTTTAACTCTTTTGATTAAGATTCCGGTACATTCGCATATCAAGCTCGCCATGCTCGTTCTGGCTGTACAAATCATCATCCAAATTTGCTTTCTTAAGAAGCCTTTCAATCCTGACAGACTCTTTTTTCTTTTCAAATCCGGTAATCCTTGCTAACTTATCAGCCTTGATTAAAGGATAAGGATAGCCCAGCATTTCTGAATCATTGGCGAAGAATGATAAATAGCTGAATATTTCATCGAAATTCTTTTCCTTCTTAAAAACTTGGACTTTGTTGCAGAACTTTGCCCTCTTATTCAATTTCACTACAAATGTATTAACAGGTTCATTCTCGAATATAGGATAATAATACCACTCCCTGCCTTTTACCATATGGTTTAAGACTCCAAGAAAACTCCTGCCTGTATTCGTCCTCAGCCTTGAAGTCTTTGAGAACCCGACAACAACATTATTGGTTTTTTCAACATTCTTGATTATGTCTTCCTCTGTTTTATTGTCAGCATCAAGAGGAGAATCCATTATTATTATCTGCTTTTCCATCCTGCATAAATCCATGCATTCTTGCCATTCCAATATCTTCATCACTTTGCTTGGCACGTTTTCAATTTCCTCATTTGAGAAATCAGGGAGTTTAATATCTATGTTCCTTCCTTCGGATTCAAGCAGGAATTCAAAATTATCCTTGTGCAGTATCGTAAGCAAATAATCTTTCTTCTTTATAATCTTCTTCTCATAACCGTTATAACCGGCAACCACGACCTTTAACAGGCTTATAATCCATCCTCCGCCGTCAGCTATTATTGCATTTCCGCCGTCTATTGCGAAAATGTCAGCGCTCTTTTTTGATGATAATTGTTTGAAATTTTTTTCAGAAACCAATACGCCTTTATCTTTTCCTATTGCGAATATTTTTCCTTCACTTTTTCTTTCATACGATTTTATGAAATTTACAGCGTTTATCATTTAAAAATCAGCCATTTTTTTCTGTTCAGCCATTTTTTTCTCATCTTTGTAAGTGCTCCAGCTGTGCCTTATATATTTGTGCAGCTCTTTGGAGTTATTGCCAACTGCATTTTTAATCACTTCCCTGGTCTTCGGGTCATGAGGGTAGCCCGAACCTAATTCAATTCCTAAAACTTTTTCTATATCCCTAAGCCTCCTGTCCCTTGTTACTTTTGCAAGAATACTAGCAGCACCCACCACTGGATAGTTGAAATCCGCCTTATGCTCGGCGACTATCTTTGTCTTCTTATTGACCACGTACGACGCTATCTCCCTTTCGAATTTTTCAGGAATAGGATGCGGGCAGTCAATAATCACCTTGTCAGGATTTAACGCGTTTATTATCTGAGCCATCTTTATGCACTCCAGCTTGTTAAGGTTGCATCCAACCTTATTCCTTTCATCTATCTCTTCGGCGCTTATTGGAATAATCTCGTACTTTGATTCCTTGACTATGTCAACATATAATTTTTCCCTCTCCTTAGGCGTTAATAACTTGCTGTCTTTAACACCTAATTCTTTGAAGCCAGATTCTTTCTCCTCAGCTATCAGGCAGCCGGCAACCACCAAGTCCCCAAGCACAGGACCCCTTCCTGCTTCGTCTATGCCGCAAATTAAAATAATTCATTCACCTCTTTTTGAAAACCTCATGGCCTACGTGTATTATAGTATCTATCCCTGCTTTTTCAGACTGGACTGGCAAATCGCATGCGCCAAAACAGGAGTTGCCCCAAATGAATAAGTTGCACTTGTAAAACTGAGATATATTATTGATGACTTTTTTAAAATCAGGTTTTAATCCATCAGGAAGCTGTAATAACACATTTTTAGCTTTTACTTCTTTAAGACTGCCTGCTATTTTTTTATAATCTATTTCGTATTCCATAACTTATTAAATTGAGAGTATTGTTTTAAACGTTATGAATGTTCCTAAAGTTGAATCTTACGATCATTATGTTGATACTGCGTACAGGAGAACAAAAACTGTAGATATAGACAAGACAATTCCCTGGAATATGAAAAAATATATCCTTGAAAAAGAGCGCGCAAAAGCATTCTATGACTATTTGTATAGCGCCCTCACAAGCATAATCGAGCACTTCCCGCAGGTTGAGAAGTTATCATCTTTCTACAAAGAACTCCTTGACGTCACAGTGAACGTTGACAGGTATAAGAAAAGCCTTGGCGCCATAAACTGGGGCAGGTTCATGGTTAAAAAATTATATTATGAGTTCATGAAAAAGAAAATAGGGATTGAAGCATTGTTTGGCAGGACTAAATCATCGCTCAAGCAGATAGACTCTGATTTCAAATTCTTAGATATTGTAAGAAAAGCCCTTGGCAATTTCCCTAGCGTTAAGAGTCTTCCTACTGTTTTAATCGCAGGTTTTCCAAATACAGGAAAAACCAGTTTATTGGCTAGACTGACAGGAAGCACTGCAGAAGTAAACAGTTACCCATTCACCACGAAAAACATCAATATCAGCTATATGACCTACGGCAATCATAAGATTCAGGTTGTGGATACTCCCGGTTTGCTGGAACGACCTCTTAGTGAGCGTAATGTTATAGAGATGAAAGCCATAACTGCTCTCAAATACCTTGCAAACTTAGTCTTATTCTTATTCGATTCGAGCGGCTCCAGCGGTTTTAAGATAGAAGACCAGGAGAAATTATACGGCGAGGTTAAGAAACTTTTTACTTCAAAGAAAATAATCAGCGTTACAAACAAGTGCGAATTGGACAGGAGTCTTAAAACTGACTTTTATATCTCATGCATTACAGGCGAAGGATTGGATGATTTGAAAAAATATCTCATTAAGGAACTGCTCAAGTAAAAATAAATTTATTTATGCATCATATCCCCTAATTTTTTCATTATATTATTCTTTAATGTCAATACATCTTTGGACTGAAGATGCGCACCTGCAGCCGGAATATGCCCTCCGCCTCCAGCGTTTTTCAAGCCCTGCACACTCTCCTTTGCAAGCTGGCCCATATCATACGTCTTATCATGTCGCCTGAAATTCACAGTCGTATTATTACCTTTCTTTGTTAATATTACCAGTGTCTTAGCCGGGTATTTGAAGCTTAATATTGTCGAAAGGGTTGAGCCAATAAGGTATTTTGGCGAGAATGTGAAAAAATAAAGGTCCAAGTCTTTCAAATACTCCTTGCTTTTCTCAAATAATTCAACACTATCATTGATGTACTGCTCCACTTGTTCATTGCACATCCTGAGCTCGAATGCTTTTTCAAAAAACTCATTTGGAGTACTGCTTTCCTCTATCAGCTTCAATGCCTTTATTGCGCCGTCATTTCCTTTGCACATCTTTGCACTATTGATTATGTTTGATAATTCCCCAAAGAAGGAGTCGAAGAAGTAATCCTTGTCGTTTTTCACAGCGTACTTGTATTTTTTCAGGGTTTTTGTTATGAATTTTTTTTGAAAAATACCGCCAGTGTCGCCTATTATGCCAACGGCGCTAACCCAGTCCAAATCTTCGATGTCAATTACTTTGTTTAACTCGTCGAAACAAACTTTCGAAGCCGGCGTGTAAGTCTCATCACCTGAAAGTTTTGGATTAATGTGAATAATATTATCATTCGATAAGTCTTTCGTGACTTGGTGGTGGTCGATAATCAAGAACTTCCTGCCCTTATTATTCTTTATCAAAGGCTCGTCATCATCAACGCTGATGTCAACAAGTATTATCAAATCCGGATTATCCCTCACTATCCCTATCTGGAAAGTTTTGCTCTTTAACAGCTGCGGACTGGTTGGAAAATAATCCAATACTTTTTTATTCAGTCTTTTCAGGCTCTCATTAACTATCTTAGCGCTGCATATTCCATCAGTATCTATATGAAACAATATTATAATTTTTTCAGCATTCTTCAAAAAATCCTCTATCTTGTTCATTTTAATCTCTTATTCGTGTTAATGTGTAATAAATAGTATACTGGGCTCGTTCTTGAGACGCCAGTTATAAGCAAAGCCGCACCCGTTATTATCAGAACAGCTTTCAATATAAAATCCAAAGGCAGTATTATGCGTCCAAGCATCTCAAACCAAATCAGCAATAATATCATCAGGCCAAAAACAATTCTTACAATCCTGTCATATTCTCCTATATTTATGTTGTCCTTCACCTTTTTCCACCTTTTCTTTTTCTTGCTTTTTTCCTCTCTGTTAACAATTTTAAATAATACAATAAAGCGAAGAACCCTATAGTTATAAACATTTCAAGTACTTCCACAAATACTGCAAGTATGGTTGACGAGCCGTTTCCGGCAAGTATATCAAATGTTTCCCCAATAAGCAGAAGCGAGAACGCTATTAATGCAACAATTCGAAGCCTTGCATTTTTCAATCGCATCGATGTATAGATTGCATAAACAGTTATTAAAGCAGTAACGAATGAAAAAATCCAACTTACCATATAGTTAAAGAATATTGTCTAACCTATTTTAAACTTTATTTCTCCAGTGCTAATTTTTCCCAATTTTCCCTGTAATACTCGAATTTCTTATCAAAAAGCTCTTTTGGAGTGATATCCACATTTAAGATTCTCATTTTCTCCTTAAGGAGATTTAACGCAGTATCCTTATCATTCTCATCGCTTAATTTTTCCAATTCTATTATGTATCCATAACCCTTAGTGTAATCAATACTGACACCTAAGCCTTCCCATTTGAAAGAATTCCTTTTTCTGAACCATTTAATGCTGACATTATAGCCGAGGCTTAAAAACAGCTCTTCTAATTTTTCAAAATCATCCCTGCCAAATTTGACTTCAACCTCTTTCCTCTCCTCATCATGTATCCTCCCTCCTTTCAGCCATATTTTAGAGTATGATTTATTTTTTTGAATCCTAAGGTCATTTTTTCCGTCAAAATAATGCGTTTCTTGGTCATCTTCGCCCTCAAATTCCGCATTCTTCTTAAAAAAATCCAATAATTCATCATATTTCTCTTTTTTAATGAAACTTCTTATTTCAACTTCTACAACCATGAAATAATATCTTTTGTTAAAAGTTTTTAAAATCTGCTATTTTCACTAATCTAATATGGCTATCTCAGATATTCTAAGCATAGCAGAACTAATTTTTACAGCCTTAAACAAGCTGGCGTTCATACTTCTTTGTTTCTACTTTGGCAACATGGCCATTAAAGGATGGAAAGGCGCAACCAATATAATTTTCAAAATAGCAGGCACAGGGGTTCTTGGAATATTATGTTTCATAGGAGGCTTAACTTTAGAGACTGTATTTAACATGAAATTCTTCCTAAGCGATTACTTATTCTCAATAGTCACAGCAGTAATACTTTATTTTATCATGCTGCTCGTATCTACGGGATTTAAGGCAAAAGAAAAATACGCCACAAAGATTGACGTTTCATCACTCTCAGAAGATGTTAAAACACTGAAGATACAGGTTGCCAAATTAACAAAAGCATTGGAAGACAAGAATATGATTCCAACACTCCTTGATGAAGAGGGAATAAAGAAAGCGCTCGCAAAAGACTTGGAGAAAGTAGGCGTTAAAAAGTACGAACTTCTAAAATGCGAAAAAAAAGAAGACATGTGGTACTGCCAAATTAGTTCAAACAAAGGCAAAGAGAACTTAACACTTGACGGCTACACCGGAAGCATCACGGGGAAAGAGTCTGTTAAAAGCATTTTCGAATTCCTGCTGAAAAATCCAATCTCGGCAATAGGAGTAGTATTATTTGCAGTGTTTGTCATCTTTATATTGTCACAAACATCAATTTCAACAATAAACTCAATAAATGACGCTTTCAACTTCGGCTTCTTATTCCCAGCAGCACTTCCTGAAGGATGCGTGCAGGCAAGGAGCACAATCGAGAACTTCCAGACAACCAGTAATTCAGCAATAACATTTAATAACACTTTAATCTCGCAATCTCTTCCAAGCGGAACTTATCTTATTCCAAGCATGACAAGAGGAGTTAGGGTAAACAACCAGACTTATTACTTGTCAACAAGCTACTCCACTCAAATACCTAATCTTGGAACAGTTCTCACGTCAAGCACTTTAAACAATATTTACAATGTAAGAGTATGCGTTTTTAAAACTAATTACACTCTTTGCGAATGCATAGGCAGCGGACAAACCGATCCTGTAATCACCGTTCCATACTTAGTTAGCCTGGGTGTAATAGAACAGGCACTGCAAAGTGCGATACTCGGAAGCCTGGGCACGTTAGGCGGAGGCTTATTTCAGTAAGTTTTAAAAAGTAATCAATGTCTTTCTATTATTATTCCTGCGGTAGCCCAATGGTTAGAGCGTCTGACTGTAGATGTAACAGTCGAGGCATGAGAATATGCTATTATAGCATTCGATGACATGTCCTTCAGCAGACATCAGGAGGTTGGTGGTTCGAATCCGCCCCGCGGGAACCAATTTTTTTAACAGTTTATTTTATAATTAAGTAAAACATCTAATTTTATACTATGAAGTTGAATATTAGGGAAGCTACACAAAGCGATTTTAAGCAATTATTAGACCTCAACAATGAATGGTTTGATGAAGGGATATCCCCTGGCACTCTTAAAGAGTCAGAATACTCTTTCCGTAAAGAGTTTAAAAATTCGACATTTTTCATTGCAGAAGTAAATAGTGAAATTATAGGTTTCCTAAAATGCAGAGTGAAGATAGCAAAAGAGGACAGCAAGATACACCACATAAGCGAGGGTGAAAAATACGTTGACTTGGACTCCGTGTTTATAAAGAAAAATTTCAGGAATAAAGGAATCGGAACTAAGTTGTTAAAATACTGTATAGCAAATGTGAGAAGGGTTGGCTATAAGAAAGTCATAGCATCCGCTGACTCCAAGAACCTGCAAAAACTTGTAAAATTCTACGAGAGACAGGGATTTAAGACTTTATTCACAAGGATGCTTCTTGAATTCAAATAAGTAATTCATAATAATTTTAATCTGCTTGTAATAATGTCTATCTTCTTTTCCTCATCAGGACCTATGGCAAGAGCAGTAATACTTCCAGGCTCGACCTGCGTCCTTCCGGCATCGTGTACGAGCTCGTGAACTAAACCTTCCTTCCCTGCTTTCTCAGCAAGTTCAATTAATTCTTTCTCGCTTGAAACTTTAAGAACTATCTTAGTCATTGCGCCAAACCAGGATTTGAAAATAACAGGATTTTTCTGGAATACTTTATACGCTGAACCTACACTTGCATGGCTTCCCTGCGCAACCATCTTGCCTTTTTTCATGTCTAAATCTGTCCTTATTATAATTGCCTGCTTGTATTCCATATTATAAAATAAGCATTTCAGGGTTTTTATACGTACTGATTATTTACGATGTTCTAGTGACTAAATTCTTTTTTAAACAATAAGACTTTTCAAATAAAAAAATGGCAGTCTCAAGTTATAATAAAGCAAAAGTATTATTTGAACAGTACAGCATACCTGAAGCCCAAATATTCATTGATGTATCTCTTATAGACACCCCTAAAAAACCAAGCGTTTTACTGCTGGCATCAAAGATATACTCCGAACAAGATGAAGCTGAAGCTTCTCTTAACTACGCAAAAAGAGCACTGAAGCATAGTTATTCAAGTATTAAAACACAAGTTTTGAAAAATTTAGCCGAGGCTTATTACTATGCAGGATTCTCCCTGGAAAAAAGAAGCTGCTTGAAAAAATCCTATTTAATCTGGCGCAAACTCGTTCATAACAATAAGACGCTGGATAATTACGCCGGACTATTGGAAGTATCAGTTGACCTGCAAAGGTGTGATGATATAATATCAGCAATGAATAATGCACTAAAAATAGACAGGGCGGGAAGATTTTCCCGCGCATTATACAGCGAAGGCTGTTTTGACCTCTCAATAAAATACATCAAAAAAATCATAAAAAGAAATAAAGATAATTTCCAGGCATACGTGACGCTTTCAGACATACTTTATGACTATTCGAAATTAACCACAAAAATTAAAAGTATACCTGAACTTAACGACCCTTTAAAATATGCATATATTTACGCAAAAAAAGCATTGGATATAAAAAAGAACTCAAAAACAATATCCGAAATGATAATCATACTAAACAAGATGATACAAAGGGATTCCATACCTGAATTTGAAGATATCCAAAGATATTATGATGAACTTAAGAAACTGCCAGACCACAAGAAAGCGCTTTCTTTGGTTGAGAAACGATTATCAAGCCGTTTTTAGGCGCGGCTTCATAGATAGCAAAATTTAAAAACCATTTACTCATTCTCTTATTCTTATGGTAGAAAAATGTACATCATGCAAGATGGAAATCAGCGTATCAGGCCACCACGTAGTATTAAAATGCCCAAACTGCGGAGAAGCCCAGATAAATCGATGTGATACTTGCAGAAAAAGAGTAATAAAATATAAATGTCCAAAATGCGGTTTTGAGGGACCATAAATGGCAGCCCAAGTAATAATCACATTCAAGATAATGCCTTCATCCCCGGAAATAGACTTGAAAAAAATAGAGAAAGATGCTGGAAAAGTATTATCAAAAGTTGGTGTCATAGCAAAAGTTGAAACGAACCCGATAGCGTTCGGTCTAAAAGAATTATTAATCTACTTAGTGTCTGATGAGGCAAAAGGAAGCCCTGATGAGGCAGAAAAAGAATTATCAAAGATAAAAGGTGTGGAAAGCGTGGAAATAGTCGACGTCAGGCGAACAGTTGAAGATGAAGTTAAAAAATTTAACAAATAAGCATAGCAAAACCTATTTTTTTACATATAAATTTAAATAAACCAAAAGAATCTTTCTTAATATGAGTTTTGAAGATATCGCATCACGGATTAAAAAGCTGGAGAATACGGCAGTCAAGATTAAAAAACTGCAGATTCAAGGCTCCACCGCAATCGCAAAAAGCGGAGTATTAGCATTCGGCGAATACGTTGGTTCCGGAACAAACATGAGAAAAGACGCGGTTTATGCAAAAACTAAAATCATGAGTGCGAGACCTACAGAACCAATGCTTAAAAATGCGATAGATTATGTTATCAGAAAGAGCAAGACAGGAAAAGATTATATTAATTATTCAAACGAGTTCATAAAAATAAAGGAGAAATCCGAGAAGATAATCGCCGAGAAAGGTGCAGCACTAATAAAAAACGGCATGAACATATTCACGCACTGCCATTCAAGCAGCGTTATTAGGATATTTAAAAAAGCTAAAGAGCAGGGTAAAAAATTCAACGTCGTATGTTTTGAAACAAGACCATTATACCAGGGGCGTATAACAGCAAAAGAACTTTTGGATGTGGGAATACACGTCACATTCACAATAGATTCTGCAATGGTTGAAGCATTCGAAGTCTACCCTCCGGACTTAGTGCTGGTCGGCTGCGATGCGATAACTAAAACATTCTTCGTTAACAAAATAGGAACTGACACATTAGCCAATATGTGCAAGAAAAACAACGTGCCAATGTACGCCGCAGGCGAGACTTTCAAATACAGGGACAGTGTAATAATAGAAAACAGGAGCGTGGAGGAAGTCTGGCCCAACGCGCCTAAAAAATTAGAAATCTGGAACCCGGCGTTTGACACCACAAGCAATAAACTGATAAAAGGATACATAACAGAAAGAGGAATATTGAGGAGCGTCTCATGTTCAAAATTATAATATTGGACATTGAACAACTATTGCCAAAAACAAAGAATATATACTCAGTATTTAAGGAAATTACAAGATTTAAAAGCTCAGCAAAAAAGCTTGAAGAATTAATCAAGAAAGACTACGAGAACTTAATAACCAACAATTTAAGAGAAGACGCATTCTGGAACAAGCTGAAAGACGCCACAAAAAGCAAAAGGATTACTAATTCATTAAAAACTGACTTTTTCACAAAATTAAAGCCCGCCATCAGCGGTGAAGTAATTGGGAGAATCCGTGAAAATTTCAAAATAGCAGTTATAGGCGACTTTTTAGAAATGTGGTGGAGGGAAGTAAAGCGCAAAAACAGATTAACCGCGGATTACGAACTCTTTAGCAGCAACACTAAACTGCCATTAAACAATTACGCTTTTTTTGAACATTTACAGAAATATTTCAACATATCAATCCAGGAATGCGCATTCGTAAGCGATAATACTAAGTCAATCATGACTGCAAAAATGATAGGTTCAGAAATAGTATTCATATCAAACAAGAAGATTCCGGAAGCGAACTTCACATATCCTTCATTGAATAGTTTCGTAGACGTCCTAACTTAAACATTCTCGATGATTAATAAGTCATATAAGGATTCCAGCATATTTTTTGCCAGCTCGCGAAGATACATATCACTACCCTCGAATGAGTAATTGAATTCACTGCCGTTCAACGCCAAAATAGTATACGGCAGCCCCGCAAAGAAAGCATCATGCACGTCAACCTGGAACTTTCCAACATTTACGTCGTCGGACAACAATGAATTATCAACCTTGTACTTCTTGAATTTTATAATGAATTTCGCATCGTCAAATGAGAGCTCCAACACGTTATTTTTCCAGCTTGCTGAAACATTATTTTTAACTTTGAAAAAAAGGAACTTTTTCTCAGCGCCCAGTTTTTTAACCTCGCTCACCAGCCAGTTAATATTCAGTTTGAAAGAGTTACGCACCTCAAGAAGCACTGGAACCAGTACGAACTTATAAAATTCGCCAACATTAAGCACTGATAACAACTCTTTCTTTGACCTTACGCTTAAAGCGTACTCGGACAAAACGTTCTTGTAAACTTTTTCAAAACCATACGAGAAATAATCATAATCACCAGATACTGTAACACCTTCATTAGTTATGGAGATTAATGCTTTTTTTCCGCCTTTCTTCACCTGAATTCTTGTCTTGTCACCCTCTTTAGCCATCATTGCAGGAATGCTGTTTCTTAACAGGTCAAAAAAAGCTTTCTCCCTGTCGAATGAGAGAAGTCCAAGTTCGAAAAGCTGCTTAAAATGATTAACCATTATTATGAAATAGTTAAATCCTGCCTTAATTAATAAATTTTTGTTAACTGTATAATTCTTTCGCGTACTCTTCTTCGATTTTACCCATTTTCGGCACTATCAGGATATGCGGATTTTTTCCAAAATCGAAGTTTAACAACTCTTTTACAGAGCCGTATCTTATTACCTGGTCTGGAGAGCCGAGTCTCGCAATCCCTATAACTTTAGTATTATCATTGAAGAAACTTTTTTTCTCCTTTGAAATATTTAACAGTATATTCAACCCTTCAGATATTGTCATATACTTGTCCTGGTCTTTTTTGATATCCAGGAATACAATAGTGTGCGCTTCAATCTTCTGGTTCTGTTCGATAATATCAAAAAAACTGGTCGGATTATAATGAGGTTCAGGGAAGGGGATACTGCAGCTTTTCCCGAATTTATAAACGTGAAGTCCTGTTTCGCAGACGCTGTTGTATATGCTGGCTGCATGCACCACTTTGAATTTTATGCCCTTCTCCTTGCAGAGCCTTAAAAGCTCTATGTGCGTAGTGGCGGTTAAAGGGTCTCCTCCAACAAGCAGGCAGACATCGCTTTTTTTTGACTTGTCAATAAATAATTCTTCACTCTTTGTTTCAACATCATCCCGGGATAATTCCCTTATTTTTTTATTAATCGTCTTTTCCAAATCAATGATATACTCTTTCTGAATGATATTGGTATAAGTCTCTATAAACATTGAATCCGCATTTTTGCAGGCATTAAGCCCTTCAACGCTTAAACCTTTCCAGCCGTATATTCCAAGACCTATTAAGTAAAACATAACAATATCTAATTAATTAAGAATTTTTTATAAAAGTATGCTTAATATTCCAAGTATTATGCATATTACTGTGAAGTTTAGTTTTTTTGCTATTTTGAAAAAGTAACCTATTGTTATCCTGCCAACTATGAAAGCTGCAGCGGCGCTGAGTAAGTATATCGGGTCGAAGTAGAATCCTTTTATGAATTCTACAATCTGCAAGCCTAATATCACAGGTATTCCCGCAAGGAAACTATATTTTAACGCGCTGTCAATATTAAAACCTCTGAGTAATAATGCTAGTGTAGTAACGCCGCTTCTGCTAACACCAGGAAGCACTGAAAAACCCTGCAATAAGCCAGTGGTTAAACCATCAAATCTTCCTATGCTATTCTCATTGCGGGAACCTATCTCCTTTCTGGAGCTGTGCATTACACCCATCAAGATTAGCAGTGTTCCAATTATTTTTGGGCCATTATTTGAGAACACTTCTAATGAGCCTATCAGAAAATAAAAAGGCAGACCTGTTATTAATGAGAACAGCGTGGACCAGATTAGGAAAGATAATAAGTGAACATCCTGCCCTGTTTTCGGATTCAGGACGCGTTTTACATCGCTCCAGAAATACATAATCATTGCAAGCAGTGTTCCGCTATGGAGAAAGAATGCAATATCCACTGACTGCTGCAATGAGTAACCGCTGTTAAGCAATATTAATGAGATTATACCCTGACTGCTTATCGGCAGCCATTCAGCGATACCCTGTATGATTCCGCTTGCAATCAGCTCTAACATACAGTTTTAGCGTCATTTTTTAAATAAAAACTATGCTATTACCCTGATAAACGTTGAAATTATCCAATTAGCCATCGTAGCCCCATAAATATCCTTAGTCTTATAGAATATGTAGCCAATAACTAATCCCATTATTAGGTAAGTGAAACTTTCAACAATAGAAGGAAGGAGTACTATACTGCTTGCCACGCTAGTCAATATTATGGATAATAAATCATTATTTGTCATTTTAAAGAACCAGTACTGGATGAAATACCTAAACAGCATCTCCTGGAAAAAACTAGTCAGTAATCCGAGTATTATATCAGAAATACTGCTGGTTAACAATAACACCCAGTTATAATTTCCAAAAAGGAATCCGCCAACAAGAAGGAACATTATAAATATAATTGAGAACGTCAAATTTATCCCAATGCTAGGCAGTGTATCAGTCAGGTTGAAATAGAACAGGTAAAATTCTCTTTTATATATGAAGTAGACAAGGGGCACTGAAAATATTATTATAGTATACAATAATGGAGGTATAATCTGGGTTATCAATGCTCTTGATATCACGAATATTACGAAAACTACAAACCAAGTCTTTATTTCCACAAAACTATTAAAGAAACCAGCTTAATAAATATCTTATGATTGAAACATTCCTGCTGATATCAGTGGCTGTTTACCTTATTATCAGCAGTATAAATGACATAAGATTCAGGTTCGTCCACGATTATACAACATACAGTTTCGGGGTGCTTTTCATACTTCTTAGGATATTGCTAATATTTGAAACAAATGATGCAGCGAATTTCCTGAACTTGTTATTCTTCGCAGTGCCAGTCTTAATAGTATCATTGGTATTGTACAAGATAGGCTGGTGGGGCGGCGGTGACGCTAAAATGATAACTGCACTGGCTATAGCAATACCTTTCTTGTCTACGGATGCAATAGTCCCTTTTTCCACAACAGGGCTTAAAATACCCTTCTTCTTCAATTTCATAACAAACACATTAATTGGGGGTTTATTGTTCGGGCTAATCTACTCATTCATACTTGCAGTCAAGAAGAGGAAAGAAATAAATAAAGTATTAACACCTGTTGATTTGGTTATAGTCATATTATTGTTCGGGACAAGCATAGTCTTATTCTTCTTTGATAAATTGTACAAGATTTTCAGCCTTATACTTTTTTTCATACCCATATCGTACTTAGTCAGGAAAGTTGAGAATATAATACAAACAGTTGATAAGAGCGTTAAAAGCCTGGAGCCTGGAGACTGGATTTTTAATGACATCAAAGTAGGAAAGATAACAGTCAAAAAGACACCAACAGGCCTGTCAAAAGATGACATTAAAATCTTGCAGAAAAGCAAATTAAAAACAATAAAGATAAGGGATGGTATTCCTTTTGTGCCAAGCTTCCTTATCGGATTAATACTTGCAGTATTTTATGGCAACGTGCTTATAAACTTTTTAGAAGCACTGCTCTTTGCATAAATTTTTTTTACCAGTATCTTGGAACCCTTTCTTTGATAACAACAGTCTTCTCCTCTTTTTTCGGAGATTCATTCTTCTCTTCCTTTGGAGGCTGCGCTGCCTGGACGGGGTGAGATTCCTTCTTCGCATCTTCAGGAGACTGCAATTTTTCAAAAATACCGCTTATATACTTGGTTAATTCATCCTGTGAAAGTTTCTTCTCAGGCCAGCTTATGGTGACGCCGTCATTGTCATACCTTGGTATTATATTAATTGCAGCATGTGCAATTTTCTGGCCTGCACCTTTTCCTTCGTTAATAAGATAAGTTACACCTGTTGCGCCAAGCTTTTTTACAATACCAGAACCAATGCTTAATGCAATACTGAACATTTTAGCGCTAACCTCCTTAGGCAGCATAGATATAAGAGGGGCGTGAACCTTGGATATTACGACTATGTGGCCGTTAGATGCCGGTTTAATCTCAAGGAAAGCTACGACATCAGCATCGTTCCATATATTTGCACTTTGAATCTTGCCTTCGCCGATTAGACAAAAAATACATTGCTGCGCTTCTTCGGGCATGAGTTAAAGAATACTTTTATTTACTTAAAAACTTTTATTAGATTTAATTATGAGGTTTGTAGAAGGCGAAGCTGCACTATTATTGAAGGACTATGCCATAATATCCGATTTGCATATAGGCTTTGAAGAAGACCTGGAGGATAGAGGTTACATAATACCAGACCAGACTCCTAAATTCCTTCAGAGGATAGAAAAACTCAGGGAAAAAGCAAAAAAACTCGTAATACTAGGCGACGTCAAGCATAAGATATTCTTAAAACGCAGAAAAATATTATACGATTTCTTGGCTAAAATATCAGCATTATTCGAGTCTGTTATAATAGTCAAGGGAAACCATGATGGGAAAATTGAAGAGTACACATGTCATTTCGCAAATATCGAAGTGGTGAATGAGTTCAGGATAGGGCATTCATTATTAATGCATGGAAACAAAAATCCCTCAATTGAGAACATTAAAGATGTCGACACTTTAATGCTCGGCCATTTTCATTCTTCATATAGGATAAAAACTAAGATAGGCATAATTGAGAAGAGGAAAGTCTGGACAATTTACGATTTCGATAATGAGAAATACTTCAAGGATAAGAAAGTAAAAACCAATATTAGGACAATATTCAGCTTTCCGTGCTTTAATAACTTCTTCGAAGGCGGAGGGGAGAAACTAGGTCCTCTGGCAAAGTATCTTGCAGAGCATGAAGTGTTCACGCTCGACCTGGTAAAGATAGTCTAGAAATCTACCGCATCCATCCTGTTCTCTTTGAAATATTCACCTATGTTAACAAGATTGGAGTATTCTTTCTCCTTAAACTGCGCAAGTCCCAGGACTTCATCACGCGTGTTTAAGACTAAGTATAATGGTCCTCGGCCTGTCATTCTCAAAGCGCTCTTCTTTAATATCCTCCTTCCGCAGGTAAACAAAAAACTAACTTTTTCATCAAGGATTATCTTATTCTTAAAACCATCTTTATTCAGTGAAAGAAAATACTGCGTAGGCATCACCATACCGCCTCTATTAGTAGCGAGCAATAATCCTTCACTTAGAGGCTTAATGCGAAAACTCTTATCGTACAACTCTTTGCTAACTTCGAACGCCTTAAAGCCGTCAACTATTGCATGCTCAGGCATATTAGGTTTAAAGCCAAAACGGGTCTCGAAACCCTTAACGAACTTGTCTATCATTAATTTTTTAAAGCGTTATTAGTATTAAAACCTTTTAATGGATGATAACAGAAAAGAAGTGCTTCACATTTTCGAATCCCTAAAGAAGAAGTACAACCTGGAAGACTTGGGATATTACGAGGATGAGTTCTTCTTCTACATAGACAAGCCCGCAAATATTGTATGGGAAATTACGAGTACGGTGCTTAGAAGAACATCAATCATTAAAAGCGCAATTCTAGGCATCTTAAACCCTTCAGGCTTCCTTGACGGCTTCGAATCCAAATTTTTCACATCAGAGGATAAGGACGAATTATTCCCTGTGTTAAAAAGACTCGCGGCATTGGACTGGGAGTCGATTAATGCATTCACCAAGAAGGAAGAAGTAAGAATCCAGTTTCTCAAAAAAGCAGTCAGCACGTGGATTGATATAAAACCCGTTATTGAAAAGATAAGCAATAAAATGTCATCAAACTGGTTAGAGCAGGAAAAGCAGAAAAGAAAAAATGATAATTACATAAGTTAAATTTTCCTCATCAATGCATAAAAAAATCCGTGAGTGTTGTTAACCTGCGGGAAGAAATACTCGCTCTTTAAGCATTTAAGTCCTAACTCTTTCTCTGCAAAATTAACATTTTCCTCATTCTCCTCAGCTTCAATGCTGCACGTTGAGTAAACTATTAACCCTTCATGTTTTAATGTCTTGACAGAGGATGTTAGTATGTCTTTTTGAATTTTTGAATACTTCTCAACCTGTTGTTTGCTTATGCTCTTCAGTCTTTTTTTCTCCTTCCATATTACGCCGCTTGCGCTGCAAGGCGGGTCAACCAATACTTTGTCAAAAAGAATCCCTATCTTCCTGACTTGTTTTGCATCAAGAAGGAAGGTTGCAACATTCTTGACTCCTAATCTCTGAAGGTTGAATAATTGCGACTTCAGCCTCTTTCGGTCAATATCCAAGCTGACAATTACACCATCATTATTCATTAACTGGCTGATATGCGAGCATTTCCCTCCAGGCGCCCCGCACGAGTCTAATATTAAATCTTCTTTTTTGGGGTCTAATGCAATTACAGGCATCATACTAGCCCCGTCCTGCACGTAGAAATATCCAAGCAAGTACTCAGGAGTTGATGATATGCTAAAAGGCTCCTCCATAACCCTTAATGCGTAAGGTATATTATTGAACATTTTAAAGCGAAAACCCCTGTTTTCAAGCCTCTTTTTCAAATCGGCAACGCTTATCTTTAAAGTATTTACCCTAATATAATCATTATAGTGAGTGCATATTTTCTCGGTTAACTCCCTGACAAAATTCGGCCCGAAGCGTTCAGTGTACGATTTCTCAAACTCTCTCTTAATCATAATAAGTAATCCTTCAGGTAATTCTTAATACTCTGCTCTATATCTTCTTTTCTGAACACATCCACAATCAGTTTATTATTCTCCACGTAAGGTTTTCCAAGCGCATTAACCTGCCATTTCTGGAAGAATTTATCGAAGTCTTTAGCGTCAGCCCATACGAAAGGTCCGAAGTGCTTTTTAGCCTTGGAGTTCTTAATCGTCTCCAGTTCGAAATAAGCTATTTTCTCGTCGCATATGCCGAAAGAGTAAACCAGCCATCCTTCAGTTTCCAGCTCTTTCTTTAACTGCTTCATCTTGCTAAGAAGCTTGGCCTTGAATATGTCATACTCATTCCTGTCAGGCTTCAATTTGAAATCGTAAACTTTGGTCCCTCTCCTGTTGCTCCTCTCCAGTACTAAGCTGATACTAAGCCCTCTAGTGTTGAATAATTTAATCAGCGGCTGGCGAAGAAACTGCCTTATCCTGAATACGAAGTTGCTGAATATATCATATGACACGCTTGCTGCTGCATTCCTTTTCGGGAGCAACGGGTCGACTATTATCAATGGATTATTTGATTTTGTCTCGCCAAGGTGTTTCAAAACATCCTTATCATCCTTGTAATATTTTTCAATGTCTAATATTATCTTGGGCTTATTATTCTCAAAGAAGTCCATCAAGTTTTTGAACGTTTTGAAATAAACAATCAATAATTCCGACGCGTAGCCTGAGAAGCCGTTCTTTGCGCTCTCAGCGCCGTACAATTCGTTGGCTTTCAAAAACTGTTTTAATAATAAGACTTCTTTTCGCATCTCAGGATTTTTCTCGAATTTTTTCCTTAGGTAATTAATGTGGAAAAAGCTGATATCAGCCGTGTTCTTTGCTTTACTTGGGGAATCATACTTGACCGAGGGTATCACTTCAATTTCATACCCTTTGTATTTGAACTTGAAATAATCCCTAGTCCCATGCATTAAAACCAAGTTTTCAAAACACTTCTCGACTATATTCCTGTAATAATTTTTAATGTCATCTTCGTTTTTAAACCTGAAGAAGAAGTCCAAATCATGGTTCCCTGACATGAACGTGCCTCTTGAGGCGCTGCCGCCCAGCACTATTTCAGCATCAAGATTATTCGAGTAAGATTCTTTTTCAAGTTTTGAAATTATCTCCTTTTCAATATTTGACACTATCCTTATTTCTTCAGCAGTAGGGTTAACCCGGCTAAGCACTTTCTTAAACACGTCTTCCATTAAGAAGGAACTAAGTATTCTTATTTTAATAAAACTTATTCTTTTTTGAAAATTATCTTCCTGAAGAATATCAAACCAGATATTACAGCAAGCAAGGATGCCGCTGCCTGTACCATCTCGGCAAGGCTGTAATACTGTGTCAGTCCGCAGTTATCAATAAGTATTACGAACAAGTTCATAGTAACCATAAACGATAGGAAGATGTACACGAGCAGGAATTTATTTGGGGAAACACCTGTGAAAAAGTGAAGTTTTTTCCTGAAGAATAATAAATAACTTATTGGCATTATGAGAAGAATAACGTACACGATTATAGTTGTTATATCCATCATTTATTTTTCACCTATTTGTAAAAGCCCGCTTCTTACAGTGAAGTAGAGCAGGAACACGAAATAGTTTACTATCACGCATATCGCGATGTCTAAAATTATAACGATAACATCCAGGTTAAATGAGTAAAACACACCCCTGAACACGTATAATATCTGCGAGATTATAGCCAAGTCTAAAACGCTCCTGAATCTTAAGTACCTGGTTGCGAAGAAGAAAACCCACATTTTATATGATAATATCAGCATTATAGCCAGTGCGGAGTGTATGCCAAGTGTTGCTATTATGAGTATACATAAAGGCATAATCATAAAATTTTATAGATAACGTTTAATAATAAACGTTTTTATTCAATAGATTATGGTAAGCAAGATAGTGGATAATTGGCTGAAAGAGCATAACATATTCGAATTGACCAGTGTGCAGAAGAAAGCCATACCTATAATCCAGAGCGGTGAAAACGTATTAATAACGGCGCCTACAGGTTACGGAAAGACCCTCGCAGTGATAATACCTATTTTTGAAAAAATATTAGAGTTAGGCTTTAGCGGCTTAAGCGTAATCTATATTGCCCCGACTAAAAGTTTAAACAGGGATATATTAAAGAACGTCTTTGACTTCGCGAAACGCTTAGGCTTGACAATCGCTGAACGCCATGGTGATATTTCAAGCTATGAAAGGTCAAAGCAGTCAAAATCCCCTCCTAATATTTTAATAACCACTCCTGAGTCGCTGCAGTCGCTTCTTATCAGCGAGAGGATGAAGCGAAACTTATCAATGGTTAAGTATGTCATAATTGATGAGATTCACGAACTGGTGTCCTCAAAGAGGGGGAGCCAGTTAACTCTGGGGCTGGAACGATTGGAGAATTTTGCAAAATTTTCAAGAATAGGAATCAGCGCCACAATAGCAGACTTGAACGAGGTTGGAAAATTCTTATGCGGCTACAGGAATTTTCAAATAGTTGAAGTGTCAGAGATTAAGGAATCAAAAGTTGAAGTGTTAAACCCCGACGTCATCCCCGAGGATTTGATACTTGCTAAAAAATTCAGGATTTCTCAAAAATTATCCGCTATAATGAGATGCATGAAAAAAGACATAGAGTCCAGCGAGAGGGTTATAATTTTTGTAAACACGAGGCAGCAGTCTGAAGTTTTATCACACCATTTTAAGAATGCCTTTCCGGATTTAGCATTGGAAGTACACCATTCCTCATTGTCCAAAAAGCAGAGAGTAAGCGTTGAGGATGCATTGAAAAACGGCTCGATTAAAGCATTAATTGCAACGAGCTCGATGGAATTAGGAATAGATGTTGGAAGCATTGACTTAATAATCCAGTTTTTGAGCCCGAGACAGGTTAGCAAACTAGTACAGAGGATGGGGAGAAGCGGACACGTTTATTACAAGGAGAGCAGGTGCAGGATTTACACGATGGGTGATGATGACTACTTGGAGTCTTGTGCGATAAAGGATTTAATGGTAAAAGGCTACCTGGAAAAGCCTATAATCCCGATAAACAGTTTGGATGTATTAGCCCACCAAGTTATTGGCTTATTGAAAGATAACAAGTATTTCACCATAGATGAAATGTGCAGTATAATAAACAAGTCTTACTGCTTTAAGATGCAGTTATCCGAGTTTGAAAGATTCCTTGAATTTATGCAGAGATTAAATTATTTGACAGTTGAGGACTCGCATGTGTTTTTGAGCAAGAGGGCTTTTTTTTACTATTTCAAGAATGTTTCAACAATACCTAACATTAAAACTTTCGATGTTGTGAATGTTGAAACCAACACTAAGATAGGAACTTTAGACGATGCTTTTGTCATGCAGTACTGCGATACGAATGCGAATATAATAATGCGCGGCGAGCCTTGGACAGTTCTTGAAGTGAAAGAAGATGTCGTTAATGTTGGAAGAAGCAGGAGCTTCTCAGCAGCTATCCCTTCATGGGTTGGTGAACTAATCCCTGTAAGCGTGGAGGTTGCAAAAGAGGCAGGGAGGTTAAGGCACTCTTTTTATGATGAGGCAGACATAGTCTCGGATGATAAGAAGTACTTTGTCGAAGGCTTTGAAAATAATATAATACTTCACTCATTGAACGGCTCCAAGATAAACAACACATTAGGCATAATCTTTTCAAGCCTTCTGTCTGTGTCTGAGAATACGAGCGTAGGGCTTAGGGTTGACCCTTACAGGGTTATACTAACACTGCCTCATGCCAATGGACTGAATGATTTTAAGACTATGCTGTCCAGGTTGAACAGCGAGATGGCATCTGATATTGTGCGGATAAGCGTTAAGAATTCCACAATGTTCCAGACTAGGTTTTTTAATGTGGGCCAGCGTTTTGGGGTGATTAACCGCGACGCTGAATATATAGGGTCGAGGATTAGTAAAATAGTTGAAGCTTACATTAACACCCCTATTTTTGAGGAGACTTTAAACGAGGTTATGAGGGAGAAGATGGATGTTGAAGGCGCCAAGAAAGTAATCAATGAGTTAAAAGGTAGATTAGTATTCTCGGATTCGAGAAAGATTTCAGTGCTTGGTTATGAAGGACTGCAGGTTGCAGGATTCGGCGGCATATTAAGGAGCGATGAGTCTTATGAGGAGATTTATGATCTAGTCAAGGAGAGGTTGTTAAACAAGGAGTTCTATTTCCAATGCACTAACTGCAATAATAGGTTAGGCATCTTTTCAGTTAATGGTTTTCCCTATGAGAAGTGCCCGCGCTGCGGTGCGAAAACAATAGGATTCGTTCATGTGTCAAAGAAGGATGATAAGAAGACATTGGAGGAGACTTCAAACTTATTCTTGACTTACGGGAAGAAATCCTGTTTTGTACTGGCTGGTTACGGCGTAGGGCCAAAAGTTGGAGCCAGGATATTATCTCGGATGACTACTGAGAAGGAATTGTTGAAAGATATCATAGAGGCTGAGAAGACTTTTGTGAGAACAAGAAGGTTCTGGAATTAGAGCCAAAAACTTTATAATATTAATTTTTAGTATATATTTTCTTATGATACTTAAGGGAGTTTACGGCTATTTTGCAAATGATAAGCGGAAATATGATGATAATAAGTTCAGGTTCCCGAAAGGGAGCGCAATAGGAGATGACAACTTGAATACGCCGTTAAACTGTTTAGTCATTAATTTAACAAACGCCATGTGCGGGAACATCGAATTATATAATAATATATTAATAGGCTTTTACTCAAAAGGACTCACTGTAAGCCTGAAAAATGGTGCAATAAAGCAGTATAACCTATCGTTCTATGATGATGTTTTAAGAACAGGCACGCCTTTTTTTGAAATCAGCCCCTTCAAGCTGGATTCAGTCTTCAATTTCGGGCTCAGGCACACGCCGCTTGGCACTAGGGTCATGAAAGACTTAGTTCGCCTCGACTTCTCATTCAAGGAAATGGGTTATTTTTCAAAAGTTTTGCTGAGCTTGTACGATTCTGGTTTAAGCGTTAACTTGAGTTACTGCGGCGAAAATAAGGAGTTTAATCTGACATTCACAAAAAAAGGTTTAAATTTTGATTTAGAAAAAAATAAAATACCTGAATGCATATTAATTAATGATGAAAATATTTCAGAAGACGCATTTTTGGAAGGACAATAGGACATTCCTTGAATTAGAGTCCAAAGACCCCGAGAAAGAGGGCGGCTTTCCAAAAGAGGGAAATTTAATACTTAAGATTGGAGAACAAAGCACTGTAAAGAATGCTTTCAAACTAAGCGTGGACGAGGCAAGAGCACTTCGGGATAACCTTGACATGTTCATAAAAGAGCATGATGTGAAGTACAGCAATTTATTGTCAGAACCTTATGAGGCAATTGTTGAGGAGAAAACGCAGGCAGTTAAAAACGAGCCAATGTTTATTTTCCCAAAAGAAACAGAAGAGGAGAAACCAGCAGCGACAAATGATAATACTACTAAGAAGCAAAGAAGCGAGTTCTACTTCTGATACGCAATATTGCCGCCGTTTCTTCTTGACAAGCAGTTAAAACAGAAACTTTCAAGGTAGAAACCGCTAATAACACCTAAGAATATGCTTGATAATACTTGTCCTCCGCATTTCGGACATTTTAACACGTTAATATCATTGTCAATATCTTTCCACATTATATGCAGATTGAAATCGCAGGACTGGTTTTTTGTATTCTGGCAGTAGAAATCCGCAATAAGCATGGGGAATTTCTCATTTATTTTCGCGCTTTTATGGCTGCGAAGCTTTGCCAATACATCCAATGAGTTCTCATTATCAACAAGATTGCAATTGCAAGCATTACAAGACTGAACCATAATTAGTATTTAATGAATTTTACCTTATATTTATACATTACTACGCGATGAAAACAATAATTTTTAAACACTAACATAGACCAATTTCTTTAATGAGCATAATAACTGGTTTAATCATATTACTTGTACTGCTTAACATAGGATTTTACGTTTTAAACTTCTTTTTGAGGATTTTAAGGAAGAGAAACAGTTCAGCAATATTCACAGCCAAGAAGAATACAGTGGAGTTATCGAGCAAGGTTGAAGAATTAACAGCGAAAATTGAAAAGTTCAAGTCTGAAAATGTAAGCATGAACATCTATAATGATTTGCTGCACAAGTACAACTTATTATTAGACCAGTACAGGAGGATTTCTGCACGCAACAAGTTCCTGGAAACCAGGATGACAAAGTTAAAGGAGAAACTGTACTAATCGTGCTGTTTTGAAATCAGCAAATAATTAACAGCTATGAATAATCCAAGATATATTATGAGAGGGACGATTGCGGCTGTTGTAGAACTTATTCCGCTGTTAAACACCAAAGCATAATTCAATAATTTGAATTCGAAACTTGTTGGCAGCGCATTCAAACTTGTGCTTATTAACTGAGGCAGTAGTTCTACAGGGTAGAATAGTCCTGATATCAGCATGAATGTTAACCCAACGAATAATGACACCATTATGCTGCTGCTCTCATCATTGCTTGTCAGCCCGATTATTGAACCAAGCAGCGTCGAGATGGACGAAATTGTTATGATGCTTATTATTAATGTTGCATAATTTACGCTAAAATACGCGTCCTTGAATAAGAATACCAGGAAGCTTGGTATGAAAATTAAAGCGCCGATTATTGAAAAGAACACTATTTTGGATATTATGTAATAAATTATTGGCGTAGTGCTGGTCTTTAATCTTGTCAGGAAATTATTCCTCTTGTCATAAACCATGCTTACGCTTGACAATAACAGCAGCACGAATAGGTTAAGCACAGTGTACAATACTGAGAATGAGAATCCTCCGCTGTTTCTTCCTTCGAATACTCCAACAAGCTGTGTGCTAATCGGATTAACCAGGAATTCCAAGTCTATCCTGTTTAAGTTGCTGATATTGCCCTTATAATATTGTATATTAGTGTATAATTGGTCGTAAGGGTTTCTTATAATGTCAGGTATTGAGAAGTTAATAAGCTCTAATATGCCGATTGTGCTGTCCAAATCATTCTCTATCTTGAACGTTGCGCTCTTTATTTTTTCCTCGCTGTCCCTTAATACCTGCGTGCTTAAGCTGTTAATCCTGTTGTTAACATAGGTTTGCGAGAAGAATCCAAGATTAGGCTTCGAGTTATCAAAGTATATTGTAAGGACTGGCTGCCTGTAAGATTCTATTTTTTCTGAAAAGTCAGGGTCAACTATTATGCCAATCAATGCGCCTTTCATTATTGAATCCTTAATCTGTATGGAACAGCCCGTGGCGTTATTTGCAGTTAACAACTCAGTTTCCACCTCGTTCTGCATGGTTGTGATGAACTCTCCGGAGTATATTCCGTTATCAAGGTTGCATATCGCGACTTTGAATCCAGTCTCCGATAACGAGAACATGAATAAGTATATCAGCGAGAAGAATAATGGCAGCAGTATAGTTATGGCTAATTGTTTCTTGTTATTCTTGAACAAGATGTACTCTTTTTTTAAAAGTTCAACTATTTTCATCTGCTTGCGAGTATGACCTCGTCCAGGTTTGGCGGTCTAAACTCTACCTCTGTAAATTCTTGATTGTTGCGCTTCATGAATCCTTCAATAGTGCTCTTATCTTCCCCTCCGGCAACGGCGAATAATAATTCCTTCTTAAGGTTATACACTATCCTTATCTTTTTCAGCATGCAAAAATGAGTGAGAGAATCTATGAATGAGTTTGCAACATGGGACATCTTGATGTGGAGCAGGTAATTAAACCCTATCTTTTCCTTTATTTCATTAAACGTCCCGTAGCCGAATTTTTTGCCGTTCTTTAACACTAACACCCTGGATGAGTATTCCTGCGCCTCATTCAACAAGTGAGTGGTAAGGACTATAGTGATGCCCCTGTTTTTCAACGATATCAAAAAGTCCCATAATATTCTCCTGTTATAATAGTCTAATGCTGCGAAAGGTTCGTCAAGTATTAATAATTTCGGGGAGTGCAGGCAGCTTAGTATGATATTCAGCCTCTTTTTCTGGCCTCCTGATAATTCTTTGGGTTTTTTCTCATCAAATCCCTCCATCCCGAGCATCTTAAGGTACTCTTTTCCAAGCTCTTTCCCTGTTTTGTAGCTGACCCCGTTCATGCTGGAGAAAAGCTCCATATTCTGCGAGATGGATAAGTCGCTGAAGAAACTGTCCTGCTGAGGCGAGAAACCAACCATTTTTCTCGTGAAGAAAATATTATTGCCAAGCACTGAAATAGTTCCGCCAAGCTTCTTTTCCAATCCAACGATAGTCTTTAACAACGTGCTCTTCCCGCTTCCGGAAAGACCTATGATTGAGAATATCTCTCCTTTGTAGACTACGAAACTTATATTTTTCAGGAAGAATTCATCATTATACTTATTGCTGACATTCTCAACAATGATTACTTTTTCTCTGCCGGTCTCTTCTTGCTTTTTCGGGAAGATATTCATCACTAAACAGATGGATTAGGTATTTAAAAAAATATATAAAAAATATTTTTTTACAGTTTTGTTTCCAAGTTTACCCATTCATAAGCCAGTATTACTGAACTTATTGCAAGTATTACAAGTGTTGTCATTACAACGTACTGTAAAAGGCTTGGATTTACACCCACTAACGCCGCAAGGAGCAGGAATAAAACTGTTTGTGTTATGTACAGGAATTCTATTTTTCCAACTTCTCTGTTAAGTACGTTCTGTTTATCTTTTTGTTTCATTTTAAAACAAAAATTGCCGCTATTTATAACTTTATTCCCTTAAACTTAAATAATATTTATAAAAGCATCTTTCATCTCTCATAACTAATCATGAAACGGTTAATTATTCTTACAATACTCTCTTTAATGCTGTTTAAGCTGAGCTTCGGGCTGGATGCTGAGGTTACATCGTTTCATATAACACTGGACCTTACTACAGGCGTATCATCCGAGACTATATCAGTTACGGCGAATAATCCTTACAATGAGTCGACAAACACATTATACGTATTGCTGGAGGATTCACCTTACAGGCTTGAGATTAACGACGGGACGAACCGTATAATGAATTTTTCATCTTTTGTCACAAACGGCGTGTTTACAATCAAGGTTTATGATGTTATACCTTCAAACAGCTCCAAGGTTTACAACCTGGTTTTCTTGAATGATAAGGTTGTCAGGCCGATTGAGGATTACTACCTGATGACTTATTCCTTCAACTCTTTTTACGATGATGATGATTTTTCAATGATAGTGAAACTTCCTAGCGGTTTTGGAATAACGCAGAGAGACGGCGGCTCAGTATCTCCGCAGCCTTCACATTTGTACTCTGACGGGCAGCAGATAATAATAGAGTGGAATGAGAGGATAGAGTACGGTGAATCTGGGAGTTATATGGTATTTTTTGAGAAACTGACAACTCCTTCAGTGTCTTTCGAAGGCTTTGTAATAGTCGGATTCATATGTTTCGTTGCAGGTTTTGTCCTGTCGCAGATAATGTCACGAAGAAAAAGGAAAGAAATTGTAGCAATGACCTTAACAGGTGATGAGAAAAAAGTTGTAGACTTGGTGCTCAAGTCAAAAACAATTTTATACCAGAATGACATAGAGAAAGGGCTTGACTTCTCGAAGCCTAAGCTTTCAAAGATTATACATTTTCTTGAAACTAAGAGTATAATATTTGTAACTCCTGTCGGCAGGAAGAACAAGATAGAATTAAATAAAAAAATGATATAGGAAGGTTACTGATTATTGCTTGTTTCTTGTCCAAAA
Source organism: Candidatus Tiddalikarchaeum anstoanum (assembly GCA_902385255.1). Lineage (GTDB taxonomy): Archaea > Nanobdellota > Nanobdellia > Tiddalikarchaeales > Tiddalikarchaeaceae > Tiddalikarchaeum > Tiddalikarchaeum anstoanum. Next base: position 53,854 of record CABMEV010000005.1, on the reverse strand, counting down.
TCTTGGACGTTTGGTTTTTTATCGCTTGTTACTGCAAATTTTTCCTATATCCTAACACACCTTCTTATTTTGCAAAGAAATCTATATACAGAACATTTATAAATAATTCTGTTTAACTGTTTATATGTACATTTTTAATGTGGAATATTTAAAGTGTTTATGACGTAAATAGTCTATTTTGGGCTATTTAATGTTCATAGCTATTATTTTGAAATTGTTTTTAAATGCTTTTAGATAAAAAGTTTTTTAAACAGTCTTTATATCTCGTTAAATTAAGAATTAGGAGGTGCACGAGATGTTAATTGTTAAAAAAGCTGCGAAAGAAGCTGGTAAGAAATACGAAATGAGATTCCCAGACGAAACAATAGATGCTCTAGAAAAGAAGCTAGAAGAAAAAGTAAAGATGGCTGCAGAGAGAGCAAAGAAGAACGGCAGAAGCACTTTAAGAGAATACGACTTCTAAAAATGCTCGCTGAATTTCAATTTTTAACTTTATTGTTTTATTTCTCTTTTTTTATTAATTTGGCATTTAGAAAAGTTCAATTTTCCTGTATTATCCTGCTTCCGCCGGGAATTAGCCTCTGGATTATTTCAAGTTTGACGCTTAATACGTTCGCGTTTTTCTCTCCAAGTATTGCCTGAATCCTTTTTGCAATCTTGTCAGATTCTATGTTTCCCGGCACTAATTCCGCGTAATTCTCGCACTGGGTTGAGATTAGCTTTTTCGGCCCGCTTATTATCTTATTCTCCTTATTGTATCCTATGCATATCTTTGGCGTTATATTCTCGAACACTTCCCTCTCTCCTTTTATTACAAAGGCGCCGTGGGCTACGTATTCGCCGCTTGGCGCAGTCTTGCTCACCTGGTCTTTCTTGACTGCGAAGACGTTGACTGATAATCCCATCTTCCACGCGTTGCTGTGAGCTGCTATGAACTCTGCGCATTCTAATTTGTCCTCTCCTGGTGCGTGAAGCCCGTTTTTCAGTATTCCAAAAGGGGAGCCTTGTATTTCTGCGTGAAATATTAAATCATTGTCTTCCCCTACTTTCTTGACTAAGACTTCGTTCTGAGTCGCATCCCGTCCGGAGACGAATAATAATCCGCTGCTTGTTTTAATGTAAGAATACTTGTTGAACCATTCCTCATTCTCTTTAACTCTTTCAACAACTCTGGTGTCTTTCTTTAGTCCTTCATTGTTCAACTCTTCTATTTCTTTTCTTGTTTCGTTTATGCTGTTTTCTGAGCCTAATGTTTTTCCTCTCATCTTTTTTGCTTTGTCAAAGTAGTCTGCCGCGACTTGTTTTGCTTCGCTGTTTAAGTCTGCAAAGAAGACTTGGTCGTTTATCTCGAATGTTATCGTGTTGTCGTTTTCATTTATGCTTTTTATTATGTTGGCTTCAGGTGAGCCTGTTTCCTTGTCATGGTTTACCATTTTTTTTATCTCAGGCCATGATATGTTGTTCTTGTTTGCGTTTTTTATTTTCGAGAGAACTGTGTCGATTAAGTCGTAGTTTGCGTATATTAGTTCGCCTACTTTGTTGCACTCTTCTATTTTACGTTCTATTTCCTTGAATCCTTCTTCCTGTATGCTTAATCTCTTGGTTAATCTGTTCATCTTGTTTTCGAATTCTTTCTTGTTCTCATCTTCGTAGTCTTGTTTTTGGATGTTTGAGTAGTAATAATCGCATGCTTCGTTGAATGTTTTGAAGAAGACGAAATCCGCGCCTTCGTATGATTTTAACGGAAATGGCGCAAAGTCTGCCAGTTTATTTTCTTTTTTGATGATGCATGGTTTAATGTTCTGGTAGTGTGATACGCTATTGTATAGCGTGAAGAATACTTTGTATAACTTGTCGAGCTCGTCCTGCGATAAGAATCCCGGGTTTTTCATCTTATCAGCGTTTGATAATCTGCATAGTTCTTCGGCGTATTTTCCTCCGAGTCCTAAGTCCATCGCTGCAGATTTGACTAATGATTCCTGCTTGCTTGTTTTTATTATTCGCTTGAATTCTAAAGGGTCTAGGAATGCGTCCTGGAAGCGCGGTTTTGGAAGCGCGTATTCCTCGTTTGGCTTCATTAATCTGTCATTCACGCTGGTCCTTAGCGCATTTATTATTATCATCTTCTCGTTGCATACTACTATGTTTCCTTTGTTGAATAGTTCGATGATTATATTATATATTGCCCCCATTTTTCTGGCTTTGATGATTGCTATTCTTTCGAATGACGGCTGTTCTATGGATGTGATTACAGCCTCATTCATGTATTTTCGCATCAGCATTGTGAAGTTGCTTGGCATCTCGCTGTTTTCCCTGTCAAATTGTGTGAGGTGCATGCAGGAGCCTTTCAGCACTCGTATGATTATTTTGCCGTTTTTCGAGTCGTATAATTTTATGAGTAATTCTCCATCTTCAGTATTATAGAACTTGTTTATTCTGGCTCCGACTAAGCCGCTTAGTTCGTGTATTATTACTTTTAAGTCGAATCCTGACTGGTCCTTCACGTTTAGTTATATGAAAATAAAGACTTTTATACTTAACTGGTTTTACAACAAATTAAGGATTATGATTACTTTAACTTTCAGCATTACAGATGTAGCCATGGAGGGTAATGGCGTTGTCTTGTATGGTTTTACCGAGGATAAGAAGAGGGTTATTGTCAGGGATGATTCGTACGCTCCTTATTTCATAGTGCAGCCTTCAGTTAAGGCTGATATTGGGAGAGTTGTTAGTGCTCTTTCATCTTTTAAGATTAGGGATGGCGAGGAGGAGTTTTTTGTTACTCGTGTTGAGAAGGTGGAGAGGAAGATTCTTGGCAAGCTTAGTTCGTTGTTGAAGGTTACGTGTAATAGTGTTGATTCTTTGAAGCCGTTAAGTAAGGGTGTCTTGGATATTGACGGCGTCTTGTCCACGTTCGATGATGATGTTAAGACTTATATGAAGTACTTATTTGATAAGAAGCTTGTTCCTCTTTCTAAGGTTGTGGTTGTCGGCGAGGAGCTTAACAAGATTAATGGTGTTGATTTTCATGTTAAGGCGTTTAATTTGTCCAGTGATTTGGCTGAGCCTGCTCCTTATCCTCTTTTATGTTTTGATATTGAGACTTATAATCCTGGCGGCGTGAGTGATGTTAAGGTTCATCCTATTACTATGATTAGTTACGCTTTAAGCAGCGGCGAGTCAGGTGTCTTAACGTGGAAGGTTTCAGGCAAGGGTTTTGCTAAAGTATTTAAGGATGAGCGTGAGATGCTTGCCGCTTTTTGTGAGCTTTTAAAGAGGGAGAAGCCCGCTTTCGTTATTAGTTATAATGGTGATAATTTCGATTTTCCCTATCTTAAGGAGCGTGCGAGGAAGAGCGGGGTGGATTTTGATATTGGATGGGATGGTGCAAGTTTGTCTTTTGTTAGGAGTGGTACTAAGTTTGCTGCTAAGAGCAAGGGTTTGGTTCATTTGGATTTGTATCCCTTCATTAAGACTACTATGAGTTCTTATTTGAAGACTGATAGTTATACTTTGAATTCTGTTTGCGAGGAGCTTCTTGGTGATAAGAAGGATGGTTTTGATGTTGCTGATTTGTACAAATTATGGGATGAGCATAAGATTGATGAGTTGTTAGATTATAGTTTGGCTGATGCTAAGCTTACTTTGCGTCTTAGTTTGAAGATTCTTCCTTTGATGTTTGAGATGACTAGGATTGTTGGTGCTCCAATTTTTGATGTTTGCAGGATGAGTTATTCCAGGCTTGTTGAGAGTCTTATTATGAGGGAGACTAGGAATTTTAATGAGGTTATTTTGAGAAGTCCGTCTAATAAGGATGTGATGGCGAGGGTTTCCAGGACTTTTAAGGGTGGTTTTGTTTACGAGCCTGTTCCTGGTTTTTACGAGCATATTGCCGTGTTTGATTTCAGGAGTTTGTATCCGTCTATTATTGTTGCTCATAATGTGTGTCCTACAACCCTTAATGCGGAGGGAAGTGATGTTCATACGAGTCCTGAGATTTTGGTTGGCGGCGAATTATTGTCTTTCCGTTTTGCTAAGAGTCCTATTGGTTTTATTCCGAGTCTTGTTAAGGAGTTGATTGAGCGCAGGAATAGTATTAAGACTATTTTGAAGAAGATGGATAAGAAGGATTTGGATTATAATGTTTTGGACAGCAGGCAGAATGCTATGAAGATTTTGGCTAATGCGATGTATGGTTATTTGGGTTTTCCTAAGTCTAGGTGGTATTCGATGGAGTGTGCTGCGAGTATTACTTCGTGGGGTAGGAGTTATATTCAGGGTGTTTTGAAGGAGGCGGAGAGTTCGGGTCTTAAAGTGTTGTATGGTGATACTGATAGTTGTTTTTTTATTTTGCCTTCCCCTCATGTTGATGACGCGTTGACTTTTGCCGAGAAGGTTAATAAGAGTCTTCCTGGTGTTATGGAGTTGAAGTTTGAGGGTTTTTACAAGTCTGGTATTTTTGTTTTTAAGAAGAGCAGTGTCAGGGGCGCCAAGAAGAAGTACGCATTGTGCGATAAGAATAATGAGTTGTTAATTAAGGGTTTTGAGTTTGTTCGCAGGGATTGGGCTGTTATTGCCAAGGATTTGCAGCTGTGCGCTTTGAAGAAGGTTTTGGTTGATAAGGATTTTCGCGGTGCTGTCAAGGTTTTGAAGGATACGATTAGTGATGTTAAGTCTGGTGTTGTTCCTTTGCAGAAGTTTATTATTAAGACTCGTATGACTAAGAATGTGGGCAGTTATGAGAATGTGGGTCCTCATGTTCGTGCTGCTATGAAGGCTAATGTTGATGGTGATGTTTTGGTTGAGGGTTCCATGATTAGTTTCGTTATTGTTAAGGGCGGAGGTAGTATCAGTGATAGGGCTTTCACTTATGAGAATGCGCTGAAGAAGAGGTTGGTTCCTGATTATGATTATTATATTAAGAATCAGCTTATTCCGAGTGTTGAACCTATCTTGTTGACGCTGGGTTTCAAGGAGTCTGAGATTGAAGGCAAAGAGCAGAAAACACTGGAAGGATTTTTCTAAAATATCAGAAACTATATATTAAACTGAACTAATAAATAATCAAGGAGTTGATATGTGTTGGGTAAGTATTTTTGTTTGTTCGGTTTATTTTTATTAATTAATATGGGTTTTTGTGTTTGTGTTGTTGATAGTTTTGAGGGTGGTAATTTGGATAGTTATAATTTGGTTTATAATAGTAAGGGTACTGTTGATTCTTCTTTTCCTAGGATTGGTGTTTATGGTTTGAATCAGGATATGGTTTCTAGTATTAATAGGAGCAGTAGTGGTTGTAATGTGTACACTGTTTGGGTTAAGCTTGATTATTCTCTTGGTGATAGTGGTGGCTTATTGTATATTCAGTCTGGTGGTGTTTCGAGGTTTGGTATCTTAATGGGTTATGATGTTAATGAGGGTTTCAGGTATTATAATGCTGGTGTAGGGTGGGGTGATATTGGCAGTAGTGCTGGATTGTATCCGACTGTTGATACTTGGTATAAGATGAATATTAGTTATGTTGACACTTCAACGTCTATAACTTTCACTGTTCAGGATAAGTATGATAATATTCTTTATGCTACCACGTTGACTGGCGTAACTCCGTATACGATAGGTGCTATTGCGTTAAGGAATGCTAGGACGTCGCATCATGTTTACTGGGATGATGTGGGAGACCCTGTTGCTGATGAAGCTGCTGGCAGTGCTGCAATCGAGGAGGGTATACATAGTTCGATTCTCGGGTCTAATATTGCAACTTATCCTAACCAGAAAGTATATATCAGGTATAAAACAGGTGATCAGAATATGAATAGTTTTGACAGAGTTGTAAAGACTAATAATCAATTATGGGCGTTCAACTACGTAACAACTGGAGAAAATTATTCAAACATGAATGATATAACTTCTGCGGTCTACATCTGGGAAGGAGAAAACAGGACACCAACAAATATCACAAACACAGTAAGCAACCTAATAAACCAAACAAAAATCTAAAGAAGAAAAGAGGTGAAAAAAAAGAAATGAACAAAAAACAAAACAGTTTGATAAAAGAAAATAAGAATTGGTTGATTACAATTGGAGTACTTGGTTGTTTAATTTTAGTTGGGGTTTTGGGTTATTATTTATATATAGATATTAATTCAATTAAAAGAATTCAATTTTGTTGGAGTACAGTATGTTCTATAACCGAAGAAGAACGTATTGATTGGCATAGAATTTTAGGTTGTTCTTCTGATAATGAATGTATTGCGGTCTTTCATGCTTCTGATGGAGCAATTATTGGAATAAATAAAAGATATTTACCTTTGTGGGAATTAATTATTGGACCAGTAAATAACAGTGAATTTAATGTATATTCACCTTTTTGCAATGGAAATACATGTTCAGTGCCAATAGGAGGAGAGCATTAATGGTAACTATTAAAATAAAGATTCCAAAGCGTATTAAAATTGACTTTACTTTTTTTAATACTTTATTTGATAATAAGTTAGTAACTTTTCTATGTATGATAATTTTATTTTCTCTATTTGAGCCTGTTCTTGCAACTAATTATACATTTAATAATTCTGAAAACATTCAAATTTTTTCAAATATTACATGTCAAGAAAATATGTCAATTAATAGTACTTGTCAGAATATCACTGAGTTTAACGTAACCCAGCAAAATCAAACCTTTGTTGAAAGTAATTCCTGCAATAATATAACTTGTCAGGAAGGTTACCACTGTGTTAATAGTATATGTTTATTAAACTTATCTTATGTGGATGTTGATCCAATAGTTGTTTATGAGCTTAGTTTTAATAATTGGACCCCTATTATAGTAAGACTAGCAGATGCAAGCAGATTAAGTTTAACTTCAAATATTGGTTTAAATAGACAGATTTATAGGTCAAGAGCAGAATATTTTGATAAATTTGAAGATACTATTTTATCAACTCTTTTTAATAATGAATTCTTATTAAGACACAAATTTGGAATTTTTAATGGATTTTCAGTTTTTGTTACAAGAGTGGGTGAAAATTAATGAAACACACATTTTACACTAAGAAGAATATAATAATATTAATAAGTGTAATAACTTTAGTTGCATCTAGTTTAATTATTATTTCTTTTATGAAGAATCCAAGAGATATAGCTAGTAACTGGATTACTGAGAAATTCAAAGTAAGCACTCGCGATTGTGATTGGGTTGGCGGAAAGTTTGACAATCTTGAAAATGTGTCTTTCTATTATAGATATAATACTTCTTGCAGTTCGGTTAAACAAGCCACTTATTTTTTTACTTATGATCCACAAGGTCTTTGTAATTCGGGTGGCGAACCAGAATATGCATATTATATGTTTTTTACCGACAACCAGAAACTGCTTGCAGTTTTTGGTAATAGTAATATGTGCCCTAACCTGTCATGCCTTAGAGTAGAATATTGCTATGGTGAACAATAATGATAATAAAAATAGAATATTTAACAATTCTTTTTGTGTTATCATTATGTTTCATCTTATTAATATCAAAAGTTTATGGTTTAAATGATACTCTTGTTAATAATTCTTATTTATCGAACATTTCTATCAATGAAACTTTTGTTAATATAAGTTGCGATGAGAATTTTACTTTAATTAATAATATATGTGTTAAGACTACATTTGCAAATATTGACTTTTCAAAAGTAGAATTTGCAGTAGTTGAAAGTTTAAGTAAACAGGAATCTGTAAGGGTTTTTGTGGCTCTTAAGAGTTCTAGCATTGATTACTCTTCTAACGATAAAAACACAATAAAAGCACAAGTTGCTGAATTGCAGAGCAAAATTTCGCCTTTTTTATCTTATGATAATTTTAAGGTTGTTCGCATTTTTGAGCTTGACCCGTCTTTTTCCGGTTATGTTACAGAAAGAGGATTATTGGATATTTTAAGCAGTGATTTTGTGGAAAAGGTTACTCTGGTGCGAAGGATGCAGGAAGAGTTAGCTGGAAGTGTGTCGCTAATAAATGCTGATGATGTATGGAATTTGAATATTAATGGTGTTAATATTACAGGCAAAAACCAAGTTATTTGTTTAGTTGATCTGGAGTGAATAGTTCAATACCTAGTCTTGTTGGTAAAGTAATTGCTCAAAAATGTTTCTGTTACGGCAACAGTGGTGAGGAGTGCTGTCCTAATGGAGATACTGAAGATGATAACGCAATGGATGGGACGGGTCATGGGACTCACGTTGCAGGAATCGTGTCTGCGAACGGTACTATTAAAGGTGTTGCACCTAATTCTAAAATTATTGTTGTTAGAGTTATAGACTCTGATGGAAATGTATGGAGTGATGATTTTGCTAAAGGAATAGAATGGTGTACTCTGAAAAAAGATGATTATAATATTTCAATTATTTCTACAAGTTTGAATGCAAATGACGAGATTTATAATAATACTTGTGATTCAGTTGAAGGTGAAGTAACGAAAGTGAATAATGCATATAATGATGGAATATTTGTTTCAGTTTCTTCTGGAAATAACGGAAGTCTTAATGGTATTAGGAGACCTGCTTGCGCATCGGGAGCTATGTCTGTTGGTGCAACTGATAAAAGTGATTTGATAACTTCTTACTCAAACCGTAATAGTTTGTTGAATATTTTTGCTCCAGGAGATAGTATAAGTTCGACTAGGTGGTCTATAGATACTTGCCATTATGGTTGTACATGTCTTGGAGAATATATGATTTGTTCTGGTACTTCTATGGCTGCTCCTCATGTTGCTGGCGTGGCTGCTTTGATGAAGCAGGCTAATAATTCACTTACTCCTTTTGATATTCGTAGTATTATGATGCGTACTGGTGTTAGTGTTTATGACCCTTTGTCTAAACTGACTTTCCCCAGAATAGATGCGTATCGTAGCGTTATGTCTAGTATTCATGATGTTGTAGTTTGGGATACTGATATTTTTCGTTCTGATAGCAAGTATAACTTGTTTAGTTTCACTGTTTTTAATAATTTAAACGAGACTATGAATAATTTTAATTGGAATATTAGTTTCGGTGATAACGAGTCTATTATTAATACACAAACTATTAACCTTGACGGTTTTGAGGATGTCTGGGTTTTTGTCGAGCACGAGTATGACAATATTGGTGATTATACTGTGAATGTATCATCGAATAATTCGTTTGATATTAGTAATTGGCAGTCCTTACTGGTCCAAGTGAATAAAGATTTCAGTATTAGCAATTTAAGCATTTTGTGCGATAGTTGTCTTGGCAGCCGAGTGTTTAATTTTAACATAACTAATTATTATACGCCGATTAACAACATATCATGGACTACTACTTTTGGAGACAGTGATAGTGCAACCAGCAGTGAAAATATTAATCTTAACCAGTCAGAAAGTATATTCATATACGTAGAGCACGAGTACAACGCTATCGGCAATTACACAGTAAATGCAAGCGCGACAGACAGGGACTTAACAAGACAGTCAAGCAACACAATAGCAAATATTACACAAGTACTTAGCAATAATGTTAAATTGTTTAACTTGTCAATTATGAACAGCACAGGCAATACGTATCGCGTATTCAGTTTCTTAATAGAAAATAATAATACCAATAACCAGAGCAACATTTACTGGCAATTTAACGTAAGCGGACAAACATTAATTAACAGCACAAAAATGATTAACTTAACTGCTATTGAAAAAATATTTATTATAGCAGAATACGAATACCCAAGTGCAGGGAGTTACACAATCACAGCAAAAACAGACCCAGACAATATAATACAAGAATATAACGAAACAGACAACGAACAAACAATAAACGATTAAGGAGATGATAAAAAAAATATGAAAGCTGAAGATGAATTGACTGAGCAGATAGTCAAGCACACTGCTACCATGGAGAAAGTCTTTGCTAATATAAGGACTGAGTTAAAGGAGAAGGAGTTCAAGGACTTGTTCGACCTGGCATTCGCGTACTTCAGCGACTCGAAACACTTCTTCGAAAAGAAAAAGCTCGTTCAGGCATTCGAGGCACTAATGATATCATGGGCTTACATAGACGCGGGACTAAGGCTAGACGTATTCGAACTATTAGACAATGACTTGAAAGACTACTTCACAAAATAGCAATATTTATAACCAAGATTTTTTCCCCAAAAAACTAGAATATTCAATGAATACATCAATAGAGTTTTACTTCATAAGACCAGTAGATGCGCTAATACAAGTAGACAAGGAAAGCTACGACAAATTCTACAAACAAAAAGACAGCGATGCTGAGAAAGAACTAGACGACATTTTCTACACACCAATAAGTATTGAAGACACATTCAGCATAGGGTCGAAAATAATAAACATCTCAAAACTAGGAACACTGGAAACCGAGCTAAAACTCGAAGTGGAGTCAACAGCGTCAGATATTACACTATACTCAGACTTTGACTTCTGCAAAGTATCATTCACAAAAAAAGAACATAAGCTTCTCACAATAAACGTGGAATACACATTATCAAAAGAAAAATACACAAAACAGTTGGAAACAGAACACTTAGTAACGAAAGCGAAAATATTCGGACTAAATACAATAATATTCGAATAAAAAAAACATTAGCAAGTTTTTTAAATAAAGATATTTAGCCCACTTGGTTATGGGTGAATTAACTAATTATTTCGCATTCAACACCAAAGTTGAAAAGGAAGATTACGACAAAAGTGTCACTGAAGTAAAGACGAGCAGGGTTGAAAAAACAGGAAGAAAAAGCTCAGTAATCTCCTTCAAAGGCGGAAACATATACTCGCCAGCGAACCCTAACAAGAAAGCTGAAAAATTCTTAAATGAAATACTCAAAGACACACCAGAATTAGAAATACCTGAACATTACTTAGACATTAAAGAATTATACTTGGAACAATTCGACGACACGTTCGTATTCCTAGTGCCGGAAAAATACACACATTACAGAATAGTATTAAACGATAATGATAACAGCACAACATTAAAACTAAAATGCGACTACCCAGAAAGAGTGAATTACTTACCAATATCTTTCCATGGCGTATTCACAAAAGTAGAAAACAACAAAGGAATAATACAACTAACGAGATAATACCTTCTTATCTATGAACTCCAATAATTTCTTCTGCTCTTCAAAATCCAACAATTTCATAACAGTCTCAAAACTGCCCCACTTGTAAAAATCATAATCCTTGCTAATATTAGCCTTAGCGCCCTCGGTCTTAGCTACGAAGCAGGCAATACTCGCGTCAACATTTTTCTCACCCTTAAGATAATTATAAGAATAATTGAAAGGGATATTGTCTATCTTGGTGACGTTTAATCCAGTCAACTCCTTCACACACTTAATAACCGACTCGGAAACGCTGTCTCCAGGGATTATATCGCCTTTCACGAACTCCCAGCCGCTCCACCAAGTATTCTTATGCAACAAGAAGAACTTAGGGCCGTCCATGTCATTCCTGAAAATTATACAGCAAAACTTGTCTACCACAATTATTTATTAATTCTAACCGACCATAAAAAATTTGTGAATAACGCTGAAGTTGCAGGAATACTCAATAATATCGCAATACTGCTCGAAATGCAGGACGTCCCGTTCAAACCAGTCGCTTACAGAAGAGCAGCGCTGACAATAACAAGCCTTGACACTGACTTGTCTAAAATAAAAGACTTAGACAGCCTCCCAAACATAGGAATACACATAGCAAAAAAGATAAACGAATTATTAACAACAGGAAAACTGGACTATTACGAGAAGCTGAAAAAGAAAGTTCCTGTAAACATTGAAGAATTAATAACAGTGCCAGGCATGGGGCCAAAAACCATACTCAAACTATACAAAGAACTAAAAATAAAAAACAAAAAAGACCTGGAGGAAGCAGCGCTTAAACAGAAGATTAGAAACATAAAAGGTCTCGGCGCAGTAATGGAGCAGAAAATATTATCACACATACAGTTAGAGAAGAAAGAGGAGAAAAGAACATTCTTAATCGAAGGATTAGACACGAGCGATGAAATAATAACAACACTCAAGAAAAGCAATTTGGTTGAAACTGGAATAGCTGCCGGAAGCATAAGGAGAATGAAAGAAACAATAGGCGACATAGACATACTCTGCACTTCAAAGAAGCCGAAAGAATTAATGGATGTGTTCACAAAAATGAGCGTTGTGAAAGAAGTAATATCAAAAGGGGAGACTAAATCCAGCATAAGAACCAATAAAGGACTCCAAGTTGACGTCAGAGTTGTCAAACAGTCAGAGTTTGGAAGCGCACTCCAATACTTCACAGGAAGCAAAGAGCACAACGTTGAAGTAAGGAAGATAGCAATAAGTAAGGGATTCAAACTTAGCGAGTACGGCTTATTCAAAAATGATAAATTAATAGCAGGAAAGACTGAAGATGAAGTATACAAAGCACTGGGCATGGATTACATCCCGCCTGAACTCAGGGAGAACACCGGGGAGATAGACCTGGCAATAAGGCACGCACTGCCAATATTAGTCGAACAGAGCGACATAAGAGGGGACTTGCACGTGCACTCCAAATTCAGCGACGGATTAACAAGCATAGAGGAAATAGCAAATTACTGCAAAGACGTGCTGAAATACGAGTATATAGGATTATGCGACCACTTCGGCGGATTAAAGATTGCAAACGCGATGAATGAGAAGGATGCAGCAAAAAGGCTGAAAGAGATTAATGACTTAAACAGCACTTACTCAGGGTTCAAGATAATAAACGGTGCAGAAGTAGACATCAAGCCAGATGGAAAATTAGGAGTTAATAACAATGCATTGTCAAAGTTTGATTTCGTAACAGCATCAGTCCACTCAAGCTTTAACTTAAGCATTGATGACATGACTAACAGATTGATTAACGCTTTGAAGAATGAAAAAGTCTCGCTGCTCGGGCATCCTACATGCAGGGAAATATTCGGAAGAAAACCAATACTGTTTAACGAGGATAAAGTCTTCGAGGCTGCAGTGAAGTACAACAAGCCCCTTGAGATTAACGCATTCTTCAACAGGATGGACTTGAATGACATGATGACTTCACGCGCCAAGAAAAGAGGGGTAACGTTCTGCATAGACACAGACAGCCACGCAATAAAACACTTGGACTATATCAGGCTGGGGCTTGGAATTGCAAGAAGGGCGGGGCTTACAAAAAAAGACATCTTAAACACTAAGGAGGTTTCGAAGATATTATGAGCGAAGAATACGTTCACGATGACAGCAAGATTTTTTACGTAATCAAAAAAGTATCGAATGATTTTAAGATAACTTTTGATTCAAAAAGCTTGGAGGATGTAATCCTAAAATTAGGAAAGAATAATATTATATTAACAAATATAGTGGAAGTACTTGACGGATTAAGAATACCTTATTTAAAATACATACTTTCCGATTATAAAACGTATAATATTATTAACGGCGAGGATAAACTGACTGTAACAGAGGAAGGAAAAGAGTATATAGAAAACAAGATAAAGGATTTGTCAGATGTGTTTAAAAAAAAGGCGGATGATATAATTAAATCTAAAAATTACACATCATTTAAACGTTCAGTGCTTTTTGGACGATTAAGAATGAAACATTTAGACTAAGTTATATTTCTTTTTAATATCACTCGTTTCAACGCCGACTAAAGGATAAAAAACAGGAACTTTAAATTTAGCCTTGTCGTTTGGGAAAGATTTGTAATCCGCTAATTTTTTACCCATCACTACCGCGAAGAACTTTTCCCTGTCGTTTAACTCCTCTTTGAAACCGATTGGTCCGCTATTATTTATCTCTTTTAACTTGTCGAAATATTTCCTGGAACCAATACATAATAAGTTGCATCCCCTGTTCATAATCATCAAGCCTGCAAGTATTGAATCCTCACTATCCAAGATGCATAACGCTTGGCCCTGAGAACCGCTGGGAAGCCCTCCAAAACCCCTGAAAATATCATTAAACATGTATGCTTTATTGTTGAATAACTCGATGCCTATATTAGTGTCATAATGCTCCAAGTCAACTTTCGCATTAGTCTTCTCAACTATGTAAGAACCGACTACGCTGTTTAACTCTTGGCTCTTTAAAGGAAAATCCTTGTCAGCTCGCTGGGTTGAAATCCTGAAAGAACCTTTCTTATACAATTTAAGGGCAGTCTCCTTAATCAGCTCAATATCAGGAGTTAACTCGAACGCAGGGCTAGCGCTAGTTAACCCAAAAACTTTGCTCACCTTCCTGGCCAAAGCTTCATTATCATCAGTGTATATCAGAATCCTTGAACGTTTGATAACTACTTCCTCATCAGTCAAAGGTATGAAATGCTTAATGTTCTTTATCAGAATTTTTTCAAAATTATATCTTACAAACTTGGTTTTTAATCCAATCTCATCATACCTTAATATAACGCAGCGTTTCATAACTTAAGCGCTTCCAAAAAAGATTCGTATAAGTACTCTAACTGTTTCCTTGAATAGCCGTACGTGCTCATCTTGAAACTCTTAGTCCTACCTGGAATAATCCCTGTTATGCCTTTCTTGTCCAAGAATTTGTGCAGGAAGTATCCTTTATCCTTATGCTTATTTGCAATCTCATCAAACTTAGGGGTTTCAAAATGCATAACATCATGCATGTGAGGATAGTCTCCTAATAATTGGATGCCCTCATTACTAATCATATTATCAATGAACCATTTTGCATTATCAACTTCAACATTCCACTTCTTGACGCGCTCTCTTACTGAAGGAAAACTATTAAGCAGGGCTATAGTGCTGCTTCCCCTCGCACTGCACCCTAGTATTTGCAGAATCTTCTTCTTATAATCAACACTGGTTTTGAATACTTTATCATCAAATTTTTTATTAATAGCTAAAAGCCCGAGAGTTCCTCCACCAACACCCCAGCTCTTATGGCAAGAACAAGCAATGAAATCCGCGCCAATCTTTTTATTATCAATAACCATCCTGCCGCTGCTGTAAGCAGTATTTAACAAGAAGGGTACGTTTTTCTCCCTGCAGATTTTCCCAACCTTCTCGGCATCAACGATGTTCCCGTAATTCCCGTCAACGTGAGTTAGTATCACAAGTTTAGGTTTAGTCTCGTCTATCCTTTTCCTGTAATCTTCAGGATTAATATGAAAAGTTGGTGCGCCGTTATTTTTAACGTACTCTTTTTTCACACCAGCAAGTTCGGCTGCAACGTCAGTAGAGTAATGCCTGTTCTCGTCAATTAATACAGTGTCGCCTTTTTCGCACAAACTGTTTAGGACTGCAAACTTAGCTTCCCTGCATCCGTTTGTGAATATTGTCTCATCGCAGCCGAGAAATTGGCTAATCTCGTTTAATAATTTTTCAAAATCAGGCTTCTTAATCTTGTGAAGACTTCCTGCGCAGAAATCGCAGACTGAGTAGCCGTCTATGTAAGAATCAATGCTTTTTCTCGTATCACTATTGGTTTTTCCACCTGTCTGTAATGGATTAATGTTAATATAATCTTCCTCAAAGCACCTAGTTTCAGTCATAATAGTTTCACCAATTCGTCGCAGTCTTTCTTGATTAGTTCAACCTTTTTTTTCAATAACTCTTTTTGCTCCTTTGATAGTTTATGTTCCGGAACTGTATCTCTAAGAAGCTGCCTAATATCCTCTATTGAAAATAATGAGTCATAAACTAACTGAGTCTCTTTTTTCATATACTTTTAAGTAAATTTCATGTTATTAAATTTTTATTGATTCCGAAAAATAATAGTTTTTATAAAATCTAGATTAAACAAATGTGACTAAGGAAATGAAAGCAGTTTGTCTTATAAGCGGAGGAATTGACAGCCCTGTCGCCGGGTACTTGATGATTAAGAAGGGTGTTGATGTCATTTTTCTTCACGGCGGAAAAGGGGAGAAGAACGAAAAGGTTGAGAAGCTTGTAAAAATAATCAGCCCAAAAGGCAAGTTATACTATGTGAATCACAGGTCAGCGTTAAAGACAATATCAGAGAATTGCGATAATAAGTATACGTGCTTGATATGCAAGCGTTTTCTTTACAGGTGCGCAGACTACGTATGCAAAAAAGAAGGCTGTGATTTTATTATAACAGGGGAGAGCATAGGCCAAGTTGCCAGCCAGACATTGCAGAACCTGACTGTCCTTGACAAAGCTGTTGAAATACCTATAATTAGGCCGTTGATAGGTTTAAATAAGAATGATATAATAAGCGTTGCAAAAGAAATCGGGACTTTTGATATAAGCACGACAATAAGCACAGGGGTGTGCCCGTTCGTTCCGAATCAGCCGTCAACGAAAGCTGACATTAAAAAAGTATTAGCTGAAGAAGAGAAGATAAAACTAGACATTGAAAAATTATTTTACAAATAAAAGTTTAAGGTGTTATTAAAGTATACTTCTTATTAGTTCCTTTTATGACTGATAGTGCTGAATTAACGTCTGTTATTATGCACTCCTTGCCTGATAAATTACAAGCAGTTAGTTTGGATTTCATCCCGCCTTTACCGTTCTCAGATTTTTTTTCAACAACGTATTTCAACGCGTCTTCATATCTTATTTTCTTGATCAGTTCCTGATTCGGCATGCCATAATTCTTGTATAACCCGTTCACTGAGGAGATGAATACTATCTTGGTATAATCCATTTTTTTTGCAAGATTCCCTGCAAGCAAATCATTGTCTCCGAATGTTGTCTCATCATTAGTTAACATGCTGTTCTCATTTATGATTGGAATAGTGTTCTGTTCG
The DNA here is from genome assembly GCA_902385255.1 of Candidatus Tiddalikarchaeum anstoanum. Classification (GTDB taxonomy): domain Archaea; phylum Nanobdellota; class Nanobdellia; order Tiddalikarchaeales; family Tiddalikarchaeaceae; genus Tiddalikarchaeum; species Tiddalikarchaeum anstoanum. The sequence continues at coordinate 37,116 of CABMEV010000005.1, read as the reverse complement.
TACAACTCGTCAACTACTTGTTTAATTCTTGTTAAGTTTTCAGAATCCTCCAAGTCTTTCTTGTTTATCAGTATCATTCCTATGTTTAATTCATGGTCTTTGAATATATTCTTGTATAAGTGCATCAGCTCAACTTGTCCTCTTGCCCTTTGCGCGCCTTTAGAAACTTTAGTATTTTCATATATCTTTGCATATAACTCCTTGTCTAATTTCTTGGCGCCCGAGCTAATTAGCGTTACGTGGACGTTTTTCCCTTTCAAATACTTAACTAACTCGCCAACTTTCCAAACTGCGTTTTTCCCCGCCAAGTCGCTCCCTATCTTGATTAATAACCGTTCCATCACTGATTCTTCTGATAACTTACTAATTATATAAAGATTCTTTTCAAAAAATATAAAATAAGAGTCTTATTCCTTATTTTAAGTATGACTGAAGAATTAGACGAATTATTTGCAAAATATGATGCATTGCTTGCTAAATTGAAGTCTTCAAACTGGGAAGTAGTTATACCCAAAGATTTGGAACCTTTAGTTGGTTATAAGAAAGAATTAAAGGAGATTTTCAGGGTTTTAATCAATGCCTGCCAAAGACTCATCGCGAGCATTGACAAGTATTCAAAGACTTCAATTGAAGACTGGTGCATATTATATTCCAGGATACCTGTGCTTGTAAGATTAGTTGTGAAGCAAAGCATTCCGGACATTAATAAAAAGGACAGCAGCAATTTCAAATTTTATAGCTTGATAAACGTATTATTCGAACTTGCAATGATTGGAAAGATTGAACTTGTCAAAGAACTGCTTGAGAAGATTGAAGAAACAACTTATTTTAACATGGTAAGGAATGTGGTTGTTGAAGAGCCGCAGTCAAGGCCTACTAAGTGGCTGTCATCTCCAAAGTATGTATTAATGCTTGCTAAACAATATAACGAATACTTTTCTGACAAGAATATTATGCTTATTAGCTTCGCATTCGGAGCTATTAGGGCGGGAATGCTTGCGAAATTATATCTTGAAAAATTCGGATTTAACATTAATTATATCCCAGTAAGGTTTTCAATAAATAAATGGAAGGATACAAAGTTTATGTTTTTATTCCAGGAAGATTATGACGAATTCATTGATTATTTATTGAATAAAAAGCAGGTTGTAATCTTGGATGAGGATGTCAGCACGGGGCAGACATTCAAGATGGCAAGGCAGTACGTACAGGATTTACTAATAGAGAATGTTAAGGAGGAATCGAGCGCCAAGAAGCTGGAGAAAGTTAACGAGCTGATGAAGAATGTTGTATTCACATCTATCAATCAGCTTAGGGGCGGATGGGCGGGAGAGAACCCGGCTATTGTTGATTTAAGCGTGCTGTACCTTTACCCTATAAAAGGAAGGCTTAACCCTCAAAAAATACTGGAGCTTGAAAAAACGTATGGCAGAAAGGTTAAGAATTATTTCAAAAGCCAAGAGAGTACGGAAGGATGGATTTTATCAGAACCTCTTAATGTACTGTCAAAAAGCGAGATTAAAACACCCCTTAGCAATAAGGAATTAATATTCATACAATCCAACAATGACAAATTATTCGAGTTTTTAAGCGAGAACGGCTTCGAATCAGATAATGCGGGCAGTTTTGTTCTGCTGATTTTTGACTTGATAAAAAAGGACGGCAAGTTATGGAATTCATGGAAGTCCCGCATATTTGGAGAAGAGGATATTAAGAAAGTGATTGAAAATTTCAAAGACACTAGAATTAAACCGGTCCAGGATGTGTTAAAGGTGATAGGTGATGTTAAACCTAATCTAGATGTCTTAGAAAAGATAAGATAAGATGTAGCTAGTGCATTAAAGAAAATATCATGGATTCAAGTTCGCCGACGTTTTTTGCTATTCCTATTTTTTTATATCTTTCAAATTCTTTAATGTCAGAGTATCCCCATGACACCCCGATAAAATTAATGCCTGCATTGGCCGCGCATATGGCATCTATTTTCTCGTCCCCGATTAGTACAGTTCCGTTTTTCGGGACTGATAATAAATCAACGCTCATATTTACTCCGGATATTCCTGGTTTTTCGCTTTCATAAATAATTGTTGAGAAATATTTCTCTAAATTTGTTTTTGACAATATTTTGCTCATTATTTCGAAATCAGCGTTTGAGACAATTCCTAATTTTACATTATTGTACAATTTTTTAATCAGTTCTTCAATGCCTTTAAACGGCTGAGTTTCTTCCACTGCGCTTTTTTCAAAATAGTTTTGGAACTCTTCAATATCTTTTTTATTGCCCAAGTTTAACCCTTTTTTAGACAATAATTCAAAGTAGTTCTTGTTGACTAATTTTTTCTTGAAAAATTCAAAACTTGCATCTTCGTTGTATCCGAGTTTCTTATATGAATTAATGAGTGTGGTGTAATATGCCCTAGCGGTGTCGAAAATTGTGCCGTCTGCATCGAATAATACGCATTCTAACTTTTTCATTATCAGGTTTTATTTTAAAAATTCACTTTTAAATAGTTATCCAAAAGTTCTATGCTTTGTATTTTTCCAGTTTTTTAACATATTGTTCCTGCACGTATTCCGCTGCGGATGGGAATGGAGAGTTTTTTATGTGTAAAAATATATCTTTCAGCGTATTTGTTATTAATAATTTGTCTTCTTTGGATAAGTTCTTTCCGTGCCATCTTCTTGCTTCGTCATTATCAGTTAATACTGCCATCTTGTCTGCGCATGCGATTATGCTTTGCTCCTTATTTGCTGGATAATCGTTCGTGCTGTGGCTTTGCAGTATTGCATCGCATACTTTTCGTATTTCTTCATCAGATATGTTAATTTCTTTCATGAATTTATCAGCCATTTCTGAGCTTACTATTTGGTGTTTTTCTTTGCTCATATCTTCCAGTTTGTTTCGTCCTTTGTTTTTTCCTATGTCGTGGAGCCATGCTGCAGCTTCGATTATGTCTTTCTTTCCGCCGAATTTTTTCTGAAGGTTAATTGAATGTTTTACAACTTCTGTTGTGTGATTCCAGTATCCTTCATTAATAGTCCACCTCATCTTTTTAGAATAATCCTTAATTTTTTGCATCTGCAGAGGAGTTATCATATATTATACTTTAGAGGATGTTAATTTAATAAGTCAGTGCCTTTCTCATTTTTTTATAGTTGTTTATTTAGCTAGTTCCATTGCTTCTATCAAGAGCAAGGATAACTGGGTTTTGTCAACGGAAAAATTGGGTTAAGAAATCCTGAGTAGGAAAGCCAGGACCCAGAGTTGAACTGGGCTATGTCGGTCTGCAGCCGACTGCATGGCCGCTCTGCCATCCTGGCGTTAACTAAACAAAGTAAGTTTGCATTATTTAAAATTTATTAAAAAAGGGATTTTACCTATGCTTTTTGAAGAGTTGTGAACTCAGGCACTATTATCTTATCAGCATCAGCAGGTATTGCATTAACAGCTGCGACGCCAAAACTCTTATCCTTCTTCATATAAATAACACCATTAGGGAACTTGGCAGCAACGTTGAACCCAGCAATAGAACCAGGAGATAATCCCAGTTTTTTAACAGTACTATCGTTAACAAACAAGCTCGACACATTAGCGCCAGCATCATTAGAGAAGAACTGAGAATTATTATTACCAAACCATTTAACAACGTCAGCCCCGTTAGTCTGTTCAACAGTATAATAAGGCTTGTATACGACACTCGCATCAGTACCAGTAAAAGCTACACTGCTATTTGGAGGAGCGCCAGGATAATCGCCAAAAACATTCCTTCTCTTAAACTCGGCAATAATCTGGTCAGCATTAGCATCAGTAAGATTCAACTCATTCACAGCAGCATGCTTCACAGCTAAAAGTGTAGACAAGTTAGCAGCACGAGTAGGAGTATTATTATCAAGTTCGTTCGCTGTTAAAACATAATGGTGCAGTACGTTTTTATCATTTATTACTTTATTATCACCAGAACTCGTTTCATCATCCAACGCTGTAACCTTAACTGGCTTGTAAGTATTTCCCGATTTTGAATAAATAAAAGCTTCATTAGAAGTTGCATTAGGAAACTTCTCCTTAAACAAACCATAAGGCATATAATTATTATCCAAATTAACTGCTGCACCATTAGCACCTGCAAGTTTTGCAGTACTATTAGTCAACGTATCACAGCTTGAATATTTTTTAATATCATTTAATGTATACTTCTTGCCTGCGTACTCGCCAAGTTTTACACTGCCATAAACGACCCAGAAAAGTCCTGCAGTAAACCAAGTTAGCGCAGTAGCTAAACCTGCTTTAACCATTTTTATCCCGGTCTTATCTTTTTCAGTATTAGCTGGTGCATTTGGTGGCATTTTCAAGGATGAAAAAGAGTTTTTTCTATTTTTAAACATTTTCAAAATTCTGTTTTGGCGTAGAAACGCCGTATAATAGTTATTTACTATATGGTAAATAAATATTTACCACGCCTAACAATACTTTTATATATATTCCATTACTTTCAGTCAATTTATGAAACGTGTTTTTTTACCTATCTTATTAATACTATCTTTGAGTGTTGTTTTTGCAGCGCCTAAGATAATAATCAGCAATGTTGCAGTTTCAGACAGCAGCATACACGCAGGCGACAGCGGAAGTGTCAGCTTCATCATTCAGAATACAGGTGATTTATCTTTTAACTCCATAGGTGTGACATTAACCTCGCAGTTAGTGCTTGCTGATACTCATTTTAGCTTTGATGATTTCAATGTTGGCGATACCCGCTTCATTACCACTACATATAAAGCGCTCAATAATACTCCAAGCGGTTCTTACTCAATATCATTGACGGTTAATTATGACAGCGGAGACACTCATTACGGCAACAGTGCAGGCGCGATAGTTACAGTAATACCTGTTAATTACTTGGTTGTTGATGGTTTCACTTCAAGTCTGGTCATTGATGATATAACCAAGTTTTATATCAATGTCACAAATCAGGGAAGCGACACTTTGGATAATGTGCTTCTGAATCTCGTGCTGCCTGACGGCTTCATACCAACTACTGGTTCACAATTTTATTTTAATGAAATACGTGTCGGCGAGACGGTAACAGTATCAACTGATATTTATATTGAGAAAAATATCAAGCCTGACGCTTTTCAGTTCTCGCTGGAAAAGAGTGCTAAGGATTTTTCCGGAACTGACATGTTAAATGTTGTGGTAAGGGGTGTTCCTGAATTAGCTTTCAGCGGCATAAGTTTGGACCCTCAGATTCCATTGAGCGGAACCGCCCAGACTATAAGTGTTCAGGTTGAAAATGTCGGAAGCGGCAAAGCGTACAACGTTGTTGCGCAGCTATTTTTGAATGAGAGCGCGATAGGCAGGAAGGTTGAATACTTAGGCTCCTTGGACAGGGAGGACTTGTCAAGTGCAATATTTGATTTGCAGCTAAACAGCGAAGCATCAATGAGCGGCAACATAATTGTTTCATATATTGATGACTTGGGTGTTACTAGGCAGATAAACCAGGATATTAACTTTGATGTTTTGCCGGCTCAGGGAAATAATACTATATTATATGTAGTAATAGGCGGAGTCTTACTAATCGGGTATGTTATTTACAGGGTTATAGCTAAAAAGAAAAGATGATAGGGCTCTCTGCTGCGAATCTTAAGAGGAATCTGAGTCGTACTTTCTTAACTACTATAGGAATCACTATAGGCATTGCGGCAATAATAAGTCTTGTCAGCATCAGCGATGGTGTAAGAGTGACTGCTAATAACATACTTGGAAAGATGCAGTACATTATGCTGCTTGATAAGAATGCACTTGATGACACCATGAGCCATATACCAATTTCGCTCGCTGACAGGATAGGCCGTTTTAACGGAGTCGGTGCGTTTACTGAAAGCATCTCTTTTACAGTCAGCTCCTTTAACGGGCAGAGTATAGGGGTTTCAAATTTTCGTTCAGGAAGTGCTACTATTGTGGCGGGTATTGGAATCCAGCCTGAGAAAGCGGAAGAGTTCAAGGATACTATATTTTGGTATTCTGTAAGCAGAGGGAGGATGCTTATGCATGGTGAGGATAATAGTATACTTCTTAGCGACCAGTTAGCTAAGGATAATAATTTATTTGTAGGCAGCGTAGTTGAGGTTAACGGCAGGAATTACAGGGTTGTTGGAATATTCAATCTTGAAAAATCATTGAGCAGTTTTACAGGAATGTTAGTCATGACCCTTGACCGTGCAAGAGAGTTGACAAATTATTCAACTGATGAGATTGGATTTATTAACATAATACCTGCGGACCGCACCAAGACTGAAGAATTAATCCAGAGACTGGAGGATTCTTATCCCCAGCTTCGTGTGACTACATCACAACAGGCCACTGAAATGCTTGGAGGTTTCCTTGGAAGCCTGACTGCAGCGCTCTGGATTGTGAGCGGCATTGCAGCAGTAGTGGGAGGTATAGGTGTTATGAATACTATGCTGATGAGTGTTATGGAGCGCATCCAGGAGTTTGGAGTCTTGAAGGCAATAGGATGGAAGAATAATCATATCATTTCAATGGTCATGTGGGAGGCTATTCTTATTGGATTAATGGGCGGATTATCAGGAGTGGTGCTTGGTTATGTTGGCAGTTTAACAGTTGAGTGGGTTAGCAGCATACCTACTTTTGTCACGCCAGCATTAATTATTGAAGTATTATTTTTTGCAATAAGTATAGGTGTAGTTAGTGCAATATATCCTGCATTAATAGCTGCATCCATGAGTCCTGTTGAGGCGGTGACATACGAATGATTGGGCTTGTCTTTTCCAACGTTCTCAGGAATAAGAGAAGAAGTTTCCTGACTGTGTTAGGCATCTTAATCGGTGTTGCGGCAATAATTAGTTTGGTGAGTATTAGTCTTGGCATTGCTGAACGTTCAACAAGCATGCTTTCATCTTTTCAAAGCATGTATGTTATGAAGTCAAGTTCTATAATGCCAAGCATGAGCACGCTTGATATATCTTATCAGAATAAGTTAAAGAGTATTCCTGGAGTTAAGGTAGTCACTCCTGAGATATGGGGTAACGCCCAGAATATTGGAGGAGTTGATACCCAAAGCAACCAGCTTGCCCGTTTCATATTCGTTATAGGCATTGACCCTGTAACTTCCAATAATTATGATATTGCACCGTATTATACAGTAATGAAAGGGAGGAAGTTAACTGCTAATGACAGGAAGAGCGTGGTTATAGGTTCGCAGATTGCAGACCAGTATAACTTATTTGTCGGGACAACTATGATGATTAACGGCATAACTTACCAAGTTGTTGGAATATACGAGACAAAAGTTAAGAGTCCAATGTTTAACGTAGTCATTGTTACAATAGATGAAGCGAGGATACTTTTCAATTTCAACGATAATACCGTGACTAATTTTGCAGTCCTTCCTATTAATCCTATGGGGATGCGTGATTTGAAAGACAGGATAAATGAGAGGTATAATGGTGTTTTAGAAGCTATGAATATGCAGGATGCTTCTGACGCCACAGCCGGTTTTCTAGGAAGCCTTAATCTCGCATTATGGGTTGTTAGCGGCATAGCAGGATTCGTAGGCGGCATAGGTGTTATGAATACTATGCTGATGAGTGTTATGGAGCGCATCCAGGAGTTCGGAGTCTTGAAGGCAATAGGATGGCGTAACCGTGATGTTTTCGTAATGATAATACTTGAAGGTTTTGTTTTAGGTATTGTCGGAGCGTTGATAGGCATAATTTTTGGAAACTTCGTATCTAACTTGGCTGTGTCATTTACTAATATACCTTCAAAGATTGATATACAATTAATCGGGCAGGCCACTCTTTTTGCTGTAACTTTAAGTTTGGTTGGAAGCTCTTACCCTGCGTATAAGGCGAGCAGGATGAGCCCTGTCGAGGCAGTGACAAAGAGGTAAAAAAAAAGTTTTAAAATGAATGAAAAATGTGAGTTGATTAAAATATGGCGTTGATTGAAGTAAAAAACTTATGCAAGTATTATAATATTGGGGAGAGGAATGAGGTTAAAGCTGTAGATGATATTAGTTTTAAAATAGATGTAGGCGATTTTGTTGCAGTTGTAGGTCCTAGCGGCAGCGGAAAAAGTACGCTACTTCACATGGTGGGCTGCCTTGATACGCCTACGAAAGGTTCAGTAATAATTGACGGCGTAGACGTGAGCAAATTATCTGATGATGAATTAGCAAATATCCGTTTGAACAAGATAGGATTCATATTCCAGACATTTAATTTAATCCCAGGAGTTAACGCTCTTGAAAATGTAGTAATGCCTCTTGTCCCTTACAGGCTGAGCAACAGCAGAAAAGAGTATGCCAGGCAGCTTCTTCACAAGTTCGGAATACTACAGAGAGCAGACCATGACCCTAGCGAGTTAAGCGGCGGTGAGAAGCAGCGTGTAGCAATATCCCGCAGCCTGATTAATAATCCAAAACTCATACTTGCTGACGAGCCTACAGGGCAACTGGACAGTAAGACTGGCCGTGAGATAATCAAATTAATGCATGAGTTAAACGTTGACAAGAAAATAACATTCGTAATAGTGACTCATGATGAGAGCTTATTGCAATTTGTCAAGAGGGTTATCAGACTGAAGGATGGCAAGATAGTAAGCGATGAGCATAACGGCAAAGTCCATAAGATAGTCTAAAAAAAAATAAATTTGCATCAGTACAGAGTGGTAAAGCCATCTCCCTTTTCGGGTGTGCTAGGGTGTTCTTCTCCTCATCTGCTAAAACTTAAAATTTAAAGAAATATTGGTATTTTTAATACTTATCATTTTATTGGAATTAGTTGCATCAGTTGCGGGTATGAAGCCATCTCCCTAAAAAAAAGATTTTAGGGTTTGCTTGTGAGTTGTTTATCATCATCTGCAATGAACATTTATTCGTATTTGAATATTAGTGCGTCTCCAATTCTGAGGGTGGTATTGTAATTATTTACTATCTCGTTATTCTTCATTATTGTCCAAGTATTGTTCTCATTATTGCATAGTTCAAACAAGCAGTTTAGCGTGTTATTCATGAATGTCCCATTATAATTATCCATCATGTCTCCAAGTATTGTATTATCAACAATTAATACAGAATTCGTTTCATTGTATCCTTCAATGTTTAAGGTTAGCGTTACGTTGCCGAAATTTAACGTGTGGCCGAAATAAAGCGTGACGTAATCGTTCTCTTTCAGCGTACGCGTTAAGTCTGTCTGCGGGTAATTATTTACGAATATAGTCCATGACACGGCAGGAGGTAAAAAATTGTTGCAGTATTGGCCGAAGCATTTCACATTTCCTTCTTGTGTTAATTCCACAGTGCCTAGTGATGTTAATAATCCGTATAATGTGTTGTTAATGTCTGTTTTTACCTCTTGTGCAGGGTAAGTTTGTCCGTTAATATAATAACCAACCTGTAATTTCATTGTTGGTTTTGTTTCTTTCTGCACGAAAACTGACAATACAGAGCTAAGGAGCATAATCGCTAATAATATTATAAGTATTATCGTTGTTGTATTATTTTTTTTAGCCTTTTTCATAACTATTTAATTATAAAGCAACTCTTTTTAATTTTAAAACGTTTTTATTTTAACTGTAATATGAAGCGTTTTTTGCCGTTCTTGCTTGTTTTATTGGCGATAAGCAGGGCATTTTCAGCAGAACCGGATATTCCTGCTAATCTGATAGTCTCAATTATAGTGTTTCTCCTATTATTCACAGTTATAGTCCCTGTTGCCAAGAGTTATAGTAATAATCCTCTTTCTGTAATAGTATTGGCAGGAAGTATATCTTTTATTGTCAGTTATGCAGTCTATGCTAATCCATTAATTTCAAATTTCATGTTCGATTTTGCGCCTTATCTTATAGTCCTAGCGGTTGGCGGGAGTTTTATCTATATCATTTCAATACTGAAGGATAACAAGTCAAGGATAATAGTGATATTAATGACTGTAATTGTAATAATAGCATTTCTTGCGCTAAACGGGAATATCATCCCTGGTATTAATATAAGCAGTGTTCATGATGAGACCGTGATTGGCGCGGATATTGGCTTATTCATTGTAGCTGCATTGTTTATTGCACTAGTGGTTTTCAGCCTCCTTATGGTTTTTAAATAAATGAAAAATGGTTGAAAAGCAACTTTTTTATTATGATAAAAGCTATTTTTAATTCGATGATTAAGTGGTTTTCTGCAGTTCTAATCTTATTATCACTATTTAATATAGGCTTCGCTGCTGATACTAATGGGGTGGATTTTAATCTTATTGTCAGTATTTTTTTCGCAGTGCTCTCGTTAGCTGCTATGTTTACCACTGTTAAGGCGGCAAGTCCAGATAAGGAGATTAGTCTAGTATGGAGAGTCATCCCTTTCTTATTTGCAGGTATTGTTTTTACAGGATTATATTTTAATCCCGGACCTCTTGCAGCTTTATACTCAGCTGGTATTCCAATTCTTGTAATATTTGCATTTTATATTTTTATAGCTGCCACGTCCAGGATTAAAGAGTGGTCTTGGAGGATTTTTTTCATAATTTTTGTAATACTTGTTGTCATAGTCTGGATTTTTATTAATTATAATATTCCTTTTGTTTCAGCATCCAATGGAGGAATTGTCACACCTTCCAGCACGCCAAGCGATACGGGTATTGGTATTATAATAATAGCTCTTCCTTTTGGTATAGTTTTAGCAGCTGCGATTTATGTCACTCGAAGGAGTGAGGCAGCAATGGCTAGGATTAATCCAATTACTGGGCCTGTTCCGTTGACGCAGCAGCCTTTTATTTCAACTAGTGCCGAAGTAGAGCGCAGGCAGAGGGAAGCAGCCAGACTGGCGGATGATCAGAAGGCTAAATTAGCAGAAGAACAGAAACAAAAAGAGAAAAAATTGGAAGACCAAAAGCTGGAGCAAAAGAAATTAGAAGATGCAAGAAAAGTTGAATCTGATAAGACTAAACTGAAAGAGTATCAAGATGCCGCAAATGAAATTAAAGATGGTGTTAATACACTATTATCTTTAATAAAAGATTATCCTAAAGATAATGATTCTGTTAAAAATATAAATAATTATGCAAACAATGCAATAAGATATGCGAATCAAGTTATAACTGGTCAATTAACTGATGCGGAACAGAATCTAAACAAAGCTAAAGCCGAACTCGTTAGAGCTAATGAAGAAAAAAATAAGTTTGATGAGATATTAAGAAACAAATCATCAGCTTTTGAAATTCCAGAAGAACATAGTAAAGATACGTCCATTTCTGCACCCGACACAGGAGGAGAGCCTGTAAAAATTCGTGCAATCTCTCAAAAAATAGAAAATAAAGTACTTAAACAAAGCCTAGAACAGGCTGAAGACTTAGCTGAAGATTCACGACACTTATCTGCGCATTTTAATAAAGTAGCGAGGGGTGAATAAAGAAAATATGTCTGACTCGTTTGATAAAATAACTGATAAATTATGGGCTTTTCTTTTTGGAACATATGATGTTCACCTTCCAGGCAGACAAATAGGCAGAGTTAGCGTGCCTTCAATTTTTAGTCCCGGTTTATTAAGTTCGGATAAATACATATGGGGTGCCAAAGAGGATGCAGACTGGTTCATATTAACTAAAATTAAAAGAAATCTTAGAATGTTATTCCCAACAGACGAGTCTAAACGTATAAACTTGGTATTGGAAGGCGAAGAAAATACTATATCTGGTTCTGATTTAAAAGTAATAAAAGAATTAGTCGATACTTATAATGATGATGTGTCGAAAATAAAAGTAGGAGAAGTTAGTATTTTTGATTATATAAAAGATAGGGAAGATGAAGGCGGTTCTGGAATCTCTATTTTTAGAAAAGCATTCATGGTCAGACTTAAACCTGAAATAGAAGAAACTATGAAAGACGAAGGCATTAAAACTCCTGATGATATTTTAACATATAATTTACCAATTGATTATGATGTAAGCTTATTATCACTTGATACTTTTATTAAAAGAAAGCAAATTTATGGAATGAAACTTTTATTGCAAAATAAAAAGAGCGAACTTATTGGATTACAATCCAAACTTAAAAACTATGAAATAACTTTAGACGAATACAAAAAATTAAAAGAAAAAGTAAACTCTAAAATTGAAGAAGTCTTTAAATTTTTAAATTTAGATAAAGGCTTTAAAAAAATAGTTAATATAAAATTCGGATCCGGTGCAGAAATTAAGAATATAATTAGTACTTTAAAAGATAAAGAAAGTATAAATTATTCTTTTGCAGAACTTGATAATAAAAAATTAGTGGATTACTTGGATGAAAAACAGATTTCTTCATTAAGAAACATCGTAGAAAAAGGAGTTTATATTCCTGTAGGGCATTTTGCAGTTAAAGGAGTTAAGAGGACTGCAGACTATATCCTTAAAACATTAAAACTTGCTGCAAAAAAAAGTTTCAAAGCAAGCAAGATTGATCAAACTAATTGGACAGATGAAGTTGAAAAAGGTTTATTAAATTTAATATATGACGATTTAGCTGAGCGAGTTAAAATATTTGAAGAAAAACTTTCTCTTTTTGGAGAATTAGCAGATGTTTTAAATGATTATTATGCATTTATAGAGAAATTATCTGATTATGCTAGCATATTAAATGCGCAAAAAGAAAAATTTGTATATTTGAATCCTAACATACTTAACATCGTTGATGAAAGATGGTTCAGATTATTATCTTTATTATATTTATTTAGCCATTTTTCAAGATTTAAAGATGAACCTAAAAAAGGTGATGAAAGATTATATTATAACAAGTATATATTATTAGAGTTAGTAAAATTATTTGCGGACATAAATCCTGATTATGTAGTCTTCGATAAAGGGTATAAATATCAGGATTTGAAGATAAAAACGGATTTGCCTAAAAATTTCAATAAAGAAACTAAAAAAGATTTTATAAACTATTTATTGGACACTAGCGGTTTATTGTTCTTTGCAAACAAGAGTATTATATCCTTTTTACCAATAGAAAAGATAGGTTTAGTTGAAAAAGAGATAATTTACAAAGTAGTACATTATATCTGCTATGAATACAAAGATAACACAGATAATTTAGGTAATTTATGCAGAGAAGAACTTGATAAAAGCATAGATGACTCCTTAATCGGCCCGTTTAGGGATATTTATACTAAATCGATTTTAGATTTTGTTGAAATATTAAGTACAGAAGATAAAGATTTGGATAAGTTTATCTATTTGCAGATAATGAGTTTATTTAAAAGTTATATTATTGAAAAAGGCATAAATTCAGATGCTGTTACTTTTTCAGAAAATGATTTTAAAGCAGTTAAATATATCATTGGTTTAAATAAGATTGACAATTACATTTCAAATATAGGTGTCAAGGTTTATCCACAAATTAGTGTTTGGAGGGGCAAAGTCGCTATGTATACTGGATACAAATTAGCTGAGATATTAAGGGTAAATTATGAGTCTTTATTTGATGAATTGAACAGTTTATTATTGACTTTTTGCCCTTATTGCAACAAGGCAGCTGGGTTCAATGAAGGCAAATGTAATAACTGCAAACAAACTGTCGATACTGAATTTTTAGAACAGCAAGCATATTTTATTTTAACTTCTAAAATTTTAGAGTTTAACAAGAAATATTATACTTTCCAAGCTATTAAAAACAATAATAATTATACAACTCTTGAGGATTTGCAGAACTTTTTGTTTAAGAAAACAGGCGAATATGAGAAATCTTCCCTAAAGAATATTGCAACCTTTGACCAGTTTGTTTCATTTGTTAAAAAAGACATTAATAAAAAATTAATACTAAATGTTAATATTCTAAATATAAATAACTTGGTTGAAAATATTAATTCATTTAAGGGTAAAAAAATAGATATTAACAAATTTTTCCCTTTCTTTAGGAGGGCTTTTGAAGTATATGATGCAACAATATACAAGTCTAATATTGACAGTTTTATTGATGATTTTTTCAAATTGATTGCAGCAGTAACTTATCTTGATGAAATGAATAAAAGTGATACTTTTTCAAAATCAATGACTTATTCTATTGATGATTCATTGAATAGTTTAGATTTAGATGGTTATGTTTCTCATCGTGATTATGTTTTAGGTGTACTGCGTACTTTCGTTTTAAACGTTTATAATGATTATCCGGAAGGTGAATCTAAAATAAACTATGCAAAGTCAGTGAAAAACGTTTTTGGAATTGTGCCTACTCCAAAGACAGGTACTACTATTCTACCTCAACCACAATTTAATGGTCCTCCGGGATTGGCAGAAAATCCACTTTTTTCAACAACTAAACCTGATTTAAGTAAGACTGGTCTTCCTCCTCCGCCACCAAAACATAATGATTCATCGGGTAATCCTCCTAGTCCACCGAGTAGTCCTTCAATACAAAGAGGGAGTCCTCAAGCTGCAATGGAACTTCACAACGAGGTAAAGGATGTTATGGCAAAAAGAAGGGCAAAAATTGAAGAAGCGGAAAAAGCGGCAGCTAAAGGAGGTGGTATCTAAATGAGTATTAGTATTAGTGATTTGAATAATATTTTTGGTTCAGTTGAGATTGTGAACACGGAAACTTTAGTGCCGCCTGAAACTGCCAAGAGATTATTGGTAAACAAGGCTTTGGATATTAAATTAAGTTACACTTTAAAGAATAATTTTTGGGAAATTAAGAAATTAATACAAGAAAATTATGCTGTAGCATCTTTAATGATCGGAGACAGTTTTAGTGATATATTAGACATACAAACAACTTGGTTTAATACATTAACAGATAATAACATTAAAAAATCTTTACTAAAATTAGCTAACGAATTTATCTCAACTTTTTATAAAAGCGAAAAAAATGAGTCAATGCCTATTTTTTTAATTTTAAAAAGTAGAGATGGTAAATTTATCTCAGAAAAATGGGAGGATGTATCAACCGATGCGAAAAAAGTTTCAGCATTTTTGAATGCTATATATTTTTATAATTATTTTATTCAAAATTTTGATTTAACACTTTTGGAAACCCCTCAAGATTTGTTGAACGCATTCGATTTCTATTTTTCATTTTTTGACTCGAACATTAGGGATGAATTTGATACATTTTTTTCGCTGTTATCAATAAAAACCGCACTTAATAATCTGAATTTTAAAGAATTAATAAATTCTTTTGATAAAAAACGAAAAGAATTAAGGACTGACGCTTCTGTAATAACTAACTTTGAATTCTTTAAAGAAACCAATAAAGAGATTATATTACATTTAGAAAAAGTATTTAGAAATATTTTAGGTAACTTGCATGCTGACAAGAATATCTTCGAAAAAGAGTTGGAAGCAAAGAGTACTGCATTATCAGAAGATTTGCGTGATGATTTTATATCATACATTAATATTAAGGAAAAGGGAAAATATAACATATCAAAGATTAAATACTTATCACTTAAACCTTTCGAGTATGAAATATTTGGATTAGAAAAATTAGACGAAAATGAGAAAAAAGAGTATGAAAACCAGGAAGGCGGATTAAAAGGCGCAACAAAGGATTTATTAATAGATGTTAAACATAGAGCTAAAAAGTTTTTAATCGCACTTGATTCATCAAGTCCGCAACAATTTTATTCGATTTTATTAGAGATGATTACATTAAAGGAAGCAAGACTATTATATTATTATCTTACAAGTACGGAGGTAGACTTAGTTGAAAAAACCAGCAGAGAAATCGTATTCTCAGACGCACTAAACAGATTAAGCGAATCTTATAAAAGTAAAAATCCTTTTGGAAAAGATAAAAAAGCATTTTTTTCACCCAGTAATCCTATCTCCGAACATCTAATATTATTGATTAATGAAGCAAAAAAAGAAGATGAAACTCAACGTGAATTATTAATTACTAAATTAGGTGAACTAATAAAAGAGGCATTTAAAGATATGCCTTTGAAATTTAATAAAAAAGATGATTCATTTGAAAATTATTTCTACTCAAAGATTTACAATGTAGCTTATTCTACGTTTAAAACTTTTTTTGAGGAAAATAAATATGAAATAGATTCACGTGTCGCTCAAATCTCATATATTTTAAATGGTTCAAGAAAAAGACTTAACTCTTTTTCAGAATTTGACAACTTAAATATTGATTTATTAAATCAATTACTTGAGAAATTAACAGAACTTAATCAAACAAAATACGAACCTCTAAGAATCTTTTTGCAGAAAGTATATGAAGAAAAAAGTAAAAAAAATAGTTTACGTGTCATATTATCAAGTTATTTTGAAAAGGTCTTTAATTCAGATTATATCTTATTAAGCTTTGAAGACATACATAATTATCTGTTAACATTATTCAAATCTACTGTTGACGAAACAATTTCACCAAATCCTCTTGAAATTTCTGTAGAAACTTTGAGGATTTTTGTTAACCATAAAGACACTTTTGTTAAACTACTACCCAAGGAGTTTAATAAAAAAGATGTTTCAGATTATTTTGATAAAATATGGGATATTATTAATGTCAGCGAAGCCCAAGGATTCTATTTGTTTTTTAATAATTATTTTAAAGAAATAAGCTTATCTGAATTTGGAGATTTCCCAACTATATTATTTAATAATAATAATTATGAAAAATATTATTACGCTGTTTATGATTTATTAAAATATGATGACTTAAAACCCAAACCGGATTTAAGAACAGAATTAAAAGAAACTTTTTTTATATTCAAAAAGAAAACATTCAAAGATTTTATTGAAAATTTGAACACAAGAATTAAAACAGACTTGGAGAATTATATACGCTCTAACTTTACGGCATTAAAAACAGCAATAGGATTCAAACTTGAAAAATTCAAAAAAATAAGCGATTTAAGCTTGGAGGATTTATATAAAATAATATTATTTATAGAGATGTTAAACCCCGAAGAAGAAGCATCACTGATTAATGAGTTTTTCAATGATGATAAGGTAACCTTAAACACAACCGCCTTCTTAAAAGGCACTAAAGAAGAATTCTTATCAGGTGTAAGAGATTCAATTTTTGGGACAAGCACCGAACTACCAACAAATGCTGATACATTTATTAATTTTTTTATCAACAAATTGTCTGAAATTACATTTTATCAGGCTAGAATGATTTTATATTTCTTACACTTAGATAATAGGCTTGATGTAGAAATGATTTCTTTAGAGAAACTACAAGATTATAATTATTTAAGAAGTTTATTTATTAAAAAGGTTATATTTAATCTTTTCAAAATGTTGTTAAGGTCTTCGACTGAGAGTGATATTAAGGAGAAGATATTAAATAAAATAGGTGATTTATATGAATTTGTTAATCTTTTGTATACTAATTATAATTTAATAAATGAAGAAGTTAAAAAATTATTAGATGAGTATGTTAAATCCAAAGGCGGAGCCTCTGATAATAATGTTCGTATAAATATGATTTTAGATATGATAACTCCTGTTAATTTATTATATACTCTTAGGGAGATAATTTTTGATTACTCTTTCCCGATTGATCTCGGACCTAGTTTATTGTTGTCTTCTGAATTTTATACCAATACTGTTGCTGATGATTCAAAGTCAGTGTTGTTATTCCTATATTTTAGAAAATTAACAGGCTGGCATAAAAAATGGGAGAACTTCCCAAATTGTATGAATGTTGTATCATTTACAACTCCTGATGATATTAAAAAATTGTATTCCGTATTTGAAGAACTATTAGGAATTGCAAATCTGGTTGCAATATCATTAAATTCACTCGGTTCAATAGATTTAACAGAGACTTTTAATAAAATTAAAATTGAGTTATTAAAACTAGATTTAAAAAACATATTAGTTGGTGACAATTTTAATTTAGTTATAAATAATGTCAAAACTTGGTTAAGTAAAGATGGATTAAATATTAGATTGCCACTAGGCCTTAATTTAGTATCTTATGATTCAACTTTGGTTTATTATAAGAAAAACGTGTCATCTAATTTTGAAATAGTAAATGTTAATGAATTAGCAAAAGATATGGGTAAAAAAATTACTGTGTTTTTATCTAATACTTATTACTTTGATGACCTTATAAGAGAGATCAAGAAAGGTTCTCTGGACAGTTGGATTCTAGAAAATGGTTTTGGAGCTGTATTAACATTGCTCAATCTTTACTCATACGATAATAGAGAACTAATATTGATGGGTACAGTGAAAAAGCAGGCTAAAGATTATTTTAACAATTTCAAACTTGAATATTTAAAAATTGAAGGGTTTTTAAAAAATCCAAAAATTACTAATAAAGATTTAATTGTTAATTATTTAAAAGTTAATTTGAGTGATTTTTTGCATGATTTTAAGAGTAAAGGACTTCCAGAGGTTTTTAATAAATGGACTGTAGACTTCTCCGCATTTATAACAAATATTAATGATATGCTTAAGTATAGAGACGATTTAACAAGTAAACTTAGTGCGATTGGTGATAGTGGAAAAGTTTCTGGAATTATCACAAAAATGCTTAATATCTTGGATGCGTTAAAGAATCCAAGTCTAATTAAATTAACTAATATAGGATTAAAAGGAGAAGATATAGATGAAGGTTTTGTTGAGGATATAAAAACGTTTAATAAAGATATAAAAGATACTTTTGAAAAGATAAAAGATGGCCGTTTATCTATAAAACAAGCTTATATTGATCTTTTTATTAATAATGCAAATATACTAAACAAATTTTTTATGAAAGGCAGCGGCATTATAGAATGGCTAATTTTTAATTACCCTCCTAAAAATTATATTTCATACCAAATAGATAGAAAAAAACTTAAAGATATTAAGGAAGATAAGAACTTCTATTTTGATTATAGAGGAAAACAAACATATTACAATGATATTTTATTGCCCGTATCTGATGAAAAGGCCGTATACGGCCTATTTTTAATGAATGTATTTACTTACTTAGATGACGAATCGCACAACATATTCAAAACTCTTCTTGAATCTGTAAAAAGCACTTTGCCCGACACTGAATATATTAAGTTGTCATTAAACGCTATAAAAGACCTTATTGGACTAGAAGAAAAAGAGCCAACTCTTCGAAGACTTTAGTTACCCTGAGACTAATTTAAAGTCTCAATAACCTTTTTAATATAGTATTTCTTATTTTATCTTTATGACTACAGGCAATGTTTTAGGGGATGCGTTTAATTTACTGATAGATTTTGGATTCTTAAGAATAGTGGTACCATTCATACTATTCTATTCAATAGTGTTTGGTATGCTTGAAAGAACACAGCTTTTCACAAGAAGGGAAGAAGGCGGAAAACTGCCGAAAGAGATAGACAAGCAAGTAACAAACATGCACGCGATGATAGCATTCGCGATAGCGATAACAGCGACAGCGGCAAGCCAGGCAGTTGGAATAACAACAAATTATCTGCCAATACTCGCAATAGTAGCAGTGATAATTGTTGGAGTAATGTTATTATTAGGACTCGCATTCGGAGAAGAATTCTCAAAACCTGAATTTTTAACAAAACACCCAATATATACGGCAATCGTTTGGACAGGCGCGATAGCATTATTATTCGGAGCAATAATAGCAGTTGGGTATTACAGCGGACTCGTAGTCACACCATGCGATGGAACACTAACGCCAGTAAACACCTTAAACACAAGGGAAGGAGAATGCACAAGACTATTTGACATAACACAACTAACAGAAACAGGAGTAATGTACATGATGGGAGTAGAAGTTCAGACAGGAAGTTTACTTACTGGATTAGGAGTAGCAGCAGTAATAATATTCATCATATGGTACATATACAAACTTGGCAAATAAAATTGAATTTTTTTAAAAGGTAAAACATAATGGCTGAACCTCAAACATTCGTAGAAGTAATGAACACAATAGTATCAGCCATGATACCAGGGAACCCTGAAGTTGTAGGAATAGGATTCATCCACTTCTTTGTAATATTCTTATTCATATTCTCAATAATGTTTGCTGCAGCAAGCTTCGTGCCCGCATTTAAAGACGAGAAGATGAGAATGGCAAGAATAGTATTATCACTAGCAATAGCATACTTTGGAGCAACAACATTCTACATAACCATAACACAATACTTACAATGGTTCGGATTCCTGGCATCACTAGCACTCGGAATAGGGCTCGTATTAATATCAATAGTGCCGGGAGATGAGAAGAAAAAGAAATACTCACCATACATAATGGGATTCAGTTCAGTACTAGCATTAATAATAGTATTATGGGCAATATTCGGAGACGGCTTATTCACATTCCCGCTGCAAATAATAGATTTCATAAAACAGCAGAACCCGGGAACAATAATACTAGCAGTAGTAATAATAATCGCAGTAGCAGTAGCAGTCGGAGTAACAGCCGGCAGTTTGAAAGCCAAGCAGCCAGGAAGCGGGGCGCCGCCGCAACAACAGCCTCCAGCACAGCAGCCTCCGCAGCACTAAAATCCACAGAGTTTATAAAAAATAAAAGGTCATAATAAATATATGGTTGAAACAGTAGCAGGACAAGCATTGGATGTAATAAACAGGATAGGCATCTTTGATGTAGTCGTACCATTCATAATAGGTGCAGCAGCGCTTTACGGAATGCTGGAAAAAAGCCAGATATTCGGAAAAGACAGGCACGACGTTAACTCAATGGTAGCAATAGGCGTTGGAATAATAGTCACACTAAGTTGGTCCCTCAGGAATTTCTTGCTAAATTTTATACCCATAATAATAGTAGCTGCTTTTTTCATATTCGTAGGATTATTACTGCTCGAATGGGTTGGAGTGAAACCTGACTTTGTAGTAAATATATTGCAGCAGCCGGCAGTGTTCATACCTGTATTATTATTACTCTTCGTATTAGTAATGGTTGGACTGAATGGAGGATTGGATTTCATAGTAGGCAGAACGAATTTTACAGGAACAATAGGACCTGCAAGCAATGAGATAACACCTGAAGACTTGGCGAATCCAGCAATAGTGCTTGCACAGCCGCAAGTAGCAGGAGCGATATTAATACTTGCAATAATGGCAGCAATAACTTACATGATAACGCAAAAGAAATAAAAAAATATTTTTTTTTATAATAACGTGCTAGTTCTAATATCCCTCATTGGAGGATTTTCAGCTTTAGGCTGATCTTTTCTCAAGTCAGTAATGACTCCTCTTAACTCGCTGATATTGTCAGATAATATTGGAACAAGCTTGTTCAGGCTCTTTTCTAATGCTTGAATCTCAGTGTCAACATTACGCATAGTCTCATCGAAACTTTCAGCCTTCTTTACAAGAACAGTGTTGAAGCTGTCAATACGAGTGTTTAATTCCGAAATCCTAGTCTCGAACTCTTTAATCTTGGAATTAACAACAGCTCTCCATTCATTAATCTTAATTAATTGCCCCTCGCTCTCCTTCCACTTCTCCTCAATTATCTCCTCAAGAACTCTCTGCACCTCATCAAGGTCAACACTGCGGCGAGAAGGACCTTGCGGCTGGGGCGCCTGCATCATTTGCTGCTGAGCCATCTGTGGAGCTTGAACAGGATTTACCTGCATTTGCTGTTGTGGCATAGGCGGCCTTTGAGCAGTATTTTGCTGCGGTGAAGTCATAATCTGCTGTTGAGGATAACTTTGAGGAATAGGAGCACCAGGAGAAACAGTAATTGTCTTTTTCAAATCTGCCTGCTGGATAGCATCACGAATCTGCTGAAAAGAATAACCCTCGCTTCTTAACGCTTCAATAATAGCATTATTATCCGCATTTCTGCCTTTCATATCAACGACTTTTTGTATAGGTATACCTTCAGGCATTTTTTAACAACCTCTGTAATTCTTCCTTTGTCACGTAACGAGTCGGATCCATCATGTCAACGTATTTTTCAATAACAGTCAACTCCTGCTTTTTAGCAGTTAATTCCAACTCCTTTATAATATGATGTATTGTATCATCGATGTTTTTAATACTTTTTCTCATATCTTCAATCTGCGCATTGATTTTAGTTATGTCACCGTTAATATTTTCACGAATGCTTAACATCTGGTCATCAAAAACACGGAGACGCTCCTTGTTCTGCTCCAATCTTTCCTCAGCAAGTCTAATCCTCGTATTGACCTCATTTAATCTTTGGATAATCATGCTGGCCATGCTGGTCTCTTGAGAAGGAGCAGCTTGTCCAGTCATTCCAGAAGGAGATTTTTGTTGTTCGGGAGGGAGTGCCATATTTTTAAGTTACCAACCTTTTTATAGATTCAATAATATTGAAATAGTCGTAGCGTAATATATAAATTTTGGGTATAGAGGGGTTAAAAGGTTAATGGCAGGCCAAAACACTTGTGAAGATTTTGAAGTAGAGCGTGAAGGCTCCGAGAGGAACCTTAGGATAAACTGCGTCGGCTGCATATACTACCCAAGCATAGAAGATTCTGAACACTGCATGGAGATGATTATTAACAAATTAATCGAAATAGGCGGCGTTACAAATATCATACTATCCAGCGACCAGAATTATATTTACCCATACGAGCAGACAGAACTTCTCGATGAAGTGGCACAAGTATACCTCAAATTAGAGCAACAATTTGAAATAATGAAGTATCCTTTAGTGGAGGAGCCTCAGGCTCAGAAATTGCTTATAGAGCACTTAAGCGTGATGAAGGATATAATACTCTCCAGGTTTAAACGAGACCCAATCGGCGCTTACGTTAAGGCAATAAGGGAGTTAAGGGAGGAGAAAGCGAGAAATGAAGGATTAAACACCCAGTTAAAGAAATTAAGCGATTTACAAATACTCAAACTTTCAACAATCGTTGACGAATTAAGTAAGACTCAGATGATGCAGCAGTTAAAAGACCGGCTGCCAGGATACAAGATTGGAGAGAGAGAAATATACAGGGAACTCTTTGAACCCTCAATAAAGCCGAACTTCATGTACGCAAGGCTCGTCATGGACCCGCCGTTAAAAGCGCAGGAAGTCGAAACTTACGAGATTGGAAAAAAAGACAAGAGTGAAGTAATAATATACGACGTGCCCGAGGACGTAACAAAAAAATATTATATTCACCCGCCAGAGTTTGCATTATCAGATGAGGAGTACGAATTATTAAACGGGGCCAGGGACATACTTGCAAAACATAAACCGAGAGAGGAAGAGTTCACAGACTCCAAAAGGATGCGTGATGTATTCTTCAAACTAAGCAGGGACTTATTGCAGGAAGTTGCAAAACAAAGAAACCTGAAAGTTTCATTCCAAAAAATAGAAACACTGGCAAGAATACTAGTCAGATTAACAGTAGGGTTCGGACTCATAGAATTATTATTAGAAGACGAGAAAGTAGAAGATATTTACGTAAACCCCCCTGTTGGAAGAGTGCCTATAATATTAAAGCACGCCGAGTACGGAGAATTAAAAACCAATATTATACCAAACGTTCGTGACGCTAAAGGATGGGCCAGCCGTTTTAGAATGATGAGCGGCAGACCACTTGATGACGCAAATCCAGTACTTGACACGGAACTCGAGACTGAGTTCATAAGAGCCCGTGTCAGCATAGTGCAGGAGCCATTATCACCCAACGGGCTAACTTTTGTTTTCAGAAGACACAGGGAGAAACCATTCACGTTCCACTTGCTAGTCAAGTATAAAAGCATGACACCTCTTGCTGCAGGACTACTTTGGTTCTTAATAGACGGGTCAAGAACAATACTCGTTGCAGGAACTAGAGGTGCTGGAAAATCAAGCATCTTGGCAGCATGCCTCGTCCAGATAATGAGAAAATTCAGAATAATCGTAGTTGAAGATACGCTGGAACTACCAGTGACTTATCTTAGGGACATGAATTACAACATATTATCAATGAAAGTCGGATCCGCTCTTGCAGGAACAAGCAACGAGATGAACGCGACAGACGGAATCAGAACAACACTAAGACTTGGAGACAGTGCATTAATAGTTGGAGAAGTAAGAAGCACAGAAGCTGTAGCGCTGTATGAAGCAATGAGGGTTGGAGCATTAGCCAACGTTGTTGCAGGAACAATACATGGAGACTCAGCTTACGGTATCTTCGACCGTGTAGTAAATGACCTGAAAGTTCCAAGAACAAGCTTCAAAGCAACAGATATAATAATGATCGCCCAGAAACTAAAAAGCCCTGACGGCTTAACAGAAAGGAGACGAATTACGAATATAGTTGAAATCAGAAAACACTGGGAAGATGACCCAATGAGGGAGAAAGGTTTTGTAAGCTTAATGACTTATGATGCTAAAGAAGATAAATTAAAACCAGACAGGGCACTCCTTGAAGGAGACAGCGAGATATTAAAGAACATTGCAGGAAACGTGAGGGAGTGGGCAGGGAAGTGGGATTTAGTCTGGGAAGAAATAATGCTAAGAGGCAAAATAGTTGAAACAATATTGAAATTCGCGAATGATTATAAAATGCCTGACTTGTTAGAGAGTGATTTCGTAATAGTAGCTAATGATTATTACCATAAAATATTCGAGAAGTTAAAAGATGAACAAGGATACCCTGAAAGTAAAGACATGCTTGCCTTGTTTGAAGACTGGATGAAGGAGGTTGTCAGAAAACGTGGCGGACAACTTATTTGACGATTATGACAAAGGCAAAGTAAACAGGGACAGCCTGCGCAAAGAGATAACACTCGGAGGCGAAAGCAAGAGTTTTGAGTATAAGACTTTTCTTAATGAGAAAGTTGAGAGGAAGAGCTGGTACGAGAGGCTCTGTAAGAGCGTCGGCGGAATATTCAAAATATCACTCTCACGAAGCGAGACTGAAAATTTGCAGAAAGACATAATAGCTTCAGGGCTTAATGTTACGCCTGGCGAAGTGACGGGGCTAAGCATAATAGTATTAATTGCAGGATTATTCATATCAGTCTTACTTATACTGTTAACGAATTCAATGTTCTCATTTGCAGGACTGCCTGTCGCTTTCTACGCTTACACTTATGTCAGGAATTATGCAAAGAATAATGCAACTAAGAACATACTTGAGGAGACAAGCGAGATGGTGCTTGGAGTATTATACGTAGTGATATATATGCGCCACACGCCCAACATTGAAGGTGCAATAAAATTCGCAAGCACTAATCTGACTGGGCCTTTAGGCAACGATTTCAAACTATTATTATGGAATGTTCAGACAAGAAAAAGCAGGGACTTATATGACGCGATGAATGTATTCCTGCAGACTTGGAGGGAGAGAAATCCGCCGTTCGTCGACGCCATGCAGCTCGTATTATCAGCGCTTCACCAGTTGGATGAGAAAAGGCGCTACGAAACATTAGACTTAGCAGTTGACACCATACTTAACGGGACTTACGATTCGATGGTGAAATACGCAAACAGTTTAAGGTCCCCTGTTCAGGCAGTAAGCTTAATTGGAATAACACTCCCAATACTTGGTTTAGTTATGCTTCCAATGATTAGCGCTTTCATGGCTGACTTAATCACTCCTGACATGATATTCTTCTTCTACGACTTAGTGCTCCCTGTAATATTAGTATTTTTCATAAACAAAGTATTAGGTTCCAGGCCTGTAGGCTTCCCTATTCCTGACATCTCAAAACACCCTGATGTGCCTCCTGAAGGAAAATTTTTCATAAAATCCGGCAATAAAAAATTAGCCTTTCCTGCATACATATTCTCAATATTCACACTGATTGCTGGTGTTGGTATATTTTTGTTATACATTTACAGCGTGCAGGGGCTTCCTCCTTCAAAGAATGACGTGTTTGGTTCGCTCCCAATAGTTATTGGATTAATGCTTACAGCAGTAGCTTATTTTTACTTATACTCTTTCCAAAGGGTGAAAATCAGAAGGCTTGTTGGAAGCGTAGAGGAAGATTTCACAAATGCGGCGTTCATAATCTCAAACATGATGGGTGAAGGACGCCCTCTTGAACAAACGCTTGTAAAAACTGCAGAGGAGATGAAAAGCTCGTCTATTTACGCATTCTTTGAAAAGATAAGCAATAATATTTCACAGTTAGGATTGGATGTTGAGAATGCAATCTTTGATTCTGAAAACGGGGCAATCAATATGTACCCTTCAATGCTGGTAAACAGCATAATGAGAATCTTAGTGAGCTCAAGCCAGGAATCAGCGGAGGCTGCGAGCATGAGCATGGCAAACATAGGAAGGTATACTAAGGCAATAAGGAATATTAATGAGAAAATAAATGATATCCTTAGCGAGACTATAAGCAGCTTAGTATTCCAGGCTAACTTTATTGCACCATTAATAACAGGCGTAGTTGTCGGATTGTCAACAATGATATTCTTAATACTCAGCAATTTAGGCCAGCAGATTAGCTCATTATCAGGGGGAGCAGGGGATGTCTCAGGTGCTGGAGGAATGAACATTGATTTCGTATTGGGATTCCTGAACTTAAGCAGCAGCGTCAAAGTCTGGGAATTTCAGCCAATAGTTGGAGTATACTTAGTTATCGTTGTTGCATTAATGGTGTACTTAGTCAACCAGATAGAATTCGCAGGAGACAAGATTTACTTCATGGACAGGTGCGCAAAAACGCTGCTGATAGCGACAACTGCATATATTTTAATAGTTTCAGTTACTACCATGATATTTACGGGACTTGCAGACATAGCTGTCGCAACGGGAGTTAAATGAGTAAAATAGCCATGAATCAAACAGCGCAGATAGACCTTGGAAATTTCTTGACAGCAGTGATATTCTTATTCATGCTGGCATCTGCAGTGTTCTTATTCTTGGGAAATAACGTTGCAAGCCAGAACATAGACTTCTTCAACAGGACAATCTATTCCCAGCAGCTAAGCGGATTAGATGTGGTTTATATTACAACTTACAGGGAGGGCAACATCTTCAATGTGGACCCAACAAAGTATTCAGTGATTAATTCAACTACAGGCTACCAGTTTAATTACGGATTCAAAAGAACATCAATACCTCCCTCGGCTGATGCGAGAATCAGCGTAACTCCATACATGACTTATGAGAAGTGCGGAGCCAGTCCGAGTTCATGCACCAAGGAGAGGATAAACGGGCTGGAAGTCCTGGCACAAAGATTATACAGTTATCCAGTTACTCTGCCAAGAACAATAGGGTCTGGCAGCAATACTTATCCGGAAATCCTTCTGCTCCCTTTTTTTAACTGCACGTCAGAGATAACGTTAGGAGCAGGTATTGCAAGCTCAATATTCAACGAAAGTGTTGTTGACAATAATGAGTACTCGTTTAATGCATCCTTCTGTTTTTATCCTCCGACTGATCCGAGCATTGGAAACATGTGCATGAACGGAATGTTTGACTCTAATGCTCCGTGCACAATTAACAGAAGCTGGGACCATACAATAGTATGCAATAATGAAGTGTGCGGCGAGGAATGCACGCAGACACCAATATATGCAAATGTATGCAACGGTACAATCTGCGGATACGAACAGGGCTGCTGCAATAAACCTAGCCCTTCACCTCCTGAAAATCCATACTATGTCTGTGATTGGTACTGTCTTCCTTGGATACCAACCACTTGTTGTTGGGGTCATTACGAAACCAGATATACTTATTATTGCACCACTCCTCCATGCGATAACGGCCCTTCTAAGTGCTGCAATACAACAATAGGTTATAACGAGACATGCACTGACCTTTATTGTGAAGTCTGCAATGAGAGAGGGACTAATCAGCCTTTAGAGTCATGGTTTAATCCAAACTTATTGCGTATAGACTTAGCTAATAAGTATAATGATGTCAGCATGAAATTGAAATTTGAAATAACAGATAGTTTGGGTGCTTATCACGAGATAGGATTTGACAAGATGATAATTCAAACCGCGGCTCTGCCATCATATAACTCTTTTAATGTGGGAGCATTCTCTAATTTTTCAGCGCTCGTTGATTTAAGCCAAGCTCACAGGATGCGTAACGGTTTAATGGCCGAAGCTGCAGACTTATATGACTGCTCAGAGGGAAAGATGAGAGTGAGCATAGAATACGATTATGACAACAGTATCACTTATTTGATAAATAGTTCTTCAATGCCTGTTTACGAGTACGACACGAATCATCATATTATAAGAACAACAGATGCTGAACATTTTGTGGTGTACCAATCACCCGTACAGGACTTTAATGTTTACGCATCCGACGGAAGCAGACTCGTTTTCAACGTAGTGGAAGGAGGAGTTGTCACTACTGTAAGCCCAACGCATAATTTCGAAGACGCTCTCATTAGGCCTATAGATAAGATAACACCTTTATGGTTTGAAGGAACTGTACTAAAAGGCTTTGAAGGATTAAACTGTAATCCTGTAAGCGTAGGAACTGATACTTGTTACTGCCCAAGAGAGAGCAGCACTACCAACTTTGCATGCTCAACAGGAAGCTTCACAGGATTCGCACTCCAATCAGGAACTTGCGCAATTCCGAAAGTCGTTTATGATGTAACATACCATTTGGATGCGAGAGATGAAGTTATCACTAATTATAACTCGACTACAGGACAAAATGATACCAGCACGTTGCACTACGATGCCGTGACCGAAACAACCAATGACATGGACAACTGCATAACTTTGCCGAATTATACTTGCGTTGCCCGTTTCTCGTCACAGATTTGCAGCGGCTGCGAGACCACTACAACCACGAGGTACTTATTCTGCAACTCTGAACTGGTTCCTAAAAAAGTAATCGAGAAATATAACAGTGAAATAGTTATAAAAGATGCAGATATTTCAAATAACCAAGTGGAAAAAACAATATACTGGTGTGTGAGATGAGAAAAGCTGCAGGGAATATTTCACTTGGAGAGGTGGTAAAGATTATAGTTATGGCTATGGCTGTGTTTATAATGATTATGTTTTTAATTAATGTTGTTTTCAAAACTTATGGACCTATGTTTTTAGGTTGGCTGTCAGGTTTTTGGATGACCTTAAATACGAAGTGAAAAAATTTGATTAAAGATTTAAACAATAAAGCGCAGTTCGGATTCGATTTGGTGCAGTTAATAGGCTACCTCTTCTTTATCATAGTCGTATTATTTGTCGTTTTCAGCCTGTCAAATCTTGCATCATCATTCCTGGGTAACAGTTTCTGCTCTACCACAGTCACGGTGCGAAGCATGTTCGCAAACTTATTCGGAGGATTCTCAGGAATTGCAAGAGCAGTTATACCAACCAAGGTTTTCAACTCCATTCCTTTAATGTGCAAGACTGAAGCAGTAGTAGTTAAGCCTGACACTGAAAATGTGGAGGAAATGATAGCAAACAAGGCTGTTGAATGCTTCAACAAATTTGGAGGAGGAAAACTTAACGGGTTATTTCCATATGCCAGTTTCTTATGCAGCGTGATAATATACGACGTGCCTGACGACGGCGAACACTATATAGACCTGATGAAAGTTTACGACAAGATATTGAACAATAGTAATTTTGACAAAAATTTTGACTATGGCGATGAGGTAAACACCGTTGATGACAGGCTGACAAACTTGGCTAGTATTTTTGGAACTTACACATATAACAAGTATAACACTTTCAATTATGACAATTATTTCAGATTCTGCCTTAACCCGAACTATTACTATTACACTACTGAGCAGTCTTCAAGAATGAACTGCCACAGTAAAACGAGCACAGGCATTCTGGAGGGATACGTTAACCATTACATTGATGACAATTGGGAAACTGGGGCAGACCCTACACTTTACAGTTATTACTCCTGCTCCATTGATAACTCCTTCTCATTCTTGGATTTGTTTACAACAAAGTGCTTGTCACTAAGAGAGAGTGCGGTAAACTTGTGGAGTTTAAACCTTTCGCAGACAGATACTGTAAGCAAATGGAAAACAGTGACGTCCGAGATACAAAATGCGTTTAAAAAATCAAACAGGGAGCCAATATTTGCCCAGTTCAAGAATGACTTGTGCATGAGGGAGTGCGCAAGCGTAGCCACTAGTTTTACAGATTATAATTATTGTGAAGTTAATTGTACATCACTTTCTGTCTGCAACCAGTACAGCTGCAACCTTAAACGGACAGCTAACGGATTCTTATATGATGCAACTCCAGAGCTTAGCAGTTTGTTCAGGTATCCAGGATTCATAACTCCTTATGAATTAATGTACAAGAGAAAAAGCATAATTAGCGACGTGTTTGATTTACTAGTTGCATTAATATTCGGAGTGGATACGAATGCACCAATATCAAATCCGTACATGACTTATAATAGTTCAGATGACAGTTACGCTTTTAACAGGTCTACAATCCTTAGGAGAGGAACAATTTATATACGTTTTTATGATTATACTGATTGGCTTCAGGCAGCTCTTAACGGCACTTGGCCTTACTTCCCTGAAGTTGACAATGATATTACTCAGTTCAGCGCATTGGGTATAAGCAGCGAATCAATCTCCAGAAAGCATGATTATTTAGTAATAGGCTACACTCCTTACATACCTTACGAATTATTGCATCCTGAAGAGAGCGTGCCAATAAGCCAGTCGGTTACGGTGGTAACATGAATATTACTGATTTTGCAGTCACAGTATTAGGATTAGTACTGTCAGCGTTAATCCTCGCAATAATAGCAGTAGCATTCGTTAATGTTTCAACAACAACTTGTGCACCGACTGATTTGTTTACAAACAGTAAAGTTATAGGATTCGGAGGAGGATTAATTGACGGAGTGAATGACGGCGTATGCGCGGCATTATTGAATGCGAACAATGCAGTCTGGGGTTTTTATGAAAGCATGATAACAGGAGTGCTTGGACAGACTGAAAACGTCGGCATGATAGGTTCAGACCTGTGGGGGCTTGCAAGTTTTTTCTGCAAGAAACATTCAAACTTTAATTATGTAAGCAAAGGAAGCTACGGGCCTATAGATGACCCTGAAGTTTTAAGGCAATTATTCGCCTACGAAGTTGAGCGCTGCTGGACTCTTTTTGAAGGAATGACTAATAAGCCTTTAGGTGACAGGAATCCTATTGGAAAGAACGGGATTTTTGACTGCGCTGAAATAATATATAATATAACTTATAAGGAGCCTGTAACTCTCGGAGACATATTTGCAGTATTTGGAAGCCGTAACGGCTGCGGTGCGAAAAGAAACGCTCCAGTATCACTGATTAGGCCTCTTTGTATTCCTCTATGCTCAGTGTTTGACACAACTAACTGCACAGAGCTGTGTTTTGATTCATGGTTTTTGCCTTACGAAGAGAGCATGCTGGTATGCACGCCTTATGATAAGATGTGGGATTACTGGAATGGTTCGCACTCAGATAATTATTACACATCACCTTCCAATCTCGTAATAGAAGGTGAGAATGAAAGGGTGGCAAGTCTTGTAAGCCTGACATGCAGAGACCCAAGCACTATTAATGAACACTTACAGCTCCATAATCTTGACTCGACGGCATGCATGCCGTTCTCGTATGCGTTATGCTCATTGGGATACGTTGAAGGATACCATTCAAAAACTGCACCTAATGATGATTCAGCAGTTATAGACGGCGCTGGTAAGATAACAATATCATTCTATGACTACTTCAACTGGGGCACCTTACTTTCCATGCAGACAGCAAGTGATAACTACAAGGCTTGCGGGAATGTTAATGTTTTTAATAACTTCCATCCAATAAGAGATAATCAGGTTAACATATTTGACCCTGGAAGCTGGGGAGTAAATGAGTATATAGGAGTAAGGAAGCAGGACTCAATAGTAATATGTTATGAGAAATATTCATAAAAGGGAATTTAAGATGAACAAAGCGCAGATAAGTCTTGTTGTTGTAATGATTTTCGTAATAGTGGCATTATTAGTTTTTGTAATATTCTTAGCAGGTGTGAATTCAAGCCAGGAAAACATGGTTAACAGTCTTAACCAGACAATAGGTGATTTGAATGGTTGAATTCCTGCCTGAGCAGGCAGTACTGATAATTTTATTAATTATAGGAATATTCGTGCTAATAGTGTTGATTGCAGGACTAATAACTAATATTGACACTATAGCTAATTTAATAAAAGGATTCGTGGAGGGAATATTTTGAACAGCAAAGGAGATGTTGGTTTGCCAATGGGTGTTATAGTAGCATTACTGGCGGGATTATTATTATTAATTGCGCTGATGATTTTCATATTCAGCACCCCTGGTGGTCCGATGGCTATTGTTCAGGGAACTCTCGGTTTCTTAAACGGTACAACTCAGGGCGTTGTCGCAACTAGTAACATTTAAAAATAACTAGGGTCTCTCAATATTTTTATGAGAAAAACACAGGAGTTATCTTTAAACATGATCGTTGTAGGTGCACTAGCACTGTTAGTACTATTAATCATTGGTGGAGTACTTATCTTCGGAGGCGGAGATATGTTATCAGGATTAACAAGTCTTGGTCCAAGCCAAGGTGAAGTTGACACAACAGCATTCACATCAACTTGCAGAAGCAAATGTAACACATTAAACTTGCAAGTTACAGAAACTCAATATAGAGGAATTACTTCATACACTACTAATGCAACTTTAATTAACCAGATTAAAGCATTCTGTTGTTCTAGTGCAGACTTAGATGGCAGCGGTTTAATTTCAAGTAATGAGCTTTGTTCAAGTGCTTACACTCAATGTAGATTAGGAAGTCTTTCAACAGCTACATTTTGCCAAAAAGTAATAAGTTCTGGTGGAACTACTTCAACAGTATATAAATATACAGAAGTTGGAACTAGTACAACTTACCCACAATGTTCAGCGAACATATAAATTTTTTATTTTTATGATAAACCGAAAAGCTTCAGAGTTGCCGATGGCGACAATAGTAGTAGTGATATTGCTGCTTACAACTCTAATTGTAATAATCGCAGCAGTTTTCCCGCAGCTTTCAAATATGTTTTCAGGAATAGGACAAGTTGGAGGCTCAGCAACCAACGAACTTAACGCCACAACCAACAGCTTATTCAATTAAAAAACTTTTTAACAACATACCTTTTTTAATTAATTTAAATGGCTACAGAAGTAACGGCATTCTTGACAGTACTTAGCATGGGATTATTCACATTCGTAGCAATATTAGGAGGGTACATGCTCCTAAACAGTGCAGTGACGAGCATTGCACGAGACAGCGCGTTCACGACATTTGTAAGAACAGGAGAGATAATTGCAGACTCCATGAGTTCAAGAACGAGCGGTGCAACAAACATGTACTTATCGCCGAAATACGTATTATTCTTTGCATCATTCACAACTGAAGCATTAATACCTTACTATGAGTATGACGGCAGCCACTTAAACAGCGTGGCTGTAAACTTGGACGCCACTGACGGCACCAGATTATTCAATGATATCAGGGCATCAAGCACAGGAAACCATATATGGAATGACGGCTACGTGAAGAGAAAAGAATTAAGCAAGTGCGTAAACGACGTATGCTTATGCCTTGGAGAGATGGAAAGTTTTCTCATATTCGACCAGGATTACTTAAAACCAAACGCTTGCGTAGAACTCTGCTGGGGTCAAAACGTTTCAAACTATGACAGCTGCACGAGAACAAATACAGGGGATCCAAGGTCCATAATGAACACGTGCAACACAGGAGTATCACAATTAGGAGGAATCTGCAGCGCCTGCACAAGTTACATGAATGATGCAATTAAGAGAAGCATAGTGAGAGGGAAATATTATGACATATTAATACTGCCAAGCGTCATGTCGCAGACTAATGAAGTGAATGTCAGATTATTGCAGGACTTCTCAGAGAAGACGAAATTCTCATTCATAAACAGAGTATTAGAATGCAGGACTATGGCTAGTTTCGCAGCCACTGCCGGAAAAAATAATTACTGCGCTATAGGCTCAAGCTCTAATGCGATACCTTACTTGTTTAATTACGTAAACAATTCAGGACCTTCAGGAGTTGTCGCAATGATATCAGCAAGCCAGAAGCTTGGCACCACAACGCAGAGCATCAGGGCCAGCGATATAATATTTAAATTGTTCAACGTCGAATACTTCCAGTCTAATAATAATGACCACAGCATGGATGTTACCAACCCGAACATTTGTTATACAACACCAACATTCATAACAGCAGAGGTGCAATAATTTTGGCAGCATGGATACCAGAAGCATTACAGCATATAGTAAACTTTTTCATAATCATACCTACGCTCTTAATACTGGTTGCATTAGCTGCCAATTTTTTAATGTCATCACAGGCCAACCTTGATAATTTCTTCACAGATTTATGCTCAAAAGGTGCAATAAGCACAATAGCAGGAATAACGTATGATGCTAAAACCGCGCTGGTGCAAGTTGTGATACCAAACAATAACGCTATGAGATTCACTTATCCAAGGAATACATTTATTATACTATCCTCATTGTTTGACAGCAATGAAGGGAATTTGAACACTTCATCGAAAATGTATGAAGGATTATTCAACTCGAGAAATAATGCTAATCTGCTTCAGAGGTGCTCCAGCAAAGCATGCTTTTGCGCAGTAAGAAGCGAGATGGACTTTTTAACATTTTTAGACTTCAGTTATACAATGTGTTTCCCAAGACTTTACACGTTTAATAAAGCAGGATTCGATTTATGCGCGCAGAATAATGCCAACTGGAAAGGCAGCGACATGGCCACATTCAAATACTGCGTTGACCAGTTAAAACAGCAACTTACAGGTCCGGATAATAGTGAGGCAGGCATTATCAGACGATGCTTTGAGACAACAAGTACATACAGCTTTGATTACTCCGGCTCCGCTGGCAAGTACATATTAACCATGAATAATGGAAATTCTGACTTGCAGACTAAGAGTGGTGACGTATTAGTGCCAATCCTCCAGGATTTGTACGGATTAAGCAATGCAGGACTCTTTACTGAAGTATTAACATGCATACCCATACCAACTAAAAGCGAGTGTTCATGTCCATACCTTCACGGCAACACTATGAATTCAGGACGCGGAGTGTTCATCGGCATCGCAGGCTCCAAGACTGAAGCAAAACGCATGGATATTACAACATTCGTACTAAAAATAGATTCATCACAAGGCGCTGCATGTTCAATAACTGCTGACGCGCAATAAAAAAAACGTTATTTTACACCTACTAAACACTTTTAAATTCCCTAACTTATAATCTTTATTATGCCAGTTGAAGGCATCTCTCTAACCACAGTATTCAGTTTAGTCACTGTAGGATTAGCCCTTGCCCTCTCGGTATTTCTTGGAGGTTATTATCTTCAGCCTGCACTTGATATATCAAAAGTTATAGGAGGAGTAGCGTACGATATAGCCACACTTTATGATATAGCCTATACGATGCCGGGAGAAGTCACGATGCACTATTACGGCCCTAGTATCTGCACATGGAATTACAAACAGCCAAGCAACTCTTCAGAAAGCTTTCACTGCTACAGCGGTGAAGCAGTCGTAATAGATGACGTATTCGTCGACCACGAATTATTATACGTGTACAATGACACTTATATGAAATACGATTTTGACAAGTGCAGGGAGAGAAACGGGCATTTTTGCATACCTGCAGATTCTTACCCAAGGAAAGTGCCTGCTTACGGATATGTTGGGATACCTTTTTTTAACGCCCAATTCTGCTCTTACACGACTAGCGGATTCTCAAGCTGCGATTACCAACAGTCAGAATTCCCAACAAGTTTTTTAGACTTCAGTTTTTTAAGGGATGAAAAGCACAGCGTCAATGTTGAAGATTACTCATTCACTGTAACCAAGACGAACGTTAATGATTACTACCAGACGGTGAGCGAGAGGCCTGAGAATCCAACAAGCCTGAAAGACTTCCTCGATGGACTGAATGATTTTTACAATATGGCATGCGACGGCAGCAAAGTGCATAACTTGGTGAAAAATATAGCAGGAGTGGACACGATATTCGCATTCAAGCAAGACTGGGATGGCAAAGACAATGCATTAACTCCTGACTCCTTCACTGCAACTGCATTAATGCTAAGGGAAGGCTACCGCTGGCACGTATACTCAGACGCGTCAAATAATCCTAAACTCATATGCCAGGAGCGCATAATGATGAATGGCGACTACGCAAGAGGAGTCAAACAGTACCTTAACATAAGCGGTTTAATCATGAACCTGAATGATTACGTAATAGATTACTGCTTTGATATATCAACGATGACTGCGAGAAACCAGTGTGTTAACATAACAAGCGTAGTGTTCAGCGCTGAAGCAATCAATAACTTGAACACTAATTACATCTACTCAGCAAGCATTCGCTCCTGCCTAAAACCATTCTATTCATACAAGAACGGAGTTATCACACTCGAAGCTTCAGGGACGAAGTATAATACTTTCACAGGAGCGTGCGACGATGTTAATGCATAGGAAAGCTCAGACTGAGATTACAAACATAATATTCATGCACTTGATGGGATTAATCGGGATTCTCACTTTCACACTATTATTCGTTTCATTGATAAGCAGCTCGAGCGGCAGGGCTGAAGGATTAAAAGTTGACACTATATACTACAATTATGGAAGGAGGCTTATTGCAAGCCCTGACTGTTTTGCATTTTCAAGAGTGGAAACTTATTATTCAAGAGGTAATATTTACACATTCTCAAGAGCGATTCCAGGCATAATAGATGTCAGTAAAGTGTTTGATTATAACCACAAGAACTGTTTAAGATATGATTTAGTCAGCGGTGCAGCAACGGCGGATCCTGGAAACCCATTCGCATCCTATCCAGTATTATACTATGAAATAACCATAAGGGATGAGACAAGCAATAACAGTTATGTAGTACTGCAAAACGGGCAGAGTGTGACAACAAATATTGGCGTGTATAAGAGCAACAGTGACGTATATGTAAGCACCACGCAGGGAGTGACGTACCCTATTTGTGACAAGGCAGAAGGTCCTGAAGGCTGCGACCCGAACGGGGACAACAAAGTCGACTGCATGTATGACTGCGAAGAACTGGCAAAGTGGATACAATACAATACCAGCGGAGGAGCAGGAGGAATGACGTTCCCTGACATCATATGCCAGAACGAGGACAGGTACTTAGGCCAAGTCATAACAGGAGTGAACTGTTGGACTAAAGAATTTTACGATGTCACAAGAATAGTGCAGGCGTACAGT
>CABMEV010000004.1 GCA_902385255.1 Candidatus Tiddalikarchaeum anstoanum | reverse complement strand
TTTCCTCCAGTACCTACTATGCTTTTTACCTTAATATTTCTCTTCTTGTCAAACTCCTGCTCTAAATGATTATATAATTTCTTCAAAAAAGGCGCGTACGTGAAAAGGATGTCGCATTCGCCTATGTATTTGACGAGCCTGTTAAATGCTATCTCATTAAGTTTCGGATTAGAGTAATCAGGGAGCGGCGTATAATGAAAATTCCTGTTATCCATACTCCATATCAAAGGGAGTCCCATGCCTGAAGTCCCATTGCTTGGCATGCATGCTACAGCCACACTATCCTTAACTGCCCCTACTGTTTCAAACATTTTATGAAAACAGTTTCGTGCAAAGTAAAATTCTGGAAATCCTGCATAAACCCTTGTTTTATTCCTTCCGCCTGATGAAGAACCTGTAGTCATACCTTCCATCAGCCTTTTTTCAACACTTAGAGGTATTGACAACTCATCCAAATGGTCGTGCAGGTCATCACTCGTTGTTATTATTGCTTCTGTGACGGGCCTTGACAGGATATCATCCAGAACTACTTTTCCCGGATTAATATTCGCCTCTTCAAACTTATCATGCCAGTAAGAAATATTGTCCAATTCGTTGCACCTGTAACGCAATAAAACAGTCTGGTACCTTTCAACGTCCTCTCTTGATGCATTGTATGATAATGGCTTTAATCGTTTATAATTATCAAAGCTTGGAAGCAGCGGTGAAATTCCTCCAATCAATTTGCGAACTAATGGGAAAAAGCTTTGCTGGTAGAAATGAGTGGCTATCTGGTACTTTGAAAGGCTGTTATTGCCCATGTGAATGTTAAGATTTATTTTTTTCTGTTTTTCTTCTTTTAATTTTACACTTTTTAATCCTATTACTGTGCCTGGAATCACTCAACAAGTTAGCAGTTGAAGATTTTAAAACCTATCCTTTCTTATTTTTTCAATAAGTTCTCTATCTGCTTATTTCTTTCTTTCAAGAAATTTATAACATCATCTGTCTTAAGGTTCGGCGTCGCCAGCACCAGAATGATTGAGGAGTCAACTAAGTATAATACAAGCTTGGCATGAGCGCTCTCCAAGATTATCGAATCCGGAAGTTTATCTTTCGGGCTTACAGTCTGGATTATTGTCCGCGCAGCACCTGCCAGTGCGGCACTCATGGCTGAGAAGTCTAATTTTTCCAAATTTTTTGCGACAGATCCAACAATAGGTATTCCTTCATCAGTCACCAGCATCGAGCCGGAAACTTCCTTAATTTCATTTATCTCTTCCAATACCTTGTATAATTCGTGTTCGACATCCATATAT
Source organism: Candidatus Tiddalikarchaeum anstoanum (assembly GCA_902385255.1). Lineage (GTDB taxonomy): Archaea > Nanobdellota > Nanobdellia > Tiddalikarchaeales > Tiddalikarchaeaceae > Tiddalikarchaeum > Tiddalikarchaeum anstoanum. Next base: position 113,636 of record CABMEV010000004.1, on the reverse strand, counting down.
CAGATTTTAGACCTCCTGTTTAATAAATTCTTTGTTTTCAGTTTTTGATAATTCCCTTTTCGGTATTGAAATTATGAACTCGCTTCCTTTCCCTAACTCGCTCAATACTTTAATACGCCCCTTATGCGCATCGATTATGTATTTTATCATCTTTAATCCTATGCCTGTTCCCCCTCTCTTCTTGCCCTCTTCTGTCTGGTAGAATTTGGTAAAAAGCCGCGACAAGTTTTCCTCGCTAATGCCTACTCCGTTGTCCTTGACTGATATGTATACAAGATTAGTTTCACTCCACACTTTAATCTCAATAATTTTATCGCTTTCTGAAAACTTTATCGCATTATCAATCAGGTTAATTATCACATCCTTCATGCGGTCATAATCTATACTTGCATAAAGATTCTTTAATTTCTTAACAAGCTTGATGCGCTTGATGTCAAGCGCCGGCTTTTTGGAGATTAATGCGTCATTAATGACTGATGAAATATTATATATCTTGAAGTTGTAGTTAAGGATTCCAGTTTCTAATTTTAAAAGCGTCAATATCCTGTTTATCAAATCCCTCATGTTGAAAGCTGATGATATTATCCTCTGCAAATAATCAGCATCCTCTGAGGTTTTCATATGGTTCTTAATTAGTCCGGCATAACCTATTATTGGGGTTAATGGCTGCTTTAATTCGTGAGTTATCATTATAAGATTATTCTTCACATCCTCAAGTTTTTTCTCAGATTCGGATTTAATCTTTTCAGCATTCCTCCTCTGCGTGATGTCCTCAAATATTGTTGCAAAATATCCTTTTTTGGGGCTGTATGCGTAAACAGAGTACCACTTCTTAGTGCGTTTAAAATATTGTTCAAACCTTTTCTCTTTCCCTGTTATTGCTACGCTTCCATAAGTTTCAATGAGGTCATAAGGTTCATTTTTAATGCTTTTTATGACTTTTGTAGCTAGTTTTCGCAGTATATTCCTCTTTTTCAATCCTGTAATTTTCTCAAATGCCGCGTTAACTTCTATGAATTCATAATCCACAGGCTTTCCTTCCTTGTTGGTTATTATCTTATTATACGCGAAAGCATTGAGCATCTTGTTGAATAAGTCGCGGTACTTCTCTTCAGACTTTTTAAGCTTCTCATTTGTTATCTCTAAATCCTTGTACAAGTCCAAAAATCCAGGCTTAAGGAAACTTTTCTTCATCTTACTGGTTCCTCTTTAAGTGATGACACAAGAAATATTTAGGGGGCTGAATATTAAATAGTTATTTCTAAAAAAAATAGTGTATGGAAAAGATTAACTTATTAACCAAGGATTTTCTAAAAGTTAATATTATGGTTGATACTGTCGCCGGCCAAGCAGTGGATTTGATTAACCGAATCGGAATATTTGATGTCATAGTGCGCTTCATACTCGGTTTTGGCATAACTTTCGGCATGCTTGAGAAGACAGGCATTCTTGGAAAGAATATGCAGAAGATTAATGCATTAATAGCCGTAAGCGTCGGGATTATCGCAGTCTTGGCATTCTAATTCTTAAGGTATCTTATTATCCTGTTTAAGGCGTCCTTCTCAACTTCTTTCCCCTGATTTCCAAATTTTCCATAAATCTTGAAGTATTTTATCTTATTCCTTATATGTTCTGGTATCTTATTGTAAGATGATTTGCTGTAAGGGTCATTCTCAGGTGCTGCACCAACAGCTACGACTATTACTTTCTTGTCTTGTATTGTCGGCCAATTCTTTGTCAAGAATCCTGTTAACGGCATCCAATTAGCATAAGTTCCGGACATTACAATAATAGTATCATACTCTTTCAGTTTTTCCAGTCTTACACTCCACATGTCAACTATGTCAGATTTTAATTCATCAGTTAGCCATTTTGCATACTTCCTGGTCGAGCCGAGGAATGACTTATAGACTATTAATGTTTTCGCCATTTTTTTAATTTTTAAAAACTCCTTTGATTTTAATATATCTTTCCCTTAAGTGAAAGGCTGCCTTATTATAGTCTTCAACTTCTCGGGTTTAACTTTTCTTGGGTCGCTTAAGTATACTTCATGATGCTTCTGTTTTTGCCCGTTAAAACTGCCGTTCTGTTCTTTTATGAATTCGTGCAGTTTTTGAATGGTTAATGTTTCCTCCTTGTAAGGCCCGATGTATAATACTTGTGCAGATTTTCCTTCCTTATACTTGTTAAGCCTGATTTTTGAAATAATATTTTTTAATGCAGGACTTTTCTCTTCAACTTTTGACGCTGCTTTTCGAAGCATCTCATTTGTTATCCAATTTGGCTGCATTATCATAATAGTCCACTTCCACTTGTTCCTGTTTCCTTTCGTAAAATCATCCATATCATCAGCCCACCATAACCCTTCAAGAGGAGGGACGACGTAGTCTTTTTTTAATTCCAATTTGCTCATGAATTTTAAGTTATAAGCTATGGGGTATAATGCGCTTATCGAGTCAGTGTACTCTTTTGATTCGCCAGGGTAGCCTGCTCCGTCAATCATTAAATAGTTTAGTTCCGGAACCATTACAGTCGAAGGAGTTTTCTTGCTGGAGAATAAGTCTTTGTTTTCTTTTTTAAAATCAGTTTTCGAAGCCATGAAAATAAAAAGAGCAGTTGATTTGTTAAATAATTTTTGATAATTCAGCCGCTAATTCATTAATATCTTCAGGTACAGGGGCTGTTAAATCCTTATTGTTTAATCTAATCTTATACAAGTGCAATGCCTGCCTTTTAATAGGCAAGTCTACGTCTTTGCCTTCCAGGTAATCTTTGAATACTTTATCCGATTCTCCGTATAACTTGTCGCCAATTACTGGGTGCTTTATGTATTGCAGGTGCACTCTTATCTGGTGTTGTCTTCCTGTTTTTGGAAATATTTTGATTATTGTCGCATTCTTCATTGCACGTACAGGTTCTATCTGTGTCTCTGCACTCTTTCCTTCCGTTAACACTGCCATTTTCCATTTCACGTACTCCCCTCTGACCTCGCCGATTTTTTCAGCAATAATTAACGCGTTATTTATTACTCCTTCAACCACTGCCATATACTCCTTGTTTTCTATCTTAACATCCTTAACGTTCTCTCTCTTTTTGGCAAAAACAACAATTCCTGATGTCTCCCTGTCAAGTCTGTAAACAGGATATAATCTGAAACCGTACTTCTTCTCCAAAATCATTGTAAGCGTATTATTATAGTATAACCCTCCTTCATGGACAGGACAGTTGCCTGACTTGTTGACGGCGATACACTCATCATCCTCATACAATATTTCAAGGTTTGAATCGATTATAGGCTCCATTTTCTTTTGAAAAATAGTTTGATTTTAACTTGTTAAATAGTTAATGTTTTTTATTCAAAAAAATATTAAAGCATGAAAAATGTTGAGAATATTAAATGATATCTATAAAGTGGCTGTGGCAGTCTTGGTTCCAGATAAAATCCGGACATAACGTCATTTACATAGATCCTGCCTATCTAAGCCTGAATTCTTATTTCAAGCCTGAAAATATTGAAAATTTGTCAAAGAATTTGGAGAAGGGCAACCTTGTCCTAATAACTCATAATCATATGGACCATTGCAATAAAAACATAATTAACGATTTAAAATATGAGAATACTGTTATTCTTGCGCCAAAATCATGCGTTGATAAGATAGGAGGCGGCGTGACTGTTGTAAAGACGGGTGATGAGTTAAAGTTTAATGATATCATTGTAAAAGTTGTTGATGCTTACACTACGGGGCTTAGGAAGTTTCACGTAAAGGGTGAATGCGTAGGTTACGTGTTAACTGTTGATAATAAAAGAATTTACCACGCAGGGGATACTGATTTCATACCTGAGATGAAAAACTTAGGCATGATAGATATTGCATTAATTCCCATAGGCGGGATTTTTACTATGGATATTAAGGAAGCTGTCAAGGCAGTGAGTGCAATAAATCCAAAGATTGTCATACCTATGCATATCTTAGCGTCTAATCCTGAGGATTTCAAGAAAGAGTTAAGCATGAATAATGTCAAAGTTGTATTATTAAGGGACAAAGAAAGTTTCGAATACTAGATTTTTCTACTGGTTAGTGTACCCGCCTGTGTTGAATACGCAGAATCCGCTTAAGCAGTACGTTCCTCCGCTGCATCCTCCGGATGGGCAACTTATGCAAACACAATTAGTTCCTCCAGGACAGAATGGCAGGCAGCAGTGGCATAAACTGTCAGCTCCGCACTTTGCAAAACTTGAACCTCCACAGTTCCTGCCTCCGAAACCTCCGCAGTCGCTGTCAGTTGAGCAGTAATTATTGCCCAAAGGATTAGTCCCTGTGCCGGCGCCTTCAGTGCCGAGTCCTGTAATATCTATATTGATAAACCCTGTCATCATCCAGTAAACCAGAAATATTACACATATTATGATTTCAGATTCAGCAAAAAATTCCCTTTGGGTTTCTTTGCCTCATTTGTGTTTATATTCAGATTAATATTAGTATCCACAACTCTTTGTTCTCCTTTTTTTCTGGCTGTTTTTGGCGGAAGAGTCCTAACTTTCTCTTTTGAAAAAATATTAATTAAAAGTATTATTGCTAAAATTACGAATATTGTGCCAAAAATTTGATTCCTCAAATATAAATATAATAATAAGAATAGTACAAGCAGCAATAAAAGCCCTAGAATAAGCAAGAATTTGCTCTTTTTAGGCTTAGACTCAGGCGCCGCTTCTTCCCTAACTACCTCTTCTGGTTTTTCTTCAACTACTACTTTCGCACCGCAGTATTTGCAGAATTTAGCATTATCCTTTATTTCTTTGCCGCAATCTTCGCAAAACATTAATTATTATATTAAACCGCTTAAATTTAAAAGGTTTAAGGGAGAACGTAGCCGATTATCACACCTAACATGAATATTAGCACGTAAACAGTCACAGACCTGAAAAAAACAATAATTAGTATTGTAATAACTAATAGTACAGTTATAAACCAGCTTGGAATTTTAGGTGGCGGCATTTTATTTTAATAATTTTTAATAAATTATCAGATTTTAAAGTTTTCATTCTTTAAATTCTAAAACTAAATTTATTTAACTGATTAAAAACAATTATTTTTTATGAATTCGAAAATATTTAAGGGTTTAACTTTTGGAGCAATTGCAGGAGTTATTGATTTAGTTCCTATGCTGCTTCAAGGTCTTACTTGGGATGCTAATCTTAGTGCATTCTCCATGTGGGTTGTTATCGGATTCATATTATCAACTACGGCATTAAAGATGAAAGGTGCAGTTAAGGGAGTGCTCGTAAGTTTTTTGGTGATATTGCCCAGTTCTTTCCTGATTGGATGGAAGGAGCCAGTAAGTCTAATTCCTATTGCAGTCATGACTTTAATAATTGGAAGCGCTCTCGGGTACGTATTGGATAGAAAATAGATTTTTTTACTCTAAAGTGGTAATTCAAGTTTATATCTAGCACTTAACTAGTTCTTCTTTGAAGGGAGTGATTTTTTAAAAATATGACAATAAGGCAGAATAAGTTTCCAATCGAGGACTTGATAGTTCCGAAAAACGTTTTATTGAGTGTTTATTACAAGGATAATCTTCCTGTGTTAATAAACGGGATTCTGGAAGTTAATCCGGAAGTAATATTTTACTCCACTGGCGGCACCGGCAAGGCTGTGAAATCTATTGTTGGAGAATTCAGCAAGAATTACATCTCTGTTGAAGATTTTACCAAGTTCCCGGAAATGGAGGGTGGCCTTGTTAAAACGCTGCACCCAAAGATTCATGGAGGATTATTAGGCGAGAGGGGAAATCCCGAGCATGAAAAGTTCCTGTATGATATTATTAATAAATTAACAGGCTCACGAGGAGTTTATTTTGACGTAATGGTAGGCAACCTTTATCCTTTCCAGGAGAAGATAAAAGAAGAAGGCGTATCTGTTGAGGATGCAAGGATTAATATTGACATTGGCGGACCTACAATGGTTATGGCATCAGCCAAGAACTGGCACAGCGTTGCAGTCTTAACAGCGATTGGACAATACGAAGGCTTCGTTAAATCATTAAAGGAGAATGGCGGCGTATCGTTAAAGGAGAGGTTCAAATTAGCAAAGCAGGCAATGAGGGAAATAGCTGAGTACAGGACTGCGAATGCGGATTATTTTGAATCCTTGGATTTTGAAAAAGATGTGAAGCCGACTCTTAACATTAAAAAGTGATTTTTTTTTAGAAGATTATTTAATTCTTCTCTTTATTTTCTATATTTTCATTATGAGTGAATGGTTTATCTACATTCTTGAATGCAATGACGGCTCCTTCTATACAGGGGTCACTAATAATATTGAGAAGAGGATGGACAAGCATAAGAAAGGCACGGGCAGCAAGTATGTTAAGAAGAGGGGATTCAAACAATTATTGTATTCTAACCTGTGCGGCACTAAGTCTAATGCATGTAAGTGCGAGTATGCAGTGAAGCAGCTCTCAAAGTATGAGAAGATTAACTGGTTTAAAAAATTAAAGAATTGATTCCACTAATATCCATCATCGGCTTAATTATCAAAAAGGCAAACCTAAAAAATCTGGGATTACAAAATTACTAGATTTAAATTTTAAAAAAATATTTTTAAATCCCAGCCTGCGTGTTAAGTTATGAAAACTAACATAATCGACGTCGAGTTCGATTATCTTGTCAGGAATTTTGAGGCAGGGGATCTCTTGGAAAAATTCCTGATATCCGCGGTTTCATCAATACTGATTATAAGATTCTTCCTTGCAGTAACCAATTATCCTCAGATTGGGAATAACGAGTATCATATAGCGCACATGCTTCTTGGCGGTTTTTTAATGACTATCTCAATATTCGGCCTCTTAATATTCTTAAACAGCAGGATTAAAACGTTCAGCGCAATCCTTGGAGGCATAGGTTTTGGAACTTTTATCGACGAACTGGGCAAATTCATCACCAATGACAATAATTATTTCTTCCAGCCCACGATTGCATTAATCTATGTTATCCTAATCATAATCTACTTCGTATACAAGATTTTCGACAAACCAGTCAAAGTATCTAAAAAAGAGTACGCTGTGAATGCGATGGAGATGGTAAGAGAAGTAGTCTTAAACGATTTCAACCCTGAAGAGAAAAAGAAAGCCAAGGAGTTTTTAAAAAAAAGCGATAAAAAAAACCCTATTATCAAAGCCATCAGCGGCATCATTTCAGGAATAAGCACTATTCCTAAAAAAGAGAAGAATTTTATAGCAAGGTTAAGTGACAAAGTGAACAATTTCTTTTCAGCTATTATAAAAAGCAGGTCATTTGCAACACTAATGATGTCGTTCTTCACATTGGTATCCATGGTTCAGATTATTTCTGCATTAAACATGCTGTGGCTGGATAAGTCTTTTTCAAATTACGGATTTTTCTTCTCATCAAGCGTTTCAGGAATGTTCATACTCTTTGGCATCTACTTCCTGATTAGGAAGCGCCGCCTCACTTCTTACAAAATGTTTAAGTTCTCAGTGCTGATTTCAATTTTCTTAACCCAGTTCTTCCTCTTCTTCGAGGAGGAGTTATCAGCCGTAACTAACATACTGCTTAGTCTCATAATACTCAAAATACTGCAGAACCTGATTTATCAGAAAGAATTAAGCCAGATACGCGAGGTTAAAGTTTAATTACTTCTTGTCAAACATAGATTTCATAGGCGTCCAGTAATAGTCTTCCCATCCTTTCCCTATATCCTTAACCTTATCCTTGGGTATTCCTGTCTGTTTGAATACTAATTTTGTGCCGTTTTTTTCGCCGGTGAATTCGAAGCTTATTTTTGAGTAGTAACCTTCCGGCCAGTCGCTCGCCCTCCATGTCTGCACTATCAATTTTCCCTCTTTGAGAGTTAAGTTCTCGCCTGTTGCGTAGCCGTCGAAGGCGCTGAACTTATCTCCTTCTTTTTTGCCAATCTTTGCAGGGCTATCTGTGAATTTCGCGTGCGTTTTAGAGTCCATTAATGCGTCATAAACCTCTTTAGGTTTTGCTTTAAAAAATACTTCTTGTCTTATATCTTTAGTTTCCATAATCTCTAAAATTAAATGCAGTTATTATTTATAATAGTAATCCCTAAAAAAAATAAGTATTTAAAAAGTGCCTGCAGCTATTATTTTTTGTGAAATTATATAACACCTTATTATTAATCATGCTGCTTCTTGCTGGATGCACATCAAACCGCGTTAATAATATAACTAGCAATGTAAATAACAATATTAGCCAAAGTGGAGTCAATAATGATAATGTCCAAGTTACTGCTAATTATACATTCTATGTAACGGTGCCTGTTAATACTCCGATTAATGATTCTGTTAATATTACTTTTTTCAGTGATGTAGACTGGCAGTTATGGAAGCCCATGACTTACTTGGGCAATAATACCTGGTTTTACAGCATGCCTGCAGGGTGGCTTCCAACAGGGGCTACGATTATTAGTTACGGGTATACCAGGCGAGGTGATTGGGATAAGACAGAATTATTAAATCTTGACAACAGCAGTTTCTGGATTAACAGGTCTTTTCCTTCTAACAGGAATTATGGTTTTGTAAAATATGATATAGTCAAATCCTGGAGGGATATTGTTACAATCAGCCCCGATGAAATTATCCGCGGTGTTGTTCATGCAATTGTTCCTTTGGATGCTGACCGCGTAGTTTTAACTGATAACGGCTTAAATTACGAGCTTAATAAAGTCAGGGATTTATATTTCAGCGCTAACTTATCCCTTCTTTACAATTCAAGCTTCACATTGACTGCTTATTACTCTAATAATTCCGTGATTAATTCCAATAATTTCTTGTTTGACCGCGAAGTCTTTGCTTACGTCGCCGAACCCGGGGTTGGAAGGATTTTAGTTAAGGGTCACTCGTTCAGCGGATGCCATAATTGTGCGCCTTATAATAATGAGGATTATCTTCCTTTTGTCAACAGTTCGTATGATTTGATGAAGGCTGAAGGGGCTACGTGGGTTAGTTTTAACCCGTTCTGGTACTTGACTAATTATACTACCAGTGATCTTAGGCCTATTTACCGTGATGAGTACAACAGTGGTGTTTGGAGCGGCTGGATGTATTACACCATAAGCGATTATGAAGTTCGCAGCCTTATCAGGTGGGCTCATCAGAGAGACTTGAAGGTTTTCCTGATGCCTCACTTGTCTGTCATTAATTGGAGCGAGACGGTTCCTGGAAAAGGCAACTTGTCTCCTGTTGACGTTGACGCTTTCTTTAACAGTTATACTAATTTCCAGCTGCATTACGCCAGAATTGCTAAAGAGGAAAGTGTTGAATTATACAGTATAGGTAATGAGATGGACAGCGTCACTGACGAGTCTAATACGTTGAGTACTGGTTATAATAAGACTGCAAAGTGGTATGGTGTTATTGATGCTGTTCGCAGCGTTTATGACGGCAATGTGACTTACTCATGCAGCTGCAGCCATAATGATGATTCTCCCTGCACTCCGGAGAAGATTCAGTTCTGGAATAAGCTTGATGTAATAGGCTTCGAATGGTATATCCCTTTAACCACTAACCTAAATCCTACAATTTCCGATTTAGTGAGTGATGCCAGATTAATTATTGACAACAAGGTTAAGCCTTTATCTGAGAAGTTTGAAGGAAAGCCTGTCTTGTTCAGCGAGTACGGCTGGAGCGCTAAACCTTACGCTTGGACTTCAACGTATACCGGCGGAGGAGAGGGTAATTTCAGCAAGTACGATGCTGTACTTGCTTACGAAGCAGTGTACGAAGCAGTCAAGGACGAACCTATTGTTCTTGGCATGTTTGACGCTTGGCCTTTAGGAAACGCTGAGAATATGAATTGGATCAGGGATTATAATGGTCCAGACTTAAGATTCTCAATAATAGAACCTGAAATAGCAAAGTGGTATTCTTACTTTAAGTAATTGTATATTAATTGTTTTTTCTCAATTATTATCAGTCCCTGCTTTAATGCCTGTTTTGCAAAAGCAAAAGGCCTGCCGTATCCCATATCCGACCTTCCTTCGTAGCCTCTTAATTTCTTGATTTCTTTAATGTTTGTTCCTCCTTCTTTCTTTGTCAGGTTAAGCATTACTTGTTCTTCATTAATCTCCCAGTTCATCGAATTCGTATACATCTCCTTTATCTTGTCTTTGCCTTCTATAACTGGCCCGTGGCCAGGCATTATCACATCAAGTCCGAGAGTTGCTATCTTCATATCAGCTAGTATGCTATTATTCAAGTCAGCGTCCCTTGTCTTGTACGAGTTTGAGGCGGAGTTCCTGTATAACGTATCCCCTGTTATTCCTATCCTCTTATCATCCCTTTCTAAGATGTATATTGTAGTGTCTGCCGAGTGCCCGCCTAGGATATAACAAGTTATGTCATTAATTGTTTGCTCGTTCCTGAAAGTCTTAATTTGTAAATTAGTATACTGCTTCTTGTGTATCACGTAATCAACTAATGCTATAGCGTAATTAGTGTAAAGAAACGCTTTAGTTCCAAGTATTCCTGGATAAATCCCTAAGTCATCTTTGAACATGTTTTCTGCGTGATTGATTCGCGCATTCATATCAGGATTATTTAATGAGTTATTATTCTCCGGAAGGTATAATATTCCTTTTAAGTTTTTAATCCATACGTGGTCAGGGTGGTCGTGCGTCAAATACCCTGTGTAAGCTTCGTCTATCTTTGGCATTACACCGCTTGCATCAAAGTATATCTTGTTTACAGGGTCAATTATCACGTTTGAGTTAATCCCATCTCCAAAGTAAACGTCCAGTCCGTATCTCGTCTCTCTCATTTTCAAATCTAACTTATTAATTTTCAAGTATAAATAATTATCCTTAGTTCAATAGTTGGCTGGCGAAAATTTGGCTAAAAAAATAATTTTTCAGGTTCAGATAAAAGTATTTCCTGTTCCATTATCTATTATCATATCTGCTATATATAATGAGCGTATACTGTTATAATTTGAGTTTACATCAAGTATCATTCCATAAACATTGTAAGCACTCATGCCATTTGGGGTGCCGTTAATAAAATTATAACTGGAGTTAGTAAATTCATATCCTGCACGAGTGTTATAATTCGCCATGAGGCTGTTTATTGTATTATTATTCGAGTTAAACAATTGAAGCCCGTTATTATTATAACTTGACATAACTTCTTGCAATAAGTTAAAACTTGAATAATTTAAGATTATACTTGCAGCATCAGTATTATAATTGTCATGACTATAAGTGAGATTGTTATAGTTCGAGTTCATTAAATAATAACCTGAAATTCCAGAACTGGAGCAGCGGGTGCGGTTTAGTACATTATTATTCGAGTTGTTAAGATAGACGCCAAAAACGCTTCTATCAATAAAAGGAGAATCACCCTCATCAACAACAAGCGAATCAGTTACGTTGTTAAACAAGATTCCATAAGAGTTGTTGTAAAGATAAAAATAGCTGATATTCAAATTGGCAGAGTTGCTGAAATAAATACTCCCTTCCTGCCCTGCACCCTTGAAAAATCTTATTGTAATGTTATTTATGGAGATATTATTTCCTTCAGCGTAAACACCCCATTTATTAGACACGTAGTTGCCGTCTATATTATTGCCCCTTCCATTAAAAACAACATCGTTTGAGTTAATATTAAAACAGGTCGTGTTAACATTGAGTAAGCTAAACTGAAGATTGTAAACACCTGAACTAGTTATATTCCTGCATCCAACTAAAGGAATGCCCTCTCCTATAATTTCACCGATTGAACCTGAATTGCAATATAATGAATTGTCATAAAAATAATCTCCTTCTTCGCAGCAGCGGCCGCCCAAACCAGTAATTGAACCAGTCAGCCATGTTTTTCCTATGCCTGTGCAGAAAGCCTGCAACGAGTCAGGCTGGGTGATAATACCACCGTCATCGCAGTACATAGTTGAATTATAAAAAGTATCCCCATTGCTGCAGCAAGGGCCGTTACTGCCTGTCACAGAACCAGTAAACCAGACATAACCTGCATTATTGCACAAATTCTGATCCGTGTCCCTCATCGAGTAAATATTGCAGATATTATCTTGGCAAACCCCGTCAACTAAACCGCTGTTACTGCTGTCGCAAAACCTGCCGTCAGCTGAAGCGTTGACAAAAACGTCATCAAAGTAGCCTGCTACGTTTCCGGGGCTGAAAGGCAGTTGGTTGGCAAAACTAATATAACTAATATTAAAGTTAGGAGAGTTGAAATCAACGCTTGGCCAAACAGTGCTAAACTTCGCGGCTATATTGTTTATACTATTATAAATCCAAGCGTCAACTGTGCTGGTTAATACTGAACAATCAATCCAAGTGTTAGGGTCGCCAGGGTGGGTGTCACAATAAGGAAGAAGGTTGCTGTCCGCACTTAACATATACATAATTCCATAATTACAATTACCGCTAGTACAGCTATTATTATGGTACTCAACCCTAAAAGCTTGGTAATAAGCTCCAGTATAACCTGAAGATAAGTAAGACATAAAAGAGGCGGTGTCAATTTTAAAATCTAATTGCTGAGATGCGCTTGAAGAGTCACCATACTGTATTGGACTCACAACGTAAACTGAACTGCCGCCGCTATAATATTGCGAAGAAGAGATTGTAGCATTTCTTAAATTCCAGCCATAACTGCCATTCTCGAAATCTCCGTTAGTTAAGGCATTAATTGTTTTAGAAAAAGCGCTGCATCCGCATCCTAAACTATCGCTTAAACTGAAACTTGTGCCATAAGTGCTGAAATCAACAACTGCGCCGCCCTCACTGCATCCAGAATACCAAGCACCGGAGCCTACGCTCCCTCCAGTTCCATAACCGCTGTCTAATGTATTATGCACTGCACTGCTGCAAGTTTGGTATTGGTTATTGCCGCCAAGCATTACCTTAACACAATGGTCTTGTCCGGATGATAATGAAGAATAAGCGATAACTTCAGTATCGCCAGGTGCGAGAGGAGTGGATAATCCGTAACTGGTTAATACGCCGTCAATTAATAATGTGACATTAGTAATAATATTACAGCCAGTATTCTGTACGACAATTTCATCACCTTTCATGCTTATCAGGTTAAGGCTGGAGCATGCAGAAATAGTGTTTGATACACTGCTACCTGCTTCTTCCTCAACATTCGTTGCCACGCTGTTAACCCAGAAGAAGCTTGCAGCAACAGAGACTACAGTCATTAAAATAAGCATAACTGTGGCAATAATAGGAGTTATAGTTTTACGCATATGCTAACTATAATGAGTAAAAACGGATATTTTAAAAATTCTTGCAAAGCATTGTTAAACAACAATCTAGCCAGCCTTAATTTACGTTATAAAAATTACAACAACGTTTAGTTGTCGCAAGATATTATGTACTTATTAACCCTTAAATTACATTCCAATGGAAAAAGTTGAAGCATTGGATAAATTTCTCCAATACACTGAAAGCAAAATTGGAACTATTAAAGGGATTAATTATAACACTTCAGACAACACTTTGGAATCGAAGATTTTAACTGCTTTGTACGAGATAGATACGCATTCTTATTTCAGGCCTAAAAGTTTCGAGTTCTCAAAGTTTTACGAATACTTAGGGGTTGGGATTTTCAAGAAATTAGTAACTTTCTTCAAAAATCCTTCCGGAGAAGGAGATAACTATTTCATATCAAAAGAGCGCAGTGTTGACTCGCTTATTAATTTCGAAAAGAAAACAAGAAATAATGAAACCATACACGCATATGCCATGGCAGTTTCTGTCTGCTGGCCGGTAGTCTCAGTAATAAACGCGTATCTCGTAATGCTGCAGAGGTATAATCGTGCAAGAATAGTAAAGACTCTGCAGGAACTACTGAAAGAAATAATTGTAAAATAAAAAAAAGGTTTATACTGCACGTTTTACTGCGCAGTACAACTTCCTATCTCGCTTGCCACTCCAACCGAGATGTTCACAGTGTATGCAAAGTTCTGCAATAAGTCCCTTGGGTCTAATGAAAAACTGATTGTTTCCGCAGAGCCAGTGTTAATAATTGGCATACTAGTATTTACTATCCTTTCAAAGGCTGTTTGTACGCCGCTAACTTCAGAATACCAAGTATTCCTCTCTATGTTGTAATTTCCTATGTTTGCCACCACTGCTGTTATCATACCTGTTGTTGAGTTGCAGGTTAAGTTCGTTATTGAGAAACTGTACTGTTTTTCAGTGCTTAAACATTCAGCTCTGCAGCTTCCAGGGTTGCTGCAAGTGTCTAAAGTATTCGCATTATTGTCATTGCAGTCATTATTTGTTGAACACTTTATTGTGCATGCTTCAGTGCAGGTTTCCCTCTCGCTTGGCCTAGCATCATTATTTTGGCAGTTGTTTATGTCTCTGCAAGTTCGTTCTCTCACCTGGTTTGAACAATTATTCCAGTCTGTGCACTCCCAGTTTGACTCGCATGATACCTGCCTGTTAGATGATTCTATTATTATTACATTGCTGTGTACGTATTCGCCGCTTGGCAATACCGCTGTTATTCTGTAATAATTAGTTTTTGTACTGTCCAAACTGCAGTCAATGTACGATGTCATGCTTCTGTCGCTTATTACATCAATGTAGCCGTCTTCGGGGTATTTAGGGTTGGAGTTTGTTACGCTTCGAACTACTTTGTAAAATGATATATCATTGCCGTTAAAGTCCCATGATAATTTTACGCAGTTAGAATCCATTAACTCCCCTTCAAGCCTTACAGTAATTCCTGTATTATCATTCTGATTTGAATTCCCTGTTTCATGATTTGACTCTACTTGGGTATTACCTGCTACGCATGTTCCCCTGTAGAACGCCCACTCTTCGCATTCGCTTCCGTCTGGAAAGACGCAGTATCCAGTCTGGCTTCCGTCCGGGCTTGTCCTGATTTCGTTTGTGTATCCTCTTTCTATGCAGAAAGTCGACGCGGGATTTGCTAATTGGGTGTTGTTAGTTCCTTGGTTGTTTCCGCTGATTGTTCCGTCACTGTTGACAGTGATTGTGCATCCTGAAACTAACAAGACACAACATATTATTATGCTAATTATTATATTCTTCATAATCTTAGTAAGACGGGACTGTTTTTTATAAAATTATAGTTTGAGTTTTAGAACTCTTTTATTATTTTTTCCGCTTCTTTATAGTGTTTTTCAATATCTTCATCAGTCCTGTAAAATCCGTCTATGCTCCTGTAGGGAAATACATGCAATTGACTGTCATAGTATAGTACGAACCCCATCATGCCTATGAATTCTTTTTGCAGGCAGTCTTTCGTATTCGCACCTTTAGTATGACCCAGTTCGGATTTATGCGTGTGATAGACACCAACTAAGCCTTTTCCCTTCTTTCCAGCTTCTCTTGCGAGTGTTAACCTCACTTCATATAAGTCATCTATGACTTGGCAACCTTCTTTCTCCATATGCAGTATTTCTTTTCCGAATAAGTTCTTTAATTCTTCAGCATTCACCAAATCATATATTCTTAATTGTTTTTTATCTGTGTAATACTTTCCGTATAAGAACCCTATTCTTTCAACAGGATAAGCAAACTCTTTTTTCATCTCTTCCATTACAGAACTTTTTATCATAATAGCTTCTATGTTCTCCGACTCAAGCGGAAGCTCCTTAATCAGGCTTTCCATATTCACACCAATTTTTCTAAAATATGGCTCGAAAATGTTTTTTTTAAATGACTCCTTTAAGTAACTGCTGGTGTTTGACCCTTCTATTTTAAAATAAGTTGACAAGAACTGCGCTATGATATTGTTGTTTAGCAAACTGTTCATTAAATGAAAGTTAGAAAAAAATGTTTATTTAAAGATTCTCTTTCCGTCATTAATTTAAAAAAAATAAAAAAAAGAGTTATTTTTTTGGCTTCTCCTTTACTGCATTTAATGCTGCAATATGCCCGTATGTGAGAGCTGGCCCAATAGTGCTTCCTGCGCCCCAGTACGCATTCGCAGTTGGTGAAGCTATGCAGTCTCCAGCCCCGTAAAGTCCGGGTATTGGCGCATCTTTAGTGTCTAATACCTGCGCTTTAGGGTTAATCACAGGCCCCCCGTTAGTATCTAACGTTCCGGCGCCGAGTATTACTGCGTGGTAAGGCCCTTCGCTGCTTAACGGGTACATAGTGTAATTCTTCGTGTCTTTAGGCGGCCACTCAGCACCAGGTATTGTTGGAGGGAACGTAGTCCACTCCCTGTCATAAGCGTATTCTCCCCTGTGGAATTCTGCGTCGACTCCCTCTTTTGCATAGTCATTAAAAGCCGCAACTGTTTTCTTAAAGTTTTCAGCGAAACTTTCATCTATGTTGAATCCACCAATCTTCGGAGCTAATTGTTTCAGCCTGTCTTTAATATTATCCGCTAATTCATCAAGCGTTTTTCCGTCTATAATGTACGGCGCTAATGTTCCTTTCACAGGAAGAGGAGGGAATCCCTGCCACAGCATGGCTGTTCGTTCATCATATACCATGAATACCAGCATATTAGTCCACTCTGCCTTTTGAGGATCCCACAAGAAGTGCACCATTGTTCTGTCGCTGTAGTTTCTCTTCTCATCAACTATTCTTTTTCCATATTTGTTAACTTCTAATATGCTGTCTCCCATTACGTAGAATATATTGTGAACACCGTTTGGGTCGCTTAACACCTCTTCTAATACTATCTGAGCTCTGAAAGCCCCTGCCATGTTTCCTAATTTCGCGCCTATCTCTTCGGCCATTAATACGAAGTCTCCTGTATTAGTCGGCGCTGCGCATCCTCCAAAGTGAGGACCTCTCTGGAAGTGAAGCATTAATTCCTTGTTATGCGTGTAACCTCCAGTTCCGAATATCACTGCCTTCTTTGCCTGAATCCTGACTGTCTTTTTTCCTTTTAATGCTTCAAGTCCGATTACTTCCCCTTTATCATTTTTTAATATCTTTGTTACCCTGTGATTAAGGTATAGTGGTATTTTGTGGCCATCAGCCCATGATTTCAACTGTCTTATGAATTCGCCGCCGTAGGCTAATTTTCCGTCAGCACCCATTGAGTATAATACTCTTCCTCTTACTCCTTTATTCTCAGGGAGGTGGTCCATGTAGTCCACTTGCGGTTTTCCTGTCCAGTTAATTTCCTGGATTATCTTCAACGCTCCAAGGTCTATCATGAAATCCGCCATCTTGGATGCATTGTCATAATACGTAGTGATTAGTTTGTATTCGTTTTCAGGTAGCCCGAGCATCTTGTCTTCAGGGTTGTATAACTGCGGGTATGAGTACCTCGCCATGTATCTTACTGCATCTTCTTTCAGGTCGACTATTTTTTTCTCTTTCTGGAACCTGTTGTTAGGAGTCCAGAATCCTCCGCCTGACCTGAGGGTTGTTCCTCCTGCCATTACTCCTTTCTCTATCATTATCACGTCTGCTTTTTTTGACTTGGCTGTGATTGCAGCACTGTACGCTGCAGCGCCGCTTCCTACAACAACTATGTCAGCTTTATAATCCCACTTATTATTTTTCATTTTTTAACGCCTCCGCTTAATTCCTTGTTGCTGCCTCTTGTGCAGTAGTACTCCTTGGTTGAGTTAATCTCTTTTTCAACAGGGCAGCCCGGGCATATGCATCCAACTTCTTGTTTGATGCATTTACTTTTGCCTAGAAAACAGTATGCAAGTTTTTCTCCGCATTCAAAGTATGACGGACAATTTTTGCATATACATAACTTTTTTGCCTTAGAAACATCAATAGCCATACATTTTACGTAGGTCATAATTACTTATATATTTAGTTAAAAAAAGAAAACATGTTTAAATATTAGAAAAATAAGGGTTTATTTTTTCTTTTCCAAATTGACGAATTCCGTGACCCTTCGCACCAGTTCATTGACGTCTTTGATTACAGGTTTTAGTATTGGAACATCAATCATTAAGTTAAACTCATTGTCTTTGCCGTCCTTGCATGCGGTTCTCCAGTCATCCTTGTAAGGTATTATTTTCTTTCCAAGCGCCGCCGCGTACCCGAGTTCGAATGCTGTCCCGTCGTCAACCTGCGGCCCGTTAAGCACTGCAATTATGAAGTTGGACTCTTTAATGGCTTTTATGTTATTATTGTATATTATTTTCAGCGCTGTCTTCTCAGGATTATTTTTTATTACATCTTTTGGCGTTAATTCCCATGGGTTTAATATTTCCAGGTTTTGAATCTTTCCAAGTTTAGGTATGACTTCTTCATCCATGTACTTCTTGCCTGCAGAATCAAATCCCCATGGCCCGGCAAGATAAGCTTTCATCAAGAATAAGGATTAATCTAAGTATATTTAAAATGATTCCTATATCTAGTTCCGGAACTTTCAGTTCAAATTTGATGTTGCTTGGCATTCTTAAATCTGGGCGAATACTATTGCGTAATTATGTCCGTATTTCTTTGCGCATTTTGGGCACGTTGTGAAGTATAAATAGTACTTTTTGACTGTTTCTTTCTTGTCCTTGACGTACTCGTCCATCTTCTTTATCCATTCCGGAACCACGTTGTAAGGGCCGTCGAATACTTTAGTAAGGAAAGTTCCTGACAAGCGCACGTTTGCCGCACCAGGTACGTTCTTCGTTGCATTCATATAAATTTCTGCCTTCCATGGTGAAGGGTCGTATGATAATAGCAAGAAATCTTCAGGTTTCGGGTCCGCCCCTGCTTTCGTAAGCTTTGCGAACATGCGGGCAACTACGGGTCCGAAGTTCAAAGGCATGTGAAACAGCTGCACTGCTGTATCCTGGATGAACAATTTGTTTTTCCAGACTATTTTCTTATTATCCCACTTCTTGGTGTCAAGTTTCGGACAACATTCAGCTTCTTCTTTGTTTGTCATATTTTTTTTTCTAAAAAAGTCATAGTTTTAAAAAGTTTTTCAAAACGTATTTAAGATACCGGCTTCTTGTATAATCCTATGCCAAGAGAAAGTGCAAAATCTAAAGAAAGTTCTTACAAATGTGACGGTTCATGCATAATCAAGGGGTTAATAATTGCAGCAATAGCGTTTGTTGTGTGTTTTGTGCTTATCAACCTATTATGGAATTGGATAGTGCCGGACATATTCCCTGGATTAGTGCAGAGTGGGTCAATAGCAGGAGCCATATCATGGTATACTGCGTTCAAGCTTGCCATCGTTATGGCTTTGATGATGGGATTTAAGGCTGGAAAGAAGGCTCACCATTTCCACGGCATGATGATGTGGAAAGACCAGTACAAGTAGAAAGAAAAAAATTTATTTTCCGTTTTATTTTTTTTAATATTCCATTAAGTCTTCTTATCTTATTTTTCTACTTAGTAATTCCTACTGCGTATGATTTTCTATCATTGTCCTGCATGTATTTTCGCAGTCGAAGGATGCCATTGTATTATTTATCTGCATGCATCGTGTTATGCAGTCCTTGCATATTGTGAATTGACTGCTTGATTCTAGTGCGCATGCGCCGCTTGCCGCCGAGCATGACGCGTAAGCTCTGCAGAAATCCCCTAATTAGTAAAGTGTTGTGCATACTTCCGGAATGTTCGGCCCGCAGGTAATGTCTAAGCCGTGGCAGTTCTCAATGCCGCATTTTTGTGCGGTGCATCCAGAGATTAATACTAATATGCTGATTATTAAAAAAAATTTACTCATCACTAAATTTAGAGTTAATAGTTGAATAGTTATTAATGTATCCTATTTTTCCAGCAATGCATACACTAAATTATGGTCTAAGTCTATTATTGTTTCTTTGCCTGCATGTTTTAATGAGTTATGGAATATTAAGTGCCTGTTGTTAAGGAGTATTAAATTGCCTATTTTGCCTATATGATTATTGTTTAACAGCACTTCCCCTTGTCCGCTTCGCATTCCAAGGCTTCCTCGGATGGAGCTTGGTGCGAACTTCGTATAAGTTAAAACAAGGCTGCCAAGGTTTGTCTCAGAGCTCCCTATAGTAATTGTAGCATTCGCGTGCCTCATCATTTTAGAAGGCTTAGAAGAATATGAATTTAAAAACATTATGAGTTAGTTAAAAATAACTTTTAGTAAGTTTTTTGTTATTATAATAACATCAGATTTTTATATTAAGTATTTTCTTAAGTTATTTTATGAATAATCAGGATATCGCTGATGCGCTGGGTGTTTATGCTCCGAATGGACGGGTTTTCACAATGTCTATTCCGGTTAACACCAGCAGGGACATAGTTAATAATCTATTTTCAATGTATGAGATTTTAAGAAGCGAATTCACTAAGAATGGAATAATAATAACTTACAGGAATAAGAATTAAGAATTCTTTTAAATTCAGATATTAAAACCCATATAATCCTAGTAGCGAATAGTAATTCTTATAAACGGGAACGTTGAACAATTAATCCGTGATCGATTCCCATTTTCATTTCAGTTTTGGCTCAGATGATGAGGATTTCCAGGAACTGAATTGGAATAATAACAAAGTTTTAAGCTATTTTAATCGTCTTCTCCCTATTGTTAAGGAGTATGGTGTTAGTTCCATTTATGGCATATTCGCCTATTTTAATCCCGGACTATCTAAAGAGGTTAAGAAAATCTTTCCTGGTTTAGTTTCAGGTTTGTATCTGATGCTGTATGATAATGTTGAGGAGCAGTTAGGCAAGGCGGATTCTAATTTTGACTTCATCAAGTTCCATTACCATATAGGCGACCCTTTGTCCAATCTTGACTTAGTCATTGAGAAAGTGGATAAGTGTCTTAGTTTGGGTTTTAACAAATTCCAATTTCACACCAGCAATTTAAGCGAGGAGAGTTTAAGGGTTCTTAATGAGTATTCCAAAAGAGGTGTCAATTTTTACTTGGCTCATGGCGCTAGTGCGTTAAATAATTCGATTAAGTATGGCGGCAGCAACGCGTCCAAACTGGCCGGTTTAATTGCTGAAGGCAATATATTGCTTGGAATATCCGAGCCCACTTATTGTGTGATGACTCCTCTTGAGTACGTGACTAATGCGTTAAGCCTTGGTTTGGAGGATAATTTGTGTTTCGAGACTGATTACTCGTTTAATATGGGTAAAAACTGGTACGATGTTTATTTTAAGTCAATGAGTGAAACAATACCATTTAACAAGAAGATTTATGAGGAAAACGCGAAGAAGTTCTTGAAATAAATGTAATTATCAGCCTTGAATGCTATTAATTTTTAGAAATTTTAAATCCTAGTTTGAATCTTTTGCAGTCTTCTTTGAATTCCTCTGTTTTTAAGTATTTCTCGAGCGTGGCGGATAATTTTTGGAAGTCTGATACTTTGGTGTTGAATTCTCCTGGTGCCGTTTTAAATTTTTTATTATTTAGTTCGTACTCGAACTCTTTGCCGCTTAAGTATAACTCCATATTCGCTTGTGATATTAGGTAAAAGCATGGGAATCCAGTTGGAGAGCCTGCATCATCGCAGTTGCATGCTAAGCATCCGTATACAGTATTGTTGTTATAAAAGTCTAGTTGCACACGGCTTTTTTCGCTTTGAGCGTCTAAGCATAAGAATCCTTCATCCGCGTACTTCTTCACTGTTTTATCACACTTAGCTGCTTCCATAAGAGTTATTCACAGATATTTAGCTCCTTATAGGCTTTGTTGCAAAACCTTAAAAGAAACCTAACTTGGATTGTTTTTAATTACAAAATGTTTTTATACTTATTAATAATTTTATTTAAAATACTTCCAATGAATGACAATGCTAGAACCTGGTTTGATTCAGCGTATTCGCTTCTTGGCGAATTCTCAATACCTTTCGGTTTCATTACTTCAAAGTACAAGCGTTCAGACTTGAAACAATTAGTTTGCGGGAGGAGTGATGTGAAGCTTGTTGAGAAAGAGATTAATTATTTTAAGAAGAGTATGCCTAAAGAGCAGGATTTTCTTGAGGAAAAAGAGAGGTTATTGAATTATTTAGTTCCGGATTTGAGTAAGGCGCTTATTTTTGTGAATACCGCTTTTTATTTTGGCAGTGTGAGAGGCGACATTGATATTGGATTAATAAATCCGGGTATTACTGACGAGAATCTGGATAATAATCTGATCGGACTTAGGAGCAAATACCCCTTGGTTGACTGGAATTGCCTTTACCATTTCAAGTCGGAGACTGGCAAGGAGTTCGTTAATAAGTTAGCGTATGAAATAATAGATAAGTGTATTCTAGTTGGTGCTGATAATCTTATTATTGACAGTTTTGTCAGACCTTATATTTTAAATGCTAAACTCTTATGGGGCAATCCTGAAGAACTTGAGTTTATGAAGAATTACGTATCATCCTATAATTAAAATTTGTCCGGCTAAGGTGTGAATAAATAAAACTTTTAGAAAAATTTATAAGTAAGTGTTAACTATTTCTAACATTATGTTAACTAAATCTAACAAAAAAGGTCTGGATAAGAGGAAGTATTACATCAGGCTTACTTTATTTGTTTTATTGTCTGCCACTCTTGT
This sequence comes from Candidatus Tiddalikarchaeum anstoanum, assembly GCA_902385255.1. GTDB lineage: Archaea > Nanobdellota > Nanobdellia > Tiddalikarchaeales > Tiddalikarchaeaceae > Tiddalikarchaeum > Tiddalikarchaeum anstoanum. Next base: position 91,180 of record CABMEV010000004.1, on the reverse strand, counting down.
CATATATGGCGTTACCACAATAACAAAAGGAGATTTATTGAGCAGTATTGGTTCAGTACTAGTCACTTATTGCTGATTGCATTCTTCGTGCCTTACATTTTGAGGATGCATGAGAGTGTCAGGAAGGGATTGCCTCTTGATGATGAGCGTTCAAGGAATATTATGCAGAAGACTGCGTCAACAAGCTTTTACGTATCATTATACTTGGTCTTGTTTGCCTCGTGGTTTATTGATGAATTTCCAAGCATAAGGCCTAGTTTGGTGACTAATCTTACAGTGGGTGTGATGGCTGCTGTTTTTGGCATCAGTTACTTGTTTTACAGGAACTCATGAAGAATCATATTAAGGAGTTAAGGGCGAAGTACAACTTGACTCAGGAAGAACTGGCGAGGAAAGTTGGCGTGAGAAGGGAGACTATAATTTTTCTTGAAAAGAACAAGTATAACCCTTCGCTCAAGCTCGCAATGGATGTTGCCAAAGCTTTAAGCACAACTGTTGACGACTTATTCACCTGCTGAATTTTAAAAAAAAATATTTTTTATTAAATTTTATTTCCTATCACTGCAAGCAGCACAGAGAGGAGTACTATTTCCAGAAATCCTGAAATTGCATTTGTCAAAACAATTATGAGAGGGATGTTGTACATGACATAGGTTGAAAAACCCATCATTACGACTCTGAATAAGCCGACTATTAATCCATAATTCAACCCTTTCTTCCAGCCTTTGCCAGGAAGCCCTTTCTCAATAATAACAAATCGCTGACCAAGATAAAGCCGTTAATTATATCAAAAATTATTCCTGCAGTGGAGTCCACCGGAACTTTCCAGACAGGAAGGCTTACGTAACTGTTCATTATTGGCATTGTGATAATTGCAGCAGCCATGTCAAGAACAAGGAATAAAACACCTATACTAATACTCCATAATAAGAATTTCCTCCAGCCAACATTGTTAACAGTTTTAAAAATCATAATTATCAAGACAGGATAAACGGGATAAAATAAATAAGTTTCTAATACCACATTTTATAATCTGACTCTTTCGGCTTCATGTTGAATACGCTTCTAATCATTGTTGAAGGATTCGCCGCTGATAAGAATTTAGTCACATCTTTCCCTAACTTCGACATGAGTTTAAACATGAAAGTGTTGTCCACTTTTCCTGTCAAGAATTTGAAGATGTTCTTGCCGTCAAGTTTGCCTAAGGCGTTCACTAATATTCTGAGTCTCTCAGTGTCGAAGTTTGAGACTAAATTCAGCATTTCAAGCCCTCTTAACGGGGGTGACGCGTGGTAAGTGTATTTTTTTCCTGTTATTATGCTGTTCGCTGCGGCTTTTCCGCTTTCAAAACAGTTAGGTATTCCTTGTCCTGTGAAAGATACTGCATGAAGAGCGTCTCCTACGTAGTATACTCCTTCTTTCTCGTTGTACGGCCTTGGAAGTAAAGGTATGTGCCCGTATAATAGCCTTCCAGGCTCAGCGTTCTTTAATATATTCCAGAACGGTTCGAGGTGGGCGTAATTTGAGAGCAGTTTTTCCAGGTTTTTTGATTCTTTCTCAAAATCGAATCCTTTGGAGAAGTATGACACTCCAAGTTCGAATGTTGAATCGTTGATTGTGTAGCCCCATGTTCCAAGTAGTCCCGGCCTGTCAAAGTCAAAGAATGATTCGTAATAATTTTTTAATCCTTCGCAGTTATCGTACCTTTTTCCGTAGCATGAGAAGTACGCGCCTTGGTGAAACCAGTGATTGTTTGGTATTAGTTTGTCTGTAATGTTGGATTGTCCGCTCGCGTCTATTAATAAGTTGGATACGTATTCCTCATCTTCCGTGTATATGTGAAACTTGCCGTCTCTCTTCTCTATTTTTTTAACTTCAGAGTTGAGTATTACTTGTTCTTTCAGTTCTTTTTCAAAATGCTCGTATATTCGTGTATGGTCAGCGATTACTACTTCGTCGCCCTTAAAATTTTTAGACAATATTATGTTGTCATTCAGTATTTTCCCAGCGTCTGTGTCTACGTTTCTTAAGTGTATCTTGTCTACTTTTCTTGCCACGTAGTCTATGCCGAATTTTTTCAGTATGCTTTCCGGCACTTTCAGGCTTTGGTCTCTGTATATAGTGTTTCTTTGTTCTAGAACGTTAACGCTGTAATCGTTTCTTGCCAGCACTTTCGCGCATTCTAATCCGCTGAACCCTGCGCCTATTACTGCAACGTCTATGTTGACTGCCATTTAAACTAAAAGGTTAAAATGAGGGTTTTAAAAATATTTACATTACTTTATTCGTGAGGTGTTTCTCTGTAGAATTCGCATGTTCCAATCTGAGGGTCGAATCCTAAGCCGCTTATACTGCATGGGCAGTTTATCTGGCTAAGATCAGCTTGGTACGTGCAGTCATCTGTTTCCAGAACAATAGTCTTACTAACTCGTATGAATGCTCCGAATTCATCATTGCAGGTTGCTTTTGCTAAAGGCGGTGCTTCAAAAAAAGCAGTTCTAAATGTTTCAGTGTCAGCATATAAGTCTGTAAAATAGCTTGTCAACGCTCCTCCGTTAAAGTATATGGCGCCATTAGTCTCTTCTCTTGGTGATAGAAAATACTGGCTGCTGTAAGATTCATATCCGGAATCGCAGGATTTTCCTGCCACGACTAGATTAGTTACGCTTGTGAAAGTGCCGTTTCCTTCATGGCATTCTGATAAAATAGTTTCGCCGCTGTAGTAATCGTGCAAATCCATTTTCATGTCTAGGTTAAAATTAATCTCTAATTCGTATTGGAATGTAAGCATGCATTTCTCATTTGTCATTCTTTGAGTGTCCGTATCCTGTAATCCTTCCATTCCAGCGATGTCCGGCGTGCATATCCCATAAAATTCCTGGTCTAATGGGATGTCCACTATTCCAGTCCATTTTGTCGGAGTGCATCCTTTTTCAACAGTGATGTTATTGTCATAGCATGACCTTGCTGCTGCACTGTCAGTTACGCAGATGTTAATGTTATAAACGCCTAGTCTTGAACCATCGGGCACTTTGCCGTAAATTAGTCCGTCTAATCGCATTGTTAATCCAGGAGGGAGTCCTGCTATGGTGAAAGTATAAGGGGACGTTCCGCTGTAAGGGTTCCACGTTTCCGGGTCGCTTCCGCAGTTTAACGGGGTGTTTGAAGGATCGCCGCACATATTATAGTTGTATGCTATTTCTGTGAGCGCGTTGGATATGTCAGAAATGTACAATACAGGTGTCTGCTCTTCCAAGCTATATGTTTGTGTTGTTGTGCATCCGCCAATTAGTATTAAGAATATTGTTATGAGTACTAAGTGAAGTTTTTCCATTTTTTTTTGCCTAATTTTACAAAGTCAGCAGTTAAATATAAAGATAATAAGTTCTGAACCTTAAAGAAAGCGATAAGAATATTCTACGAAAAAAAGCATAATTATTAAAGCAGGTTCTTTTTACCAAATTTATTGATGAGTAATGCTAGTAATTCCAGCATATTGGACTTGTATAATAAGAGCATGCTTGAGTTGGATGTTACGATTAAGAATTTGGAGAAGAATGCTACTGAATTTATGTTGAAAAATGGTGAAGTATTACTTCTTGATGTTATTCCTAACGAGGCATTGAAGGATAAGGTCTTGTTCTATAAGGAGAAGGGTGTTGTTTCTGTTAATCCTTACCTTGTTGTTAAAGACAAGGCTCATAAGTACACTTTGGATTTTCTTAGACTATCACTTAATGCTAATTATAAGGTGAATTCTTCCCTGATTAGGCTGATATCGTTAAAGACTTATGAAATATCAAAGGCGGGTTATGGTTTTGACTATATTGACTTTAATGTTGAAGAAAAGGATGTTAGAAGATTAGTGTACGAGTACATTATAGCAAAAGAGCTTAACATTATACTGAAGAATATTTGAAGGAATTTTTATTTTCTTGATTTTAGCATTATTTTATGTTCGTATAAATAGTTGAGTATCTCCCCTGTTCTTTTATTGTCTTTTATTGCGGATAATAATTCATTAGGCGTGAATCTTCCTAATTCTTCCAATTTTTTTGACTTTAATCTCTCATTCTTTCTTTTACTATTTTTTTTATTAGTGGTGTTGGCAGGGGTTTTTCTTTTGTGAATTGTATGGTTCCTTTTGCCGTCTTGTATTCTTTTAGTTCATTTTTTAGTTTTTGTATTAGTGCTGAGTTCATCGGGAAGAGTGAGTAGTGGTCTTTGAATGCTGCGTATCCTATTAAGTGGCGGCCGTTGTAGTCGAAGGTTGGTATTCCGTAGCTTATTTTTTCTGTGGTTTTTGGCGCTGCTGTCTTGATTATTTTCCTGAGTTTTGTCAGAATAATTCTTTTCTCTTTTGGCAGGGAGTTAATGTATTTGTCAACATCGCTTGATTTGTCTTTCATTTACTAATTTTTAGGCGTCTTATTCTTTAATTCTTTTATGGAATATTGTATTTTTTGAGATAGTATAAAAAATGAGTTTTTAAAATAAAGGATTATGAACTGTTTTTTTAAATCAATTAAAAGACCGTTAAAGAACGGCAGGAGTAAGACTTTGCCAGATTGGTTGTGCAAAATTTTGGCTGAGCACGTGACTCAAAGCGCAAATTCTAACGATTTCCTAGAATAACTAATTAATTTAGCTAAAGAAATTTAAAATTTGGGGTAAAAAATTTAAGTTTAAAGTTAACTGGTGTTATTATCATATTTGTTTTAAATTTTTTATAAGTAATTTTTGATTTAAAGTTGTTTTATAACCATAAAAGTTTTTAAACTAACTTTTTTAGAGATTATTATTAAGATGAAGGAGTCGAATAAGGTTTATTTAACTGATATTTTGGTCAAAGAGGAGTGGAGTAGCAGTTTAAGACTTGATGAAAATACGCCTATTTATGAGTTTTTTTCTAAAGAAACAAGTGGTTTCTTGCTACAGAACATGATTTTTAAGTATAAGGATGATTTTTATTTAACTGATGGTTTGTTGAGGAATGCTTCTCAAGTTCGGCCGTTTAAGTGCAATGCCATATATAAAATTAATGATGATATTATAGAACATATTAAAGGTAGACTTAAGTTGTGTAAACTGCTTAAGTTATATGAATTAGATGGTGATGGTGTTGATGCTTTAAGTTCAGGTTTTAACTGTGAAAAGTTCGATGCCAAAAGCTTAATGTATGAAGAGATTGCCCGCGTATTTGATGAAACTAACAAATTCGAAATAATTAATAAGGCAATTAATGATGTGACATATGATCTTGATGTGATGATTGATTCAATATTTCATGATTTTGACAAAGGTTTAGAAGTTAAATTTGAAAAAGTGGATGAAATTTTAAGTGATTTTATTAAAAAAAATTAGGAAAAAAAACAAGTTTTAATCTTTATTTCTGCTATTATTTGCTGGTAGTTTTTCTTATTTCGGCTTCTTTTTTTGCTTAATAGAAAGCAAAGTAATGCTTTCAGCTGTTTGGTTTAACATTTAATGACTTTTTCTTGAGGGTTTCTTTATAATAATACTGCTCCTCTGTATCTTTTGTCGAAGTTTAGTTTCCCATTTGGCAGTATTAATAATTGTTTTAAGTCCTCGTCAGGCGGCACTGTTGTTGGCCATCCTATTGCTGCCACGTTCTGCCCTTCTATGTCGTAGACTATTCCTCCAAGTGAGAGTTTCAATATTCTTGCACCTTTTGATTCCAAGTATTCCAGGATTCTCTTTTGTTCAATGGTTGAGAGTTCGTTCTTTTTAACCCATTCATATACTGCCCCTTTTGGGTTTGGAGGTTTCATTATTGGCCTCACTGTTAACTGTTCTACTTTGTTTTTTCTTGCAAAATTGATTAATGACTCTAAAGTTTCAGGTGAGTTGACTCCTCCTCTGTACATTACGCATGACATTCTCAGGCTGTAATTGAAGCTGTGGATTTTTTTGATGTTGTCTTCAATGTTGTAGTATGGAATGTTCATGGCTTTACTGTTTATTGTGCTATCCTGGCTGAGTATTGATAACAGTATTGTTGTTAATCCTTGTTTGTACCATTTTTGCAGGTTTTTGTTGTATTCTTTTGTTGAGATATAGTATCCGTTTGTCTGGAGTTCTATTAATGGAAATTGGTATTTTTCCAGTTTCCTTAGTGTTTCCGTTAAATCTTTCGGGTACAGTGTAGGCTCCCCTGGTCCGCTTATTATTACACTCTGCGCACCTCCTTTCATTGAATAATTGCATGCCGTGTCAAATTTTCTCCAGTTAGTCTTTGGTGCTTCTTTTCCTGCTCCCATCATTTTCGTGATGCAGAAAGGGCATGCAGCGTTGCAGTTGTATCCTCCAATCATTACTCGTAAGCTTTCAATTTCCATATTTTCTAATTAATCACCCCTCATTCTGTTTAATTAAAATGATTTATCTCTTATTAACGATTATTGAATAAATTATTCTTGTTAGGAATATTTTTATACGTTCGATTTTTTATAATATATTTGAAATGATTCCTGATTTGGAGATTATTAAGTTTTTGCGGAGAAAGTCCGGTCTTACGCAGCACGAGTTGAGTAAGTTGTCTGGTTTGTCCCAGTCGTATATTAATAAGATTGAGAATTTGAATGCTGATCCTCCTTTTAGTGTTTGTAAGAAATTGATTAATTTGTTGGAGAAGTTGAGGAGTGAGGGTGAGAAGGTGAATGTTAAGTCTTTGATGACTAAGATTAAGAGGATTAATATGAATAAGACGGTTAAGGATGCTGTTATCTTAATGCATGATTTGGGTGTTTCTCAGCTCCCTGTTACTGATGGTGTTGTTATTGTTGGCAGTTTCAGCAAGAGGACTATTCCTGGTCTTATCAGGAAGGGTTTGAAGTGTGTTGATGAACTTATTATTAAGGATGTCATGGACCAGCCTTTTCCTATGATTCCGGAGGATTCTCCCATCCAGCTTGTCAGCAACTTGTTAGAGTATAATGAGGCTGTATTATTATTGAATCATGGCATCTTTTCAGGCATAATCACTAAGACTGATTTATTGAAGATTTTCAAGTAAAAAATCTTTATTGGCTAATCGAATTTTTTTTAGGCGGGAATATTAAGTTTTCAAGCATTGTTATTTTTTGGAATATGTTTTGCAGTCCGTAGGCGTAGTGGGTTATGCAGCCGTATCTCCATTCGCCTGCTAGTTTTATGTTCGGCGCGACATTACTTACTTTTTTGAAGAAATCTTCATCAAAGTCGTATTCTTTTATTGACATTGATGACCTTGAAGGTATATAGAATAATTTTTCGGATTCTATGTTTATTGTTTCTTTTGTGGTGTTTAAACTGTTCTTTTTTTCTACGTCATAAAATATGAATGTTGTGCCTTTTTTTGCTTGTTTGCTGATTTCTTCTTTTAATGCTGTTATGTAGTCTTCGTATCCTGAGAATGAGTTCATATAGTTAAAGCCGTCGCTACCGTAGTTTTTCCATCCGGGATGTATTATTATTAATGGTTCTTCTTCGAGGTTTTCTGTCAGGGTTTTATAGATGTGTCTTTTTGTTAGTTGTCCTATTTTTGTGCTGGGTTCTTTGTGTCTGGCTTGTTTTTTTGCTAAGTATTTGATGTAGTCCTCTAAGTTCATTTGTGTTTTTAATCCGTTTTCTAGTGTTACGTCAAGTTTCAGTCCGGATTCATCGTTTTGTGAAGAATTCATTGATATTAAGAGCTAAAATCTCAATTTTTTAAACATTTACATTCTTAAATTTTAAGTTATTATTTTTTTGTAAACGTTTAAAAATACACATTTTTTACATTTTTTAGTTTATGATTGGTTTAAGCGGTGTTGGAATAGCAATTTTGGATCCGAATATGCATGATTTGGAATTATGCGCCATGTATGGTGCAGCTTTTCAGATGAAGGATTGTCTTAAGTACATTAAGCCTTGGAGGAAATTCTTATTTAAGAATAAGATTCTGAAGCTTAAGGATGAAACTTTCATTAAGGCGTTAAAATATGAGATAACTGATATTATCGAGTATGAAAAGAACAATTATCCTGAACATTTTATTAAATCGTACGTTCGCGAGGCCAAGGATTATTTGAGCAATATCAGCGATAAGTCAATGTCTTTGGAGTTACGAAGTGATTTATCTAAGGTTTTTGATGCTGAACCGACTCCTTCAGTTGAATGTTTGGAAAAAAGCCTGGAAAAAATGGATTATTTAAACAAAAAACAATTATAAAATATTATTTTCATAATTCAATCTTTAGTCCGTCAAATGTGATGATGTTTTCTTGCTTCAAGTATTGGGTTAGTCCTCTTTTGGTGAATTCTTGTCTGACTGCTTCGTCCCATTCTTTGTGGTTTGTCGGGTTCTTGTAAGGTAATATTTTTTCGTTTTGTATTATTTCATCGCCAAAGTGGGTCAGGTAGACTTCTTTAGGCTTCCAGTCTTCTATGTATTTTAGCGCATTCTGGAAGCTCATGTGCCCCGGCTTGTTGGTTAATGGTTCGCTGAACCAGTTGGTTTCAATCACTAACTTGTCTATGTTTTTTTCTTTTATTTTAGCGTCATTTACTATGCTGCTGAAGTCAGAAGTATAGACTATTCTTTTGTCTTTTTCGTCAATTATGTAGCCTACTGAGCCTGGTGCGAAGCTTCCGTGATTTGTCTTAAACGGAGTGACTAATAAGTTGTCAAGGGGGAAAGATTCGTCAGGAGTTACTATTTTTTCTATTAGTATTGAGTCAAATAGGTAGTTTAGGTCTTTTTTTTCTTTCAAATACTTTATTGCATCCGTGTGAGCGTAAGTTGGTAGTTTCCAGTTCTTGTAAGCCCTTCTGTAAATGTTTAATTCATCCAATCCTCCTGTGTGGTCCTGGTGCGTATGCGTGAGCAGTAGTGCATCAATGTTCTTGATTTCGTACTTTATTCTTTGTTCTTTGAAGTCTGGTCCGCAGTCAATCAAGATATTCTTGCCTGATTCTATGTACAGTGATGTTCTTTTCCTGTAATCTTTCACGTCTGTGGTGTTTTGGATTATTTCGTTTGGCAGTCCCCAAGCGTTTCCTGTTCCTAAAAAAATTATTTTCATATTTTTCATCTTCCTTTATTTTATTGGATGATATCCCAATCAGCGTCTATCCTGAATTTTCTTATTGAGTAATCATCCTCTTCCTTGACTTTGTTATATTTTTCTGACATGCTAAAATCGGCAAGGATTTCACTGATTTCTTTACTGAAAGTCCTCCAGTCACTTTCCATGAAGCAGTTGCTTGAATTAGTGTCAGCATAATCATCTTGCGACCCGAATTTTTTGTAGAGGGGAATTAGTTTATCCTCTGAGCAGTCAAGTATTGGAACTGCTTTGTTTTCATTCATTCCAAAGACTGTCCGATAAATCGTTTTTGATTTTATGTCAAAAACAACGCAGTAAATGAAATGGCTTTCATCCTGAACTTCCAATACGAATCCTTCGCGTTTGAAAAATTTGTAATCGTACTGGTTGGGAACTTCTCTTGCGCAAATAGAGGTATAATACTCTATGTGGCTCTTATCATTCTTTATGAGCCTGTAAGCTGCAAAATATTCAGGAAAATTCACTTTCTTAAGTTTTAGTTCGTTTATTTTAGTTAAGATGTTTTCAAGCTCGTTCATTTTTCGTTTTCAGTCCTCGAATAAGTGGTCAAAGTGCGCGAAGTCTCTTCCGCCAAAGATGTCAGGCTCTTCTTTAGACTCGCTGGCTTTTTTGTTAATTTCTTCCTGCTTTAGTTCCTTAAGCTTTGAGACAATCTTGTCATGGTATTTCATCCAGTCATTTTTGTCAGTGCACCTGATTCCTGTAATATCAGGTATTTGAACATTGAAAACTGGAACTAATCTATTGCCATAGAATTCGAGTATTGGCACTGTTTCTTTCGTGTCGCTCCTGTATGAAGTGTGATAGATTGACCTAGCATCAATGTCGAATACTACAGAGTATCTTGAGAAATCAAAGTCGCCATTTGATATTACATCAAGTATTAATCCTTTTCTTTTAACAAAATCGAAATGGTAAGGGTTTTCAATCTCCGGAGTATCTGGATCAAGCAGGTCTTCGCGGGAAACTCCTTCATTTAAGCTTCTATAGGCCGTATTAAACTCTGGCAAATATTTAGAGTCCAAATCGTTAACTAAGTTAAAGATTTCAGACTTGTTTTTAGTTATTAAATCTTCAAGGTTGTTTTTCATAAAATACATATAGCCCATTATTTTAGTTTAAACTATTTATTAAAAAATAGCTCAAAAAGTAAGCTTTTTAACCAAAAACATCTATTTTGATATATTATGAAGCTCAGCGTTAAGGACGAAAGAATAATTAAGGAGTTGGATAATAACAGCAGGCGGTCTTTTTCCGAGATTGGTAAAAAAGTGGGTTTGCCTAAGAATATTGTCAATTACAGGATTAAGAAATTGGTTGATGATGGTGTAATCACTCTTTTTTGCACTACTGTTAATAGGGCTAAGCTGGGTTACATGTACTGCAGGCTTTTTTTGAAGTTTATGGGTTTTTCTGAGAAAATCAAAGACTCGCTTGTTAATTCCTTGTCCAAGCTTAAAAATATTCATTTTGCTGCCAGGCTTGACGGCTCGTTCGATTTTTGCGTCATATTCTTAGCAAAAACGATTAAAGAGATTGATGAGATTTATGACTCGATAATTTATTCCTTGGATAATCATTTGATTGACAAGGAGTTGAGCATTGCATCAAGAATCTATTATCTGCCTTACAATTACTTGTATAGCGAAAAGGAGGTTAGGGTTGATGAAGTTGTGAATGTTAAAGGAGATGTTAAGCTGGATGAGAAGGATTACTTGTTAATTAACAGTATTAAGGAGGATTCGAGAAAGCCGATGATTGAACTAACTTCCAAGCTGGGTTTGAGTCCGCAAATGGTCAGGGTTAGGATGAAGAGGCTCTTTAAAGAAGGGATAATTACTGGTTTTAAAATCAGGGTTAATCCTAAAAAGTTTAATTTGAATAATTTCCATATCTTTCTTAATTTGACTAATATGAATCAGGTTAAGTATAAGGATTTGGTTCATTTTCTTGCCGGTAAGAAGTCTGTTACTCAGATTGTTAAGGGTCTTGGCAGGTGGGATTTGGAGTTTGAGGCGGTGCTTGAGTCTCATTTCGAACTTCATGACTTGTTGAAGGAGTTGAGGAATAAGTTCCCTGATAATATATTAAAATATGAATCAACGATTTTGTACGAGGTTTATCCTATAAATACGGTGAAGTATAGCGGTGGATAAATTATTTTTTTTATAAAACTAATCAAAAAAAAACTCTTTTTGGGAAAAATATTTAACTTGCCTCAGTTCTTAGTTTAATGTATGGATGTTACTATTTTTTTGGCAAGGTTTTGGGGCAGCCTTTTTATTTGTCTTGGACTAATGTCTATTATTGCTAAGTTGTTGGGCAGGATTATTAAATACACTGAGGAGAAAGCTATTACCGTATCTACAGGTTATATCACTTTCTTATTAGGTCTTGGCACTGTTGTACTGCATAATTTATGGGTTTTTGACTGGAGGGTTACTGTTACTATCTTAGGTTGGGTTACTTTCTTTAAGGGTATTACCAAGATTGGTTTTCCAGGTCATGTTAATAAGAGGGCTCAGGATTTTAAGTCTCAGCAAGTAATCTGGGGAATAGTTATACTATTAATTGGTGTATGGTTCTTTTGGATGAGTTTTAGCTCCGGAACTTAATGCTTTTTAGGCGATTTTTAAAGTTCTTACTATCATCTTATATCTTTCTTCTCTTTGATTCTTTAGTATCTCGTTTTTTCTTCTGGTAATCTCGCTTATTACGTCGTCGTTATTTTTCGGTGCTGCTGATATTATTATTGGTTTCTCAATTACTTGGTTATTGTCTAATTCCGGCACTACTTCTTTTTCATTTATTGCCTTATTCGTTTTTTTATTCTTTTTTATCTGTTTTAGTTCTTGTTTGTATCCTTCGTAGTGTTTTATTAATGGTATTATTTCTTTTACTGCTTCTTCTAAGGTATTGACTGTTTTTTGGTAAGAGCTTCCGATGTAGATTCCGAATAATTCGCCGTGTATATTGTGTATGTATCTTATATTTGGCATTGATGTTTTTTTAATTATCCAGTCAAAGTTTCTGTATATGTTTGGGTCCTCTTCCTCTACTATTGCTGTTAGTGCTGAGCCTAAGTTGGTGATTGTTGGATTATAGAGGTCCCACTCCCACCTGAAGCTTGATTTCTGCTGGTTTTGTTTCCAGCAAGGATCGTATTTAATGCAGGAGTAAAATTCTGGTCTTCCGATAATTGCTGCGTGAATAGTTAGGCTTTCTTCTAATCCTGTTTTTTTTAATGCTTCATATTCAGATTTTAATTTTTCAATCTTTTTCTTTAAAAATGGCAGGAATAGTCTAATTTTTATGCCGTCGTTAATATCCTTAATTATAGCGTCATATTTTAATTCTTCTTTCGCGATTTCCATCTCTAAAACATCTATAGCAGTACTCATATTCATTAACTGTTTAGAAAAATCAATTTAAAAACATTTTTGAGAAATATAGTATTTAGTAATCTTTTTAAGTGAATTTTTATTGTAAATTAATATTATTTTTTTAGGAAAGTTTATTATTTTTGTTCTGAATTCTTTGGTATTGCGTTTTTTTAGCTTATTTAAAATAATTGAGAAATGGTTCTGAAACTAATTCTTATAAGAAGATTATCGTTTTTTCTTTTCGGATATGTTGTAGGCTACTGCAGCACGAATAAGTTCTGTTAAAGCAGCTTCGTTAATAGTTTCACCCTCGTGAATATCGACTGCGCGTGTTAAATTACCTTCAAGGCTAGCGTTAAATATGCGTTTTGGATCCTTCAAGAAGGCGCCTTTGGCAAAAGTCAGTTTTACATGATCTTTGTATGTTTCTCCAGTGCAGACAATCCCATCATGGGACCATACTGGTGTACCTGCTGGGTTGGTTGGTTTCTTCCATTTCAATTCTTCTATTATGTCTGGATCTGCGTCGTGAATTATTTTACGAATAGTAGTTAATATCTTTCCGCGCCAATCATCAAGTTCTATAATATGTTTGCCAATCAGTTTAGGTGCAGATTCGTCAATTTTTGGATTTGATTTCTTCATTGGTCTCGTATTATTCTAAAGAGTTTAATATTTATATACGTAATGTATTATTTTTTTATGGAAGTACGTGGTAATTTTCTTGGCGCAGCTATTCTTGTAATAATTTATACTGTATATATTATAATGAATATGTCAACTATAAGGAAGATTAAATCAATGGGAAGGACTAAATTAATTATTTTGTTAGTAGTCCTTAATGCTTTGTTTATAATTCTTATGCATTACGCATTCTTATAATTCTGAATTTGGGTTTTGTGGGGTTGTATTTTTTATTAAGTGTTGGGTTCGATGTAGTATATGCAGGGTAGTTCTCTATATTGTTCGTTAAAGTCTATGCCAAAGCCGACAACGAACAGGTTTTGTATTGTGAATCCGCAGTAGTCAGGTGTTATTTTTACAGTTCTTCGGCTTGGCTTGTCTAGTAATGTGCATATCTTTACTTGGCTTGCGCCGTTTCGTGTCAGGTAGTCTTTCAGGAATTTTAGTGTTAGCCCTGTGTCTATTATGTCTTCAATGATTAGGATTTTCTTGCCTTTATAGTCTTTTTCAGGATTTTTCTTTATCGTTATCTTCCCGCTTGATTCTGTGCCTTCATTGTAGCTGGATAGTTTTATGTAGTCATTCTCTACTGTAGAGCTGTTAGTTCTCAGATTTTGTATTAAGTAGTTGGAGAATACTCTTGCACCTTCAAGTACAGTCATTGCATAGACGCTGCTGCCGAAGTCGTTAATGATTACTCCTGACAACTCAGTTATTTTAGCATCTATCTCTTTTTTGCTTATTAACTCCTTAAGGTCCATTATTTTTCTAGGAAAAAGTAAAGATAATAAAAGCATTTTGATCCCAACGTTCTCATCGATATTTTTATTAATTTGAGGCCATTTGGCTTAATTTATGTTTTTAGAACTAGCGTTTGTGTTAGGGCTCGTGCATAATTTATTGCTTATCTGCGTCTTTAATTCCAATAGGGTTAAAAATAATAAATTAATTAAAACGTTCGGTTTCGCTTACTTAGTCTTGGTTATTCCGCTTGCTATTATTTGCTTGATTCTTTCAATATTTGAGAACAAGCCTCTTTTTTACTACTTATATTTAGTAATAGTGTTAGTCTACTTGGGTTTTGAGGTTGTTTTGGATTGGGTTTTGAAGATTAATTTTCGGTCCAAGTCTAAACTGTACTTGTTAATTCCTTATTTAATGCTGTATTTCTTTGCCAATTATGTTTTAGTGATACTTGTGTGGAAGGAGAACTTAACTCTTGGAGTTATATTATTAGCTCTTTATATTATTCAATTATTGTTCAATGCTTTCTCGCACGAATCAGTTAGAAGATTTTTTAAATCGTTTATTGCGCAAAAAAGTTAAGTAAAAATATTATTTTTTGTATGAGCATATTATTCCCGTGACTGACGTTATCAATAATGGTATGTGCAGTATACCGTTCCACCATAGTGTAGTTGGGGAGATGAAGAAGTTCACCCAGATATTGTAAAATGCGAGTATGAATCCGATGAGGCTTGTTATTCTTAGTGTTGCAGTGTTTATTTTAGGGTAGTATATGATTAGTATTGTTATGTAGAATGGTGTCATTGTGCAGAATGCTAGTCCTGCCATGTTTGTTATTATTCCTAATGGGTTAAAGTTGGGTGTGAAAGTTTTTGGTTCGGTCGGGTACCAGAATGCGATGAATGATAATATTATTAGTAAGTATTTCCATTTTGGTATTTTTCTTATCGTGAAGTCATTTTTTTGGATGATTGATTCCCAGAACCAGGATATTGCAACTATTAAGAACATGATTACGTTGATTGTGACTATTCCTAGGCCGTATTGTTCGGTGATTCCTACGTTTTGCAGTACTGCAAATAGTGCGTAGTTTATTCCTGCGTAAATGCTGAATATTCTTCTAGCTTTGTTCTTGTATAATATTATTGAGATGACTAGTATTATTGGTATTATTTTGAAAACTGGGTATAATATTGATATATTATTGATTAATGCGTTTGTTAGTACTGCTCCGGTAAGGTATCCTGAGTCTTGCCAGCTTGTTATTCCTTTGGATGCGTATGGGGGTATGAATTGAAGGAGTATTAATGCTAAGAAAAACCACCATTTTCGTGTTATTAGTTCTAGTCTATTTTGTATTATTTTTTTATTTAACATTTTTGTATAGTCTTTAGGAGATGCGTGTTGTTATTTTAAGTATTTTTTAGAAGTACTTTTTTTTATAGGCGTTTATCTTTTGCCTTAAATCATAAAAATTAGAAACATTAAAAAAAAAGTTTGAAAAATGATTTTTTTTAGCTTTTAGAAGTCATATTCTCTTAAAGTACTTCTTCCGTTCTTTTTAGCTCTGTCTGCGGCTTTCTTTATTTTTTCATCTAAATACTTGTCAAGAGCATCAATAGTCTCGTCTGGGAATCTCATTTCGTACTTCTTTCCAGCTTCTTTTGCTGCTTTTCTTACAACTAGCATTCTTTTTGCACCCCCTATTATTAATATTATTATTTTTAACAAGGCATGCGTCTGTTAAAAAGGCTTTTAATTGAAATTTTAGCCAAAATATAAGTTATACCTAACAAAATAAGTATTAAATCTAGAGTTCCTGAAACTTAGTTTAGTATTAATTGCTTAAAATATTATTGTTTGATTAATTTATTTTTTTTGGGACTTGTTATCTTTGAAAAATTTTAAATAACTATTTTAGACAAAACAGTTATTGCTTGGTCTTGATTTATTTTGA
Organism: Candidatus Tiddalikarchaeum anstoanum; assembly: GCA_902385255.1. GTDB lineage: Archaea > Nanobdellota > Nanobdellia > Tiddalikarchaeales > Tiddalikarchaeaceae > Tiddalikarchaeum > Tiddalikarchaeum anstoanum. Next base: position 75,299 of record CABMEV010000004.1, on the reverse strand, counting down.
ATGAAGTTTTTTTAGAATTATATACGTTTAAGAAATATTCTTTATATTTTGGAGTATTCAAATTAGCATTATACGTACTGAAAATAGTGTCAAAAGGGACTATAATGGTCATTTTTTTAAGATTGGATTCTTCATAAAACCAGTTTATTAATTCGTCGCAGGCTCTCTTATGACAACCCCATGATCTAAAAATCTGACATATCATCTAATGAATCAATATTAGATTCTCCGCCCATTAAAATTATATTTACTTCATCTTTTTTTATTTGTAATTCGTTTGGATTTAATATCTTGTATCTGAGATTTTGAAATAAGGTCTGGACTTTTTATAATTTTATTTGCTTTTATATACAAATCAATTTTACGATTTTTTAAATAAAACATTTAAATTCTTTAACTTATCTGAGCTAAGTGATAAAAACCAATCAAAATATTTTAAATATGCAAGATCATGTTCATTAGTTATTATTTCTTTGTTATTATAAAAGACCATATTATATTACATAATTATTAATTAATAAATATTATAAATCACATTAATAAAATTTATAATTATCCCTCACTTTGCATTCTCTTAAATTTGATGTCTCACTCAGTTTTTAGTTTTCGGCAGATAGTGGAATTTTTCGAGGTGTAATCTCAATTTATTTACTATATGGTAATAATGTATTAAAAAGTATGCAATGTTTTTTGACTATATGGGCACCCACATAATTACAATATGGTAAATTAATATTAAATTATTTGAACATTTTAAGCTCTGTATCGCACACTGCGTACAAAGTGTCTTTCAAATATGTAAGAAAATGGTCTGGGGTAAACTTGTAATAAGTCGTGTAGATAACGTGCACTCCTCGGCCGCCTGTAACCTGGCGCTTACTGTCAAGCAGCTTCCAGCGCTTCATCGCACTAAGAGGTTTATAGAACATGCTGGGGCTTTCGTTCCTGTCTATGTTAAGCTCTTTTTGTATGTCGTTTAAGTCCACCCAGTCCTTGCCTTTCAGGAACTTAATAATCACCAGAGCACGCTCTTTTATGCTGTTAGCTTTGGGGTGGTTTCCGAATACCAAAAACATCACGTTTTTCATAAATATACCAGTTTTCTATAAGTGGAGAGCGACATATAAGGTTTACGAAAGTGGTTCCCTAACTACTATTCTATAAAAGATATAGGGAGCTTGTCATACAGATTACTGGAGGAAGACATAATGAAATCCGGCCAAATTCTATGTATAGAAAGCCGATATATCCATAGGAAACAACGGGGTCATTTTAACGCATTTTAGGCCTAAAACTTTCGCCTGGAGGGTATATTCCGAGCCCTATTTAGGCAGCTAAAAAAGGCGCTAAAAACCTATAAAGAAGTAATGAAATCCATAATAGTAATGAAAAATGATTTCGTAAGAAACGGACTAATCAGCTTATCAGACATATTAAGAAATATAAAAGACGACATGGAAAAAGAAAGAAACTATCATCTTACCGAACTAAAAAAAGTCAATCCAAATTTTGTAAACGAGATGGAATATAGAAAATTAGAAAAAAATCAAAAAAACGATAAAAAATACTGAAAAAACAGCACGATAAAACTTTTGATAAATTATTAAAACCTTTGATAATATTTTTTATTGGTTCAATGAATAATAAATATCTTTGCCGTCAGCATTCTTCTTAACAAGCTTAAACTTCTCCAATTTATTCAATCTGCTTGAAGCTGTGCTCCTTGAAATGCCAACCAAACGGCTTATGGAATCAGCACTTTGAGGCCCCTTATCCTTCAAGACGCGGATAAACTCTTCATCCTTGATAGTCAAACCCTCAATTTTAGAGATAGCAGCATCCAATTTCTCAGTACTTCCACCAACAACCCTGATTTCAGCCCTGGAATCCTTAAGTAGCCTCAAAATCTCTTCTAACACATCCAGGCGGTCTAATTTTGAGTTCATAGAAGTGAGTATATCAGTTAACTGCTCCAATATCTGCGTATTAATGATTTTAACCTGTGATAATGGATGGTCTGAAACGTTCTTGACGCTTGAATCCCACGCTTTCAGCAGTTTTTCAGTATCTGACAAATCCTTGACTATTATCTTTTGCTCCAATTTCTGCTTGGTTTCCTGCACCTGCCCTGTTTTTCCATTATTGGCAGCATGTTTTTCGTGCTTTTGTTTTGGTTTTTTGGCCTTTTTTTGCTTGGATTTATTTACCATATTGTAAATTATATCTAAAATGCCCATTAGAACCACCACAACACATTCAACAACAAGTCCAACACATCCAACACTTTCGACAACATATTAAACACATTAGTCAACACGTCAAATATTTATAATTTTTTCTAGATTAACTCGATATATAGGTAGATAGGATAAAAATTAACCTAAAATATTGATTGAAGAATCAAAAAAATACATAAAAGCAGCTAAAAATAGCTTATTTATCCCAAAGTGAGTGATAGATAGATTATCACTATATATCAATTGGCAATCTATAACTTGAGTGAATATAAGTCCTGCAAGATCCTAAAATAGTAAAAAGTGATAAAAAAGGCTAAAATAGGGCTAAAAAGGCATAAAAACAGCCTGTTTTCCCAAAAGTGAGGGTTTAAGGTAAGATTTAAATCTATAATACTTTTACCAGATAATTAATGATCTTATCAGCTCCCCAGGTTCAAAGTGAGAGGGAATTACAGGCAAACAGCATAAATATAGGCATTGTGAGCGCTTATCACTGGATTAGACACGGTTTAAAGCCAAACCCAGCTGCATTAATAGAACTATTCTACCAATATGGAGGATTGTTTAAATCCTTCCAATATGCGTTAAAATCAAATTCTGGGCCTGTTCGCATAGGTGTTATAGGTGATGACTTTCTTGACTTAAAACTAGCCTATAACCTTGAAAAAGCGCTCGAAAACAAGCACCATAATTCAAAAGTGAGGGTGGATAAGATTCTAGTCAATAGATACGGGAATACTCACAAAAGTGCTGATTTTACTCTCCGAAATTTGAAAGAATTGGCCAATTTTATCAAAAGTGAGTGTTATGATATTGTAGTGTGCGATGGGGATAATACTTTATGGAAATACTACCTTGGGCATAATGAAACAATCAAAAGTAAGAGTAATTTCGACAGATTCGGCTCAATGTGGCCTCTTAGGGCTGGATTCCTGCTTTTTACCATTACAGACATGTTTTATTCGGTTTTAGGCATACATAATAGGCAGCTTTTTTCTAAAAGTGAGGGAACCATAGAAGACGTGTTCAAAAGCATAAAAGTGAGTAATGCAGATCTTGTGATAAATAGTATGACTAATCCGATGGATATTACCCATATATTAAACAAAGTGAGTGATTATAGGAAAAACTACTATTATAGCAGGCTTTTTTTTCAAAAGTGAGGGTTTCGAAAAAATAGTGAGTTTTTACCCAAAATGTGGTGGCGAAGACTAAAATTACTCCAACACATCCAACACATTTTCAAAATGTGAAGATGAAGGAGAGGGGTATGGTGTTTCAGCCAGAAAAATGAATGTTTTTTTTCAAAAGTGAGTTGGCTTAAAATCCCAACACTTTCAACTCTTTTTTAGGATAAGATTAATAAAATCTCTTTATGTAAATTATGCGTGGAGATTATTCCGGTTGCTTTTGACAGTATGGGTGTTCGTAGCATGTGCACCTTTGTGCAGACAGACAAGCATAATATTCTGATAGACCCTGGTATCGCCCTGGCAACCAGGAGATTGGGCCTTCCTCCGACTAATATAGAATTAAACACTTTCAACGTTTTCAAGAATAAGATACTTGACTTTGCAAAAAGGAGTGATATAATCATAATCACTCATTACCACCTGGACCATTACATACCAAGCAATGATGAGATATTCGAAGATGTGTATACTGACAAGATCATATTATGCAAGAACAGGAAGACCAAGCTCAATTTCAACCAGAGGAGCGAAGGAAAAGAGTTTGAGATGAGCGTTAAGCGCGTCTGCAAGGAGTTTCACTTCATAGACGGGAACAGCTTCGAGTTTGACGATGTCAAGATTAAATTCAGCGAGCCATTATGGCATGGTGTTGAGAGAAGCAGCTTCGGATACTTAATCATGGCAACAATAACATCAGGGAAGACCAAGCTATTATTCGCCGGGGACGTCATGGGGCCTATTTTAAAGGAGAATGCGGATTATATCATAAGTGAGAATCCGGATGTTTTGATAATGTGCGGGCCTCCTACTCACATGGTGGGTTATGACATAATGGAAGCTCATCTTGAATTGGTCAAGGCTAACCTGATTCAGATTATTCAAAAGTGTAAGGTGAAAGATATTATCTATGACCACTATATATTGAGGGATAAGGATTACATGAAGTTCTACAGCCAGTTCATTGCTTTGGCCAAAAAGAAGGGTAAAAGGTTCCTTACCGGAGCCGAGTACGCAGGCGTTCCAATACACCAGTTAGAAGCTAAGCGTGACCAGTTATACAATGAAGAAAATAATGAAATGCAATAAAATTAAAAATTAAAGGCTAGAATTCAGCTTTTTATTTCTTTTTCTTGTCTTCTTTCTTCTCGTCTTTCTTTTTCTCTTCCTCGCCTGCGTTTATTGATACGCTATAGCCTGTGCATGGCGGGAATCTCATCCTGTTAGTGAAGAACTGCATATCATACATGCAGATAGTGTTTAATCCTTGTATAAGTGAGTCTTCGAACTTTTTAGGTATCTTCTTGTCCTTAGTCCACTCATCCAGTATCTCCTTAACTTCCTTTTCCTCTCCTGCGTATAGCATTTCTTCCTCAACTAAGAATTGTGAGAGCGGTTTGTCATCCTCTTTAACGTAAGTGGTTAATAAATCAACTGTGAGGATTAATCCTTTCTTGTCGCCTAATTTTTTCTCTTCGACGTTCTTGATTAACATATTGTTTCGAACGCCTGTTAGTTTTCCAGACTCTTTTGTGTCAATTTTTATTCGTACTTCACCGATATTATTAGCAATTACTGGCAATGCAAAAACCTCCTTTTGCTTATCTAAGAAAGTTTTATTAAACACCTATTTAAAAACTATTCTATGATTAACCTTGTAAGTTCAACTTCTGACGCTGCAAGTGTTAATATGCGAAAATATATTGAGAAATATGCGGATAAAACGCGTTTTAGGATAATCTCATGCGATTCCAATCTTGACTATGCGGAACAGTTCAGTGATGCGGAACTTGATTTGTTCCTCTCAAAGCATCAGAGCGAGAAAGGCGTGAAATCCTTGTCCTGCCATACTCCTGGCAATTTCGGACCTGCCAAGTTCGGCGGAACTATGGGAACTCTGAGTGTTTCAAATGCTAAAATCCAGTCTGAGTGCCTTAGACGCCTCTGCAAGTTAAATAATGACAATAGTATGGGTTTTGAGATAACTCTTGAAGTGACTCATCACGGCCCAAGTATTAACACTCCAAGTTTATTTGTGGAAGTTGGAAGTTCCGAGGAACAATGGAATGATAATAGTACCTGTTCCCATGTGGCGTCCTTAGTTCTCAACATGGTAAATGATTATGAAAAGATAATGGCTGAGGAAAAAATAGTATGCATTGGTTTTGGAGGGCCTCATTATGCCCCGAATTTCACACGCAAATTAGTGAGTGATAATAGTTTAGCAATTGGCCATATCTGCCCCGAATACGCTTTCACCTACCTTACCAGGGAAATCTTTAATGAAATGATTAATAAGACAGTTCCAAGACCTAAGCTGGTATTAATTGACTGGAAGGGCTCAAAGAAAGATATGAGGGATAAGATTATATCCTGGTCAGGTGAAGTAGGTATTAAGGTTGACAGGATAAAATGATTGTTGAAATTGTTTCAAGCTTGGTGTTGATTCTTGGCGTCTTTCTCGGCGAGGCTTTATGCTCCTTGGTTTTTGGAACAAACAGGACTATTTTTGAAGTCATATTGGAATTAGTGATGTTCATCGTGATAATGAATGTCATCCTTTTGAATATAGTTGTTAATAATAACTTGTTTGTCCAGTTATTTCTGTACTTCTTCCTTGCTTTCATCTCGATTATTACAACAAGGAGTGTGCTTTTTCTATTATTCAAAAGGATTCAGGAAGTTATTCCTTTCAGGGATGATTATGTTAACAAGAGCAACTTGCGCTTGGCCAAGCTGCTCACTAAGTCGTTTTCGAAGGGCGATGTATTGAGATTGTTTCAAAGTTCCGGATTTAAGAAATCAACAATAGAACATTTAGATAAAGTGTTAAAATAAGCCTTAAAGATTAGTTCCGGTCTTGTTCCGTTCCGAAGTTCCCATAGGAAACCATGGTTCCCTTCTGTTCCCATCCTTGTTATACTGCCCTTTCAGTGAGGAACTGCTTGAGTTTTGCAAGTTTCTCCATATCAAGGTACCATTTCCTTGTGTTCCCATACATTACTGATTTAATTATGCCCTGCTGCTGCAGTTTGTATAGTTTCTTCCTAAGCCCTCTAACTGTTATCTGATAAGGCAAGTGTTCAAATATCTTGCCAGTCTCGAGGCTTGAGGAACCGTCAAAGCACGCCATCTGGTATAATATTTGAAGGAGATAAGCTTCTTTCTTCCCAATCCCCTGTATATCCAATTCCTTGAGGGGGAGGCCTTTCTTGTCTAATAGTTCCTCTTTCTCGTCATCTTCATCTTCCTCTTCTTGTTCCGGAACTGTTTTGCTTTTCTCCTTGTCTTCATTCAGTTTGATGTGTTTTTCCTGCACTTTAATGCCGGTATTTTGTGAGACTTGGATGTTTGAAAGTCGTTCAATCTCTGCTTTGAATAATTCTTTTAGTTCAGAATTTTCATCTTCGAGCTTCTTTATCCTGGACCTGTTATCCTGTTCTAACTCGTGCAGGTAATTAACCCAGCTCCAGCTTGTTTTCATGTTCTTCTTAACCTGGTCTAACTCGTCTTCTGTTTTCTTTTCCAAGTTCTCTATTCCTAATATCTTTTTTAAGAAACCCATATTATATATTCTAATTATTCCTGTTATCTTTTAAAATTTTCCTCAAAATAGGGGTATTTTTAGCGTTTAGTTCCGGAACTCTAACCTATCTTTATTGGGTTATTATTGAACGTGTGGTATGTGTAGTTGTATGTTAATGGGTATTCCTGGTTTATTAGTTCTATTCTCACCATTATTGGCGGACCTATCTCGCATGAGACCGGAACCCAGTCTGTCGGCAGCGAGTCATAGTTGTTAACACAAGTGTTGAAGTTAGTGCAGTCAGTTCCGATGCATGTTCCAAACGCTGCCAAACTGTTTAATAATCTTGATTCCTCCCTTAGGAATTGGTTATACGGGTACGGAACTATTATTGTATTATTAATTAACTTACTATTGTTCCCGATATAATACGTTCGTGCATAATTAATTATTATTTCATTGCTGAATGTTAAGCTACTTCCATACTCTTGTCTTATGATTGATGTGATTGTTTCGGAACTGTTTGTCGTACTCGCTAATTGTATTATTCTTTTCGTAATATTGTTTTGAAAATTTAAGTCCTGCACTGTAATATTTTCAAGGTTGTTTATTATCGGGTTAATACCTATTATCGTATCGGTTGCCGCTTCGTTTATTATTCGCTGGTTTAATATGATGTATGTTGATACAATTATTATTGCAAGAATTATTATAGGGCTTACGAACTGCGCTTTTTTCATCTACTTATTAGTGGTAGTTAATGTTTTTATAAGTTATAATGTTTTCAAATAATCATGGTTGAGTTTAATCTTAGGGGTTTTATAGGATTTAATGCGTTAGAGATTAACTGCAATAACTGCGTCTCGATAGCTTCTCTTGAGAACCCAAAATGCATCGAGTGCGTAAACAGCCTTAATCTATCCTTTGATTTATTGGAACTAGTTAAGAAGTATTCAAAGGTTTATTATGAGAAAGGCCTTAGCTCCTCGTTATTGCATGATAATTTTCACGTGTTCGAACCTGTTACAGTTCCTTCTTTCATAAAATTCTACCTGGTTCCAAACAAGGCTGCTAATGAAAGTACCGGAACTTTCACCTTCAAGGATATTGAAGGTTCGCCTTTAATGCTCGTTAATCCTAAGGAGTACATGTTAAATTACGAGGACTTGGAACTCTTGAATTCTGTTGTTGAAAAGGTTCAGAATGAAGAGATTGAAAAGGATAATATTGAGAAGTTATTGCCGAAGGATAAGTTATTCTTAGTTCCCCTTGTCATAAGATATACTTCCGGTCTTGGTATTGTTGAAGAGTTCCTCTCTGATGATAACGTTCAGGATATATTCATTAACAGTCCGGGCAACAGCCGTCTTTTTGTCAACCATTCCAGTAAGGGCAATCTTGCAACTAATGTCTATCTTAAGAATGAAATGGTGAATAAGATTGGCACATTTCTCAGGATTAACAGCGGCAGGCCTTTTGATGAAGCGTTCCCAGTCATTCACAGCAACATCGGAACTGTGAATGCGCGTATATGTGGTGTGAGCCAGCCATTGTCATTCAACGGTACCGGCTTCGCAATCAGAAAACATACCACTATTCCCCTGACTCTTAACCGCATGCTGTATGATGGGTTCTTGTCAGCCAGCGTTGCAGGACTACTTTGGTTCCTCATAGATAACCGGGTTTCTATTATAATAACAGGCCCCAGGGGGAGCGGGAAGACGAGCCTTCTTGGTTCATTAATGTTCGAACTGCCTTACAATTTGAGGCTGATTGTCATAGAGGATACTCCGGAACTTCCTGTCAACCATCTTAGGAACTTGGGTTTTAATCTTGAACATTTGAAGACTGTCAGTTTCGAAGGGAGTGAATCATTCGAACTATCACCTGAGACTGTTCTTAGGACTGCATTAAGGCTTGGTGATAGCGCGCTTATTATAGGGGAAGTGAGGGGAACTGAAGCAAAGACTTTGTTTGAGGCTATGCGTGTTGGTGCCGCAGGTAGTTCCGTGCTCGGAACTATCCATGGGAACACTGCTTTTGACACGTTCGACAGGGTTGTTAATGACTTAGGTGTTCCTCCAACCAGTTTCAAGGCTTGTGATATAGTTGTTAGTTGTTCAAACCTTGAATTAGGCGATAAGACGGAGAATACCAGGAAGCTTGTTCGTATAACTGAGGTGGGTAAGAATTGGATTAATAATCCTGCAGGCGAGAATGGATTTTCAGACCTTGTAATATTTGACTCTTCAACCAATAAGTATAATATTTCAAAACTTGGCGTTTCACCACTCCTTAACAAGATAGCTTACACAAAGGGCGTCTCGGTTAAGAAATTATTGGATAATATTAATCTCCGTATAAGGATTAAGGAGGCCGTGCTTAGGGGTGCAAAGAAGGGTAATATTTCATTGTTATCTCCTGAGTCTTCATTGAAGCAGAATGAGGAGTTTTCAAAACTCGTCTCATCCAATGATTACGATGCTGTTTATAGAAAGTTCTGCTCTTTCATAAAAAGCGAACCTTTAGAGTATAATTTAACCGGTGATGAAGAGGTTATTTTGAAGGCTTTGTCAAAGGTTAAGGCTTTTAGCGAAAAGAAGGCTGTGAAATCGAATATTTTATTCGCAAAGCTTCCAAGCAAGATGTCAAGAGCCAAGTTTAACACTTTACTGGCAAATCTTGAGGATAAGGGTGTTATTTCCTGCACGGTTAACCGTGGATGGTTCACTATGAGGTAAGGAAACAATTTTTTGGAGTAAAAGTAAATATTTTTATTCGATTGTAAACTCTGTTTTATCCATGGATAAGTTGTTTTTATTGTATTTATTGTTGTTATTGAGTTTCAGTGCAGGATTTTCTCAGAACGAGGGTGATTTGACTGTTATCATCGTCGGAGTTGTGCTTTTTATCTTAATGATTGTTATCGGAGTTGTTGTTGTCCTGGTTTTAAGGGGAAAAGGAAAGAAGAAGAAAGGAATCTCAAGAAAGAGCGCTAATTTTGCCAGGCTTGTTAAGTACTTATGCAGGGATAGCGGAATACCTATTGACTTACAGCTTCAGGCCACTAAGATGATTGCTCGCGATTATATTGACACTCCGGGAAAGGATTTAACCCAGTTATTCTTCCTTGGCACTGAACAGGCAAGGTTTTACTTAAAACGCGCAGGCTTAAACGATTTGGATGCGGATATATTCTTCAGCATATTAATCAGCAATAAGAATGAGTTCACAACTCTATAACTTATTATTTTTTTATTAGGGGATAAGATTTATAATACACTATTATTCTTATTCTTTTATTATTCCTAATGGGACGGTAGCCCAGCCTGGGAGAGCGCACGGCTGAAGCCCGTGAGGCCGGGGGTTCAAATCCCCCCCATCCCATACTTTTTTTAGTTAGTTTAATAAACTAAGTAAGATTTCCAGACTTTTATGAGTTTTAATGAATTAACAGTCAAGGATTTAATCCTGTTTTTGAGGGAGACTGGTTTTTCTTTTTTAAATAATGAAAAAGGCTCTTTTTTCTTCGCAGACGGCAAAGATTATTGCAGCAAGAGTGACTCTCGTTTTGAATCAATAATTAATAATTTGATTAAGCATTGCGAGTTTGAAAAAAAAGATGATGCAGCAACAAAGTCTACAAATTACGGCACTACCATTGCTCAATGCGTAGTCATAGACACCAATGTTGAGCGCGACCCGTGCATGATGTATTCTTATTGGAATCCTCCACCAAAAACGTACAAGTTCAGACTGGAAATCTACTTCCCTAAAAATATGCCGGCTACTGAAGTCAAGACGACTCTGATTAAAAGCGGCTATTTGGACTTAGTGGCTGAAGAAAAAAAGAAGGATAACGAATTCATAAATAAACTTAAAGAATTCAGGAAAAACAATCCCTAAATTACAAAGCTTTTTAAAATAAAAAAAGGTTAGTGGGAAGTTATGGCAAAAGAGCAGAAAGAAGTTAAAAAAGAAGAGAAAAAGGAAGCAAAGAAGGAAGAAGCACCAAAACAGCCTGACATGAAAGTTCTTGAAGAAAGATACAAGAAATTATTCAACTCCGTTGTTGAAGTCATCCAGAAAGAGGAGAATGCAGTAATAGTTTATCAAGTGCTTGTTGACATATTAATGCAATTAGAAAAACAGATAAAATCACAAATGGGCAATAAAGAAAACTGCAGTCAGTCATGTGATTCATGCAAAACCTGCGAAGAACACAAGAAATAAGGATTTTGAACTATAAGGGTGTCCTCTAATAATTTCAACTCTCTCGAGTTTAAAGTATTAAGGTATTCATCCATTTTTTTATTTTTTAAACATCTTACGGCATACGTTCTTAATTGCTTCAGCCGTTCAGTCATCAGTTTGCGCTCAGCCATTGTAAGTTTCATAACTGCATATTAAGGCTTCATTTTTTAATAACGCTGACCATAACATTTCCGGTAATCTTAAAAACAATAGATATAATAGACTATATAATGATATTCGACTGCAACGCTGTTTCAACAATAACAGCCCTTCTTGAGAATAAAATTGTCAGGTTCGTAATGTTCAACTCGAAAAAGGTGACGTTCGACTCCAAATCTTACTTCGTAGTCAACATGTATGCTTACATCGGCGAGGATACGGCTGTAAGGTTAAGACATGTCACCAACATCACTAATGATGCACAGGCATCAAACATGCTGGCCGAGGTTTCCAAAACGCTTGAAGAATTCAACCAGAAATACAAGGTGTTAATATTCGAAGGCTCTGTCAAGGATGAAGACTCCAGCCTGAAGCTGTTCTCAAAGTATCAATAATTCCCTGTTTTTTAGGCTGATATGTAAAATATTTAAAAAGTGCAGTTATTAGAATTAATTGAAAATATGACTCGTGTTATAGTATTCGCAAGCGGTAAAGGGGGCGTTGGAAAAAGCACCATGTCCTGCAATGTTGCCGCAGCGCTTCACCAGGCAGGAAAGAACGTTCTAATAATAGATGCTAATGTCACAACACCTAATCTCAGCATACTGCTTGGCATAACTGATAAAGGACCCACACTCCATGACGTGTTAAGCGGCGCAGTAGGCATAGAATCTGCTATTTACAAAACCAAGGAAGGATTAAAGGTAATACCTGGAGGGTTAAGCTTCCATCATTTAAAGACCCAGATTAGGAAACAATTAAGCAAATCCCTTCTTGACTTGTTAGGAAAGTATGATTACATAATTGTTGATTCAAGCGCAGGACTCGGAAAGGAAGCAGAGCTGGCAGTGAGAGCTGCTGATGAGTTAGTGCTGGTTACTAATCCTGAACTTCCTGCATTAACCGATGCTCTTCGCGCTAAAAAAATAGCTGAAGAAGACAGGGTGGCGCTTCTTGGAGTCATAATTAACAAAAAAACCGGCCTTGAATTCGACCTTGATGAGAAGAATATTGCAGAATTCCTTGAGCTTCCAATACTAGGAGTAGTCCCTTATGATATCTACGTTATGAAGAGTGTCAGCGAAAAAAGGCCTGTGATTTTCTCATACCCGAAAAGCAAGAGCGCCAAGATAATAAAGCAGATAGTGAATAAGATAGCTGGAGAGGAATTATTCATAGAGGACAAGGATGACAAGTCGTTCTTCCAATGGCTTAAGAGAAAATTAGGACTCTAAAAATATCTTGTTAGGTAAAACTTTTAAATTAGAAATATTAATCTAGGAGTCTATGGATTTAAACCTGCTTAGAAATGACAGGATTTCGCTCAAAATGCATGAAGAATTACTTAATTTAGACGTTATTGACAATGTTAGTGAAGCAAAACAGCCTTATTACTTGGGCAGCGGGAAAAACCATTACCTTACTGACAAAATCATAGACTCCATCGAACCTGTTGATAATTTTACTTTGCTTGTTTATGATGCTCATATTGACTATACTGAGGATGAAGTGGTTAAGTCTATGGATACGCATTTTCATTACAAGCCTGACAAGTTCATGACCTGCGGGAACTGGATTTATTCAACCATTAAGAAACACCCGGATTGCAACGTTTTAATCGTTGGTCCTGACAGCACAGTAATAGATGTTCCTGCATTGACAGTATTAAGCCCCGACGAGGCTGGATATGTTTTAGTTGCATCACGCCAGCCTGTCTACGTGTCTGTTGATCTGGATGTTCTAAATACGAAATTAAGCCTTGAAATGGGTGAGTGGAATACTGGAAAAATGAATCTTGAATCACTGCTAAATTCAATCAGGTTCCTTGCTAAGAATAATAATATTATTGGTTTTGACGTGTGCGGACACTCAATGCATTCCTTGGATGTGGATTTTAATACGCTGTGCATAACTGCCAGGGTGCTTAATGCTTATACTAACAAGGTTAAAGATGAAGACTTGATTAATTCGCTGAATGCTTCGAGGAAGAAGGCGCGCTTATATTCGATGGTTTATAATCTGTTTAGCAATGTAATTCATGCAGTGATGCAGTGCGACTCAAGCTATTGGCTTGCGGATGACTAAAGAAATTTATATATGCAGTTTTTAGACACTAAGTGTTTATCGAATATTACTCCTTCTTTTCTTAACAAGGCTTTTTTCTTAGGAGCACCATTTTTGTATCCTCCGATTAATCCGTTATTGTTTATTACACGATGGCAAGGAATTATAACCAGTTTAGTGTTCGTGTTTAACATTCTGCCAACAGCCCTCGGGCTCGTTTTCAGTTTTTCCGCCAAAGACTTGTAAGTTGTCACTTTGCCTTTAGGTATCTTAGTTAACAACTTGAATAGTTCATCCTTAATTTTAGTCATAACCAGAACGCGTCCTTTGACCAGACTTTCGTGAATGTTTTAAACTCTCCTGTAGCCTGCAAAAAGTCATAAGATACCCGTTCAACTATTGCATTCTCAGGGCCTTTATGAAGCCAAACCAATAAGTCCTTTAATTTATCCTCTTCTCCTTCAGCAACCACTTTTACGCTTCCGTCTTTAAGGTTCTCAACGTAGCCTGTTAATCCTAATTTTAAGGCTATTAGTTCAGTGTTCCTCCTGAAGAATACGCCCTGAACTTTCCCGTAAACAAGTGCACTTAATCGTTTCATCTTATTATATTATTTTAATAGTAAAAGGATTTTAAATAACTGTTTTCACCTATTTATTTAATAATGAGTTCAAAAAAGCCAGTGTTTAAAGACTCCTTCAAGGAGTATTTTAAGAAGTTAATAGGCGACGAACTGGACAGTTTCATAAACTCTTCAATGATTCCGCTCCCTGATTCTATCAGGGTTAACACACTGAAAACAAGCAGGGAAAAATTGAAAGAATTACTTCTCGCAAAATCCTGGGTCTTGGAGGATGTGCCTTTCTACAAAGATGCTTTCATAGTTAAAAAAAGGAATCAGGCTTTAGGTAACAGCTTAGAACACTTCATGGGTTATTACTACGTGCAGGAACAGTCTAGCATGATTCCTCCACTCGTACTAGACCCGAAGGAGGGCGATGTTGTGTTGGACTGCTGCGCGAGCCCGGGCAGTAAGACCAGCCAGCTTAGCCAGTTGATGAACAATACAGGAGTACTGGTTGGGAATGATGTTAATGTTAACAAGATTAGCGTTCTTAGGGTGAATCTGCAAAGGCTGGGTTGCAGGAATATAATTGTGACGAGGGGTCCTGGGCAGAGATTCAAGAAATTCGCGGACACTTTTGACAAGATTCTAGTTGATGCTCCTTGCAGCGGTTTTGGTGCGATAAGGAAGAACTGGGCTATTGCTAAAATGTTTAATCCAAGAAGTTTCGGAAGTTTGAAGAGGGTGCAGTCTGACCTTCTTCAGTCATCATGGGATGCGCTGAAAACAGGCGGGACCATTGTCTACTCGACATGCACTTTAACTCTTGAGGAGAATGAGGAAGTCATTGCCAGTTTCGTAAAGAGCCATGATGATGCCGTTCTTGAAAATATTAACATTAAAGGCTTTGAGGATAGCAGGGGTATTAATATGAAAGAGGTGATTCGCATATGGCCGCACAGGAAAAACATGGAAGGTTTCTTCGTAGCGAAACTTTCGAAAAAGTAGAGTATAAGAAGTTAAGTAAAAGTTTCGATGAAGAGTTCAGGAATAAGATTTTTGAAAATTATGGTTTTCAAATACCACCTGATTGGGTGTTTTATAATCTTGGGAAAGACAGCATATGGCTTGTGCCTGGGAAAGTTTCCACTTTTGACACCAAGGATTTAATCGTTGAGATTAAGGGATTATACTTCTCTCATTACGACGGCGATTTTTTAAGACTCTCACCTGAAGGCGCCCAAATCGTAGGTTCCAAGGCTACCAAAGGCATTTTAGACATCACTAATGATGAGGCAGAGAAGATGATTAGGGGCTTTGATATTGACAAGGTTAACAACTTGGAAGCAGAATTTGTCATACTTAAGTGTCCGTCGGGTATAATCGGCGTAGGCAAGAATCATAAAACTAGGGTACTCTGCCAGATTGGAAAGCAGCGAAGGGTTTTCCAAATCTGAGCTTCGCTATTTAAGCAAAGTTTTTTTTCAGAAAATTACAATCTTTTTATACGTACGTTGCGACGAGTCCTAATACGTCCACGACTAAAGCTACAATTAGCAGCGTTGGGTCGTAAGCGGCAAAGCCAATTACAGTTAAAATTTTGTAAAAGAAAGCCACTTTCGGAACGTAAAAGAAATAACTAAGTTTTTCCATCACGTCAAACATTTATTTATTTATCAAACACCTGCCCGATAATTCACGGGCCATCAACTAACATATTATACTTATTAACTTATAAAACTTTACCCGTTATTTTTGCCATTAATGCGTACTATGGACGGGTTATCTTCCTTAATATCTCATCTTCAACCGACTTGTAGTCGCTAATTCCTCTTAAATAGTGGTCGTGGTCGTCTCTGGTTCTAATTGCTACGTTGGTTGTGCCCATTAAGTGCTGTAATAAGTTGCCGTAGTAGCCGACGTCCTTGATGTCAGAGTACCTTATCATGCGGGTCTTGTCCAGGTCTTTTATCAGGACGTGGTCCTCCAATAAGTAGTACTCGGTGGCGAACCATTCATAGACTAACAAAAGCAATGAGAACATCACTGTGACTATCACCATCTGGAGTATGAAGAGCGTTGGCAGGTAATAATTAGTGAAGTACCTAAGGTAAGTTCCAAGGACTAAGAGGGATGTTATTATGAAGAAGAATCCTTTGTCAAAGAACCAGTAGAATATGACTCTCTTTTTTGGCTTAATAATGCGCACCATTTGTTACACTTATATAATAGATTATTCTTTTTAGATTTAACGTATGAATATTGCAACCATCACGCCTGCCACGATTAGTATTGCTGCAATGATTAGTATTATTTTAATAGGCGGTTTTCTCCTGTTAATCTCGGATTTGGGTTTCTCATTGGCAGCTTCTTTTTTAACTTGTTGTTCGGGGGCGCCGTAGTTTAATTCTCCTACATTGGCTGAGCCTATAGGCTGTACATCTGTGGCCAGCATCTCAGCAGGGTTTGGAACATTATTGTACGTAGTTGGTGCTTTTTTCTCCGTCTTCTGTGGCTCTAAAGCAGGGATTAGGACAGTTTTATAAAAATCAGGGTTTTTCTCTTTATATTCAGCCATATACTTCTCATAAGCCTCGGGGTCGTTTGCTTTCTGCATTCTGAGAAATGTGACTATATCATTCTGATTCATGGATTAAATAAGACAATCTTACTATTTAAATTCGTTACCTTTTTAACGTATTAAAGCATTTATTTGGCCATGAAGTTCGCAATAAGCCAACTGGCGAAGATTTTAAACGTATCTGAGGACAAGATTAGCACTCCTCCTGACCCTAAAATGGGTGATTATTCTACAAGCATAGCCTTCGAAGTTGCAAAGAGGGATAATGAGAATCCTGCCATGGCAGCTATTAAGATAATCAGCACTATTAACATTAAAGATTCAATATTCGAGCACGTAAAAGCGCAGGGTCCTTACATTAATTTCTTCCTTAATAAGAAAAAATTTGCAGAATTAATAATTAAGAACGTATTGAAGGATAAGGATAAGTATGGCTTCCTGTCTAAGAACGGCAAGAAAATTATTATCGAATTCCCAAGCCCCAACACTAACAAGCCTTTGCATATCGGCCACGCGCGTAATATGAGTCTCGGCGAGTCCGTTTCAAGATTGTTGGAAAGCCAGGGTTTTATTGTTAAGAGATTAAACTTGTTCAATGACCGTGGTGTTCACATCTGTAAGTCCATGCTTGCTTACCAGAAATGGGGCAAGGGCAAGAAGCCTAATGATAAAAGCGACCACTTCGTCGGAGACTTTTATGTAATGTTCTCAAAGAAAGCTGAGGAGAATAAGAAGTTAGAGGATGAAGCCCAGAAGATGTTAAAGGATTGGGAGGACGGCAACAAGAAAGTGCGGGCGTTATGGAAGAAGATGAATGCTTGGTTCTTCAAAGGATTTGAAGAGTCAATCAAGCGCTTCGGGTTAAAAAAATTCGACAAAGTATATTATGAGAGTGATTTTTATGATAAGGCCAAGAAAATAGTCTACGAAGGGGTGGATAAGGGAGTTTTCAAAAAGGATAACACTGGAGCAGTATTCGTAGACTTAGGAAATGACCAGAAGAAATGCCTGCTTCGCGGAGACGGCACATCTCTTTATATCACGCAGGACTTGTATCTTGCAAAGATTAAGTATGACGAGTTCAAGTTTGACAGGTCATTATACGTCATTGCCAACGAGCAAAGTTATCAGATGTCAATGCTGTTCAAAACCTTGAAACTGCTTGGCTACTCTTATGCTGACAACTGCCACCACTTGAGTTACGGGATGGTGATGCTTCCTGAAGGAAAGATGTCATCAAGGAAAGGCAATTTCATAGGCACTGACGAGTTAATGGATGAACTGCATGATTTGGCAATGGAAGAGATGAAGAAGCGCGAGAAAGAGGCTAATAAGAAAATCGCAGACTTAATCGGATTATCAGCTTTGAAATATTACATGCTTAAGGTGTCGAATAATAAGGATATAGTGTTTAATCCCGCTGAGTCTATAAGTTTTGACGGCGACACAGGTCCTTACTTGTTATACTCCCTTGTCAGGGCTAATAAGATTCTTTCAAAAGTCCGCAACAAGATATTGTTCAAGGCTAATCCTGGATTCTTCGAGTCTGAGGAGATATTCAACATTGTTAAATTATTTGCTGAATTCCCTGACGTTGTTGAAAAATCAGCTAATGAGTACAGCCCTTACATGTTATGCAATTACGCTTTCAAACTAGCTTCTACATTTAACGCGTTCTATGAGAAGAATCCTGTATTGACAGCTGAGAATGAGGATATTAAGAAGTCAAGGGCTTTAATAGTGCACTCTTTTGCAATGATTATGGAGAGCTGCCTGAAATTGTTAAACATAGAGTCGGTAAAAAGCATGTAGAAACTTATTTTAGTATTACTTCTTCATTGTCAAACTTTGATTCTATATGTATTTCATGCCTGCCTTGTTCGACAAGACCGATAACGTCAGCGTCGTACCCGGCGTTGTTTATTTCTGCAACTATTTTTTCTGCGCTCTCATTATCTGCTATTAAAACTAGTCCTATTCCGCAGTTAAAATAACTGTACATTCTTTCATTAGTTGCCTGTTTTTTCAATTCAAAAAATAAATCTTGAGGATTCAAAGTATGACTTTTATTTATGAAAACATCTAAATCTTCAGGTAATACTTTCAGAATCTTTTTGAAAGCTCCTCCTGTTACGTGAACAGCACCTGTTATTCCTTTATTTGATATCTTATCCCAGAACCCATCATATATAAGTGTAGGCACTGCCAATTTTTCATAAAAAATATTCCTATCTGTCTCGGATAAGTTCTCCGCATAACTTCTTGCCCCTGTGAGTCCGTTACTGTGTATTCCTGAACTTGCAACTCCAATAACCAAGTCACCTTCTTTAACATTGAATTTTCCAATTTTTTCCTTGTCGTAAATGGCTGTTAAAACCATGTCTAATTCGACGCCTTTAAAGTTGGGCATTAATACAAAATTATTAACTGTTAATTCTATATTTCTCTCTTTGCAGACGTTTTCAAGTTCAGATCTTATTCCTTCAATATCATTCTCATATCCTTCTCCAACAATTAAAGTATTACAGCAGAAAACTTTTTCTGGCATGCTTAATCCCGCAACCAGTATATCATTTAAGTTCATCGCCAATGCGTCAACAACAAATCCATAATCACCAATCTTGTATACTAATGTTTTAGTGCCAACACCATCCGCGTGTGGTAGTAAAAGTTTTCCCTCCAAATCATATTCACTTCCCCTATTGTCAATAGAGATTGATGTTAATCCTAAGTATGTGCCCTGCAGTGTATTCATAATTGCAGTTTCTCCTGAAGGAACAGCGCAGTTTTCAGACTCGCCCAATCTTCTTAACTCTTCTACTATAAAGTCCCTGTAATTGTCAGATTCTTTCTCCATCATTATATGATTAACTAATAATGTAATATCTCCTTTTTTGATATTTTTAAAATGATTATTATATGATTCTCTTGCTAAACTTATCATATCTCCTTTTTTATAATACTCTAATCCTTTCTTTCCAAGTGTGCTTGCATTAAAATAAATACTGCATTTTTCGGCGTCAACTTCTAATAATGTTCCAAAAGCGTTTCTAGAATGTATTCTTAAACCTTTTACGTTTTTGATGCTTTGCTGCGTTTTTGCCTCGACGTTGCCTGCTTTCTTTTCCCCGTAACCGAAATCCATACGGTTTATGTTAAATCTCAGCCCATTAAAATATTTATTCACTACTTTACAGTTCTAATAAAATCAAAAAAGTTAAAACTAATAAGACATTAAAAAGTATTATGATTTCTTGGCAATATTTTGAAAAAGTGGAGATGCGTACTGGTACGATTACGAGTGTTGAAGACTTTCCTGAGGCGAAGAATCCTTCTTATAAGCTTACGATTAATTTCGGGAGTTTCGGCGTTAAAAAGTCAAGCGCTCAGGTGACAAAGTTGTACAAGAAGGAAGAACTAGTGAACAAGCAGGTTGTTGCTGTTACTAATTTTCCTCCAAAGCAGATTGCTAATTTTGTTTCGGAAGTGTTAGTCTTGGGTGTAATACTGGACAATAAAGATGTGGTGCTTCTCACTCCTGATAAGGCTGTTCCTAACGGCAAAAGAATTGCATAAAAGGGTTTAAAAGTAAAAAATTAGATATTATTTTATTAAACTGCTTCAGTAGCTCAGTGGTAGAGCGTATGCCTCGTAAGCATAAGGCCGGGAGTTCAACTCTCCCCTGAAGCTAAAATATTATAAAACCATTCTTTTCTTAAAATATTATAATTTATTTTCAATTATCTAATACTGGATTCTGTTCCCGTTCCGTATCTGTATGAGTATATTGTCCCTATTGCTCTCTTTCCGTCATTCATGTCTGCTGGAACGATTATTACTGACACTGTACTGCTTGATTGTACAAATGAAGGACAAGTGATCATATTCGTATTAGCAAACCTGTTATTCATGCTGCCTATGCTAATCCAGTGATTTCCAGGGCGCACAAGAACACGATACACCACGCCGTCTTTCATCACCGCACCAGGACTCCCTGTCGGAGCTTCTACGCAATTATCACTTCCCACACATACCACTGCGTTTGCCGTTGCGTCGAAATAATGCGCTGACCTCGCATCCAATTCGGAACTCACATTAAGATAAATATCAACAGCTTTAGTCATAGTGCCTGTATTTGTCAAACTCAATGCGAGATACAAATTATCATTATATCCTACATAACCAACCATGTAATAATCAACTTGGTAACCACCATAATACGACGTCTGCCCGCAAGGCGCATTACCATCAGCGGTTACTGAAACACTATTCTCATTTGCAGTAACATCTAAACTGGAAGATGAACCTCCTCCCTGCCACGCTGCTCCTTCTCCTGAAGGCGATGCTGGAACGCTGGATGTTACTTTGTCAAATGTGAAATTTGCTGCAGCCACGTAACCTGTAATTACATTTTTTTCATCCTGGTTGCCTGCAAAATCAGCTGCTTTTACAATAGAATTAATCTTCAATAACAGAGAATGGTTAAAATTGCCTTCCCCTTTGACTGTGACAGTATCTGACATTATATACAGCGTTGTATTCTTACATATTTGATTGTTACTGCCAGTATCTCTTGCGCAGACATTCAAAACGTATTGCCCCTCGTCGCCAAGTTTAGCGGTGAAATTCAATAATCCGTCGCCGCCGTTATATAAACCATCAACATACCATTCATCTTGAGATTCTTCGACTGTAACTTCGTAAGGAGGAGTTCCGCCGCTGGGATTTACAGGAGTTACATCTACGCCGCAGGTCCATGAAAAACCAGTCTGAGCTTCAGGCTCGGGATTGCAGAAAGAGTAAAGATATGGGCGTCCGACATACGCTATTGGGAGTTCAGAAGGCACGATAAATTCAAAATCTGACCCGGATACCGTTCCTAAATTATTATCTACATTATTTCCCGCATTATTATTTGCATTATTAGAGTTATCACTGCCTGTATTTACTGACACGGTGCAGCCACTAATAAGGACAATACCGGCTATAAGAACCAAAAACATAATTTTTTGCGTATTTTTATTCATAATTATTGATATGTTAAAGTAATTGATATTTTAAATAAGTTCTTAAATCTTATTCCCAATTTTGGATAGCAACCAAGTTAAAAAAAAAAACGGGTTTTAAAAATAAGTAACTTTTATTAACTCGAAAAAAGAGGTTATTAATGATATGAGTAAAAGCATTGACGCTGCAAGGAAGAACGTTTTAAGGGAGAGCAGCGAAGTAAGCGGAGTAAAAGTTGAGGGATACAACTTCGACAACGGCGTAAACTATGAAAAGATAATAAGCAGTTTTGCCTCAACAGGCTTCCAAGCTACTAATTTCGCAAAAGCAATATCAATAACGAACAAGATGATTAACGATAAAGCATTCATATACTTAGGCTATACATCAAACCTTGTAAGCTCAGGACTTAGGGATATAATCAGGTACTTAGTCCAGAATAAAAAAGTAAACCTGATAGTTTCCACAGCAGGAGGAATCGAAGAAGACATAATAAAATGCTTAGGCGACTTCATAATGGGAGACTTTCGTGCAAACGGAAGCGAATTAAGAAGCAAAGGAATAAACAGGATAGGAAACATATTCGTGCCAAACTCAAGATACATGAAATTTGAAGACTTCTTTCAGCCATTATTAAAAGAAATAAACGAAGAACAGAAAAAATCAGGAACAGTATTCACGCCATCAGACATAATCTGGAAGATGGGAGAGAAAATAAACAATCCAAAAAGCATCTGCTACTGGGCTTACAAGAACAAGATAAGAATCTACTGCCCTGCACTGACCGACGGAGCAATAGGAGATAACATATACTTTTTCAAATTTAAAAATCCGGACTTCAAGGTAGACATTTCCGAAGACATCAAAAACATAAATGAGGAAACAATGAGTGTGAAAAAATCAGGAGTATTAATACTAGGTTCGGGAATAATAAAACACCACATCTTAAACACTAACATGATGAGAAACGGGGCAGATTACGCAGTCTACATCAACACTGCACAAGAATTCGACGGAAGCGATGCGGGAGCGCTCCCAGAGGAGGCAGTATCCTGGGGTAAGATAACACCTAAAGGAGAAAGCGTGAAAGTATTCGGGGATGCCACAATACTATTCCCAATCTTAGTGGCTGAAAGTTTTGCAAAAAAAAATAATTAGAATATTTCAAATCCTGTATTCTCACACTTAATACCTTTCATCAAAAGAATAGATGAGTTAATTATTTCCCTTTTCGGATTCAAAAATTTATATCCGCCCATTTTATCATATAATATACTTACTGACCTTAAATCAAATACTTTAACCTCAGCATAGTATCCCCTGGTTTCCATTGAAAAACTCAATTTCTCAATGTTCGGAACGAAAGCGTTCCGTCCTCCTATTATTTCGACTCTGTCAAAATCAGTGTTCGAAAAATCATTCTTGTATAAGTATTTCATCATTATATTAAACTGTTTTACAGGGTCAGTATCAAAATGGCATAAGACCTGAAATTCCCCTCTCTTCTCGCAATAAACACCAAGGCATACGAATAATCCTACTGTTTCCAAATAATCCTTCTTAGAATCCGGAGTTAAGTAGCCAAAACCTCTCTGCTCAACCTTAAGCACCTTATTAAGACAAGGCTCGTCAACAAAATCCATAAGTCATTCTTCAAAAAAATTATTTTAATAAATGTTTCTATTTCATATCTTTTTCATTAAGAACAGATACGTGCATTCCAATCTCTTCAGCAATAGTTTTAACATTATCCTCATTAACTAAAGTGTCATCAATTGTAATATAAGGAATGGAGTTCAGACTCCCTTTTTCTATAATACATAATTCCGGAACTACACCCATATCAAACTTGTATATATTATTAATCCTCATTAACAAATTCAAATAAGTGGCCTTTATGCCTTTAAAATAATAATCCAGTTCTTGTTTAAGGAACAGTTGTTCCATCAAACTTTGAGGAATAATATGCATCCCTGGAAATTCTTTATTGCCGCTAATATATTTCATAAATAAACTAGTTCTAACTAATTAGGCTTATTAACCTTTCTAAAAAAAATTCATTTTCCTAAAGCATATAATATCGCTGAATTCAGCTCTTTAGGGTTCTCAGGAAGCACGTAATGGTGGCCTGAAATAGTCATTAAGTCATAATTCAAATTCTTAGGCACGTAGTAGTTCAATATCTCGTCATTATCAGATTTTATAATTGTAAATTTCTTTTTCAATTTTATGCTATCAGCACTCTCATCAGTCTTGATTATAGTCTCATAAACGTATCTTGGCGTGTGCAGTAAGTGCTTCCCATAAACATCAAGAAGTCCGTAAAATTTAGACTCGTCCTCAGATGTTGTAAATAATTTAATCAAAAACCTGGGCACAAACTTTGCAGCAAATAATTTTAGCAGGAAAGAAGGCCTCACGGACTCCCTGCCAAAAGCAGGATTAATCACAATAATATGATTAACACGATTATCTTTTTGCGCAAGCCTTAACGCCACTCCTCCGCCTAAGCTAAAGCCAATAACACTGTACGACTTCACATTTTCCTTGGACAGAACTGACTTAATATCATTTATTGAATGTTGAATTGTGTAATACTCCGAACCCTTAGGCTTGTCTGACTGCCCATGTCCCCTGAAATCTATCGCAATGATTGAATAATATTTTTTAAGATAGTCAATCTGGTTTTTGAATGATTTAGAACTTGAAGCTAAGCCGTGGAGAAATACCAAAAAAGACTTCTTATCATTCCTAATTAGTTCATAATAAATCCTGACACCATCTTTTGATTTAACAAACATGAGTAAGAGATTTAGAGTCTTTTAATTTTATTAATCTTATCCTTGTTCATAATAAAGCAAAACGTTTTATTCCTTAGTAATTAAGAGTGTTGCCAAGTAATCCTCAGGCCTTATATAATGGTCAGGTAATCTTGTTGGAACAACTTCTACAAGTTTGATTGAGTAATTGCCGATTGTTTCAACAGAATCTGATCCGTTAGAATTTAATATAAGAGTGAAATTCATCACTGAACTGTTTGTAATAATGCTAAAATCAGCCATTACCCTCCCTGCCTGTATGCATTCAACACTTATAGGGCAGCGCGAATCCTCAGAGACATTTAAGAATATTACACTTAAGTTCTCGGATTCTATAATACCCATTTGCCCAATACCCAACTGGAAATCCGTCCCTAATCCTGCAATAACGGAAGATTCAACCTCTATAACAGTACACCCGGCAATTAATAAAAAAATCAAAAAACATGATTCATGTAATTTCATCAAATCTCAGAAATAAAAAGAGCGTTTAAAAAGTTTTAACAGCTCAATAAATATATAAAGAGAGAACTTTGAATCAAAGTTGACTATGCCCGTAAAAGTTGGTCAACTGCCGAAATCTGACTTAAAAAAAATTGAAAAATCGTTAAAGATGCCCAATGATGGTGAAAATTTCAGCTTCTTCACTAATATAAATGTAAAATTTAATAATTTATGCAAAATCCGAGATTCAGGATTAAGTAGAACTGAAGAAGAAGGCAGTGTATATTATTACTTTGCAAATTTTGATATCAGAAGTAAATCTTATAATAAAGTAGAAAAAAAGGAATATTGTATAACTGATGGAAAAGTGTGGACTGACAGCAACAATAATTCATTATTATTATATTCAAATATGTATTTTTTACCTAACGAAAACGTAAGTGACACGTTACCTGTCTTTTTCAAGAACATAGAAGATATATTGAACTTAAACAGTATTAATAAGCATAAAGATGTAAGAGTAAAACCAACGCTCAACGTTTTCAATACTTTAAAAGAAAGATTTTGCAATAAGAATGAAACTCTTAACTTAAATTTTGAATCAAACAATAAATTAACTTTTGAAGATGTAGGGGGCTGCTATAAAGCAAAAGATGAATTAAAACTTATAGCTGGAGCTCTTAACAATAAAGAGCTGTATAAACAACTTGCAGGAGAATTAACCAAAGGTATCATCTTATATGGTCCCCCTGGCTGCGGAAAGACCCTGCTTGCCAAAGCATTCGCTAATGAAATAAAGGCAGAGTTTCAACTAGTTAAACTTTCGGATTTAACAGGGAAATATTACGGCGACGAAGAAAGAAATGTAAATGCATTATTCGATAAAGTTAGTAGTATTAAGGATAAATATGTAGTTATGGTTTTTGATGAAATAGATTCTTTTCTTCCTTCAAGAAGGATGGATATTCATGAAGCCACCCATAAACTTGTCAGTACTTTCTTGGCAAGACTTGATGGTGTCCAAGCATTATCTAATGTCTTAATTTTTGGAACAACCAATATGATTAACTATGTAGATGAAGCCATAAAGAGACCGGGAAGGCTCGACACGCTTATAGAAATCGAACTTCCTGATGAGAAAGCCCGCGAGGAAATATTCAATATTTGTCTTAAAAACAAAAAACATAGTGTAATAGATACAAAACACTTATCAAGCATTACCAAAGATTACAGCGGTGCTGACATCGAATATGTAGTCAAAAATGCAGGCAAAAAAGTATTTAAGGAGTATCTGAAAACGAACTCAACAGGGTGCTCATTAGATAAGGGTAGTAATATTAACTTCGTAAATGCTCAAGTTGGGCAAAAAGATGTCCTAATAAGCGAAAATGATATCTTTTTTGCCATAAATGAGAAGAAAAAGACTAACTGCGACAAAGAAGTTAAAACCTCTTATACATGAAAAAATTTTTAATAATGAGTAGATTCCTTCTTTTAATAAGAAATAATTGAGGTGTAAATAAGATATGGTAGAACAAGAAATTAAGAATGAAAGACCCGTTTTTAAGACAATTGAGAAATTTGAAAAAACGTATGGAACTAGAAACTTTATCGAAGTAGCGTTAAAGGAGACTGAAGGTGTTGGAGGAAATACATTCTTCTCAATATCAAAAGGATTCATAACGCAGAACAATATGAGGAAGTACAAGAACAGCCTTGGTTTCTCAGCAAACGAAGACATACACACTTTCCTCGTTGACTCTTTGAACAAGTTAATAAAGAAATACAAAGAATTACCAAAGAAAGAATCAGCACCAGCTGAAAAGAAAGAAGAGAAAGTAGAGAAAAAAGAAGATAAAAAGAAAAAATAAATTATTTTTTTAGAAATTTTTCTTTTTTAATTTTTTTTTATAATTTTTTAATTGATTTCATTTGGAAATAGAAACATATATATTGAAAGTAATATAGTAATAAATATTGTGGCAGATAAAACTATTTTGGTCAAAAACACTGCAATTTACCTGGAAATTAAAAAAAGAGATATGCGTAATCTATTTGCAGCAGTATTATTTTTTCTAATCGCGCTCGCCATCACATACCTGATATTCATAGGAATAACAGAAATGAACATTATAGAAATTATTATAATACCAATTATGGCTCTCGTATTCATATGGAAAGGGATAAAATACCTTCACTTTTACATAAGCACCAAAGATAATATCCAAAAACATCCTGATTTTGCAAAATTTTTCAGATTCAAAAACCCTGGAAATCTTTTAAACCTGTTCGAGACAGAATTGAACAATGAAAAAGGAACCAAGTTCAGCCACTGCAGGATTACCAAACATTTCATAATTGCACCTTCTTTTTTCCGCTACAGCTGGACGACTTTTTCCGAGATTATTACAGCAAAAATAATCAGGATGCACACCAAACTTTATGGAATAATACCCTTTGGCACCTCAAGGGATGTAGTAATATTTTTAAAAAACAGCAAGAAAAACTTGGTAATTAACGTCCAAAATGACAAGGAAGGATATGAAATCTTAAAAATAATATTCAAAAATGCACCAAATGAATTAAATAATAAGAAATTAAAAGAAGTAAACAAGTTAATGAAGAAAGGCATTGAACAAGAAAATGCTGAATTAATCTGAATTATACTTTTTTTATTTCTCCGCTTTTTGGAATGTTAAGTTTTGTTATCCCCTGCCATTCAGTGGTGTAAGCGCCGTGTATCTCGACATTATCCCCTTCTTTTACAAGTCCTGCCTGGTCGCCCCAAAGTGTTAACTCCACTTTGCCGGACTCGTCCTTTAACAGTACATCGCATACGAATGTTTTGCCATAACGCGTATTCACGCTGCGCTTCTCGGACTTAGAATCTATTTTGCCGTTGATTTTCAGGTCTTTCATGCCTGGAATTAATTGAGCTAT
This sequence comes from Candidatus Tiddalikarchaeum anstoanum, assembly GCA_902385255.1. Lineage (GTDB taxonomy): Archaea > Nanobdellota > Nanobdellia > Tiddalikarchaeales > Tiddalikarchaeaceae > Tiddalikarchaeum > Tiddalikarchaeum anstoanum. The sequence goes on along the minus strand of CABMEV010000004.1, from coordinate 47,513 downwards.
CATAAAATAGAAAAAATGACTTGATTTTTAAAGAAGATAATGATAAAACTTCCGCTAATTCCAGTAAAAATCCTTTTAAGCAGATTTTTTTCTAGACTTTAAATATGACTATTGATGCGCATTTTCACATGCAGGATCCAAACTGCAAATTGACTATTAATAATATTAAGAAGAATTTCAAAGCATTAATCCCTGAATTAAAGAAATATAATACCACTCAAATAAATGCCATATACTGGCCCTATTTAGTAAATAAGTGGCATGGAATCAATTATCAAAAATTAGGTGATGAACTAAAAGATGAGTATAAAGACGAAATTGCATTAACGACAGGAATCCAATTCTTCATTGAAAGCGACACATACAAAGAGGATGATTATAATAATGAGCCTAAACTTGATTTTATTAAATTACACGGAGACATATTAAGCGATAAAAATAATCAAAGATTTAATGATTTTCTTGATTTTTTTATAAAAAAAGGTTATGATAAATTTCAATTTCACACTTACATTTTAACTGATAAAGAAATAAACATATTAGAACCTTACGTTAAACAAGGAATTAAATTTTACTTAGCGCACGGCGCCGAAGCTATAAATAAACCATTAATGAATAATCAAATTGATAATTTTAGAGTTCAAAAAATGGAGGGCAACTTATTCCTCGGAACTTCATCATATAAATGTTTCACAAACGAAGTCGGATATGTTAAAACAGCCATGGAAAAAGGATTAGAGAAGTTAGTTTGTTTCGAAACCGATTTTAATAATTCAAAACCGGAAAAAGAGTATAACAATTATCTTGAAGCTGTTAGAAAAATAATACCCCAAGGCAAAATGAATAAGATATTTGAAGAGAATGCGGAAAAATTTCTATAAAAAAAATTATTAAAAATTTTAGAGCAGTGGGAATTCCAGTGCTATTATTGTTGTAACTAATAATAAGACAACCCATACCCAGTAGCCTTTGGTTGTCGCCTGCTCGTGCTCGTTGCCGTCATACGCTATCCAAAACACGATAGGTAATAATGATACTAGTGTCAAAGGACTTTTCTGGTATGCAAAATAATACCATAAATTAATAATTACAGTGCACAAGCAAACGAGAGTTGCATAAAAAGCGCGCTTATTTTCCAACAATTCCGCTTTTAATCTTCGAATCATTTCATACTCTCCATCAACGCTTTCTTTAAAACTTCTTTCTCTGTTAATTCAGAAAATCGTTTCACGATTTTCCCGTCTTTCTCTATTATTATCGTTGGTATTCCAGAAACACCATATTTTCCAGCCAGAGCCTGGTTGTTATCAACATTTATCTTCTCAAAAGATACTTTACCCTTAAATTCCTTCTCCAATTCTTGAATTATAGGAGTCTGCATCCTGCAAGGACCGCACCAGTCAGCGTAGAAATCCTTCAAAACAAGTTTAGACAATGTTTTTGCCATATATTATTACCAAATATATAGATATATTAAAAAGTTATGGAACTAGTATTTTTTTTTAAATTGTCACAAAAGAATTATTACAAAGATTTAATAATAAAGTAAATAAATATTAAAATAAGATGAATATTGAATACATACTAAATGTTAACATCACAAAAAAAGACGGTTCAGCAGTCAGCAATCATAATTTTAACCCTAACTCATTAGAGAAAGGAGTTTTCATAGGCAACGAAGAAATAAAAGAAATAAAAGATTCAATATGCTTGTCTAACCTTCCTTATAATTTCTGCGTAAAAATATGCAACGACGCGTTTGCCGACTTAAAATGCGTCAACGTATCACCTGATATGTCAATAAAAATCAGCAATAAATATATGCATACAGACTCCGCAACCAAATCAGACATAGAAATAGGTGAATACTTAATCAGATTAGAACTAGTCAAAAAGTAAAATTCTTAGCAGCAGTATAATTCATCAGGGACTTTACCATCTTTCAATTCGCCTATTGGGTTCCCGTATTTTCTTATATTCTTTATCATTTCCTCATTCGCTTTCGTTCTCTGCAATTTACCCCTCTCTTTCCTAAAATCAAGCTCCAAGTTTAGCGGGCATTTTGCCTCGCATGCCCTGCATAAAGTGCAGATGTAGAAAGATTCATCAGAAGAATTATTATTAACCATGTTAGCACGCCCTCTCGGACCGAACAATTCATTATTCGTGGCTTTAAGAGTTGGACAATCTGCATTGCACATGCCGCAGTTAATGCATCCTGATAATGGCTTCTTCTTAACGTCAGTCATATTATCTTGCCTCTGTTCAATATGTTTGAAGGGTCAAAACTTTTCTTGTAAAGCAGTAATTTATCCCTCATGATTTTTGGAGTATACTTCTTCTTGGCTAATCCAATCCCGTGCTCACCAGTCACGCTGCCGCCCAATGACTCGACTGTTTTGAAAAAATCAGCAAGGTCTGTTCCCTGCTTAAAGCAAGGGTGCAGTATCCCAATACCAACATGGCCGAAGAAAGGCACATTCAATCCTTCCAAGTATTTCATGAAAACTGCAAGCTTCTCATCATCCAATATCTCCGGGTCTTCAATCAACGAGTACCCTAACCCTGCAATTTTCGAATAAGCACTATCCCTTAACGAGTCCCATTTTTCAATCTCTTCAGGCTCTCTTATCTCGCCAAGCGAGTTCTCATACTCGGCTATCAAGTGATATCTCTCTTCCAGGTTTAACATGCTGCTGGTCTTTGGGTCTAACAATTCCAAACTTAATAATTGAGGCTTCTCCTTCAATTCCGGAGTGTAGATTGACATGTCAGTTGCCCTGTCAAATTTGAAAACATCCATTGAGATTTTTTTCGGAAGCATCTCCAGTTTTAATTCCGCATTCACTATTATTCCGACCGTGCCCTCTGTTCCGCAGAACTTTTCCACATCGTTTACTTTCCTTACAGCTCCGCTTCCGTCAACCACTTCTAAATAATTTATATAATTCTTGGTGCTTCCGTACTTGACTGCTCTTTTTCCTGAAGCGTTGCATGAAATCATACCTCCTATGGTGCAGACCTCATGGCTTGAAGGGATTATTGGAAAATACAATCCTTTCTGCGATAATATCATGTTTAAGTCATCAAGCACAATACCTGCCTCGACGAGGATGCTGTCATTATCAAAGTCTAAGATTTTATTCATTTTCGACATGTTCAGCACTATTGAGCGTTTTGGAACAGCGCCGCCGACAAGTCCGGTTCCTCCTCCTCTTGTTGTAATATCTAAGAAGTTCTTCTTTGCAATCATAACTATTTTCTGAATCTGCTCTATAGTTTCAGGCCATAATACAACTAAAGGATTACCCTTATACATTGAAGCGTCAGATGAGTAAACAAGTTTCGTATTAGGGAAATAATTCAAGTTCTCCTTTCCTACTATGGACTCGAACTCGCTTAGATGCATTCTAATAACACCTCTGATATGTCGAGTATTTTAAGTCCGTCCTCGTACTTCTTGAACTGGTGATAACACATAGGGCATGCAGTTATTAATTTTTTTACTTTAAGGAGCCTTGCTTCGTTCAATCTCATCTTTGTCACGCGCTCGCTCACGCTTTTGGAATTGTTCTGAAGGCCTCCTCCTGCACCGCAGCACAGGCTGCTCTCCCTGTTTCTTGCCATCTCAATTATGGTAAATCCTAATTGCTTGAGCAGTTTTCTTGGCTCCTCATAAATTCCAGCATACCTGCCAAGGTGGCAGGGGTCGTGATATGTTATTTTCTCGTCGAATTTTCTTTTAAGCTTCAATTTTTTTGTTATTACTGCATCCAATAAGACAGTTACCGCGTGCTCGACTTCTATTTCAGGGTATTCTTTTTTCAGTATGTTATAACATGCTGGGCAGTTCGTGATTATCCTCTTCACACCTGCACTTTCGACTAATTTCTTATTATGAGTTACTAAGTCTGAATAATCCTTGTCATATCCTGCATTGGTTACCGGGCTTCCGCAGCACTTCTCTGCATCTTTTAATTGTATGAAATCTATCCCTGCTTTCTCAAAAAGAACTTGATAATTTTTCTCCAAGTTTTTATAAACCATTTTAGTGATGCAGCCAGGATAGTATAACGTGTTGGTTTTTGTGAATAATTTCTTTACTTTCTCAATTATTTTCATATCCAGCCGCCCAGCATCAGTATACCTAATAATATCATTACTATACCTGCTGCGAGTTTCATATAATTCCTTTTGGCCTTTCTCCATTTCTCTATCGCCTCAGATGATACTCCGAAATTTATCAATGCAGCTATTATTACCAAAGGCAGTACGAATATCAGGTTGTATAATAATAGTGGAGGCACTGCCTGAGTCCTTGTCATAGTGTTTGACAGTAATCCTAGTATTGCCAAATACACTCCTCCTGTGCAGGGCAGTTCGTACAAGCTTACAAGGAATCCTAAGACTACTGCGGCAGGAAGGCTTGCTTTCTTAACCCATTCGGATATTACTGGTTTTGCCTTCTTCGGTATTGCAAGAGTAAACCCTTTCCCGTACCAGAAGAAGTCTTTAACATTGACTAATCCGGCAATTATTGCAACAACAGCAGATATTATGTATATTAAACTCGTGACGTGGGCTGATTGCATGGCTACGAAGAGGCCTAATCCTGCAAGGAAGTAGACTGTGAATACAGTTAGTATGTATGCCATGCTGATTTTTAGTATTCTCTTCTTTGCACCTATGCTGATTAAGTATGTCAGTAAGAATATGATTACTGCGAATGCGCATGGATTTATGGAATCAACAAGTGCTGCTGATATTATAGCAGGTATTGTTACTTCTATCTTACTTGGAGTTGTAGTGTTAGTTCCCTGATAGTACCCGCTTGTTTCATTCACCTGAGGAAAAGGCCTTGCTCCATAATAGTCAGCCAATGACTGGTTAAACGGACATAAGCATGAGTTCCCACTGCAGTAATTTATCCCGTTCAAAAGCTCTTGTTCATAGTCTTCTGTGAATCCGACTATGTACTTATTATTGATGAATGTTACAGGAACGTAGCCCCAAAGGTCTGACGGCACATTATATATTGACAAGTATGCCTGCAGTAAGTTGCTGTTTCCTAACTCGTGTATTTCCCTCCGATCTATTACTACATTATAATTCTGTTTTAACCTGTCTAATACGAGTTCTGCCTGCGCGCAGTGAGGACAAGTGCTGCTATAGAATAACAGCATATAAACGCAATTATCCGCGAATACAGGCATAAAGGACAGCAATAATAACAGTGCTAGTAACAGTTTTTTCATGCTCTTTAGAAGTATTGTAATAGTTATTAAAAAAGTTTGGTTAAGGAATAGATAAATATTAATATAAAAAAAATAATAAAATTTAAAATTTAGAACAGTAGTTTTACATCTTTTTTGCTTTCTTTTCTTTCTTTGCTTTTGCGGCTTTTAAGGCACCTTCGTCCTTTTTAAGCTCGTTTTCACTGTGCTTAACTACATCTTCTGCTTTCTTTGCAACTTCTTTAAAGTCTTTTAAAGCACCTTTATCTGCTTTTATTTCTCCTTCGATTTCATTTATGTCTTCCATTTTTAATATCACCTCATTAAGTCTATACTAAGATTAGAGTTATGAAAGAGATATAAATCTGACCGTGCCCCAAAATATTAAGAAATTAGAGCCGCTGGATGCGTTTTTCAACAACACATATTTATTTACCATATTGTAAATAAATATATTTTTTATGAACTAAAAAACCTGAATAATTGCCCAGAAACATCATATTCTACAAAAGATATATAATCAGAAACGGGTTTTATATTTTTTTAATGACTAATTTGCAGCCTTACATTGGAACTAGGGATTTTTTGCCTTCTGATTGGGATAAGGAGTTGTTCATAGCTAATAAGTGGCGTTCTAGCAGTAAAATGATGGGTTTTGAGGAGTATGATGCTCCGACTATTGAGGAGGTTTCTCTTTTTACCAGAAAGAGCGGTGAGGAGATTAAAAGCCAGTTGTTCTATTTCAAGGACAGGGGGGATAGAGAGGTTTGTCTTCGCCCTGAACTTACTCCGCAGCTTGCCCGTTTTGTCATAATGTATGGCAAAGGTTTGAAGAAGCCTTTGAAATGGTTTAGTATACCAAGATGTTTCCGTTATGAGAGGCCTCAGAAAGGCCGCTTAAGGGAGTTTTTCCAGTATAATGCGGATATTATAGGTGAGGTTAGTGTGCTTGCCACTGTTGAAATATTGAATCTTGCAATCTCAACTTTAGAGTCTTTCGGATTAAAGAGCAATGATATAGTGGTTAGGGTTAACAGCCGCGTTCTTATTGATTCTTTTGTCAAAAGGTTCGGGGTTGAGGATAAGTCTGCTTTTTACCTCCTTCTTGATAAGAAGTTGAAGATTACTCCTAAAGAGTTTGATGATGGTTTAAGGAATCTTGTCAAAGAGTATGATTTGGCTAAGAGGTTATTCTCACTTACTGATAAAGAGTTAATAGTTGAGTTGGACAGCCTTGGTTTTGATGTCTCGCGATTAAAGACAGTCGTAGAACTTTGCAATCCTGAATATTTAGAGGTTGATTTGAGTATTGTGAGAGGTTTGGATTATTATACTGATATCGTTTTCGAAGCTTATGACAGGGGCGGGAAGTTCAGGGCAATTTTCGGAGGGGGAGAGTATAATAATCTTGTCAGTGATTTTGGAGGGGAGAAGACTCCTGCTGTCGGATTCGCCGAGGGTGATGCCGTATTATTCGAGGTCTTGAAGGATAAAAAATTATTGCCTGATTATTTGAATAATTCCGTTTTCATCGCAACCGTTGGGAATGTGATGACTGAGGCGTTGAAGCTTAGGAATTTTCTCTTAAAAAAAGGAGTGTCCTGCGACATTAACATGTCTGAGAGGAATTTAAGCAAGCAGTTTGAGTACGCAGAAAATAGAGGTATTCATAAAGTTTACATAATCGGTGAGAAGGATTTGGAGAAGGATACAATAACTGTTAAGGACCTTGTCTCCGGCAAGGAAGAAAAAGTAAAACTCAGCAAGTTCTCATAACTTAGTTAAATTTTGTTTTTAAAGATTTTCCAATAATCATTTAAAATCAACCTATGGAACACATATTAAGTTAACTAAAAGAAAGATTTTTTAAGTTATCTATGATAACTAAAATATATGATTTTAAAAGATAACTTAATTGATATCTCCATAAGTAAAATTAAAAAAATGTTGATAACTAAAACAATAAAAGGGAAAGAATATTATTATATAAAAATATCGAAGAATAACTATACATACTTATCTCCTAAACAAGTAACAAATGAACAATTAAAAACGAATTTCTGCCATATAATTTTTAAGATATTTATAGATACAATAAATATATTATATGAATCTCAAAATAATATTAAAACAAAATTTATAACAAAAAAAGATAAGGTAATATTAGCCTATTTATTATTTTCTTATCAGGCTTCTTTAAAAAAATTTAATAGGAACGATTTAGAAAAATACAAAGATGCATTTTTTACAAAATATGTTTATGGTACTACAAGTATAGAAGGTAATACTTATTCTTTAAGAGAAACAGATTTGACACTAAATGACGGTTTAACAGTTAGTGGGAAAGAAAAAAGGGAATTTTATGAAATTGAAAATTATTCAAAATTAAAAGAAGAATTTGAAAATAAAGAAAATATTGAAATCAGTGTTGAATTAATTAAAAAGATTCACAAAATATTATTGAATAATATAGATGATAATACAAAAGGTAATTTTAGAAGAATTGATGTTGGAATTAGAGGGGCAGATTTTCAACCCACCCCCTATATCTTTATTGATGATGAAATAAATAAATTACTTAAATGGTTTAATAAAAATAAAAGAAAAATACATCCTGTCGAATTATTTGGTATTTTTCATCAAAAGTTTGAAGAAATTCATCCTTTTATTGATGGAAATGGTAGAGTTGGAAGAGAACTATTAAGGATAATGTTATCAAATGCAGGTTTGCCCACTGTGTTTATTGATAATAAAAATAGAGAAGAATACCTTAAATGCTTAGATGCTGGAAACAAAGGAAATTATAAAGAAATTGTAAGGTTTATTCTAAATAATCTTTTTACAGTTCACGAAGAATTAATAGAATTAAGTAAAAAACAATTGAATATAAATGAGGAACAACTTTCATCTATATGCAATAAATGCATTAATAAAGATAAATGTAATAAATCAATGAAAAAATTTAGAACTATTTTTAAAACATCTCTTGAGAACTAATTAAATATACAAGAAGTATAATTATTTCTCTGAATTATTATTCGTATCTTCTTCAGATTTTTGTTTAACATTATCTTGGGCATTTTCTTCTATGTGTATTAATTTATCAAATTGTTTGATTAAATATTCTAATTCTTTTTCCTCTTTCATATATCCTTCTGTAATATTTTCCTTTATATGAACTAATACATTTTTAATTTCAGGTTGATGTTCTACATCTTCCATTAAAGAATTAAGTACATTAATTAATTGTTTATGCTCAGGCTTATCATGAATTAATTTAGCTAATTTAAAACCTAATCTTACTCCTTTTAGAAAGTCTCCTTTGTCATTATCATATTTATGTTCTATGACTGATGTTGAAATTTCACTTTCTTTGAGATTATTTATGTATTCTAAAGCTTCTAAGAATCTATTAGCAACATGCGATACGTTTAGATTATATCCAAATCTTTTCTTTTTAATATAATCTTCTATAAAATCTCTATCACATTGCTTATCTTTTAGCTCTGCATATAAATCTTTTAAGATACTATTTGTTTCTAATGTAGTTATAACTGCTGCTTTGTCACCATTTGCAACACGCTTACCTAAATCAGAAACTTTCCACCCAGTACCTTCTTGCTCAAGTAGTCCATATATTTTAAGTTCCCCAAATGCTCGTTTCGCGCCTGCTATAGATATATCCATAACTTCAGCCATACCTGCAAATGATTTTAAATTTGTTCCAATAATAGTATAAACTTTCGTTAAATATCCAATTGCTTCCGTAAGACTAACCTGCGGAATACCTGTTCTATTTTTACGTTCATTTTTCATCTTGCTTATCCTTTTATTAGGTTATTTTGATAATAACTATATAATTATTAAACCTATTCTTATTTATAAATTTAATGTCACATTGTCATTTTTATCATTCACACCAATTAAAAATATTATATTTTAAAAGTGTGGTTTATTTAACTCTTTATTAAAACCTTACCAAATACTACAAAAATAGATTTTTAGCCATATATTATTTCACTCCCAAAAATATAACATTTTATTAGCTTGTGAAGTAATTTGGAAAATTATTTAAAGGTTTAAAGGATAAAGTAAAATAGGCAAAAGCAGGGGTTCATCTCTAAATGCCATGGGACTCCAGCAACCACGCGGAATGCCCAAAGGTTATGACCTGCTTTTGCCATATCCTACTCTTAACAATTAGGAAATTTCACACGTTAAGTATATAAAAATCTAACTTTGTTGTCTCTATTTTTAAGAAACCATTTTGTGCAGATTTGATAATTATTGTAAAAAGCTGTGTTAGAACCAATTTTTATATTTCGGATTCTTGGCTATTTCCCTCACGTTTTCGTATAATTCTTCCATTGTTCCGCCGTTATCTATCACTTCGCTTGCTTTCTTGAACGTCTCATCCAGGTGGAATATGTCATTCTGCATCCTTTCCTGCTTGTCAAACTCCTCCAAAGTATGAGGCAGGTCTGATCTTCCTCTTATCTGCAGCCTTTCATATCTTAAGAATGGGTCTGCGTTTACTTCAAACATTACGTAATCCTTCTTGAATGCCTTCAGAATCAGTTCGCTGTCGCTTGGAAGCCTGACTCCGTCGATGATTGCATGCGTGTATTTCTCTTTCTTAATCTTCTCTATGCATCTTTTTACGAAGTAGTCCTGGCCGTATTTCTTCCTCATCTCCTCGCTGTAGTGGTCGCTGTTCTCCCTCGTAATCTCTATTTTTTTCTCTGTCATCTCCTCGCGCACTATGTCGCCGATAGTGAGTTGTACGTAGCCGTAATTCTTGACCAAGTATTTAGAAACAACATCTTTCCCTGCGCCTATGCTGCCGCAGAGTCCGATAACTTTAACCATATTAAAATTTAATGTGCAGATTTTTTATAAACTAAACGGGTGCTCAGGCAAATAGCGGTTTTTTATTAGTTAATTATTTAATATGCGTATTTTAAAGTAGGAGTGAGATGGTTGAGAACTTATTTGACTGCATGAAGAAGGATTCGGAAGGGCGTAGCGGTAATAACTTATTAAATGATGATTTTTTGAAAGCTTACAATTTGCTGGAGAACAATAAGTCTTCTTTTTTTATAACGGGCCGCGCTGGAACAGGGAAGTCCACGCTGCTTAGGTATTTTCGGGACCGCACAAAGAAGAAGATTGTTGTCTTAGCACCGACAGGGCTTGCTGCGCTGAATGTCGGGGGGCAGACTATTCATTCTTTTTTCAGGCTTCCTCCAAGGGTGATTGAGAGCCATCATATTAAGAAAGTTGAGGATGCGAGACTGTACAAAGAGTTAGAGTGCATTGTCATAGATGAAGTGTCTATGGTGCGCGCTGATTTATTAGACGGCATTGATAAATTCATGAGGAAGAACGGGAAGGATTCTGACAAGCCTTTTGGAGGAGTCCAAGTCATACTCTTTGGCGACTTATTCCAGTTAGCTCCAGTAGTTAGCAGCACTGAAACTTCATTAAGCGAACGTTACATGAGCCCTTATTTTTTCAGCGCTGACGTCTTTGACAAGATAAAATTAAGCATTATTGAATTAGAGAAAGTTTACCGCCAGACTGACAAGGATTTCATAGCCATCCTTGACTCTATAAGGACAGGCGAGTTTGATGAAAAGACATTGGAGATGATAAACAGCAGGGTGAATCCTAATTTTAATGCCGAAACTGATGAATCTTTCATTACGCTTACCGGCACTAATGAACAGGCAAATTATTTGAATATGAACAAGCTTGGAAGCCTGCCTGGAAAAAGATTCGTATACAACGCTTCTTTTGAGGGTAATTTTGACAAAAACGGCAAAAACTTCCCTGTTGACCCTGAATTATACCTTAAAGTTGGTTCTAAGGTGATACTTACCCGAAATGACCCATCTGGCAGCTACGTGAACGGGAGTATTGGGAAAGTTACGGATTTGGATAATAATTTTGTTATGGTGAAACTCGACCAGGGCGGTATCGTTGGTGTTGAGAGGACGAACTGGGATAAGATTGAGTACAAGCTTGATGCTGAAACGAATAAAATAATTGTTGAAACAAAGGGCAGGATGAAGCAGTTTCCAATACGCCTGGCATGGGCGTTAACTATTCATAAGAGCCAGGGCCAGACTTTTGATAAAATATTCATTGACTTGTCAAGAGGTGCTTTCTCACACGGCCAGACTTATGTTGCCTTAAGCCGTTCAAGGACATTAAACGGGATAGTATTAAAAAGTCCTATACAAATAAGTGATATAATAATTGACCAGGCTGTAGTTGAGTTCTTGGAAAGAAAGACTCTAAACAATTTCTAAAAATATTTCTACTTATTTATTATTAACAGCGTATTTTATCATCTTCACTATTTCCTGCCATCCTATTGTGACTAGTGATATTAAGAATATTAATCCCAAGTTTGCAAGAGTTAACGGGCTTAGTCTTAATTGTGTGCTGATAGGAGTTATAGTGTTTACTAATATTATAAAAAATATTGTGAGCAATGCCCATATATCCATTAACTTGTTGTTGAATAATCCTAATTTGTACAATGGCTCAGTGTCGGAGCGTGAAGTGAATGCTAATATTATATGGCCTATTATCCATGCCATGAACGCGTAACTTTGCGTCTCAACTAATGATAATCCCATATTCCTGCTGTAAATGTATGCTATTATGACTCCTGCAAACAAGCTTAGTCCTGAAATTATTATTCCAATAATTGTTTTATTGTCTATTAATCTCTCAGTCCTCCCTCTTGGTTTCCTGCTGTATATTGTTTTCTCTTCAGGCTCTGAAACGAATCCTGCTGAAGCTGCCAAGTCCATGAATAATTCCAGTATGATTATCTGTATTGGTGAGAATGGAAGAGGCATGTTTAATATCAAAGGCACTAAGAATACCAGCACTAATGCCAGTTTTACTGACAGGTAATATTTTACTCCTTTTTTTAAGTTGTCGTAGAATTTCCTTCCCTCAAATATGCCTTTGCTTATTGTTATGTAATTATCATCCGCTAATACTATATCTGCTGCTTCCTTTGCAGCGTCTGTTCCCTTTATGCCCATTGCTATTCCTATATCTGCGCCCTTTAATGCAAGGGAATCGTTCACCCCGTCTCCTGTTACTGCGACTATTTCACCGTTTGAGTGCAAAGCCTTTACTAATCTGTACTTGTGTTCTGGACTTGTCCTTGCGAATACTGAAACTTCTTCAACTAATTTTTTAAGTTCAGAGTCTGATAACGCATCCAGTTCTGCCCCTGTCAATACTTTATCTGAGGATATACCCACCTTCATGGCTATGTTTCTTGCAGTTTCCGGATGGTCTCCTGTAACCATTATGGTTCTAACTCCTGCATTCTTTGCAATTGTTATTGTTTCCCTGACTCCTTTTCTCGGCGGGTCTTCTATTGCTATTAATCCTTTAAATTCCAAGTCTTTCTCCAATTTGTCAAATGATAAGTTCTTCCTGAGAGGAGGCACTATTTTTACCGCGATGGCAATAACTCTTTTCCCATTTTTAGTCTCTACCAAGACTTCTTTTTCAAGTTCTTTCGGGTCTTCCTTGATTAATTTAAACACTTCCTCGGGCGCTCCTGAGACTGATAATATTAAGTCTTTGCCTGCTTTCCTGAGCACTGATTTTGTCTTCTTCCCGTTTATGAATCCCCTCTCCCTCAGCAATTCCTCTCCTGCTACGCTAATGTTTAAGCCTTTGGCTTTCTCTATTATTGCATTATCAGTCGGCGTGTGCGTCAATTCCGTTATTGTTCTTGATGCGGATTTTATTATTTCCATTTCATCTTTTTGGGGATAAGTTTCTGCAATGCGCATCTTGTTTTCTGTTATGGTTCCTGTCTTATCCGTGAGTATTACTGTAGCTCCTCCTAATGCTTCCGATGCTTTTATCTTCTTGATTAGTAAGTGCTCTTTTGATAAGTTGTAAGAGCCTATTCCTAATATCATTGTTATTATTATGGGGAGTTCTTCAGGTATTACTGCGAAAGCAAGTGCGAGTCCTGTTAACAGCATGTCCCTGAAATTATTTCCAAGCAGTAATCCGTATAAGGGTATTATTATGCTGAAGAATAATGCAACCCAGACTAGTTTTCCTGATAAGTCTTTCATTGACAACTGTAGCTGCGTTTTTGGAGGTTTAATCGCTTCCGCCATCTTTGACAGTCTTCCTATTCGGGTATCAAGCCCTGTCTGTAATATTTCCGCTTTAGCTTCCCCTCCGACAACCAGTGTTCCTGCATAGACTTTGTCTTTTACCCTCTTGTCTATGGGTACTGACTCTCCTGTCAGTGATGACTCGTCAACTTGGAGGCTGTATTGCTCTATCAGTTCAGCATCTCCCGGTATCCTGGTTCCTGTTGTAAGTATTATTACGTCACCTGGCACTAAATTTTCGCTTCTGACCTCTATTGTGTGGTTGTTTCGAATGACTCTACTAGTCGGTGCTGCCATCTTGGATAATGACTCTATTGATTTCTTCGCGCGGTACTCGTTCCATATCTCGACGAATACTAGTATTGTTATTACCGTGAATATTGTGAGGGCGTCCTCTAATTTTCCCCATATTGTGTAGAATACGCCGACTACTAATAATAGTATAATCATCGGTTCTGATACTTCTTCCTTGGCTATTGACCAAAATTTCACTTCCCAATGCTTTGTTATCTCGTTTAAACCATACTGTTTTAGTCTTTTTTCAGCTTCGCTGCTTGTTAATCCAACCATTTTTTCAGTATTATCTTTAGTGCTGGAAATTTTATAAACATTTCAAAACTAGTTATAGTGTAAAAATATGATTGAAGATTTAAAATCCGACTTGTCAAAGCTTGTTAACAAGGAGAAGGCAAAGTTTTTCCCGAGATTTTTCAAAACAGGAGAAGGCGAGTACGGAGAAGGTGACAAATTCATAGGCGTAGTCGTGCCCAATTTGAGGCTCGTTGCCAGAAAGTATGTTTTAATACCGCTACCAGAGCTTCAAAAATTATTAAGTGATAAAATTCATGAGTACAGGAATATATCTCTCATGATACTTGTAAATAAGTACAAGAAAGCGGATGCTGCAGAGAAAAAGATTATTGTTGATTTCTACCTTAAAAATTTCAAGAATATTAATAATTGGGATTTAGTTGATACCTCAGCGCCCGGCATAACTGGTGATTATTTTTTTGATAAGGATAAAACTATTCTTTATGATTTTGCAAAATCTGATAATTTATGGAAGAAGAGAATAGCAATAATGTCAACTTTCGGATTTATAAGACATAAGAGTTTCTCCGACGCTTTGAATATATCTGAATTATTGCTGCATGACTCCCATGACCTGATTCACAAGGCTGTAGGATGGATGCTTCGCGAGATAGGAAACAGGGATAAGAAAGTTGAAGTAAGTTTCCTGAACAAGCATTACAAGACGATGCCCCGCACCATGTTAAGGTACGCTATTGAGAAATTCCCTGAGAATGAGAGAAAACACTACTTGTCGTGAGTGAAAAAAACTTATAAAAATAGGTTTTTAATTAATCTAATATGATGTCACGTATTCTTGACGCTTATTCAATAACATTCATCCAGGATGACAAGGATAAATCTTCAGGCGATATAGTGATTACAAGGCAGGGTTTGGCATTCACTTATAAGATAAAAAACGGGAAAACATCAAAGCTGGAAATAAGCCAGTACCGGCCTAGTGATGATTTATTCATCACTGAGGATGAATCAATTGAGAATTATATAAGCAATATCCAATTATTCTTCAATGACTTAGATGCTGAAAAACACGAAGAGTACGGCTTTGTACACCGCTTCCTTGAAAGGTTTAACTAGAATAAAGAGTTAGTTTTTTAAACTTGAAAATCTATTTCTTAACTTATTCATTGGCCTGGTTAGTCTAGTTTGGTTAGGATAATAGGTTGTGGCCCTGTTGACACGGATTCAAATTCCGTACCAGGCCCTATTTCTTTTATATAAAATAATTAAGTGTTTCCTTGTTTGGAATAGAAACAGATTACCCCGCCAGAAAGTAATTCAAGCAGTAATCAGTCTACACAATATATTATAAATTATCTTTTAATTTAGATACTTGCAAATTCATACTATATAAGTAATATTTGCATTATCTAACTTTCTTTTAGTTTTTTTCAGCAGTTCCAGACTTTTTGAATTCTCAAAATCCTTTAAATGCTCATCATACTTATCTGCGAATTCTGATAATAAGATGTTTAATTTTGTTTCTAATTTCGGGAAACATTCTTGTATTCTGGATGTTATTAAATGTTTACCTGATTTCTTGTTGGGATTAAATAAATATTTTAATAATTCCGTATACATGATGAATGTATTATCCTCGTTTAAAACCATATTTTTGAAGATCTCTCCAAGTTTTATTTCCAATTCATGTATTTCTCTTGAAGTGTCTAATTTTTTTATCTTTATGAATAAATTATCATTTTTTTGTTTTATTTCAAAATATTCTTTTTTATTGCCTATTTTTCGTATTAATTCATAATTATCTATTTTATTTTCTATTGTTGCATGTATATCCTTAAAAAAATCATATGTTAAAAATGATGTATATGTCTCAACATAATTTGTCAGCCCGTCTTTAATTAAATTCTCAAATCCAGTTGCTGATATATACTTAATTGTAAAATCATATATAAAACTTGATTTAAAAGTTAATCTTTCAAAGTTCTCATTTGCCATTTCTAATCTTTCTTTTGTTAACATTATAGATTCATATTCTAAGAAATTATTTTTCAGTATACTGCACAGATTTGAAGTTAAGTCCTTAAATTCAGATAAAACATTGTCTAAACATATCATAATCCATATCCTGGATATTAAGCTTTTAAAAGGATGTAATCACTGTTTAGTAACAAATATATAGATATATTTATAAAGAGAATTTTTTCTAAAAGTAGACAGGAGGTTGAAAATATGGAAAATTTAGAAGAAATAGCGATAAAAAATTCAGAATTAATTGAACAACTTATTGGTCTAGATACAAACAAAGCAAATGAAATTATGGGTAAATATGCAAAGAGTATTATAGCTGCTGAGGAAAAAGGAGATAGTGAATTGATACCCATATATGCAAAAATGAACGCTGAAGTACAGGAACAAATAAGTAAATATACACAGAAAACCCAATAAATCTTTTTTTATTTTATTACTTATTAATTTCTATACATAATGAAAGGTATTTACGTGCTCGTTTTCAAAGTTTTAAGCGATATCTCTGTCAAAGTCGGCAAACTTGGACTGTTAAAGTTTCCAAAAGGAAGTTATGCTTATATTGGCTCAAGCCAGAATAATCTCGAAAAAAGAGTGAACAGACATATATCGAAGACCAAAAAGATTCATTGGCATATAGACTATTTATTAATGGATAATAACGTCAAGGTGGAGAAAGTATTCTATAAGAAGGCAGGAAGGAGATTTGAGTGCATAACTGCCAAAGCGTTGTCAAACTATTTTAGCCCTGTCTTAAACTTCGGGTGCTCTGACTGTGGGTGCCGCTCGCACTTATTCATAGCTGACGACAAGAAAATTTTATTAAATATGAACATGTTAGGATTCGATAAGGTGGTAATAAAGATGACTTGCGGTTCATGCGGTGTATGCGGTCCGGAAAAAAAAGAAGAAAAAAAGAAATCAACAAAAAAGAAGAAATAATCCTCGTTTGTTGACTGAAAAAAATATTTTTTCAATTTTTTTTGATTATTTTTCCAAAAGTTATTATTTTCTTAAAAAGAAAACACTTATTAATTATGAGAGCGTTACTTTTTTTATAAAAGGAGGCTGCATTCTTAAAAATGGCAAAAAAATCAAAAGCAAAAAAAACTTCAAAGAAAAAATAATTGCTTAAATAATATCACAAAAAATTCTCAAATTTAAAATTTATTTTTTTTTACTTTCTTTTTTTTATGCATTCGCCAATTCTTTTATTATCTTTCTAGGATCATCTGATTTTATTACGCTGCTTGCAACTATCACACCAACAGCGCCCCTTAACAGTACCTCACGCACCTCTTTTGGAGAATCAATTCCTGCTCCTATTATTAACTTCACAGGTTTAACGGCCTTTGATATTGTAGTAATAAGTTCAGGATTCAAGTCTGCAACGCTTTGAGTCTTTCCTATCAATGATTTTGGCTCGAAGCATATATAATCAGGCCTTAGTTTTGCAAATTTTGCCGCTTCATCAAGTGACTCGCAGCAGATTAGAGATTTCAGGCCGTTCTTTTTTAAGAGACTAACAGTCTCAGCTATTGTTTCAAACTTTAGCCTGTTCTCTGAATGGTTAAGGAGGCTGCCTTTTACCCCTGCCTTCTTCAATACATTAATGCCCATCTTGCCTGTAAAAGGGCCTTCCAATACTGGGTCTACGTGCTGGCTGAAAACGTTCAGTCCTGGAATCGCGCTTATATTATCCAGGTCTATTGCCTGCGGGCAGACTATTACATTGTCATAAGTTGAACAGTACGCTGCTATCTTTAATCCATTGTGACCTGTTGCCTTATCATAGCATTTGAAGTTGACGATAATTAAGGGTTTCATACCTTTTTTACCAATCTGTTAATAATTTTTTAAACTATTGATTTATTAGAATATAATATGATTAGTGCCGGTAAAGAGCTAAAAAAAGCTGTCAAGGAGAGATACGCGATTGGCCATTTTAACATATTTAATCTTGAAACATTCCAGGCTGTTGTTAACGCAAGCAACAGGACTAAGATGCCTGTGTTCATGGGTACGAGCAATAAGACTTTGGATTACGCAGGGGTTTCCAACATTTTAGGATTATATAATTCTCTGCCAAAGACAAGCAAAGTAATACTTCACTTAGACCATGGCTCTTATGAAAACGCTAAAAAGTGCATAAGATTAGGTTATCCGAGCGTCATGTTTGACGGGTCAAGCATGCCTCTTAACAAGAATATAAAACTTACCAAAAAATTAGTCAGCATGGGCAATAAGAAAGGAGTGTTCGTCGAAGGCGAAGTCGGCATATTGAGCGCTGACGGCCTGACTAACCCGTCTGATGCTAAAGTTTTTGTTGAAAAGACAGGCGTTGACTCATTAGCTGTCAGTATCGGCAACCAGCATGGTTATTACAAATACATGCCTGTTTTGGATTTCCAGAGATTAATGGATATAAGGAAGGTTGTAAATGTTCCTATAGTGCTTCACGGCGCCAGCGGATTAATTGAAAGCGACATAAAGACGGCTATAATGTATGGTGTTGCAAAGATTAACATCGACACGGAACTTAGGTGGAATTTCACGAATAGCGTGAGTTCATATCTCTCGGAGCACGCCCCATCCAAGCTTAACAAGGATAGTTTTGATGCAAGGAATTATCTTGGCATTGCAAGAAGCAGCGTTGAAGGAAAAGTTTTTGACTTTATCAGATTATTTCAGAGATAAGAAGGAACTTGTCGGATTTTTTAACACTCACATTATCCTCAACATTATTCTCCACTAATTTGAAAAACCATTCACTATGCGGGAACCTGAATGCGAGGAATGGCTTTGCGCCGAACCTTTTCGAGAATTCAAAGAATTCATTGACATCAGCCTTATTTATTGTCTTATAATCAGAGGATGAGAATTTGCACTCGAACGCCAATACCTTGCTGCCATTTCCTGCAATAATATCCGGCTGTTCGAATCGCGCCATTCCGCTGCCTGCAACCCTTATAGCGGCGTAGCCGCGGCTTCTTAATATGTCAATAAGCTCCCTCTCGTAATTGGCGCCTTTTCTGTAACTATTCATCAGATTTATTAAATACGCAGTCGTTTTTTATTAGTTATGGTGGAATTTAATTCAGCATGGAAATTTATATCAGCAGATTGGAGTAAAACATTTAAGTTTGTTTTATTAAGTGTTTTATTATTAATAATACCTGTAGTCGGGCCTCTTGCATTTGTAGGTCTTATGATTAAGGTATTATCAAGTGTTATTGACAAAGAGGATGATATTCCTCCTGTATTTGAAGACTTTGGAACAAATATAGTTGACGGATTAAAATTAGCAGTATTCTGGTTATTACTAAGTATACCTGCAACTATCGTAATAGTCCTAATCGCAGGAAGCAGCGTTGCGACATTATTGACACTTAGCATGTCCGCTGACCAAACAAGCATGATGACTGCAGGAATAGGATTAATGATGAGTTTAATACCTGCAGCAATAATAATAGGCGTTATTTATGCAGTAATAACACCGGGCTTAATATGTAATTATGCTAAAGATAAAAAATTCTCGGCATTTTTCAATATAGGCAAGGCGTTTAATCTGGTGGCGAAGAATATAGGCGGTTTTGTGATGATGCTTGTAATAAATTTCGTATACTCCCTGATTTTGGGATTCGCATCAAGTCTGTTAGCGGTAACAGGTATTGGAGCAATAGTTTCAATATGCATTGCGCCGTTAAGCTTATTAATTAATTCAAAAATAATGGGCGACTGGTACGCTGAGAACGCAAATAAGAAATAAAAATATTTTTTTATTTTTATTTTTAGCTTTTTTTTATAAAAACATAATATTTAAAATATTAATATTATAGTTCATAATAAGGATGATTAACTTAAAACGTGCATGGACCTTTATTTCAAAAGACCTTGGAAAAAAGAAGGATTTCATATTATATTCTGTTCTTTTACTGATAATTCCAGTATTCGGTGTTATAACATACACAGGCTTATCTGTTAGGTTATTATCCAATTTTATCAGGAAAAAATATGACCTTCCAAACCCGTTTAGTTCGTTTTCTGAAAATATACTCCTTGGATTAAAGGTTTTAATTGCAGTTAGCATACTAAGCCTGCCTTTAATGCTGGTGCTTTTATGTATTTTCTTGATGTTTTACGGTGTTATAATAATAAATAACAGTTACATAGTCACAATAGTTTGTGCAATGATACTTATGTTGGTATTTAGCGCATTAAGTTTAGTATACATCGTTTTTAATCCAGGTTTATGGTGTAATTTTGCAGTGAAGAAAAAAATATCTGCGTTTTTCGATTTTAAAAAAGCTTACAAATTATTTTTTAAAAACATTGACAGTTCATTTAAGGCTGTAGCGGTAATTTATGGTGCAAGTTTTATTCTTAGCATAGTGGTAAGCAGTCTCAGCAGGTTAATCATGGTTCCATTTGTCCTGGTATTGTTAATACCTGTGATTAATATTATAGCACTGGTATTCATAGTTGTTTTGGATTTTATTATCAGTTTTGCACTAACTTCAGTATTTTCACTGTTTTATTGTTATATTATGTCAGAATGGTATGCTGAGAATAATAAATAATTTTTATTTTAGTTTTTCAATGTTTAATTCCACTGCGGTTATTGGTATCTCAAGGTTGAATTTTGCCAAAACACTCGGGTGTATTTCCCCAAAGTAACCTGCAGCTTTGCCGTTTACGAATATCTCAGCGCATCTGCCAGGTATGAACGCTTCGTGGCCGAAATTCTTAATCTCAAACTTTAATTTCAAATTATTCATCAGCCACTCAACAACTTGTTTAATTGTTGTAAAATCACTGCCTGCTGAAGCATCAAGTATAGCCAAGTGGTCTTCCTGTATTACTCCTCTCTTATCTTTCAATAATACGGGTCCTGCTTCGAATATTCTCTGAGGGTACTCGTTATGAGTGTTTTTTGACAAGAATGACAAGTCCATAGGGAGCAGTTCGTTTCTTAAACTGTTCATCACTTCACCTATTGGGTTTGCTATCTCAACGCAGTCCTTGTTGAATAATCCTTCCTTATCGCACCTTGTGTACGTTAAGACTTCCTGGTATCCAAGTCCCTCTGATAATTCCCTAATCTTATTCAATAATAGCGTATTATCCGTTAATCCTCCTATAGTGTATGTCTTTAAGGATTCAGACTCAATATTCTTATAACCATACATTATTCCAATATCCTCAACAAGGTCAAAATCGTGCATTATGTCTGTCCTGTAAAAAGGCACTTCAACAATTATGGTATCCTTATTTATTTTCTTAATGCCGTACCTTGCCTTTTCAAGCAGTCCTGCACTATCTTTTTGTGAAAGGACAAGCCCTAATCTTTTAATGACATTATTATTATTCAAATTCCAAATAGTAGGTGCAAAATTAGGAGTAATAATAGTTTTTCTTCCGCTCTTAATTGATACGCTCTCTATGTCAGCCCCTTTTTCAGCCAGGTAGCTTGAGACTATGTTAACTGCAGTTAAGACTGCGCGGTAATCAGTCCCTGTAACTTCAATGAATACGTTCTTGGTTTCGCCGGTAACTTTTCCAAGGTGGTTGGAATTAATTATAGGAGGCATTGACAAAACATTATCCGCTGAGTCAACTAGCAAAGGGTACTTCTTGAATTCTTTAATTAAGTCTCCGAATTCGATTCCTTTCGGGTGCTCCTTTAATATCTGCAATAAGTTTAACTCGTATGTAAAACCAAGAGGTATGAATGAAACACTCTTTGGGTCTACTGCTTTGTAAAAAACAGGGAATTTTATCTTGTCATAATCATATATTCCAATAGCACTCTTCTTCCTGTTCCTGCCATGAGTAGTGTCCAATTTATCCTGCAATTGTATTAACTGCTTTATCTGATAATCATCAAATTTGACGTTTTTCGCAATAGCTGCTGCAATAAAAGGCCTTATCTTTTTCACGTTCCCGTTTTTGACTAATACTTTATCTGACTTTTTCAGGTCATACTTCTTAAGCCCTGTCTCTATGTTAAGCGCACCTCTAAGCTCTCTTGCTATCCCTGTCTCGTTCCATAAGTCCGGTCTGTTAGTATCCTGGAGTTCTAATTTTAAGTTGTCTCCTTCTATATCATCAACTTCGCACTTTACAAACTGGGTGATGTCCCATAATTTGTCTTTATTTTTCGGCAGTTTTTTGCCTATTAGTTTCTGAAACTCCTTGAATGAAACTTCTATGTTTGGCATTACGCACTCTCCTCCCTTAACCACTTAATGTCCGTGCTGAAGAACTGCCTGATATCTTCAATATTATGCTCTGTCATAAATCCCCTTCCGAAACCAAGACCCCATGCTATTACTGGAACATTAATGCCAAGAGGTTTTGTAACCTCCTCCCTGAATATGCCTGCGCCGCCTAACTCCATCCATCTTTTCCCTGTCCATACGTGCAGTTCAACACTCGGCTCCGTGAACGGGAAATACCCCGGCACTAACTTATACTTCTTAACTTTAGCTATCTGTTCAGCAAACATCCTAAGGAGCCCGAATAAGTATTTAATGTTTAATTCTTCGCCTAGAACTATTCCTTCCAATTGGTCGAATTCAGGCAGGTGAGTCTTGTCTATAACATCAGGCCTGTAACATCTACCTATCGCAAAATATTTCCCGGGTATTTCTATATTCTTGTCCATCATCTTTCTGGCGCTTACTGCTGTTGTCTGCGAACGCAGCATGTACTTGCTTGTTATCTCTTTTGAGAATTTTATCTTCCACCCTTTCTCGTGGATTTTCTTAACTTTGTTCACGAACTTGTTGCCCTTCAGGCTCGCACTGCCCGGCTCTTTTATCAGAAACATGTCATGTATTCCTCTCGCTGGGTGGTCCTGAGGCATGTATAACGCGTCGCAGTTGTTGAATGTCAATTCCACTATTGGCCCTTCCATCTCCCTGAATCCAAGTGATATCATCTTCTCCTTTATTCTTTCAACGAAAGCATTGTAAGATTGTTTTTTTCCGAAGTAAGTTTTTGGAACGTCATCTTTTATGTTGTATCTTCTAAAAGGAGTATTCTCCCACTCTTTGCCTTTTATTAATTTAATATCAACTTTTTCAAGCATTTTCTTGTCAAGTTCAAGTCCGTGCTTTAATAATTGTATTCCAAGAGGCGTC
Source organism: Candidatus Tiddalikarchaeum anstoanum (assembly GCA_902385255.1). Lineage (GTDB taxonomy): Archaea > Nanobdellota > Nanobdellia > Tiddalikarchaeales > Tiddalikarchaeaceae > Tiddalikarchaeum > Tiddalikarchaeum anstoanum. The sequence continues at coordinate 24,386 of CABMEV010000004.1, read as the reverse complement.
GTTATTAATTCCTTGTCATTCTTTTCCTCAACTTTTACGAGTCCCCTCTCTTCCATCTCTTTCAGTTCTGATTCGAAACTTTGAAGCTCTCTCTTATCGACTCCGCCATTTTCTAACACTTTGAGTAATTCTTTCTTTCTCTCTTCAAGCTTCAAATAATCAATACCTAGCTGTATTATTTTCACTGCTCCATTTATTATTGCTATAAATCCCTGTTTCTTGGTAAATCCGAGAGCTTTGTTGAATTCCTGATCGTCGAGCCCTGCACTTTTTTTTATTTTGTCAAAAGTCTGCTCATTCTCCTTCAATAGGGAATTTAGCATCCTTATCTCGGGCAGTCCCTTGCTTAACGTCTCCTCTCCTCTATTTGTCAATGACGCGATTGTTTTCTTCTTCTCATTAATGACTATAATTTTCTTGTTTGATAACCACTGGGCTCCCCTCATCACTTCAATTTCTGAAAGTCCTGTTATTTTAACTGCCATGGCTATGCTTGTTGGCTGCGTCAGGCTGGAGAGTACTTTCTTCTCATAATCGTGCAGTGAGTCCACTATGTTATCTAACTCGTTCATTAAATTATTCAGTAATCTAACCTTTTTTTAAAACCTTACTATTTAACCAGTTTTATTACGTCTTGTCCGCCTATCAATAACGCTATGAAAGAAACTCCTGCGAGAAGTGCGAGTATTTCAGAGAGCATTGTTATAAAAGTCCCATCCTGTACGCTGATGATAACCTGGCAGAATGAAAGGAAGAATTCAAACAATACTGAAAGAAGTATTATGACAAGTATTACACAGTTTGAAATCCATAATAGTTTCTCCTGTTTTTTCTCCGATTTTAAAAAAGCAACTAATGAGCTTAGTATTGCAGACAATAAGAATAGTATTACCAAGTAGAAGAATATCATTGTTAACGCATTCATTTCTTATCACCTTTTATGAATATTATCGGCGCCATCATGAATAAGAATGCTGCAATGAGTAGAGGTACGCTAAATACTATCTCAACCAAGGAGTCTACTATTGTAATACTTTTTAGAATGTAGTGGATGCCAAGCAGTATAAAACCCATTGATAAGAAAACTGTGTATTTAAACTTGGAGCTGAATAACAGCCTTAATCCCCCTATTAAGTATGAGAGTGCTATTAGTGCATAGATCATTATTAGTTATTTTAGTATAATGTGGTAATAAATAAAGTTTACCTTAATATTTTTTAGAACTCGTTTATTTTAGCCTGTTTCTCCTCTTCTTTTGAAAACCTGTAAGGCGGCGAAATGTTCTTATACGAAAATCCCCAGTCTGTCAGCATTTTAAGCGCGTTTTGTGAGATGTTTGGTGCTGCAATGATGCCCTGAACTTTGGTTATACCTTTGCTTTTTTTCACCCTTTCAACGTATCGTCTTAACTGAGTCACGGAGTCTAATCCTGCAGTGTATCTCTTGCATTCCACTATTACTAATTCGCCTTTGCTGTTATGCCCAAACACGTCAAGGAATCCGTACTTTGTCTGCTCCTCTCTGCTTACAGGTGTAAAATCCTCGCTTATTAATGATGGTGTAGAATACAACATGTCACTCATATCCTTCTCGGTTCCAAGCAGGCGAAGCTGCTCATTGTCAACAAGCGGTGCTGAAGTGATACTATAAATGTTAAAAGCCCGTATTATCATAACTTCACTGGTTTTGCTGTTTGTGCATGTTATCTCTAATGAATCATTTTCAACCTTTATTTCAATGATTGACTTATTAGGCATCCAGTTTACAGGTGTTCTCCCGTCAGGTTTGTGGACAAGTATTGTACCGTCATGTTTCATTATTATCATCCTGTCCCCTTTTGCTATGAAGCTCTGGGCTCGGCCTGAGTATTCAACGTTGCAGTTTGAGAATATCACTATTATATGATTCTTTTTCAATGCATTATTAATCTCGTCCATAGCCGGGTATAATTCCATGTTTTTTTTCCACCAAATACTTTCTTAGTTTGGGAGTTTTATGTTAAATAAAAAGTTTTTAATGTTTAAAATAGTTAATTCATTTATAATAAAATGACTTATCCTGACGGTTGGAAGTGCCCAAACTGCGGTAGTACTGTTAAAAATAACAGGCAGTGCCCTCATTGTAATTTTAGTTTAAGCTCGCATTTTCCATCATTATGGCATTGTCCGAATTGTAAAACATTAGTCAGCGACAGTGAGTCGTGCACTGAATGCGGATATCCGTCTAATATTAACTACCCTGAACTTTGGAAGTGCCCTCAGTGCAACGAGTTGGTTCATAATTCCCCGAAATGCAATAAGTGCGGTTATGATAACAAGCCTGGCCTTGTAAAAGTCCATCCTGAATCTATTGAGAAAAAAGTCAGCCATTTGGATTTAAACTTGGACCTTCGCAAGCAAGTCCTTCTTGGCGCAGTTATATTGATAGTCTTCATAGGTCTTGCATTAATTCTTAGCATCCCTGCCGAGCCTGTTAATAATTTCAGCACGAAAAATGTTACGAGCGGCGTCGCCTTCTCGCCTTTCTTTTCAACATCGTCAAGCGCTCAGCGCGTACTTTTCGATTTTATCAGCCCTAAAGGAACAGCTTACACTTTAGACGGAGTGCAGGACGGCAACAAGTGGGTTATTAATGATTTAGTGCTTAATGAAAGCGGGCTTTGGCGCGTTGTAATAAAAGTTGAGAACTTCGGCGCTGTAAGCGAGGTAACAAATTTTGTTTATGCCAATGCGAGCTGCAGCGTGAATGAGGAATGCAGTAATGGCAGGATTTGCTGCTTCGGAACGTGCATAAGCCCTGTCTGCAGATTAAACGGGGACTGCAGCGACGGGATTGATGCAACTATAGACAGTTGCGTACTGGCTAATACCTGCGAATCTTCCTGCAAGTTCACAGAGCCTTCATGCAACTCGTTAAGGAGTGATAATTACTGCCCTTTAGGCTGCAACAGGTTAACTGATGTTGACTGCAGCGACTGCCCAACTGGCCAGTTATTATGCGACGGCAACTGCCAGCAGACTTGCAATAGTAATTCTGAATGTGATGACGGAAGCAATACCACTTTTGATGAGTGCGTTATGGGATTAAGTCCTTGTGATTCTCACTGCGTAAACACGCCTTATTCAGAATTTTCCTGCCCGTCAGGGAAAGTAAGATTCGGAGACTCCTGCATAAGGCCTGTATGCAATACTGATTCTGATTGTGTTGAGGGAGGCTCCAATTATGCCGGCCATTGCTGGAATAGTGGAACTCCAAGTTCTTACTGCGCGTACGAGCAGTGCCTGCCTAACCAGACTGTTTGTGTGGTTAACGGCCGTGAAGCCTGCATAAATCCTGTATGCGACAGCAACACTGACTGCGATAAGGGTTCGCCTAACGCGTTCTATTATTGTATGAATCATGGCGCTTGCGATGCTTATTGTACTACTACTTGCCTCTCTGGTTTTTCCAGCACCCAAGGCCAGTGCATGAAATCCTGCACTAGTGTCAGCGACTGCGCATTATATAATGCCAGTTTTTCAACTAGTTGTTTAACAGAGTGCGTATCCAATGAGACTTGCATGGTTAACTGTTATAAGAACCAGGGATTAACTTATTATTGCGATTATGCTTCCAATCTTTGCAAAAAATATGAGTGCGTGGCTGAATCAAACTGCAATGATAACAATTACTGCACGAGGGATTACTGCAGTACTGACTTCGCATGCCATAATGATTTCTTATCCAGCGGCACTTTAGTAAATGGAAACAACGGTATCTGCTGCGGAAGTTACAGGGACAACTGCGCCAATAATAGTATGTGCAACGTTCCAGCTAAGAGTTTGACTTTTTCATCATCGCTTACTGGTTTAACTAATACTGTTAACCCAGCGAGCAATATGTTATTGACAGGAGGCTATGCCCGTGTTACTGCTAACACTTTTGGCAGCGGGGTTTACGCTTACACTCCATGCGTTGACGGCAAACCATTCTTCATAACAGCGAAGATAAAGGTTGAATCAGGCTCCGTATTATTCTCTTATGAAGCTGCAAGTGCTAACAGCAACCTTGCTAAAATATTCGCTCTCGGAAACGAGTGGCAGACTTACGCCATTAACGGCACTGTAAACTGCAACACTCCAGGCAGCAAGAATATAATTTTTTACGCAAACAGTTCCAATGTAATATTCGACGTTGATGATATTAACATATTTATCGGCCAGGGCAACCCTAGGAATTGCGCTAATCCTAACACTTGCACATCAGGATGTAATACTATAAATTCATGCATTAATAGTGACGGCTTCTGCCCTACTGGCTGCACTAATGAAACAGATAATGACTGTAAAATATGCAGTTATCCTGACATTTATGACGGCGCTAAGTGCGCAACAGTAATATGCTCGGATTTAATGCCTTGTCCAAACTGGTGGAGTGTTTGTGCAAATCCAGGAACTAGCAGTTCAAACTGCGCTTATGAAAGGGTTGCTGCTGCAAGTTTTGACTGCGAACAGTTTAATAACGGTTTAGCCAGCGGTTTTAGCATTAACAACCTTAACAGTAATGAGTACTCAATTAATTCTATCTACTCTAATCACGTGCAGAACGTGAGCACAAGCACTGCAGGAGCTGGAGTTTATGCTAATGTAGCATCCTTATGCAATACTGGCAATAAGTACGTATTAAGATTTGACTTGTACGTTTCAAGCGGTGTTGTAGTTGCCGGCTACGAACCTGACAATTCCAACTCGAGGGATTTCGGCCCTGGAACTTATTTAGCAGTTACAATTTCAGGTACTTCAACATCATGCTCATATCAGAATATAAAGTTCTACGCGAAAAATAGTGTTCTTACAAGTTTCGCAGTTGACAACGTAAAATTATGGATTGATACTGCCCAAACACATTACACTCCAACTTGCGGAAACGGCGCCTGCGACAGCGGAGAAACTTACGCTGCTTGTACAAGTGATTGTTTCACTGGAACTGTCGGGTGTGATAGTGTATATTATGAAGGTGACTGTTGTGTTGACAGCAACTGCACAACAGGATTAACTTGTACGAATCATGCCTGCAAATAAAAAATTTTATCCAAGTAGCAGAGTTAACACTTCGCTTGTGAATTCTTTTTTTAATATGTTTAATTTTTCAAGGTTGACTATTTTAAAATACCTCTTATCTCCAGTGTAAGCGTTTACCTCAAGTGATTCCCCTACTTTTTTTAGAATTATGTCATCTATTTTTTTCACTCCAGGAAGTTTTATCTGAACCTTAACACCTTCCTTGTCCTGAACCAGTTCGCTTTCAGGCTCGATGACTTCTGAATAAGTTTTCATGGGCGCCTCCTCAATCCTCTGATTGGCAACGCCCTGGTTTTGAAAATTAGGGGAACTATTCCTTACTATATTTATCTTTATCGCTCCGCCGCGAAAAGGTGTAACATTAGCCATAAGCGGCATTGGCATAGGATTCATGGGCCTCGTCCTCTCTCCGCATTTTGGACAATAATTCCAGTCATCCCTTAGTTCCTCATTGCACCTTTTACAATTCATACTAATTAGGGTAATACCATATATTTTTATAACTTTGCAAAATTTAGTTTGTAAATCATGCTAAGCGTAAAGAAAGATTATGAAACCTTAAAGAACAGCGCTTTTACAGTTGTTGACGAGGAGTCTGGAAAAACCCACAGCGTATTGTTCAAAGGCGACAAGTTGGAGTGGTCATGCGACTGCATGTGGAGCAGTCTAAAGAATACTCCCTGCAAGCATATCAAAGCAGTTATAGAATATGCCAGCACTAAGAAGAGCAAGAAAGCAATTAAAGATGTAGGAGTATAGATACTACCAGGGTGCTTAGCATTATCCCTGTATATACCATCATTTTTATGAATAATTCTTTTCGTCCGATTATTAATGTCATACCTAGTTTGGTTAAAGTATTTGACAGGGCGCCGAGTATCACCATATTCCTTGCTGTTGTAAGATTTATTGTTGTCCCAACAAGCGATGCTGCTGACAGTGTAACTGGGGTTATATCAGCTAATCCGACCAGTATGCTGGTTACGTAAACTCCGCTCTCGCCCATGTAGTTAAGCGCGAGTTTTGATATTACTAATACAACGCTTAGTATAATTGTGAATTTTATTGCAGGCTTAAAGTTGAAGGGGCTTTGCTCGACTAGTTCTGCGTGAGTGTTTGATAACTTAGTCTTATATGTTAAGTAAGCTAGTAATATTCCAACTACGCATGTCATTCCAAAAGGCATTATTAATACGATTGACAGCTCATTTTTTACGATGTACAATTCGACTAGCGTCCTTATGAACATCATACTCCACGCAAGTGTTATTCCGACAGCGCAGGCATCTGTCACTTCTACGTTTTTATGGCTCATATTGCTAAGTGTTGTTGTTGCAGCTGTGGAACTCGCAACTCCTCCGAATAATCCTGACAGGAATATGCCCTTGCTTGGCCCGATTATTTTCGCAGCTACGTATCCTATAAAGCTTATTGAAAGTATCAATACTACCATGAACCATAAATTGTAGGGGTTTAACACACCCCATGGATCTATTGTCTTATTCGGGAGTAATGGAAGTATTATGAACGCGATTATTCCGAATTTTAACGCGTCAAGGAGTTCGTTCTGGCTGAGCCTTCTTGCAAAAGAGTGCAAGACTTCTTTCTCTGTTAGTATGAGCGTCGTGATTATTGCAATTGCCACTGCCAGGTATACGTAATTGTCGAAGTAGGATATTACACCCATGACATAAGTAAGCACTAGTATTATCGTGCTTGTCAGCCCTACTGTTTTTGTCTGGTATAATGTAAGCCCGTAGCTTATTGCAGCAATGAGGAATATCATGCCTAATGCAAGAGGGATTATCGCCTGATTTTCCATGCTGTCTGATAAGAAACTTGTAAGCATTCCGAGAAGTGATATGAATGATAATGTCCTTAAACCTGCAGGGTATCCCTTATGCGCGCGCTCCCTGTCAATCCCTATTAGTCCACCAAGCCCCAAAGCCAGCAATACCTTGAATAATAACTGCACAAAATCCATAACTTATAATTTCATGGCATTATTAAAAAAGGTTTCATTTTTTCTCTATGCTTGCTGCAAGTTCTATCAAGACATTTTTAATCATCATAAAATTTTGTTCGTCAACTAAAGCCGTTTTTTCATTAATGAGCGCGCTTATAGCTGAAAGTTTTAAAATATCTGGCTTTTTTCTCTCCAAAGGATTATCCGGAGCGTTTTCATACAACGCTTCTACAATACTATCCAATTGTACATCCGGCTTCAAAGGATAGTTATAGATTGCAAAAGCATATATTGCAGAAAGTAAAAATTTCTTTTCTTTAACAAGTTTCGAAAGTAATTCTGAAAAGTAAATATAAAACGTTCCATTAAAAATTAAAAATTTAGTCAACTTAGGTTCTGCCTTTGTTAATTCTGACAGCAATCCAGCTAAAGTAGTATAAAAATTTTCGCTGTAATGTTCAACCATTTCAGTGTCTAATTCATCCATGTTTTGTTTCTTAAGCGGGCTGAATATTATATTCTTATAAGGTATTTGCTGTTCAGGATTGTACTTCTCCAGCAGTCCTTCGCAAAGGCCTAGTTTTTTAATGAAATCCATATTTTCACTTATATTAAAAAATGATACCTCTTTATTTTCAAAAACACTGTTAAGTTCCCTTATTATAATTTCCTTAAATGAATCCACAAATCTCCAATTCTTAGCCCAAGTTATCCAAGTCACTGTATGATAATTTTCATTAGGAGGTTCATCGTGAAAAACCACATAAACTTTGTCATTAACTCCCGGATTAATGACTAATTGCCTAGTTTCTACATTGTAAAAAACACAATAGCAAGTTATAAACCTGAATAATGAAAAAGCCGAAGCATATAATTTTTTTTCGCCAGATATAATAAGTATTTCATTCATATTCATTTCTTTGTTAATCTTTAGCATGGTTTCGATGAACGCGTTCATCATGCCCCCTATTAAATTAGGGTCTGGTTCCTCAAGTTGTGTTGAATCAATAGTAGCCTTGAAACTTATTTGCAAATCTTCTTTTTCTTTGTTTAAATTTGCAATAAGGTTGTTTATTAAGTCTGTCTTTGTTAAATTTCCATTTTCAAACCTAGCTAAATCTGAGTTAAACTTAGTAGGTATAGGTCCTGCTTTTGATAGTATAATAGTGTCCTCCTTTGCCATATCCAGATAGGATTTAACTGTATCAGGGCCGAAATTGTTTATGTCTAAATTTCTAATTTTATCAAGCACTTTGTTTAACAATTTCATGTATTGTTCATATTCTAATACTTGCGAGCCTAACGATGTAATATCCCTGCTAATGAGAACATTTCCGTCCAAAGCCATTATAATAGGTTTTCTATCTTCGTCAGCAAGGTGTTCCATGTATAAAGGAGGATAAACTATTTAAATAAAAAACTTTTGCGAGACAATCATGGGATTAAAACAAATAATTATAGAAAATGAAAACAATCTAAGCCCAAAACAGTTCAATCATATTTTTGGCAGTTTAAATAAAGGTTCAAGCGAGATAAAGCTGCATTCAGGCACTTTGCTTGATTTAATACATACTTCATCTAAAGTCCAGCAGACATGTGATAAAAATATAATAATCTCAGGAAAAATATTTCCTACGTTAGGGTTTTATGTTAATAACTTATTTTACATATACCTTCCTGAAATTTCACCGGAAGAACAAATTAGGTATGTTAAAAATTATTATTTCTACCTAGTGTCATCTAATTATTCATCATTTTCTAATTTAGAAAGCAGCGTATATTTAAGAGAGATATATGAAAAATATAATATAAAAATTAAAGACCCTACGGCAGGGCAGTTGATAAGAAGAAATCATAAAACAATGGAGTGGTGTATTAATACAATCTTGCCTTCAATTAGAGATACAAATAAGCAGATTATTGATAATATCTTAGAAAAATCAGGTCTCTGCATTAGATGTTATGAACATTTGCTTAAGGATGGGCAGGAATTAATAGGCAACATGAATATCAAAGCTTAACGATATTATTTGCTAAGTATAAATTGTGTTTTGTCTTCACTATTCTTGCCTTGACTGCGTCTCCTACTTTGTTGTCCGAGTTAAATACAGTGACTAATCTGTCATTTACTTTTATTATGACTTCATTGCTGAGCCACCCTGGCAATACAACGTTCCCCCTTACTAAATCGCCCTTTTCAAACCTTATTGGAAGGGACTTGCATCTGTAAAGGTTGAAGTCCTTCTCGGATAATAATAAGTTAACATCATATTTCTTTTCGAGTTCTTTCAGCCACTTGTTGAACCTGTACCATGTCTCCTCCTTAACTTTCAAGCGCCTCCCGTGCTTTTGGCGCTCGTACTTCTGAATTCCAAGTGATGCGCCGATTTTTTTTGCAAAATTTATCAAGTCGCCTATTTGTGAATCATTATATCCTGGCACTATTACGGGCGTAATCATCAGTTTAATTCCTGATTTTACAATCTCTTCCGCGCACTTTTTTATTTTTTCAATATCGTAAGATGGGTTCCCGCATAATATTTTTGCAGTTTCAGGATTTAACGAATCAATTGACAGGTTTATCCTGTCTAATCTGGCGTCTGCTAAGTCCTTGATTAATCCGCTTGAAAGAAGTGTCCCGTGCGTCTGCATGCTTATAACTTTAACATCCTTGTTTTTCCTTATTCCTTTGACAAGATTCACTATATCCTTGTATAATAATGGTTCTCCAACTCCGTCTATGTGAACTTCAACGTCGTTTACTCCTTTATACTCCACTACTTTGTTAATTTCCTGAACTAAGTAATCGCATTCGACTTCGTACGTATTTAACTTCCTAGACAATGCGCCCTCATCCACGCTGCAGAATATGCAGTTTAAAACGCATCCGGATACCGGCCTGACTTGTAATAAGTTGTTTCCTCGGTCTATTATTCCAAAGACGTGCACTCCAATTAATGGTATCCCTGATTTTTTAGTGATTAAGTAATTGTTTCTCATATTCCAAGCAGTTTAAACACGGCATATAATATTACGAGTGCTGCAAGTATTATGATTATGAATATTATCACAAAACTGCTACCCACATCTTTATTATCAATTGTGTAATTTGCTGGTTCCTGGTTTACCAACGGTCCTGCTATGTTGTACGCCATCTGTGTTGAAAGTTTCGCAAATTGTTTGGCGTATTCCAAGAACATCAAAGTTTGCTGCGGGCTGATATCTTCGAATTGTCCGGAGTACTCGTAGTATGACAGTGCAAGTATAGGCATTACTCTGCTGTTTTGTGCAGAGTTAATATTCTCCCTTGCAAGTTGTTTTGACAAGTTTATCCTTTGGGATAATTGTTCCTCGCTTATTCCCTGCATCTCAATTGCTAAGTTAGAGTTTGATATTGCGCGGAGGCTTTCAAATATTGAGTAGATATAGTTTCCTTCATTGTACGCTTTCCTGCTGTTGTCTAACTGCTCCTGTGCTGTGTTAATCTCCGTATTGTACAATAATGAATTTGAGTAAGTAATCATGGTGCTTGCCTCATCCAGCCTTTGCAGTGCGAAGTCTCTCATAGAGTCCTGTGTTAGCGTAATGCTTAAGCTTCCTGTGAATACGTCTTTTAATGTAATCCATGACTCTGCAGTTTTCAGTCTTACTTCCACGAACGCCAGATTATACAATATATTAGGAAGACCTTCTTCAGCGTTTATTTCGAGCGCTGCATTGTATAATTCTTTGGCCTCAAACAGCCTGTCTATTGCAGTGTTTACTGCTTCTATGTCATTGATGTTGTCTATACGCTGCGGCTGGTCCAGTTCCAATTCCACCTGATTAATATAATCTGATGTGTGGCTGAACAATCCGTTTAAATAAGTGGTTTTGTTTTCAGCGTTTAAGTATTCAATATAATACTTTATGTATAATGAGCTTACGCTGCTTCCTACGGCATAACTTGCCGCGCTGTAATAACTTCCATTATTGTACAAATAGATTGTTTCTTCTCTCTGGCTGATTGTCTGATTCACTAATAATATCATAGATTGGTCTACTGTATTGTTTGAAGATAAGTCCTTGTTTAGTTCATCGAATGCTGTGTTAGAGTAGTTGATTAATCTTTCAGCCATCGGCGCCATTACCTCATTGAATGATGCAAAGTCTATTGTGTCGTTGACGTGGTTTTCTGTTGTTCCTGTAAAGATTGAATAAGCTTCTCTTACCGTGGACACTTCAATTATTCTCATATTGTTTTGGAAGGTGTAGTTTCCAATCTCGCTGCCTTGTCCAACAGGTATTAGGAATATTGTTATGCCGTACTCGCTTGCAGCTATTGCTTTCTCCAATACTCCTCCTATGGGTCCCACGCTTCCGTCAGGGTTTACAGTTCCTGTCATTGCAGTATTTCGGATTAGTGGCGTGTTTGCCAGCTCTGACATAGTTAGTACTGACATTGCAGCGCCTGCACTTGGACCTCCTATCATTGGGAATTCTCCCCTGATAACGTAGTAGAAGTCTTTGTCTGAGCAGTTAATGAGGAGTGTCTCGCAGGCAACATCCCTTGCCAGCCTTGCACTAGTCTGAGTGTCTATCTCTGTGAGGGGCATTGTGTCTATGAATACGTGGCCTGTGCCGTTATTGTTCATTGTAACTTCAAGGTTTGCTATGACTCCCTGGTATGTATTGTTGCCAAGGTCCCTTACGCCGATTATTATGGAATTCGCGCTGAAAGCAGGTGATATTAAAAGAATTGTACAAATTAAAAAAAACAGCCTCTTCATCTTATATTAGAAAAGATGAAGGGTTTTATAATTTTTTGTTTATTACCGAATTTGCATATTCTATGTTTGACTTAATCTTTTCTTTTGCAAAACCCGTATATAATTTTAGCTGGCCGTTTAATATGCTTTTTTTCTCATCGATTAATGTTTCGTATAATGCGGCAAATTCCTTATCTTGTAATGCTTCGTCAATAAGTTTTGTCTTGTTGTTCTTAGCTCTTAATGACATTGCTTTAACGAAATCGTGGCCTAATCCGTATATTGAGTGAATCCAGCCTGGCTCCCCCCTTAATATAGTGGTCATAGCTTCGCTTGGCAGTCTTTCCACTTCTTTCAGATTTGATTCTATGCTTTCAACATTAACTCTTACATCTTTCAACTCCTTGTTTGTTCTCTTTAGTGATTCATATAATTGAGTCATTAATCTTTGAGGAAATTCTCTTAACGGACCGCTGTTTCTTAAGTCCCTCTGGAGATTGGTCATTATAAGCCATGAACCCATGACTGCGTCGCCAAATAGTTCGCCTGCTTTTCCAGCTAAGTGTTCGGGGTCTACTGGATTTTCTTTTGCGGCGTCAGTGCTACTCATGCCTAAAGTTTTTGCTTTCGCTGCACTGTATAATTCTTTTATCCCTGATGAGTAAAGCAGTCTTAAGTCATCGCCTAAATTGCACAATATTAAGCTGAGTGTTCCAAGTCCGTGTCCGACATCTGAGAGCCCTTCCTTCTGGACTATTTGAAATGCGGTGTTATCTGGCAATAATTCTAATTTTTTAAGGACTATTTTTTCAAATTCTAATCCTTGACCTTGTCCTATCACCATCTCTATTCCAGCGCCTGTTCCGACGATGCCGCTCATCTTTCCTTTCAGATTATTAAGGTAATTGTCGCACTCTGTTAGCCTTTCAGCCAGTCTTCCTGCATAGCTTGCGAAGAAGGAGCCAAGCAGTATTGGTGATGTTAATTGTAAATGAGTTCTTCCTGCAATCAGTCTGTCCTCATATGTTTTTGCCAGATTGCACAGCGCTGTTATTGTTTTGACAGCTTCAGGCCTTATTATTTCACTCCATGCTTTTTTGAATAATACACTTCTTGCAGTGTCAAGTATATCATAACTTGTTGTTCCGGGGTGTAAAAGTGCTTTTGTTTTTTTGCTCACATACCTGCCTATTTCTTCAAGCACAGCTAACTGGTCATGATGAGTCATGTTATCTTCTATATAACACATTACTGCGGGTGAAATTTTATTTAATGCTTCAGATAATTCTGATACATTGTTTTTGTCTGCCTGTCCGAACTCACATCTCGTCTCTAAAAGGATATATTGTATTTTTGCGCACTCCATCCACTCAGCCCAAGGTGTAAGGTAAGGGATGAGCTCCTTTACCTTGCCTAGATACTTTGGGTATATCGGAAGAATTTTGAGATTATTCTCAAGCTCCTTAATCTCTGCCACTGCCTCTGGCTTGGCTAATTTTTCCTCGAGGGTTTCTGTTTTTTTCTCAGATGAACTCATTTATTTTTCACCTTGCTAAGTCCAGTATTCTTTTAGCTTCAAGAGCCGCGTTTGCAGGGTCGATTATTACACTCATTGGAAGTTCTCCAGGCATTCTCAGACTTGACCAGATATCCATCTGCATTGTTGCATTGTCGCTGAAAGGCGGACAGCTTATTACAGGGAATTTAGTGTTTCCTGCAACTACAGGACCTAGCCCGTTGCTCCTGCCTGCAACAGCTATATACACTAAAGGTTCTGTGCTTCTATTATAATATTCAACTGTGTCAAGCACTTCTTTTGTATGCTTATGCGCTGATGTAGGTGTTGGCATAATAACAGGTATGTCAAGCTCCTGTAATTTCTTGGATATCTTGCTGTAATGCTCTGCATCTTTATCGCTTGCAGCAAGTAATACTACAAGGCCTTTTCCTGATTTTATTAAATTCTCTTTTCTCAAATTATTTAATATTCTTCTGTTAATATCCATATAATTAGGATTATATGTTATTTTTTCACCAGTAAGTCTCTGCGTCATATCCACATAAATGCTTGATATTTTCATTATCTGCTCCTCGCTTAACAATGGAAGTCTAGTGTCCCCTTCTTTGTAGCCTCCCTCCACGAAAGCCGCACGTGCAAACTCTTTAGACCACTCTTCAGGTGATTTACCTGCTGTTATTTTAGCTTCATAATCTGTCTTATCCCAGAATCTTGAAGAGTCAAGTGTGTTAATCTCATCTATTACAACTATTGTTCCATCAGGCAAGAATCCAAACTCGTATTTAGTGTCAACAAGTATGTAACCTGCGGCTTCAGCGCGTTTCGAACCTTCCTCAAATAATCTGAAACAATAATCTTTCATTAATTCAAGTTGTTCCTGCGTGCATAATTTTCTCTTCACTATTTCCTCAAGTGATATATCCAGATCGTGCCCAGTTACTGCTTTTGTTGTAGGTGTAAACATGTACTCATCGAATTTTTGAAACTGTTTTAATCCTTCAGGAAGTTTAAACCATGGAAATTCGCGCATTTTTTTATTATTATAATTTTTCCATAAACTTCCCGTGAAATATCCTCTAACTATCCATTCAATGCCGGTATTCTTCGCCGCCTTCTGTATCATAATATTTGAATCAGGACTTTTTTCGTAAGCTGAAGGAACTTCTGCGTTTTTTGCATCCAGCTCATGACCTGCAACTGCTTGCTTGTTCAGGCATACACCTTTAAAAGGTATATATTGCTCGCTTACTATGTCAAAGCTTGATACACTGTCAATTCTTCCAAGTGCAATAGTATCCCCAAATTTATGCACTCTTCCTGTTTTTCCAGCGTAAAGTTGTCCTAGTTCCGGGCAAAAAAAGTCACGCAGAACATAGTTTTCTTTAATGGCTGATTTAATCATATTTATAGATTCACTCATTTTTTAAAAAACCCCCTTTTAAAATTAGAAGTTTAGAAATTCCGTCATTTAATTTAAAACAAAGGTTTAACTAGAAAGTAGTAAAATATGTAATCAGAGATCACCTCAAAAATTTTCTTCACCGCAAATACCTATGCTCAGATCGCCTGTAGTTCTCATCATCTTACAAATATCTAATATTACACGAATTCTTATAAATAGTTTTTTAAAACGCCAAAAATGAACGAGTAGTTTAGATGGAAGTTCTGAAAGGCAAGGGTTTAAGCGTCAAGACAAAGAAAGGCGTAATAGGGCTTGATTATGCAGGAAAAGACTGCGACATCGCATTCTTATCGCACGCCCACAGCGACCACTTGTTCAAGACTAAGAATAAAGTATTATGCAGCGACGAAACAGACGAATTGGTCAAAATAAAAGGATTAAACCTGAACAGGGCAATACTTCCTGAAAATATGAAAATGGTGGATTCCGGCCACATACTTGGCAGCAAAAGCCTGGTAATAGACGAAGACGGACAAAAACTCGTATTCACAGGCGATTTCTCATTAAAAAACAAGGGATTCAATAAAAGCTTCACGCCAATACCATGCAATACTCTGATTATTGAATCAACATTCGGCATGCCAAAATTCGTATTCCCGAATTTCGACGACGAGATGAAGCGCGCAAAAGACTGGGTTGATGATAATACAAAGAAAGGTTATCTCAGCGTATTATGCGGCTACGCACTCGGGAAGAACCAGAGTGTTCAGAACTATTTCAGGGATTATAACTCATCCATTCATGACTCGGTAAAAAATTATAACAAGGTCTACGAGAAGTACGGCGTCAAACTACCATCTCATAATGAATTAAAAAAAAGCGACTTATTGTTCGCCCCATTAATGTCAAAGAAGAATGAGTACTTTCAGGAATTAAGCCGCGAAAGGAAGATTAAATCAGCCGTATTCAGCGGCTGGAACATATTTGACGATTACAAGTACCGATTCGGCGCGGATTCAGGCTTCACAATAAGCGACCACGCTGATTTCAAGGAGTTATTAACAACCGTGAAATTAAGCAGTCCGAAGAAGATATTCGTGCACCACGGCTTCAGCGAGCAGTTCACTAATTTTTTGCGCTTCGAAGGCTACGATGTTGAGGAAATATAAGAATTTATAAAACAAGTATCATTTCAATTTTGCAATGACAGATTTGCTGCTCAGCACCGGGTGCTACCCAAGGGTTATGAAATATGATTTGAATGATGTAATTCTCAGGGCATTAACTCACAACGTTGCGGGCATTGAAGCATCCTTTCTGACAACCGATGAATTATTTAATTTCAGCCCGGACGATATAATTGTTTCAAGGCTTAGTAATACTTACAATACCCTTCACGCCCCGACGAAGAATATTAAGTACTCAAACAATGCGGAGAGTATAATAGTCTTGGACAAGATTAAGTACATGTACAAAGTTTTGAACTGCAAGAATATAGTTTTTCATTACGAGACATTAAGCGACGTGGATTTCTTATCCACATACTTGTCTGGTTTTAATTTAAGCGTTGAAAACAGCAATAATAGTAATCCTGTCTTCTCTGCCGGGTCTGACATTGAAGCGTTCCTGGAAAAAAACAGCAGTTTCAGCCTGACACTGGATGTCTGCCACGCATTAGAATTCTCAAAAGAGTATTTAAGACAATTAACAAATAAGTTCAGTGATAAAATAGCCGAGGTTCACTGGAGTTACTCAGGCCATAAATTAAACCATGACAGCGCCTCATCAATAATCAGCGACATAAAATTCGGGCTTTACATTGTTAAAAAATTGGATAAGAAAACAGTCTTAGAGGTTGACTTGAGGCCGAATTTGGAAAACAGGAATGTAATATCAAGCGAGATAGAATTGCTAAAAAACGGGTTATAATCTCTGCCATGAACAGCTGTAGTACGTCACGTCCCCTTCATCATCCACTACAGCTATCAATAAGCCTTTTCTTATTGTATGAGCAACTCTCACCATTGCTGAGAACTCCTGCCATGAGAACGGGTCGTGCTCCCCGACTGATAATACTGTGAACGTTGCGTGCTCGTCTCCCGGGCGGGAGCCTTTCTCGTAAACCCTGAAATCTGCGCCGTATTTCAATGCAGTCTTTGTGATAAAGCCCCTGTTTCTTAAGTCCCTGTAAACCTTGTATTTCTCCATGAACTTCTTGTCCAACCGCGAGGCTTTTTTCAGGAAAGAATCGTACGTTAACTGCTTCTTATTATCATAAACTATTATCTTCTCTTTCTCTATCAAGTATAACGCTTCAGTCAAGGATAGTTCCAATTTATTATTAACCAAGGCGCCGAAAGAGCTCTTATTGTATAAAGCGCTGGATAATTTCTCATCATTCAAGATTACTTTCTTCTCTATTAATTCAGCATTCATCAGTAAAAAACAGGTTTTTCAGATTTTTTATGTCTTTTCTTATTTCTTTTTGATTATTAAATAAGCAAGGGCGATTATTAATGAGAATCCAAGATACATCGGTATGTCAGCGCTGGTCTTTGTCAATAATCCGGTTATTGGGCTGTCATAATACGTTGTGTTCTTTTCAGAGTAAAGCCCTGTGCCGTTCATGTATATCGTAAATGTGTCAATGCTATACTCTTCATGTATGCTTAATAAATTGTTGAGTTTGAATGTCGCCATTTCATGAGGTGCCAGTGTAAGTGTAGTGTTGCCTATCTCATTCCTCGCTATCACATGAATTATGTAAGTATTATTTCTTGTTCCGTTATTCTCCACAGTGACTGTTGTGGAATTGGTTGAGAACTGGGCTGGAACGGATAGTTTACCGCTGTAGCACTCGGTAAAAGGTCTGACTGTAAGCATGGTGTCAAAGTAGTATTCAAGGTTGCAGGTATTATTGCTTCTCATATTTACCAATAAGTAATGCTGTCCTCTTGTTGAATTAACCGATTCTATGCTGACGTTAACGGACTCGTTCGAGTTTAAGTTATAAATCCTTCCGGATGCGTTCTCGTCAAAAGTTATTGAGGCGTCAAATGAGTTTGCCATCGTGCCCTTATTTGTTAATATGAACATGAAAGTCTTGTTATCATACTCGCAGAAGTCCTCGAAGTGGTCTAACACTTTTATGTCGTAATCATAGCAGTCATCGACTGTGTATTCCAAATTAACCCTTTTCTCGGCTCCAAGCGCTGATTTTACAATAACAGTTTCCCGTTTATAGCCTGATTCTCCGCAGTACGAGTTTATGTCTATGTTGAATACTCCGCTCTCACCTGGGTTTAATCTGAGGCTGGCTGGTGAGATTTGAATAAGTGTATTGTTTATTATTGTATAATTATCCGCGTGGACTCCGGAGTTTGTTATGTTGATGTGTTTGTGAAAAGCGGTGCTTTCGCATGCGAAGTCGTCTCCGGATACAGCGTAGTTGAATGTTTCACAATCCGTGATGTTAATGTTATATTTTTTTGAAATGTTGATGTTCTCGTTGTAAGCTGAAATTACAATTTCGCTTTTGCTGATGTTCGCGATGCCTAAATTGAATCTTAGTGTCTTAGTCTCATTGCCTCTTAATGCCACACTGATATTTTGGCCTTCAGCCTCGACTGTTAATGTCTCATTATATATTCCTTTGTTTGAAACGTTCACGTCAAACGTATAATCTGAGTATAAGCAGTAATCCTGTGAAAAGTTGGCTGTGATGTTTCCTTTATGGCAGTTTTCAACAATAAAAGGGTAATTATACGTTGTTCTTCTGGCTTTTGAATCTTCTACCATTATGCCGAGTTCGAAGCTTCCTGTGAAAGGAAGATATGTCCTCATGCTGATCTCCTTTGACTCCCCGTTTCCGAGGAAGAAGTTATTCTCATTTATTGCTGTGAAGATGGATGCGCCGCCGTTCTTCGTTACCGTATAATATAATGGCTGGCCGAAATTGTTGCTTATAGAAAAGTTATTAGTGATGTATTCCCCGCTGCAGACATTAATGGAGAAGCCTATGCTTGTTATTAATAATACAAAAAAAGAAAGGAGGATAAAGCGCTTCATAACGCTTCTTTATCTCCAATATTTTAATTCTACTTTTGACTGGTTATAGGATCTTATTCCTATAAAGACTAGTCCTGCAATTATTAAGGCTCCAAACACTATTAGTCCTACATCTCCTGCATTTGCTAGTGTTATGAATCCTGTAAGTCCTGTAGCGCCCATCTTTATAGTTAAGTTTCCTCTGTTTACTGCGTCGTTCTCCCTAAGTACTGTGTAAGCCAGGTTTTGTGTCTCTTTCTGTGCTGGCTGTGCGAATACGTAGAAGACTCCGCTTTCCCCGTTAAGCAGTGTTAACTGTGTTGGGTTTATCTGTAATGTTCCGTCAAAAGTCCCCATGCTCAGCTTGTAAGTGTGTGTTTCTCCTTCAAAGTTCTCAACTTGTACAGTGAATACAGCACCTTGGTCGCTGGTTAATTCTTGTACTGAATCGTTAAGCACGACTGTTGAACGGTCTCTTGCCATCTCAAGTATTGTCAGGGTGAACACGTCAGTTGCGCATTCATTGCTTGTTAGCGAGCAGATTGTTGCGTTTATACTCTTCGCCCCTATCTCTGCTGTCTGGCTTACAACTACAGGCACTGTGATTGACACTGCTTGTCCAGGTGTTAAGTATACTCTCTGGTCAAGTGATGCAAACTCGCTAATTATTGAAACTTGGTAGTATTCTCCGATGTTTCCGTTGTTCTTTATCTTGAGGATGTTAGTTGTTGAGTTTCCTTGTTCAGCGTACTTGTAGCTTGTTGTCCAGTCTGCGTATGGTGTGAAAGTGTATGGTTCAACGTTTATGTTTGCAATTCTTCCTGCAAGTACAGAATCTTCTTTTAGCACGTTAACTGACAATGAAGTTGTCTCTTCAGGTGCTATCAGGTTTAGTGTTACTGTCTTATTCTGTCTTACGTTCAGTGTATAAGTCGTTCCGAGTGTGACTTCATCTTCGCCTAATGCGTACTGCAGTTTTACTCTCTCAACAAAGTCTCCTGTGTTTGATAATTTGACCGTTACTGTTATCTCATCTCCAGGGTGTATCTCTTCAGGTGTTATTGTGAAACTGGATATGCTTACACTGTCTATTAAATCACGAGTCTCGACTGCAACACTTTCTGTAACAGTATCTAATAATGTTGAACCGTGGTATAAATTAAGTGTTACTGGTTTTGAGGGCGCAGCTCCTATTGCTGCAGTTAGTGTAAGTGTTCCTGTTGCACTCTGTCCTGGCTGTACAAGTCCTGTTGTGAAGCTAACTTGTGTTGTCAATGCTGATTGCGCATTTATTGTGAAACCTGCTGGGTTAATTCCTCTGTTGGTAACTGTGAAAGTGCATTGTTTTGATACTCCTTCCTTAGCACTGCATGTTCCAAGAGTCAGTGTGGCGCTTGAGTCTGATGTTTCTACGTCACCGCTTCTCATGAATTCTACGTAACTCTTTGTTGAGTCGCTGTTGTTTGAAGCGGCAGTTATTACAAAAATATTAGCTCCCCTTGTGAATGGGTATGTCATTGATGCGTAAGGTATTCTTGCTGAAGTGTTCGAACTTCCGACGTAAAGTGATTCCTGCAGTGCCAAAGCGTTCATGTCTGCTTTTGTTGGTGCGTAGAATTTCACGTCATATACTGCATCGTTTAAGGTGTTTGTCTTGCTTATTGAGTATTCAACATTCAATGATCCTGCGACAGGGTACACTGAGCTTATTGTAAGCGTTGAATTCCTGACGAGTGCTGAATTGTATGCGAATGTTCCTGTGCTTACTACTTCGTTATTGATTAATAACTGCACTGTGTAAGTTCCGTCTGAGAATCCGCTTGTTGATATGCTGCGTACAAGAAACGCCCCGTTTAGTATTAAATTATCCGGGTTTTCAGCGTCAGCCATGTATTCTATGCTTGTTATTTCTGTTGGTGAACCTGATGTTCCAGACTTGTATACTTTAAGTTTCATACTGGATAATGGGTATACCGTTCCAGTTGCGTGTTCGATGTATCCGTAAATTGCAAATGTTTCACCGCGTCCTATTATTGTGGGTGTCACTGCAACACTTGCTGTATATGGTACTGCTGCGAAAGTAATACCTATTACTGCAAGCACGGTTATCAAAAAGGCTAATTTTTTCATCATCATTTTCATTTTTCCTCGTGACCGTTTAATAGACTAACCAATTGGAGATAAAATCTAGCTTAAAAACATTTCGATATATAACTGGGATAAAAATAGAATAAAATGGAGATTACGCGGTTAAAAAACGCGCACTCTTCAAAAAGTGTTTATTTACTCTTTTTTCTGGCTCCACGCTACGAATACGATTCTCTTGCTTACAAATTTGTTAACGTACATTGGCCTGAATGGAAGTCCTTTTGTTCTCTCTTTTATGTGGTCTATTATTTCTTTATCAGTCATGTCTTTCTTGGCGTCCTTCTTTAAGTCTGACTCGGACCTTATCACAACGTTGTACTTCTTGCTTGCCACTTCCTTGTCTCCGACTACTATTACATAAGGCACCCATTTGCTCTTAGCGTCAAACACTTTCTTGCCGAGGCTTTCCTCCCTGTCGTCAACTCCGACTCGTATCCCGTGCTTCTCTAATTCTTCTGAGAGTTTAACTGCTGCTTCAAAATGGTTCTGAATTACAGGTATGACTCTTACTTGCTCCGGTGCAAGCCATAATGGAAGCATAGGGCACTTTCCTGCCGCTTCGTCGTAGACGCTGTTTTCCAGTACTAAATACATGCATCTTTCAAGACTTCCAACAGGAGCTGTATGTATAATATAGCATGGATTTTTTTTGCCGTCTTTGTCTATATATGAAATGTCAAATCTTTCTCCGTCCTTGACATCTAATTGGAGTGTTGAGACTTGGACGTTTGCCCCGTCTAATCCTATTGCTTGGTACTCGTTCTTGAAGGCGTAATAATGGCTCATCTCGGGCATTAATTTTATGAAAGTTGGACAGTTCATTTTCTTGCTTATCCTGACAAAGTATTCCTTGTACTTGTTCCAGAATTTTTCAACTATTTCCCAGCCTAGAACCCATTTGTCGCCTATGACATTTTTTAACATGTCACTAAAGTTGTAGCATAACTCTTCTATTTTTTGTGTCGCTTCCTCTTCAGTTTTTGTGAATACGTGCACATCCAGCATGTTGAAGGCCCTGAGTCGTTTCAGTCCTACGCATTCTCCTCTTTTTTCCAGCCTGAAACTTGGCGCTTCTTCATATATTGCGAAGGGCATTTGTTTGTAAGTTATGTTTAACTTGCTGAATAATGGGAAGTTTAACGGGTCGCTTGCGTATCTTAGTATGAATTCTTTCTTCTCTGACAATACTCTGTAGTCTTTTTCATGGAAGTCTTTGACTAAGTCGTGGATTATTGGTTGTTCTCCGTCGAACATTAATGGGTTGTATAATTTCATGCATCCAAGTTTTAACGCGCAATTGTATAATACGTAGTCTTTGAACAAGTCAAATATTAATGCGCCGTTTGGGTAGCTTCTTAGGTTTCCAACATCGCTTTCAGGCACGTAGTCATAAAGTTCTAATTTTCTCATGAGTTCAACGTGTTTAGGCTCCCCTTTAGGTATGTTTCCAGAAAGATTATTTCTAACGAAACTTTTTAGCATGTCAACTCTCTGCGTTTTATCTTTCCATATTTTTGCCTTGTCCCAGGTTTTCTCTGTTACTTCCTCTACGTCACCGCTTGGTGATATTATTAAATACCTTGAGAATTCGCTTTCTTCTTTTCTGACTTTCTCCCCTGTTGGGTGTTTTGATTCCCCGTTAAACTCTCTTGAAAGTTCTGACAAAGGGTGACCCTTGCAGGATATCTCAAATTTTTTGTACCATCCGAAAGGCGCTCTTAGAACATCGTAGTCTTTCTCCTTCAATAATTGTTCAGCTTTCTTCAATACTTCCATTGCGGCAGCCGGTTTTGCCAGGTTGCTTGACAGATGAGCGTATGGGTAAATTACTACTTTTTTGGTTTTCACCTGGTCCGCAACGTCTATTATTTCCTCCACTAATCGTTCAGCGACTCCTTCAATGTTGTCTTCGTCAGGTTTTTCCACTGCCGAGAATACTACAAGGCATTCTTTCATCATGTGCTCTGCCATGTCTACTTCTTCAGGAGACTGTATAGCTTTCTTTAATGGCTGGAATTTAATATAATCCGAGTGTATAGTTAATATTTTCATAGTTTATTTTCAATCCTCCTTATTTCGTTTAAAACGAATAATTAAAAAATGTTCGATTAAGTTTGATTTAAGTCAAAATGTTGTTTTTTCGCGTGTAAGCAGGCTTGAGAAGTACTTTCTAGCATAATGTGGGGTAACCACTGCGGGCTTGCATAACTAATCTAAAGTGAAATTATTGTTTAAATTTCTTTCTATAAGTTATATTTTACGAATTCCTCAAGTCGTTTATCGAGTGTTTCGTATATTAGCAGTTGGTTCCTGATAGTCTTTCTATTTCTGAAATTTATTACAATAATTGTTTAATTCCTCCAATTATGAACGGGGCTGCATATATAATCGCTGTAAGAATACCTGCTGTTTTGAAAAATTTTTTGGCAAAGTTCATTGAAGCTGTGTAAACATCAGCTGCTTCCTGCATAGTCTTGTATTCATATCCCGTAATGCCACTGATTCTAAAGTCGTAGTATACAGTTTCTCCTTTGGCATTCTTCATTTTAATTCCCACAAAACTATCTAATGCCCCTGTAAATTTGTCTTTTTCCGGCAACTCAGACTGATTAATTCTTGAAAGTCCAGTCTTTGAAGAATACTTAATATGCCCTGTATAAACCTCAAAATCAGTATTTGTATCATAATCGTGCTTTTCATAGTTGTAAGGATGGCAAATACCCCTTAATGGAATATACCAAAACCATGTGCGGTCATTATTTCTTAAAGCAGTGATTAAACTGTTATTATTGTTTTCATGTTTTATCAGATCTATCCCGTCAAAACATAAGCATTCCAAATCTTCGGGGACAGATGGGTTATTGATTCGCTCAATTATTTTATTCATTCACTTTATGCCTCTTTTATATAATTCTTGAATTTCTTATTCTTGTATAATTTGTCTATTTCTTTTTTTGCTTCAGCCAATTTCTCTTTATTGTTTATGAATGAGAGCGCTTCATACTCAGTTAAGCAGTTATATATTGATTCCAAATCTATTTTAGGCACTAAGTCCGCATTAGGCAAATTAACCTCCTTGCCTTGCAGTAGCATCGCTAATTGTGATATTCTTGTTCTCCTCACAAACTCTAATCCTTCAATGTATTCTTCTAATAAATGTTCATAAATAGTTCTAGCTTTTGATAAAAGTTCAGATATGATTTCTGAACCGTCTTCAAAATTAATGAAGTCTTCAAGCGTCTTTTTAACTTTTGAAACTTGATTGAAACAATTCTCGGAATTAATATACTGCGCTTTTTTTTCTACAGGGTATCCTAAATGTTTAAATCTGTTCTCCTCTTCTAATTCAGATTTTAATTTATTTTTGAAAGCTGCATACGCAACATAAACATTAAGATATATGTTTATGCAATTATTAGCCCCACATGTTTCTTTTTTTGCAGCAATCCATGACTGCATTAATTCGTTTACGTTTGAAATGTACCCTGGACCAATC
>CABMEV010000003.1 GCA_902385255.1 Candidatus Tiddalikarchaeum anstoanum | reverse complement strand
GATGCATTAATAACAGCGAGTGCGGAAGCGGCGAATCTTGCTGTAATCACGTATGCTTTAACCCCTGCGACAACGACACTGAATGCGGAAGCGGATTTACATGCATAAACCCAGGAAGCTGCACAGCGTATTGTGAAGAAGTTATAATACCAGGCTGTGCCAATAACAGCGAGTGCGATGATAGTAATCCTTGTACTAATAATGTATGCAGTACGGGAAGTTGCACTTATCCAGCATTAACTCCTAACGGGCAATACACAGGATGCAACTCAACAAATTATGCATGCATGAGCGGAACTTGCACAAATACTTGCGGAGATGCTACTTGCCAATCATGGGAGAGTGTTAGTTTATGCAGTGCTGATTGTGAATTATATTTTGCGTGGCCTCAAAGAGGATGCAACAATAATTGGAATAATGTCGCGAAGGACTCAACAAATACGACAACAACTACTCCAAGTATAATGTGGCGATTTAATATAACTAATGAAAATTTAGGATTAGGCTGTTACAATGCAATAACTATTAATTATTTATCCCCTGTAATAGGAGATATTGACGGGGATAAGATGCAGGAAGTTGTATTTTTAAGTTCAGCAACTTCAACCGAAGGCAACAGGATTTGGGCGGTTAATGATAACGGTTCTTTAATGTTCACCCGGCAATTAACTGCTGTTGCTAATAATTTTAATCAGATAGCAATATACCCTATAGTTGAAGATGTAAACAGGGATGGAAAGGCAGATATAATATATACAACAGGGGGAGGAACTTCTCAAATAATAAATCTTAATTCCAGCAATCAAATACAATGGTCATATAACCACCAGCAGACATCTGATAATGATTTTAGTTTAATTCTTCACCTTGCAAATGTCACATCTGATAATTATTATGAGATAGTAAGCTCTGATAACTCCTTATTGGAAGTTATAAACGGTTCAGGAATGAATGTTTGGAATTACAATGGAGGAATGGTGATGACAGGTTCAGGAGGAGATTCTAATAATGACAAATTGGATGAATTATTCATCGGCTCAACAAGCACAAACAGCGTTAATTTATTAGAATTAAGCAGCCAAGGAAACCAGTTATGGGCGTCAAACTATCAGTCTTCAGGTTACTATAAAGGCGCAGCCAACTTAAATACACTAAGCCCTTCAGATATGTATGTGACTTTTGTAGACACATCTGCGAATACGATTCAAACAGTTTATGCTTCCAACGGCATGGGTTATAATTCATTAAATGCTATGGGTTATTTGGGTATAAGCGAGGGAGCAGTAGGAAATCTCACTGGAGGAAACTGGCTTGATTTTGTTGTAAATTATGATAATGACCTTTATATATATAACAGCATGGATTTTTCACAAATATGGAATACTAATTCATTATGGACTTATGGTAATGCATTGGTTGGCGGCGGAGTAATAGGTGATATTAATGGCGACGGACAGCTTGATGTAATAGGATTCAAAGACAATAACTTGTATGCATTCAGGGGCAATAACGGCCAGGAGTTATGGAATATTCAAGTCGCAGCAGCTAACTCCATGAGCATAACACCTAGAATTGCTCTTGCAGACATCAATAAGGATGGAAAGCTTGACATAATAATAGCAACATCACAATCAAGCCAGTCACCTGACCCTTGCAACGATGTAGGTTATAATACCTTTGCAGAAGTAGTTGCAGTCACTACTGAATAACTTCGTATATGATTGTTTCGTTATTTTCATAAACTTTTTCCAAAAAGTTAACATCATTCCTGTACAAGTGATAGACAAAAGGTGCTCTTGTCCTGTTGTTGAAAAAATTAGGCATTAATAACTTATCAACAGGGTTAACAAACCAGTAGCAAGGATCGCTCATATATTTGTGGAAGAAAACGTAGCTTGCATTGTATTCGTTAAGGATATTTTTTGATATTGTATAATTATAGCTTGATATAAAATCAATGTAATCAATAGAAGAGTTCAACGGCTTATCGCCGACATATTCGAAGAAGTTATCACCTGTATTCCTCCTCCTCCCGTAAGCTAATAACTGGCTGCCTTGGTTTATGCATTCGAAAACTACAGAGTCAGTTGGAGTGTTAATTCTAAGCCATGAGTACCCGTCAATTAAATCCTGTGAAGGCCTAACCCATGCGATGTCAGAAGCGCTGTTCAAATAATTAAGCAGGTAAACAAATCCAACCATAAACAGTATGATAAAAGTTAACGGCTTGTTAAGTTTATACAAGTAGTCAACGCCGAAGGATATGAGAATAACGCTGATTGTTATAAACAATGTTAAATCCTTCAAACGGCCGAACAATAATATGCCTAAAACAAATATGAGGAATAATTCGCTATAATCCTTCCTGTTTAATAATCTTAAAAAAAGAGGTATAAATAATAGATAAGCATATCCCATCACGTTGGTTGCTGCGCCTAAACTGAAATTGTAATTCTCGCTAATCTTATCATATATATATTTCGATGTGAGTATTCCCTCCCCTGATAATAATATGAGCATAAACCAGTACGCGTAGCCGATTACGAATCCGAACATTAAGAACTTCTTGTTGCCTTTCCGTAATAATATCATGTAATTCAGCAAAATCAGGAATAACGTCACGGACTCAAGATATGAAAGTGAAAGAACTAATCCGTATATGAATAAGATTTTCCTGCTTCTTACGCGCTCAACAATATAGAAACCTATTATTAGCAATAATAATCCGAGCTGGAAGTGCTTGATAACCCCTGTCTCAAAAGAATTGTTAATCTTAATGTTGAACACGAACAAGAAAACGCTGAATACTGCAGGTACGAGGCCTATTTTATTATACAAGAAAGAGTAGAGGAATAAAGAGCATAATACGAGAATTATGAACGCGTAATATTTAACAAAGTCATAAACTGTTGCTCCGAAATTGAATAATTTGTATAATACTACAATAATCAGGTCCTGCAGCAACGGTGCAGTGTTGAATCTTCCGCCATAGCTTAAATCATCATAAAAGTATAAACCAGTGTTTACAATCCTGTCAACGTAGTAGTAATAACGCGAAGAGTCATACAAAGGAATTGGCAATGAAAGCTTCTCTGCATAGAAATAAGCGCTTATGGTTAAAAAAACAAGAAGTATTATTAATCCTATCAGCCACTTATTCATAGTTAGATAAACCCAATATTAAAGCTGATTATTAAAAGTTACTGCACAACTTTTTAAAAAATAAAACTTATTAAATAATCGCTTAATAAATTTCTTTTTATGCTTATCGGGTCTCATGAGTCAACAGCCGGAGGTTATTATAAAGCCGTGCTGTCCGGAAAAGAAGACGGCTCTGACTGCGTGCAAATTTTCACAAAAAGCCCGAGGATGTGGATGAACAAAACTATTACTGATGCTGAAGCTGAACTTTTCAAGGCTACATCCAGGAAAGAAGGCATTGTTATGAACTCAAGCCATGCGTCTTACCTGATAAATATAGCACATGAAAATAAGGTTATGAGGAATAAAGCTATTAATTCATTAGTCAACGAGTTAGACTGCGCCGAAAAACTGGGATTAATTAGTGTGATACTGCACCCCGGCGCCAATAATAGCAATGACAAGTGCAGAATAGTCAGCGATTCAATAAATGAGTCATTCAATAAAAGTAAAAGTTCAGTAATGCTTGCAATAGAGACTACTTCCGGTTCTGGAAGTGTAGTTGGTTCACGTTTTGAAGAATTGAAAGAGATAATAGACAACGTTGAGAATAAGAAGAGGGTTGCAGTATGCTTCGACACCTGCCACGCTTTCGCTTCAGGTTACGATTTAAGAGAGGAGGATTCTTATAATAATACATTCAAAGAATTTGATAAAATAATAGGTTTGAACAAATTATTCGCATTCCACCTTAATGATTCAATGAAAGGATTAGGCGAGAAGATAGACAGGCATGAACAGATAGGACTCGGCATGATAGGCATGAAATGCTTCAAAATGTTGGTGAATGACAAGCGTTTCCTGAAAATACCAGGTTATTTAGAAACACCTGAACTTAAAAATGGGGAATCATCATTCGCTTTTAACATAAGAAAATTAAGGAGGCTGGTAATATGACCCTGCTCGAGATAAAAAGTGTGAACTTTAACGCTGACAATAAGAAAGTATTAAATGATTTCAACCTCAGCATTAAAGCAGGTGAAGTCTACTGCCTCATAGGCACTAACGGCGCTGGAAAAACAACCCTGGCAAATATAATAATGGGTGTTGTTAAAGCCGAGTCTGGAGTATTATTGTTCAAAAATGTTGATATTAGCAGGCTGAGTATTACAGAACGCGCAAAAATGGGAATCACTCTCGCATGGCAAAAACCTGCAACTATTGAAGGATTAAGCATAAATGATTACATAAAATTAGGAAAGAAAGGTTCAACTGACGCTGATGTCAGGAAAGCTTTTGAGAGTGTGGGATTGGAATATGATGAGTTTAGTGCACGGATACTGGATGATAAATTAAGCGGCGGCGAGCGAAAACGCATCGAGTTAGCCAGCGTCGTCAACATGGATTCCAAACTGGTAATACTTGACGAGCCTGACAGCGGGATAGACATGGTCAACATGCAGTTTATCAAAAAATTCATCTCGAAACTGAAAGAGCTTGGAAAGAGCGTATTATTAATAACACACAAGGAAGATATGATTTTATTGGCTGATAAGGCAGGTATTTTATGCGCAGGCAAGATAATACGCGAAGGGGAGCCTAAAAAAGTGAGTGATTATTTCAAGAACGGCTGCAGGGTGTGCAAAGATTTTACAGGTGAGAATTGTGAAAAATAATTTATTATGCGAGTACGAGAATGCAGGCGGAAACGTTAACGCATTAAATAATAAGGAAACAAATCATTTAGTAATTAATGAGAACAAAGTAATCAGTTCAAATAAGACTGACGAATTAGACCTGAAAGTTATTGAGGAGAAAGATGGTATTAGTTTAAACCTGACTGTTAAAAAAGACGTTCATGTAAAAGAGCCAGTATACTTATGTTTTGGAATCATTGAAAAAAGAAAAGTTCAGAATATCAAAATTAACATGTTATTTGAGAAGAACAGCAGCGCAAAACTGCTCGCTCACTGCATATTTCCAAATGCAGTCAACATAACACATAATATGGATGCTAAGATAGTGTTAAAGGAGAAAAGCACTCTCTCTTATGAAGAAGTCCATTATCACGGGGATAATGGAGTAATAAGCGTTAACCCTAAAGCTGAGATTTTTCAGGAAGAGGGGAGCACTTACTTAAACCGATTCTCCCTCCTGAAAGGGATAGCAGGGAAAGTATTGTTCTATTATACTGCACATTTAGGAAAGGGTGCAAAGTGCGAATTAACAGCAAGAGTGAATGCAATAAAAAACGATGATGTCAAGATTATAGAAAAAGCCCTGCTTGAAGGAAGCGACAGCAACGCCTTGTTAAATACGCGCATCGTTTTAAGCGATGCTTCAAAAGGAATTGTTGAGAACACGATTATTGGGCTTGGCAATAACAGCAGGGGCCACATGGACTGTGTTGAAATAATAAATGGCGAAGAAGCAGTAGCTAGGGCAATACCTTTGGTCGAAGTCAAGAATAAGACCAGCAAGATAACTCATGAAGCAGCAATCGGAAGCGTTGACAAGACGAGCTTAAATACGTTAATGAGCAGGGGGCTCACACAGGAAGAGGCAGTACGCGTAATAATAAACGGATTACTAAGATAATTTTTTTAAATATTTATTTTCTTTACAATGACACCAACCGCTTTATAATTAGGGGTGAAGCTTTCATTGTCAAAATTTAAAGGGAACAAACTGTTCACCCTAAGCTCTGAATAATGCATGTATGCTCCGATGATGCCAGCAGGTATCCTGTCTGATATGAAAGCCTTGCTCACTAACGAGTTAATCTGGCTTTCAACAACTACATCATCACCATCGGATAATCCCAGCTTCCTAGCGTCATCTATATTAAAATAGAAGCCTATCCTCTCCCTGTTCTTCGTCAAAGTCGGGCTATTCTCAGTAATCTCATCACTCAAGAATGCAAACTTGGAGCGGTACGTTGTAAGGATGAACGGGTACTTCTTGCTTGCTGAATCATCCAATCCTTCAAAACTCTCAGGCATGAAGCGCTCGAATTTCACTACCTTATCAGCCCACTGGTCAATATTATTCCATAATTTGTCAACGCTGATATCATTGTACGCTTTTACGAAATCTTTCAATTCCTTGATTATATCCTTGGATGTTTTATATTTGAAATTTCCGGACTTTTTGAAATTTTTTGAAAAAAGCTTCAAAACTTCCCACAACTCCAAAGGCCCTTTTAATACCTTATTCACTTTTCTAATCCTTCTCTCCCCGTTAGTAATGCTCCCCTCGCTCTCCAATAATGACGCAATAGGTATTACTACGTTAGACATCCTGGCAGTGTCTGTAGGGTACGAGCCGAAATATACTATGAACGTATTATTTAATGATTTTATCACCCTTTCAGTGTCAGGCAATGATTTCAAAGGGTCAAACTCTGTAATGAATGCTGCTTTTACAGGGGATAATACTAACGCCTCGATTATGTTCAATCCTTTATTTTCACAAACTTTGCCCCAGCACTTTTCAAGGTCTTTCTTCATGCTTAAATCACCTGTTGGAAGAACCCCAGGTATTCCGCCCAAATCCCCTGCGCCCTGCACGTTAATCTCGCCTCTTAATGACAAAACTTTGCCTTTCTTCAGCAAGACCAGGTTTAATAATGAGTGAACATTCTCAAGGCTGTTCATATGCTGGGTTAATGACATCCCGTGGAATACTGAAAAATTCTTGGAATCAAATATCATCTTAACCAGAGTTTCATAATCTGATTCTTTGATATTGCATGTTGCAGAGACGAGTTTCGAATTATAAGATGACACTTTCTGCTTTAACACACTGAATCCTGAAACGCTGCTAGTCAGGCCTTTTTTAATGAGTTCGTAAACGACGCCGTTTAGGAAACACGTTTCAGATCCTGGCCTGATATTAATTAAGAAGTCTTTTGGATTAGAGCTTTTAATGAATGGGTTGACGTTTATCACTTTCAGCTTGGTATTCCGAACTATCTTATTGTAAAAAACAGGATAGTCCTTATCAGGTTCCGAGCCGATTATGAGCAGACAATCAGTATTTTTCACATAATCCATTCTTGTAATGTTAGAAACGCCAAAGACATCCTGCATACCCATCACTGTTGCTAAGTGGCACAGCCTTCCGCAGCAAGAGTCTATGTTTGAAGTCTTATAACATATCCTTGCAAATTTCTGCAGGATAAAATTATTTTCATTAGTTATCTTGCCTGAAGTGTTAAAGAAGACTTCCTGCGGTGATAAGTTCTTAGTCTGCTCGTATATGAAGTTAAGCGCTTCCGAGAGCGCCACCGTAGTGAATACTCCTTTCTTTTTAATCATTGGAGAGAGTATCCTATTCTTGTCGAAAACCTCGTTTATTGACAATCCCTTAATGCAGGGTATTCCTTCGCTGACGTCATCGGTTTTTACCCCGCTAACCTTGGTTATCTTATTTTTAGAAACCGTATAATCCAATCTGCATCCGCAGCCGCAGTAAATGCATGAAGATTCCATTAATTATTTTTTAATCTTTGCAGTTTTTTAAATTGTTTCTTTTCCCAGGCAGGTAGATAGTCGTGTAATAATTGAGTCTGTGCGCCAATAACCTGGAGTATAATGGTGTTTTCTTATTTGGCTTGCTGTAATCAATTTTTTTTGCATAAGGAAGCAATCCGTTAAACACTTCTTTAACGTGCTTCATAGGCAGTTCATTATCTGCAATGAAGAAGCCGTAAATACTTGAATCATTATCCTTGAATAAGTATGCCTTATTTTCATTGTTTAAGTCTTTGAACCCTAATCCTCCTCTTTCTCGTTTAAAGAATAATTTGTAGTGCCCGAGGAAGTACTGTTCAACGTTTTCATTATAAGGGCGCACCTTATCATAGAACTCGAAAGACCGAATAAGCCCTGCTAATATATCTGCCTTTGCAGGCGGTACGCTGCTGCCTTTTGCGAATATCATTAAACCTGTATCATTGAACAATAAAACGTCTAAGTTTTGGCTAGGTTCAATGTTTGACAAATTTTAATCACACTTTTTTTTCGAGGAAGAAGAAAAATGTTACTGATAATTTATAAATGTATTCCTTATTTTTTTTACATCTTATCCGGGTCTATGCCTATTGCCCTGATGCTGCATGTCTGTAAAACGTTTATATGATTATTTTCTAATTTTTTTACGATGTCATCCCTTTCACTGCCCGGGTTTAAGTAAACCTTAACCGGTTTTTTAGAAATTATTTCGTTTGCAATTTTTATGCCTATATCAGGGTTAACGTAGACGCTGATTATGTCTATTTTTTCTTTAATGTCAGAGAGCGCCTTGTATGTTTTTAATCCTTCAACTTTTTCATAATTAGGATTCACAGGGAAAACAGTGTATCCTTTGCTTAAGTATGCTCGCACGGCTTTGTTGGACATCCTTTCCCTGTCAATGCTTGCGCCGATAATTGCAATATTCATCCAAGTTTTTAGAGCAATTCATAGTTTAAAATAATTATTATTTTTATTTTATCAATTTTATTATTTTTGGCGTTCTTTTTGGTATTTCTTTTATTTCTTTAACTGGGTAGCCGAATATTAGTATGGCTGATATTTCAAAATCGTTAGGGATTCCTAGTTCTTTTCTGGCTTCTATATCATTATTTAATGGTTTTCCAAATCCTATCCAGCAGCTTCCAAGACCCAAACTTTTCGCTGCTAAGAACATGTTTTCAACTGCAAGGTTCGTGTCTTCTTTAAGGTATGAATAATTACTTTTACCTGATATTATTATTAATAATGGTGCGTTGTAGAATATGGAGTTAATCTTTGCTAGTTTAAGACCTGCGCCGACTAATCTGTCTGAGAAACGGCCCATATTCATGACTCTGTCATTTAGCCATTTTATCTTCATCTTATCGCTTATTATTGAGAAATTCCAAGGCTGGGTGTTCATGGCGCTTGGAGCCATCACTGCTGCATTAAGCAATTCATTAATGACAAGTTTTGGAACGGGCTTATCAATATAATTCCTTACTGAACGCCTGGTGTATATGCATTTTAATACAGGATTCTTGAACTTCATCAAATAATACTCCAGTTATTATCCAAATAAAAATGTTTAGAATTGAATTTATAAATAAAGAAGTAGATGTGATTAGTATGTTATACAATTCTGTGCTGGTCAGGTTCTCAGGCGAGTTCGGCGTTAAGTCTTCCCAGACTCAGGATTACATTGAGAACCTGCTTAGGGGCAATATAAAAAACGCGCTTAAAACTGAAGGTTATGCTGAGCTTATTAATCGCCTGCAGATTATTTCAAGGCAGGGAAGGTATTATCTTGTTCCAAAAACACCAGCTGATTCTGATATTGATACGTTAATCTCGATTATTGGACGGATGTTCGGCGTTTCAAGTGTTTCCCCTTGCTTTCAGTCATCAATGAAAGAGAAAACCAGCCTTAGAACTATCCCCGCAAAATTGATGCTGGCAAACAGCCTTTTTCCAAGCAAAGTTGAAATCAGGATTTTTGACAAAACAGAAATTGATGAGAAAAATTGGCGCAAGGATATTTACGAACTTTGTGAAAAATTCAAAAAGGAAGACCAGGACAATAACCGGGTTTCCAAGAAGAGATTCGAGGTTAACAAGAATTGGAAGATGGGTCCGTGGCTCTGCAGGAGGGAGAAAAAATTAGAGATTGAAGTATTCGAGCAAAAAGCGTACATTACAGTCGAGAGGATAAAAGGACCTGGAGGTTTCCCATTAGGACTCGAAGACCCGCTCGTTGCATTAGTGAGCGGAGGAATTGACAGTCCTGTTGCTGCGTGGATGGCAATGAAAAGAGGAGCTCCTATTATTATGGTGATTATGAATTCATCTGACGGGTCAGGCAGACCTCCTTCATCTGACGCTTCAGTTAAGGAGAAAGCATTGAAGGAAGCAAAGATATTATCAGAGTACATGATTGGCTTCAAGGAGCCTAAAATATTCTTAGTCCCTTATGGTAAAGCTCTCAGTGAACTTGCAAAAGCAGGAGGGGATAGCGGAGTTACCTGCTTGTTATGCAAGAGGTTCATGTACAGGGTTGCAGAAAGAGTGGCATATAATTATGATGCTAAAGGCATCGTGACAGGCGAGATTCTCGGGGAACAAGCCAGTCAGACAGCGCAGAACCTGATGGTGTTAAATGATATAGTTCACCTTCCCATATTTCGACCGTTATTCGGGTTTGACAAGGATGAAGTTATAGAGAAATCCCGCCAGATAGGAACAGCAATAGTCTCGGATATGACTCAGACTCCATGCTTTGGAGTGCCAGACCGCCCTCAAACTAGGGCAGAAATTAGTACAGTTGAAAAAGCAGAGCAGAAAGTGCACATTGAAGAATTAATAGAAGAATGCATGAAGAACACGAAACAAATCATGGTAAAAGAACTAGATTGAGCCCGCCCGGATTAAACCTAAATTGCAAGGCTCAGACTATTAGTTATATTTATATATTCATCTTTTTCAGTTTGTTTTAAATGATAAAACTAGTCTGCATAGATATTGATGGTACAGCAACTGACGGTCCTGATCATCCATTAAGGAACCAAGAGAAGCTGGCAGATGTTATAAAAGAGACGCAGAAAAGAGGTAGTATAGTATATTTTGTTACAGGCAGGGGTTCAGCTTATGTTAAAAATTATCTTAGCACGACTGAAATAAACGCGAGTGCTCTTTGTGAAATGGGTGCAGTTCATTATAGTAATAGTCATGCTGAACCATTGAGCAGCGACTCGGTTAAATCATTTATGGAAATTAGAGGCGAACTTGAGAAGATTATCGAGTCTGGATTAAAGGGTAAATATAAACAAGGTTGGGGTAAAGAGGGCAAAGAAGTGATGTTAACTTATAATGATCATACTCAGAATCGCGATATAAGCACGATGTATCGTTTAATAGTTTCGTTTTTAGAAAAATATAATGACAAAGTAGATATCATGCATTCTCAGACAGCAGTTGATGTTGTTCCTAAAGGGCTGAATAAAGCTTTTGCAATACGTAATATTATGGAAAAGTATGGCATTGATGGCGAGATTGCGGCGATAGGCGACTCAAACGGAGACAAATCTATGCTTGACATTGCAGATTTTGTGGGCGCACCTCAAAACGCAGAAGAAAGCATTAAAGAATTAGTCAGGGAAAGGAAAGAGAGAGGCTTTATATCGGATAAGATAACAACGCATGGAACATGTGATTTCTTAAGAAAACTATTAGCCTTAGAATATTTTACTACTGCAATGGATTTATCATGTTAAGATAATTCTGGTATTAACTATTAATTTAAATTATTGAGCCCGCCCGGATTTGAACCGGGACCACGAGGCCCCGAACCTCGGATCCTAACCAAGTTAGACAACGAGCCCAACTAATTAAAATAAACAAAAATTCGGATATTTAAAGATTTTAGGGAACTAAAACTTAGTTTAAAAAATATAGCTTCAGGAGAGATTTGAACTCCCGACCTCATGCTTACTAGGCATGCGCTCTACCACTGAGCTACTGAAGCAGTTTATACTAAATTAGAACATTAATGAGTTTTTAAAAATTATCATTTTCATATTTTAGGCTAATTTATCAGGAAATAATACTTAAGCTAGACTAATAAAAGCTAGTTAAAATATTAAAAAAAATAAAAAAAAGAGTTTTATTTTCCTCTTGAAGCTATTGCTGAGTATACCATCCACAATCCTGATAATGCAACTAATACGTACACTATTTTTGCCAGGATTGGAATACCGCCTAATAAAAAACCAACCAGTTCTAAATCAAATAAGCCATATAAGCCCCAGTTTATTGCGCCTATTATTACCAGTATAAACGCTGCCCAGTCTATCACATTCATTTTAACCATATTTAAAATAGCATCCTGCAGTATTATAAGAATATCTTAAAAAGAAAGTTTTATATATGAAAAATCATAAGGTTCTATTTCATGAAGACAGTTTCAAATGATGATTTAGAGTCTTTTCTAAGTCCAAAAATTACAGGCAGCAAGAAAAAATCCAACAATATCAGTTCAACACTATACTGTAAGTCTAACAGCTTCGAATTCTCAATTAACATAACCAGCGAACAAGTGACGGTAAGTTATTATCATCAGATAAACCACCCTTTCATAGTTGCAAGATATGAATTAAAATCACAGAAAGAATCCTTTCCAAATGAACAAAATAATGAGAGTAATAAAGCAAGGCAGGTCTTCTCATACATTGTCCGCTTCGTGAAAGGAGAGATTAAAGCTCTGCCTAAAGAATTTAAATTATAAGGAAAAAAGACTTATAAAAAATAAACTTAATCCAATTAGGGTGATGAATTTATCAATAGTGCATAATAACCTTGAGCACTTGTTAGCTCCGATTATTAAAAAAGATACGATTTTAGCTAAGCCACTTACAGGTGCAAATTTTTATCTGACTTCATGCAGTTTGAACGACATGGCTTTACTTATGATAAGTTATAGATATGATACTTTCCTAAATGCGCAAACATTGCTGGTAACGTATACAATTATGGGCAGTTTCAAATACTTAATAAAATATAATATGGACAATAATACTGTAATTGAGGAAAAACCAGATGCTAAACTAGCTCCAAAAGCAGGTGTTGTTCGTGAACTTTCAGAATACATAATTGCTTCTTTTAAAGAAATTAAAGACTTGCCTTCTGGTTTCAGAATAGAATAAAAAAAATTTATCAATGGTATTAAAAATGAGAATATAGTTTTTTAAATAAACAAATTCCTTGTTTAACTTACTTTGCGGGGTTGCCGGAGTGGTCAAACGGGTTAGGCTTAGGACCTAATGGCTTAGTGCCTGCGCGAGTTCGAAACTCGTACCCCGCATATTCTTTAAAGTTTCTTTGGTCCAGCTTTCTTAGGAAGAAAGCTGGGTTAAGAATTCGTACTCCGCATGTTTCTCTAGTCCAGGTCTCTTTCGCAAAAGGAGAAGTGGGTGCAGAACTCGTACCCCGCAAATAATTTTTTACTGGTTGAATATGTTTGCTTTTACCCAGTCTACAATCATTGTAATAATTGACTTATTCTGATTTTGCGTCTCTAATGAGGTAAGTTCTGGATGCTGGCTGCTTAACGGGTCATTCAATGCAAGATTACCCTGGTTTTGCGTCAATCCTGAAACTTGAATGTTAGATCCGCTGCTGCTTGAAATGCTGCCTGTATTGGCTTCGCTGACTCTGCCATCCAAATAGTATGGCCCGAAATATCCGCCTACTACGCTCATGTTTAAAACCCAATTTGAAGTCGGCACGTATGAGTCAATGAATTCTTTAATCTTGCTCTCGGCAAGTGCGGAATTTGTAGTGTTTAATGTTATTTCAGAATACAATTTGTCTTTTGTTACAACAAAATACCTGCTCCAATAATAAGGCCTTGGCATTATGTCCACGCTTGAGACAGCGCTGGATGAAACTCCCACACCGCCTGATATGGAAAGGTCTTCTGGAACGTAGACTTGTATGTAAGGTTCTGTTATAGTTATGCTTGTATTATTCATGGAGTAATAAGTATTCATCATGTTCTGGCTGATTGTAAAACCATTAAGGCTATCAGTATTTAATTCCAGGTTGTTAATGTCCAAAGTTCCTGAAGTCCATGATTCTTGTGTGCTTAGAGTTACAGCGTAAGCCGTATTAAAGAATTCACTTGTTGTTGCTGATACGAAATTATTAATTTCAGACTCTATGCCTGAAACTCCGTCTCCATAAGCTGAAACAGAAACTACACCTCGTCCCCCTATTATTCCGTAAACATCTAATGATACATACACACCATTTATCTCAGTGCTGGTGTAAAAGTATAATCTTGACGTATCCTTATACATGCCGTAACAGGATGTTGTAAACTCAGGGTAATAATAATCTAATTTGCTTAATTCGCATCCCATATTTGTTGATAATTGTTCAAGGTTGTACGAGCCTTCTGAGTAACCAATGAAGTTAAACTGGATAGAATTGCCAAAGTAGTATATGCTGCTGATATCCTCGGATACTAAACTTTTAATCTGTGACGTTCTCGTTTTTACTACAACACTGCAGTAATTATCATTATTGTTAAAATACTTCTCGCCTTCCAAGTTTTCAAAATACGCCTGCATTATATCACAGCTGTTTCCGCCATAAGGCGCATAGATTTGCACGTAGTAAGACTCGTCAGTAGCGTTTACGACATATTGTGCGTACTTCTCCTTCAAAGTATAATCTAACACTTCACTTTCTTTCGCATTGAATAATATGTCGTAGTCGTAGACTGTTGATGTGTAGAATGAACTGCTGATAGTCTTACCTATTATTGAAGACTCGCTTTCCTTAACAAGTATGTTAAAACTTATACTATTATAATCACCATAATTATAGCACCAGCTGCTTGTTATGTTAGAATAAGAATAGCCTGTAAGATTAAGTTCGGATAATATGACAGTTTTAACTGAATCCATAAAATTTTGAGAGATATTACACTGAGTATTATCATAGCCGTAACTGGTTACACTTACACCATCCACTTTCTCTGGTTCAGCTATTGTTGGACTCGCTGCCTGTGCGAATACGATGCTTATTGCAAATATTGCTATTATTATTGAGAAAAACGTCTTTTTCATAGAAAACTAATAATTCTTAGTGCTATAAATATTTAACCTTGCATTTTAAAAAAAAAAAGTAGAAATTTAAAAAAAATTGAGTTTTTTATTGTTTTTTCTTCTTTAGTACGTAGACTTCCTCGTTATCTTTTTCTTCTTTCTCTTCGCCTTCTTCCTCATCGCCTGAGAATAAGTCAAGCACTAAATCGAAAATCTTGAATGTCTTCTTAGCTTTCAGTTTTACTTCTTCTAGGCTTTCCTGGATGCTCTTTCCTAACTTAACACCCATCACTACGCCATAGAATACTGCTATGGTGACAGCGACGGACAGTACTGTTAGGATGAATACTAAAAAGCTGAAGCTTAAATAGAATAGTTCTTGAGGTAGTAATCCAAACACCAATACCATAATGATTTAAGTACTATTTGAGGTTTTAAATATATTATTATTTTTCATCCTTAAAGAGTTCGCCTAATTCGTACAAGTTTTTAATCGAGAGTGACGGCTTTAAGCCGGGGAATTCGCACTCGCCCCTCAGTATTAAGATGTCAAATACTCCTGCATTCTTAGCGGCTAATATATCCTCCTCTGCGTTGCCTACGTAAACAGCCTCATTCTTTTTTGTGTTTAATAATTCCAAACATTTTAATAAGCCGTCAGGGTCAGGTTTTGGTTTTATGCCGCTCGTTCGCTGCGCCCTTATTACTTCATCAAAGTATTCTCGTCCAACCATGCCAACTTCGAATGCGAGAATTTCAGGCCTTGCGCCTGTGACAATACCCATCTTTATGCCCATATGTTTTAATTCCCGAATAAAGCCAATATCAGAGTATACGCTACTGTGCTTTATCCTCTCCTTTGGGGTATCATACAAGTCGTACTTGCTCCAGAAAAGATTGGGATCCAAACCGAAATTTTCCCTGATGATATTATTCCTGTTAGTTTCAAACCAGAACTTATTTATGTCTTTTTTAGAAGCAGACAAGTTAAACTCGGATAGTATATTATTAACCACCCTGCAATAATAGTCAGGATTCGTATGCACTAACGTCCCATCCAGGTCGAAAATAACAGTGGTAATCATTTAAATGTTCAAAAAGAAGTAATACTTAATTTAAAAAATAATTGGTTTTTTTATTCTGGTATTTTGGTTTTCTTTTTCTTTTCTTTTTTCATACGCATTACTTTAAGTTTCTCGCCGCAGTTCATGCATTCAAACTTTACCATTATAGGCGCAGTTTTGCTTGCTGGCTTCTCCCACTTGTTTGAGTACTCTCCTTTCTTCTTGCAGAACGGGCAAGTGTACTCCACATTAGCAACTAATAAATTGCCATACTCTTCAAGCGATGACTGCTTGCCGCACTCGCTGCATGTGTAAAACTTATCCCTCTTCTTGAGTTTTGATAGTACTCCTTTTTTACAAGCAGGGCATTTAGGGCGGAAAACCCACATGAATGCGAAACCGTCAGGGTCCATTACTTGGCGTGTGAAAAAGTCAAGTCCTGTAATGCTTGTTGGTTTAGGCTCCATAAGTTTATTTATAATTATACCAGTTATAAATCTTATTCTTTAAACTTTAAAGTCAAACGCCTTATCTGGCAGACATATTAAAAACTAAAGTTAAATATGTAAAAAACTAAATTTTTAGTTAGGTTACTTATAAAGTTTATTAAAAACTCTTTTAAGAAGAAAAAAATCAGAAGAAGAGTATGCCCAATGTTATCAATGGTTTAGAAAATATTTTGAAAGAAGTAAGAAAAGATGGTTACGAAACCACCATACTAAAAAATATTGCTAAAATAACAAGCGATTTGAAATACAAGAAAGAGGGCGAAATAGCAAGTTTAGAAACAAAAGATTTTTTTATAGAATATTACACGGGATGCTTTTCTTATTGCAAAGTGCAAATAAAAGATAATTCATCCCAAATTTCAAAAATAGAATATATTAATCATAAAATAGAACAAGTGGTTAACTGTTTAACCTTTTCTGAGAGTCATTTTATACCCTTCCATAATTTATACTTGGAGAATAATCACTTTGATATCATACCAAAAAGACTTATAGAATCAGTCCACTGCGGCACTATTAACCTGCCTTCGTCATGTATTGAGTCATTTAAAACATTAAACGATGTTCCAGAAGATAGAAAAATTCATTTTTATGGGGATTTCAAAGATGCTGATTTAGAAATTACTAACGAAAAAAGAAATTCGGTAGAGATATATCTTCATAAAAAAGGTATTGTAAATATACTTAATTGCAAAAGCTTAACTAATGATGAAATATTCCTGATTCATTCATTAAAAAATTCAGGAGTTAACATAAAAGATTACTCAATTTCTAATAATAAACCTGAAAAATACGAATTACAGATAGGTAATGGGGTAAAAATCAGCTACTCAAAAAATAATGAAGGTGAAATCAACTTTTTTGACATTTCAACAGATACAGATGAACTCTTGGATAATGATAAAATAAACCATGAAAAAGTTGTCAAACTAAAGTCAGACATGCCAAAAATTCTTGAAGCTGCATTTAACAATTTAACCAACATTGAACATTTAGCAATACGCAATAATTTCATTGCGGAAATACCTTCATCAATACGCAATTTAACGCGTATTAAATATTTACACATCACAAATGAAGCCGGAGGCGAAACAGGCAGCCTTCCTAATGAGATAGGAGAACTGGCTAATCTTGAAACATTATACCTTGACATTAACTTAGATGAAGTGCCAGGATTTGTAAGGAACTTAAAAAATCTGAGAAGATTCACAATCTTGGACTTCGGGCAGGGCGTTGAAGTAAAAAATATACCTGAATGGATAGGAGAATTAGAAAACCTTGAAGAACTGGGAATAAACGGGAAGTATAAAACCGCTCCGGACTCGATACGCAGACTGAAGCATCTAAAAGAATTAAACGTGGAATTTGACATGCCTGAATGGATAGGCGATTTAACAGAGCTGGAAACACTGATGATTAACGCATCAACAATACCTGAATCAATAAGCAAACTTCACAAATTAAAAGGGGACTACATTAATGGAGTAATAACTTCTCTTCCAGAATCATTAAGCGCACAACAGGCAGACCTACTTGTAAAAATGGTAGAAAAAATAAAATTTCCTGCAGTAAATAATTATTACTCTGCTCCAAATAAAAAATTAGCAGTATTTTATACAAAATATTCACATTCACAGTATCATGAAGGTTTAATGCCCCACGCTGTCGAAGTTGATAATTTCGAAGTACTAAACCCTATAATAGAAAAAGGGGTGAATAACGGCTCTTTAGTATACGTTAAAGACTGGATTAATAATATCTTTTCAAAGATAAAGTACGAATCACCTGAAAAAACCAAAGAATTCACAGATAAATTAACCAAGACATTAGAGAAAGCGAAAAATTCAGGATTAAAACTGAAAGGCTCAATGAACAGGGAAACAGTTGACAACCTTAATTCCTCAATAAACAAATACCTGCTCGACTCAATGAAACTTGATAAAACAAGAGAGCAAACACTGGAAGACATTAACTATTTATCATTCATTATTAGAATCAATGAAGAAGGGAGCGGAGAATTCTTCAAAGAATACGCAGGCTCACTGGCAGCGCTGCTTAAAAACAGCTTAATTCTAAAAGATGAAGACCTAATAATACGTGCAGCTAACTTAGTGGATGTTTATTTAGATAATGAAAAAAGTGAAGGAATAAAAGAAGTAAAAACAGCAGTTAACCAAGTTAAAGACGGATTAAATGAGCTGTCTGGCATTTATGAAAAGATTGAAAAATTAAATACTCGAATAAGCACAATAATAGACAATAAACAATTTCTTTTAACCCTTAATGAAGAAAATGAAGCATGGCATAAACCTAAGGCAAAGAAAAACTAATTTTTTTACAGTTTCTTTTCTAATAAGTTCTTGACTTTTTGAACGTCAGCCTGGTATTTTATTTTCTTCAATACTTCACCTAGGAGGAACGTGAATGACTCGACTTTTCCAGCCTTGTAATCAACTACTGCTTTCTCATTCTTCTTCAAAACTTCAACTATTCCTGATTCAATATCTGCGTCGCTGATAACACTAATATTCTTCTCACTCATTAACTTCTTCACGTCTTTCCCTGTACTGACTAATTCCTTGATTAATTCCTTGCCTAATCGTTCGTTAAGCTCGCCATTCTCAAGCATTATTACGAACTTTGAGAAATTCTCAGGACTTAATTTGCTTTTTGAAATTGAGACATCATTATAATTCAGGCATTTTAATAAGTGAGTAGTGACCCAGTTCGCAAGTAATACTTTATCCTTGACTTTCTTTGCACAAGTTTCGAAGAAGTCAGCTAATGCCTTATCAGTATAGATTAAAACCGTGCTAATCTCAGGTGTTAAATTATATTCTTTCCTGAATCTTTCAATCCTTTCATCAGGTAATTCATTCATGGTTTTGAATATGATTGATAGCCTGTCAGTGTTCATGTTCTGCCAAGACAAGTCAGGTTCGAATATGTATCCGTAATCAGCCTCGGACTCTTTCAGACGAAGCTGTTTCGTAGTCTTGCTTCCTTCACTGTAAGCCCTAGTCTCCTGTAATTTTACAAAATTACCCTGCTTTGCCATGATTCTCTGCCTGTTATACTCGTACTCCAAGGCTTTCATAATGTTGTGGAATCCTGTAATATTCTTCACCTCAACCCTGGCTCCTCCCTGTATGCTGATGTTAGCGTCAGCTTTCATAATCATGTCAGAATCGTAAACATCCAAGTGCTCAAGTATTGCCCTTAATTTTTTCAAGAAGACTCCTGCTTGTTCAGGATTAGTGAAGTCAGGCTCCGTAACTATCTCAATAAGAGGGATACCTGCACGGTTGTAATCAACCAAAGTATACTTGCTGTTAGTTATATCCCCTCCGACGTGCTCTAATCGTCCTGGGTCTTCCTCAATATGCGCCCTTTTAATTCTAATCTTAATACTCTTCCCTTCCCATGGAATGCTTAAGTTGCCGTTTAAACCTATTGGGATCTCGTACTGTGTTATCTGGAAATTCTTAGTCATGTCAGGGTAGAAATAACTCTTTCTGGAAAAGAAGACGTGCTGAGGGATATTGCAGTTTAATGCCTTGGCAATCTTGACGCCGTTCTCGAGCACTTTCTTGTTAAGCATAGGTTTAGTGCCAGGGTAGCCTAGACAGATTGGGCATACATTAGTGTTCGGCTCGGATTCAGTTACAGGGCATGAGCAGAATATTTTGCTTTTAGTCTTCATCTGAGTGTGAATCTCAAGTCCTATTATGCACTTAATGTCGTCAGTCACTTCTTAACAGCCTCCTCATACGCCCTGCTCACATTCAATATCTTATCCTCATTCAAGTGGTCAGACATCACGTGGAATCCGACAGGGAGTCCTTTCTCATCCTTGCCGCAAGGCACGTTAATCATAGGGATTCCTGCAAGGTTAGGTCCTACAGTTAACAAGTCGCTCTGGTAAACCTGCAATGGGTCTAACTTAGTTATCTCATCAAACCTTGGAGCTGTGAACATCATAGTCGGTGATAATAAGCAGTCAACGTTCTTCAAAGCCTTCTTGTAATCATTGATTATTAATGTCCTAACTTTCATAGCTTTCAAGTAATACTGGCTTCTGTAACCGCTCATACGCGTGAAAGTTCCGAGTATTATCCTCCTCTTCGCTTCAGCGCCGAAGAATGTGCTTCTCACCTTGCCGTAATAATCATTGAAATTCTCAGAATCGTCAAAAGGGAGTGATGCACCATACCTTAACCCGTCAAGTTTTGCAAGATTAGTTGA
This sequence comes from Candidatus Tiddalikarchaeum anstoanum, assembly GCA_902385255.1. Taxonomy (GTDB): domain Archaea; phylum Nanobdellota; class Nanobdellia; order Tiddalikarchaeales; family Tiddalikarchaeaceae; genus Tiddalikarchaeum; species Tiddalikarchaeum anstoanum. The sequence continues at coordinate 187,724 of CABMEV010000003.1, read as the reverse complement.
AGCCTCGCTCACAGCAACCAAGTAGTAAGCAGGGACTACGTACTTAGTCATCTCCAAGCTGACGTCTACGAATTTAACACCCAAGGATTTCAGCGTATCTATGGCTTTACGGACGTTTACTTCAACGCTTTTGCTTATGTTTTCAAAATACTGCTTAGGCAGCCCTATCTTGTAATTCTTGATATCTTTAAACTTGGTATAATCTTTCTTCGGCTGGTTAAGGGATGTCTGGTCAAAACTGTCATTTCCTGATATTATGTTCAATGCTGTTGCTACATCCATCGTTGACTTCGCAATTGGACCAATCTTATCCAAACTGTTTGCGTAATCTATGAGGCCGTAACGGCTCACTAATCCGTAGGTTGGTGTTAGTCCAAAAACTCCGCAGAAGAAACTAGGACAGCTTATACTTCCTCCTGTCGACTCTCCTATGCTTATGTGGGGGAAATCAGCAAGCTGGGTCACGCATCCGCTTCCTCCGCTGCTTCCTCCTGTAGTTCTTGCCTTATCAAAAGGGTTCTTCGGGATGCCGTACGCTGAATTAGTCGAGTAGCTGCCGAATCCGAACTCGTCCTGAGTAGTCTTCCCGATTATTATTGCACCCTCATTCTTCAATCGTTTTATGACTGTGGCGTCGAAAGGAGGCTTGTAATTCTGCAGTATCTTACTGCCTGCAGTGCACGTGATGTCCTTGACGCAGATTGCATCCTTAACAGTTATCGGAACGCCTGCAAGTAGCCCTTTCGGGTTTGCTTCAACAATTTTCGCCTGCCTTAATGCCTCCTCGTCATCTATTGTTACGAAACAGTTATAATCAGAATTATACTTTTTGCACTTCTCTAAAACTTCCCTGATAAAAGGAACCAGTTTGATATCTTTCTTTTTTACATTATTTACATGCTCTTGGACGCTTAACATTTTTTATATCTTCAACTCGCTACTTTATAATCACCATAAGTCTGCAAGAAATAGTTTAAAACTTTCTCAACTTCCATTCTCACTTCATCTTCTATATTGTTGAAAGGGATTTCGGAATCATCAGCCTCCATTGGAGATAATTCATCATTCATTAGTTCAGTTACGCTGTTTAGGAATTCCATATTTTTTTCACATAATCTTTGGAGCCTTGAAATAATCTCCTTCTTTATGACATGCTATTTCGAGCACTTTCTTCCTGTCAAGGCATTCGGAAACGCCGTCTTCCCTCATCACATCCTCAGTTCTTACTGGATGAAAACTAGGCTCTACGTTCTCAACGTTCAATTCGTCCAAAACTTTGAAATAATCAACTATATCATTCAACTGCTTGGCGAATAATTCAAGTTCTTCATCCTTTAACTTCAGCCTTGCTATTTCCGCAACGTGTTTGACAGTATCCTTATCAATCATTTAGTAATAGGATAATTATCTGGGTTTAAAAAAGTTATCAAAAGCCACTAAGAAAGAATTTGTCTAAATCAATATTTTCTTTAACTATCTTGGCGCATAATGCTTTGAAATCCTTGATATACTCCCTGCTTAAGGGAAGAGGTGTTGCCGTATCAAAATGATTCTGGTAATGCCTTAATAAAAGATTCATCTTATCCATGACACTTATACTATTTTTAGACTTGTACTCCGAGACTATTAATTCATATTTTTTAATTAAGTCCAAATTCAAGTCCAAGTTAGGCACTTTTTTGCTTATTAATAAAAGGTTCTCAGCGCTTGAAACCCAGTTATGATAATCTGATTTTTCTTCCAATAAGTGTTTCTCCAAGTGCTGAATCATGCGGCTTGGCTCGTACCTTTTTGCAATTTTAAGAAGCCAAATGTTAAAGTAGACATTAAGTTCGAAATCAGTTAATTCCTTGATAAATCCGCCGAGATTATGCCATGAACAAGTGTTATAATAAATGCCTGTACAAGTGGTTTCTGCAGTCTTTCCAAGGCTGCACTTATTAGTTAAAGCATCGTCGGTTTCAAAATAAGCGCAGAGGTTAAGGCTAATCTTCTTGTTGATGTTATAATAAATGTAACAAAGGCTTGGTGTTGATATAATACTAAGTTCTGGGTGCAAATAGTTTAACTGCCTTATTCTTCTGTTAGGAGGTATCCTCTCTAATTCCGCAGTAATTACTGGCAGAAGATTATTGAGTATGATCTTTGAATTCTTAACGGAGTATTCCTTTATTTTAACAAAATCTTCAAGCGAATCCATCTAATATTTTTTTAAATGTCTGGGTATAAAAAACTTTTTTAGTTTATCTTGTATCTGATAATTGCGGCAATTCCTGATAATTTATCAACCATCTCGCCGTGTTCAGTGTTTGAATCTATAATGTGTATCTTCCCTCCTGCCTCTTCAGTCTTATTTAGGAGCTCGTCGACTTCATTATATGTCTCTTCCTCTTTTGACTTTTTTAAAAAATTAGTCGTTATTATTATATGAGACACCGCTCCTGATAATACTGCCATTTTTACTTCAGGATAAGCGTACACTGCAAGCCCTTCTTTTGATATTTGTTCAAGCAGTTTGTCGACTATTACAACCTGTTCTGAGTAAACCGTTCCTTGTATGACTTTTTCAACATCGCCTTTTCTGACGAGCTCGTTTATGCCGTTCTTCTCCGAATAACTTATCTTTGAAAAAGTAGTCTTATCCCTCAAGTACGCGTAATCTTTTAGCATGTTCTTCAAATTATCCGTAATCATACTGGCACCGCCAACAAGCACTGTCTTTATCTTCCTGTTCATTGCGGCAGTTTCTATTTTTTCAAGAAGCATTTTTAAGAATTTTTCACGATTAGTCTCGTAACTCTTTAATTCTTTCTTTCCTCCCAACTCCTCGCTCAGACTCCCTATGTACTCAATCCCGTAATCGTGGTATACTGCGAATGTTGCATCACCAAAGTCGCATGAAACGAGCAGTACGTCAGTTTCGTTGCTCTTTCTCTGGCTTCGTTCAAGGTATTCGCGGTCAATTGTCTTCCACTCCTTCTCTATTATTACCTCATCTCCAGCTCCTATGCTGAAAGAGTGGTAGCTTCCAAGAGGCACCCTATCATCCCCTGACTCCCTTACCTTGCCATTAACCCTGAGGACGTCTGCGAATTCCAAAAAGTCAACTTTTTCAACTTCTATCTTCAAAAATAATGTTTTTCTCTCACCCTCTTTCTCATTCACTTCTATCCTTCTCTCAGTGAAGCCTGACAATAAATCATTTTTCGACAATATGTGGCTTAAGTACCATAAGTCGCTGTTGTTGTCTACATGTACTTTTACAATCCCATGTTTAGAATCATTAGTTAATACTCGCATAATTTCAATCACTCTAGTAATTCAATTGTGTCTATTACTCCGTCGCCGTTAATGTCCGAACCTTTCACTACACACCCAAAATCCTCGCCGTACTTGTAATTCTTAAGGACTTCGTTGTAATACCTTGTTAGTGCTATGATAGCGCTCATAGTGCCTCTCTTTGTTATGCCTGCACAGACTATTATGCTTTTTTCAGTGTCCAAAGGATTCTTTATTTTTTCAACAACGCCGACATTCTCATCAGTGTAAACCTTATTGGTCTTTTTTGAAATGAATCCTTTGCCAAAGCTGGCACTCGGCGCAGCTCCTCCAAATTTAGTATCAAAAGTTATAGGCAAGTACTTGTTGAATTCAAGAGTCATGACGTTGACACCCGGCCCTCCAATCAGTATGAAATTCTCATTAAATTTCTCTTTGGATTTAACGTTAATATCTAGTGTTATGAAATCCTTGTTTGAAAAATTTATAAAACTGCCAAGGAAAAATGAGATATAATTCGAGTAGTGCCCGTCTTTAGCCCAAGTGTTTAACGGGCCGTGAGCTTCAGGGCTGCCTACCACTATCTGGCCGTCGAATTCTTCCCTGTTAAACTCCTTAAAGAAGTCAAGCACGTAAGGCTTTATCTGGACGCTGTTCTTCTTTGAAACGTACTCCCCATATCCTAAGTCTACTCCGAATACAGGATTACTCGGCGCGTAAAACTTGGCATCTGCGCCTTTAATCTCCTCAGACTTGACTATCTTAACAAGACCCGCCCTGAACAAACGGTTTATGTGATAGTAAACTTTCTGCTCGTGAACTTCAAGCTTCTTAGCAATCTGCAAAGGGTATAATGGTTTTTCACGAAGCGCTGTCAGTATGCGCCATGCAAGTTTTGAAACAAGAGGTTTTATCTTCTCAGGAGTATCGAATATTAACGCGTCACGTATGCATACAGAATCCTTGCTCTCTATAAGCAACCTCCTCAAGACCATTACAAAAAAAATTATAACAGTTTCTTAGTTTTAAATATTTCTAGAAGCTAATATCCGCTGGAAACAGGGTCTAAATGCCTTAAAATGGCAGTTTGGCTTAAAAATTAGTTTTAAAACATGTTTTTAAATAATAAGTTGTTCGGAAACTAATATTTATGAAAGCAGTAATTTTAGCAGCAGGCGAAGGAACACGTTTTTGGCCGTTATCTGAGAATACTCCAAAACCATTAGTCCGCATAATAAACAAATACTTCCTGGAATACCAGATTATTGAATTAGTATATTCAGGCATTAAGGATATAATCATAGTTAAAGGCAAATCTTTCGATGACTTGTTTGAAAAATTCAAAAAAGAAATGCAGGAAAAATATGATGTTAATCTTAACTATACCATACAGCCAGACACGTTAGGGACTGGCGACGCGTTTAACAGAGTAAGCAACCTGATAAACGAGCCTTTTCTTGGACTTATGGGCGACAACCATTATGACAGGGAAGACATTAAAAAAATATTGGAAATTTTTAATGAATGCAAAAAGTGCGTAATAGGCGGCTTTGAGGTCACTAATCCTGAAGCGTACGGAGTGATAGAGCACAAGGGCAGCAAAGTCCAAAGCCTCGTTGAGAAGCCGAAAAAAGCATCAAGCAATATCATAAATGCAGGGATATATCTGTTAAAACCTGGAATTTTCAAGATGTTAAACAATTTAAAGCCTCATGAGAACGGCGAATTCTACGTGACTGATTCAATAAGCCAATTAGCAGACGATGATGACTTGGTTCTTCATAAGTTAAAGACTTGGTTTGATATGGGAAAACCTTACCAGATATTAGATTTAACAAAATACTTCTTTGACAATTTCAGGAAATTTAATGACATGAAAAAGTACAAAGAATACGCTGAAGGAATTTATGTAGACAAGAATGTCACAATAAGCAAAAACGTCGAATGCTACCCTGGTAATGGATTAATCATTGTAGAAGAAGGCAGCGTAATTCTCGGCGCGACCCTCATATTCGGAAATGTTTACATAGGTCCAAACTGCAAGGTGAAAAACAGCGTGCTAAGGGAGACCAGTGTATTATCGGGAGATAATAATGTAAGTTTCAGCGAGATTAAAGACAGCACTTTAGGTCTCAGGACTAATGCGCCGCACTTTAACTATATAGGAGATTCATACATTGGTGAAGACTGCAACTTCGGTGCAGGCAGCAAAGTCGCAAACACCAGGCATGACAGAAAGAACATTAAGATGTTCATTGAAAAGAAAGGCGTGTTAGAGGATACTGGCAAAGCAAAATTGGGTGTATTCATGGGGAATAATGTAAAAATTGGAATAAATGCAAGTCTCGGACAGCCGGGAATACTTATTGGCTCAAATGTCAGGATACCTCCTGGAGCCAAGATTTGCAGGAATGTTGTTACAAGTTAGCATTCTATTTTTTTATTCTTGTTAAAGCTTTTAACCACTGCAATTAACGGGTCCATTGCAATTCTTCTTTCATCCTCAGTTAAAGGGGAATCGTTCAATGTTTCATTAAATATTTCATCTTCAGTTTTTGGAAGAAAATCAGTCTGAAGCGTCTCAAACGATGAGTCGCAAAAGCTTTTTAGTGCAGTGAATTTTTTCGGATCGTTCACGAACTTCTCAATATGTTCGTACATGTTTTGTGAACTCCCTATAAAGTCCATAATAACATCAGGTGAACTTTTTTCAAAGAAGGACAACATGTTTTTTACAACTAACTGCCAGATATTTTTCTTAACATTTTCAGTTTCCAGCCTCTTCTCAAGATCTCCTATTAAATTATGATGTTCTAATTGTTTCTCATCTAAGTTTTCTACATATTTAGCATATAATTCTAAATCATTAGACAACTTACTGGCAAGCATCGTGCAAAGATTCGGATCCGTGAATATAGCATTTAATCCCGAGTAGTCCCTAAACTTGCTGGCTAAGTGTGCACCAACATCGTGGTCATATTTCTTTTTTGCCTCAAGATAAGCTGATTCATTCGGGTAACTGTTTCTAGCTACACCTCTAAAGTATTTTACAAAAGTTGTGAACAAATTTCTCAACTCTTTTTTTGTGCACTCAACTAGTTCTGGCGCTAAATCTCTATTTCCAGTGTTGACAGCCAAGTTGTACCTTTCCAGGTCAAATTGCAAATTACTGCATAATAACATTTCAATAAAATTTTTGCATTCCTTATCCAAGGAAGTGTAACTATTCGTAGATAAATTATTAACCATCGCCATTTACCTCTTTATTTTTTTCGCAACCGATAATATATCGGACTTAAATATATCGAGGCCCGTATTATTTATAAATGTTTCTCTACGCTTCTAGACGAACAATACCATTATACCTATTATGAAGAATAATGAAACAATTATTGGTGTTATTATTCCTCCAGGTGTTTTATAGTAGACAGTTCTTATCTTCTTCCTTTGTATTACAACTGTTATGCATAATAGTATTGCAAAGAGCCCGGATAATACTGCTCCTGTAAATGCCAATGTGTCTATGAAGGAAGGCGAGATAAACAGCGTGAACAAGAAAGGGACCAGTGTTGCTATTATTGAACTTAGCCATTTCTTTACTCCGTAATCGTCAACGAGCATGTCGCGCCATAATAAGCCGCTCATTATACATGACCCTGTCATTGAGAATAATGCCATTGCGTTTCCGATGACTCCAATTATTCCTGTCAAGTTCTCGGTTGCCACGCTTTTTACCCCTTCGCCAAAGACTCCGACCATTAATAATCCGAATGCTGCAAAGAAAAGCAGGGATATTACGAGGCTGATGATGCTGGCTTGTATCATTATCTTCTTGTCGCCGTTCGTTATCTCTTCTATCTGCGCCATCACGTTATAGCCTGAGAAGCTGAATATGAAAACTCCAAGAGGTATGAGTAGATTAGTCGTGCTTAATGATGTAAGATTTGCTGTGTTAATATTGGGTGATAGTATGAATAGTAATATTATCAGGAATAATATTTTTGCGATGCCAAGGTATATCTCTGCTTTTTCGACGAGTTTTAATCCGTTTAAGACCAGGAAGAATATGAATATGAAATATGCCGTCATTGAGATTGTGGGGCTGAGTCCTGTATAAGTTGAGATAATTTCTGATGATGCGATGAAGTAAGCGCACATGGCGCCGAAGCTTATTAGTGCGAATGTGATTGATGCAACCCATCCTGCTTTCTTATTCCAGTATTTTCCTATCATTCCGGGCATCTGGTAGACTTTCTTCGTGTTTAATGCCAACTCGGTTGCGAACAAGCACATGAAAAACATTACTATGGAAACAACTATCATCATGGCAATGCTTGGTATTAATCCTGCTATCGTGATTGCTTTCGGTATTCCTAAGTATCCTGCGCCGATTATTATGCCAATCAGCGTTGCAACGCTGGCAACCAGCATTGATGTTTTACTGTTCACAATTTAAGTAAAAGGTGCTACTATTTTAAAAACTTTTAAATAAAAAAAAACTACTTGCATATCAAATAATTTGGTTTTTCATAAGTTTTAAAAAACGATAAAATCCTATTCTAATAGTTAACCCTGCCCTGGTAGTCTAGTTCGGTCAAGGACGTCAGCCTCTCAAGCCGGCAACCCGGGTTCAAATCCCGGCTAGGGCAATTTTTCTTTTCTATTTAACAAGTTATGTTTATGTTTATTTCTTATTATTTTTATCCTGTTAATACCAAATAATATACCTACAATTACTATTCCAACCAATATAGATGTAAATATTAAATGATTAATATTATTATCATTAGACATTGTATTAGTATTGCTTATTGTATTACTATTTGAAGTATCATAATTATTTATTGAATTGAATAAAATACCAATATGAGATCCGTCTAAATTATTACTAATATCTTTTTTAATTTCATATCCAATTGTTACATTTTTACCTGGGGGGAAATCATTAAAGAACCATGCAACTACTGGATCATCTGCCAAAATAATTAGACTAGAATTTTCGTAAAAAAATAGTTCATTAACTGTGTTAGCAATATTTTTTGGAATAACTTCAACAATGGTTACATTTGTTAAATGATAATCAAACGGATTACTTACATTTTGTAAAACAACAGAAAAATAACTAATAAAACCGTTACTTTTATTCTCAATTCTAAAAACATAAGCGTTCTCAGATAAAGTTAAGTTATTAGTATAAGTTAAATTTGTTATACCTGCATCTGATAGTAAATTAATAAAAGAGTCATCAGAGTCATTAATCATAGTTGTAACATTTTTAGATTCAAAAGCAGATTCAATATTAGGAACTAAACTATTAATTTGATTATAAATATTACGTGCTTCTAAAAATAAATTAGTCCTAATATTAAGATTCATGGATTCATTAAAAAGATTTGATAATAATCTAGTTAAATTTGAAAGTAAACTAGCTAAATTGTCAGGAAGTTTAAAACTTTCCAAATTATTAATTAAATTTAAATCAGAATTAACGAAAGAATAATTAGACATGATTTGTCTTGATAATTCAGTTATAACTTCATGAGAAACACTAGAACCTCCATTACTTCCTCCAGAAGGAGTATTACTTTGTTGACTTGAAGGAGGATTATAATTAGAAGGTGGAGTATAAACAGTACAAGATTGTGATTCTGCATAAGTATTACAATTAGTAGTATAACAAGTTCTACTTTGCGTTCCAGTACAACTACTCCAACCAGAACAAACGCCTGTGCATGTTTCAATTAAAGAAAAAGCTGAAAAACTAGTAGTATTTATGAAAAGATTATTATCAACTATTGTAGTATTATCTGTAACATCAAACCAGCCAGATAGACAGGAAGAATTTGTAAAACTCCAATTTGAACACTTGAATACTTTCTTAACACTTGGCAAATTTGATGAAAATATAGTTAGAACTGTAGCTTTACTGAAAGAAAAATTACCTGTATAAAATGCAACAATTTTATTTAAATAATATGAACTATTTAATGAATTTGTTAAAGATACATTATTATCTAAGTAAAAATTATTAGATATATCTGAAGTAAGATTTATATTAAGTAATTTAATAGAAACTTCGTTAGTAGATATATTTAAATCCCAAAGACCCTCAGGTAATACTAAATTGCAAGAATCATTCGAATATTCTTCTCTTAGAGAATTAGAACCGCTATAATAGAAATTCCATGTCGTGTTCAACTGAAATGGACTGGAAATATTAAGAAATACATTTGCAGGTTCTGAAACAGTAAAATTAATAGGATTTGAAACAGCATAATCACTAAAAGTATCGTTAACAAAAAGAGTAATATAATAAGTACCTATCTGTGAAGTTTGATTAAATTCATCAAACCATTCAGTTCCAATTATATAATTATAATTTGTTGAATTAATTAAGTTAATTATTAATTCGTTACTATTTGGGAGTAATATTTTAATCCAAACATTTTCAAAATTTTGTTCTAATATATTAGTTGTAAAATTTATAGACTCATTTGCTAATAATAATGGTTTATTAATATTAAAATAAGTAATAATAGGATTTAATCGTATGCTAATATTAAAATTTGTAAAATTAAAACGATTAATTATATCTGTAGTATAAACTGTTATATAATAATCACCTTCCGTTTCAAATGAAATATTTTTGTAATAAAATGTGTCATTAAGCCTGGCGAGCGTAATATTTTCTCCATTATTTATGCTTATTGAAACGTTTCCAGGTTTATTCAAAGAAATATTAAACCAAACGTTTTTAGTTTTATAAGTTGGGATGGTTGTCGTTAAACTTGAAATTGTAAAATCATCCCAAAAAGTTTCTATATCTGATCCTGAAGAATAAATTGTAAATTGTGAAATAGGGTATTTTGTTGGTACTGACTTATTTAATATGCTAGCTAATAAATTATTTTCAGAATCATATATATAATAATTGGCTATATTATTTTTGCCTGGAATATTAATTAAAAATTTATACCATTTATTAGATAAAAATGTGTAGTTAAACTCAGTAGTAAAACTATTATTATTACTTGTACCTGCTTTAGCTACAGTATCTTCCCAAAAAATAGCAGCAATGTTTTGATTTAAATTAACAGAATTAATACTAAAACCACCCCAACTACCGAAATTACCTGGATTATAAAACATAATTGAATAATTCATATTACTATTTGTATCTATAATAGAGTCTTTCTCAGCTACCCCTGTATTACCATCATCTTTTACAAGTAAACTATAACTTCCTGAATATTTTTGAGAATTAGATAAGGAAACATTTCCAGATACAATAACCCAATCATCTAAATTATTATTTTCAAAATTAGAAAATTCTAATGATTTCAAAAATGGTGAAATTATATTTATCTTTGGAGGAAAGAGATTTAATGAAAATGTAGTATTAATATTTTTAATATTTCCCAAACTATCATTAGCATAAACATAAATAGTATGTGTACCATCCGTTAATAATTGATAACTTAAACCTGAATAAAATGAAAAATTATTTTCATCAACATTAAACCATATTTTATCAAGACTGTTAATATCGCTAGCAGATAAATTTATAGTAATATTTTCAGAATAATAAGTTATATTACTTGGACTCGTAATAAATATATTTGGTGGAAAAGTATCAACTGTTAAACTTTTTACAAGAGAATAATTATAATTACCACTTTCGTCACTTGATATTATAGTATAATTATAAACACCATCACTTAAATTAGCATTGAAAGTTAACTTAACACAAGTACCATCATAATTATAAATTGGTATTGACTCAGAATAAAAACATACACCATTTACATACAAACAAGTTGAATTATAAGTATATTCTGAAGAATAAGGATTATTATCACATGTACGTGTTGTTAAAATAAATGTATTATTAATAGTTAATGTATCAACTAATGGAAATAATATTTCTATAAAAGGTAAAGTTCTATCAACTAATATACTACGACTTGATATATTTTTCGTAAAACCTGAAATATCTGAACAATTAATACTCCAGTAATAGTTACCTTCTGGTAATGCAAAAGATAAAATTGTAGTAACATTACTAGTTGCAATAGTATTATTATACTCAACAGTATTTATCATTAATGAACAAGATAATGAATTATGTATACTATCTGTAGGTATAAAAATAAATTTATTAATTGCTGAATTTGTTGAATTATCATCTTCAGGGATTAATATTGTTAAAGAAATAGGATTATTGCCTATTATAAAAAGACCAGATTCGGAACTATTTAAATTACCATAATCATCTGTTGCATTTACTCGTATCTTTGCAGAATCTTCATTAATGGTTTCAGAATCCCAATTATAAAAACCAGTATTTGCTAAATTTTGTGCAATTATATTCCAAGAACCATTAAAAAATTCTAAACTTATTTTGCCATCAAGATTACAATAATCTGATGCATTCCAAGTTATATTAATTACACCAATTTCAACATCTCCAATAATAGGATGAATTAAAGTTATATTTGGTGGAAAAGTATCAGGACAACCATTATAATAACTTATTCCAGAAACAAAAGGACAATTATCATTAATATCTAGAATTCCATCATTATCATCATCCATGTCACATAAGTCACCTATTCCATCATAGTCATTATCTGATTGATTACTATTTTGTATAAATGGACAATTATCTGATTGATCAGCAACACCATCATTATCAATATCAGTACTTGTTATAACATAACTCTTGTCAAGAAAAAAGTACGTACCATCACTATTAAAATAGTCAGGATCAAACTGAAAAGTCTGAGCATCATAACTTATTTTAAAAAAACCACTTTCACCCCATCCACTACCCCAACTATTCTTACAAATCCAATACTGCCCAGTATCATTATAACCTACTATAGATATAAAATGATAACCATCCCAATGATCATTATCTGCAAAATATATAGTATCATAAATTCCTGAAGTATATGCATAAAAATCATCATAAACTTCCATATAAACAGTAACAGGACCATAATCATTTATTGCTTGTTTTATTGAATTAAGATTACTTGCAATTTTTTCATAACTTAAAACTTTTTTTACTTGATTATTCCAATCAGAACACTTATTTGAACAAACATTATTATTAGCAGTATATGAAAAACATGATTCAGGAACAATACCTGTATTCTTCATATAATCAAAAATGTTTGACTCAGTACCTATAATTGAACCACTGCAATTACCAGCACCACTACATGAAATTAAATCCTGTTCTGATAAATCTAGATTATAACTAGCATTATTTAATGCTATATTTATTCTAGATTCCATAATTGCTACAGAACCAAAAGCCCAACATGAACCACAAGTGGATTGATCTCTTATAGGTGTGACATAATTACCACTATTATTTCTCCAATCAATATATGAAGCAGGTGCTGAAAATACTGACATAGTATAAACGTCAGTATAATTATCTGCAGATACTTGTAATATTAACATGCCTCTACGTTGATTATCTGATAGAAATAACATAGGTGTCTCACCAGCAATCCATTGTTTACCTTCATTTTGAATCTCTTCATTAATACTAGTAATGTTAATATCCACAACTAGTTCAGATGTAAATCCAATATTTGTATTTTTTATTAAAACTGCAAAAACAGATGTGAACGATAAAAGAATTACAATTAAAAGCAAAATGTGTTTATTTTGCATAATTACACAATATAAGTTATTTAATTTAAACCTTTTTTATTGTAGTTTTATTAGTTTCACTCAATTGCAGAACGTCATTTATTATCCTTTATACTTATTGGCCCAGCACTAGCCCACATATTAAAGAAAAGATGGATATAAATTGTGAAAGTTTAAAACATTAGAATTCTTAGAAAAAAATAATGGTAAAGATTATGGATATTATAAAACTAATACTTTGGGCAATCCCTTTAATTATAATTGTTCCAATATGGGTAAGTGGATTATTACAAGAATCTATTACTAATAGTGCTTTTTTTATAACTTATGCTCAAATATTGCTTAGTTTGTTTGGTTTTACATTTTTATCCAGCGTTCTTGAGAAGGATAAGAATAAACCAATTCAAAGAGATATTATGAAGTCTAGTTTTTTGTTTTTAATCTGTGGAGTTTTTATGCTGATTATTCATTCATATGTGCAAGTACAGAATAAGTTACCTGATTACTCACTTATTATTAGTATTTTACTTTTAAGTAGTATTATATGTTTCGTTTATGCTGTAATATTCTTAATTAAGACTTTTATAGGATGGTTCTTACTAAAATCTAAAAGTAAAATGAGTGAATAATTATGGAATTACATTTATCAAATTACATGACTTACCTTAGTGGTTGGGTATATAAAGGCAATATTTTCTATTTTTCTAAGAGTTTAGAGTGTCTTGTTTTCGAAGTCGTCTGTTATTAATTCCAGAGCTTGGTGTTCAACCTTAATTCTTTCATTACCTGTTAGAGCTGTACTTTTTGGCACTATGCAGTAATAGATGTGCAAGTCTTCAGGTTTTACTTCCCTAACAACTGCGTGCCACCACAAGCCAACATTCGACCTCATAGCAACTAAGTCATCAATGCTCATATTCTTGACAGCAACTATATTAAATGAGTAATCGTTCTCGGAGTACTTGTGCCAATTATAATGCACAGAATCACTATGCCAAGATTCCTTTATCGATACTGCAGTGATATGTCCAGCCCCTAAGCCATTATTCGAGACTAGTGATATCATATCTTCAAGAGTCCTGTCATCATCGTACGCGTATACGCCGTGATAGTAGTTAGAACCTTTAGGGCTAAGACCATGATAACCTAAAGGAAGACCCAAACCAAGAACGTACGACTTAAAACTTTCAGGTATAAGCGCATCATAGCTATAATTCGGGGCGCCAGTAACCTCATGAATTTTTTCCGGAGATATATATTTCTCAGGCAACGCACCAAAATGTTTCTCAACCTTGCTCATAACAATATGGTGTTCAGGATTGAAATCGAACTTAGTAATTTTTCCAGTCATTATTCAAATTGATTGAAAAAAATTGATTTAAAAACATTCCTAGTTAAGCAAAATATTTTAATCTTAATCTATAATAGTTCATTCAATGGTCCGCATCATACTAGCATCGCAGTCAGCAGGAAGGTTTGAACTCCTCAAAAAGGCAGGTATAATTTTTGAAGCCATGCCAAGCAGTTACGAAGAAGACCACTTCCTATCCAAAGACCCTTACGAATTAGTGAAAATATTAGCATTAGGAAAGGCAAGGGATATATCCAAGAAAGTCAGCGACGATGCAATAATAATCGGCGCCGATTCAATGGTCTTAATTGACGGAAAAATGATTGGAAAACCGAAGAACAGAATTGATGCGTACGAGCAGGTAAAACTCCTTTCAGGAAGAACCCACTTATTACTCACAGGACTCGCAGTCATTAAAGGAAGCGAAGAATACGTAGACATTGGAGAGACGAAAGTAACCTTCAGAAAACTTGACAATCAGGAAATAAACGATTACTTGAACAGTTTTGATTATACAAGATGCGCAGGAGCTTACGCCATAGACTTAATAAGCTCATTAATAGTTGAGAAGATAAACGGCGAATACTCCAACGTCGTAGGGCTCCCAATGACGAAACTTGCATTAATACTGAAAAAGACAGGATTCAACATCTACAAGAATATCCAGGAAAAATAAAATATAATTTTTCAAGCAATATATCTTGGAACAATAAACTTTAAAAATGACTCAAATTTCTAGAACGTTTTGTACTCATGAAGAAGACAAAAATAGTATGCACTATTGGACCAGCATGCGATTCCCCTGACATGCTCGATAAACTTGCAAAGTCAGGCATGAACGTAGCCAGATTAAACTTCTCACACGGAGACCATACAAGCCACTTGGTCAACATTAAAAAAATAAACGAATTAAACACTCATCTTGAAGTACCTATAGCCATACTCATAGACCTGCAGGGCCCGGACATAAGGCTCGGATTATTCAAGGAAAAAACTTTCTTAGAAGACGGAAAACAAGTAGTGTTAACAACAAAAGAATTAGTATCAGACGCTGAAACAATTAGCATTGATTATAAAAAATTCCCCCAGTCAGTGAGCAAAGGAAGCTTCGTGTACATAGCAGACGGCACTATAGAATTAAAAGTCAAGGAAATAAAAGGACAGGACGTAATCTGCGAAGTAGTAGTGGGCGGTGAAGTAAACAGCAGAAAAAACGTTAACATACCCGGAGCAGTAGTGGACCTTCCTGCAATAAGCGATAAAGACGCGAACGATGCAAGATTCGGCGCAGAAAACAAAGTTGACTTTATAGGATTATCATTCGTTAAAACAGCAAAGGATATAATGGAGCTTAAGGAATTATTGGAAAAAAATCATTCCGAAGCTGACGTTATTGCAAAGATAGAATGCATACAGGCTGTTAATAATATTGATGAGATAATAAAAGCCGCGGACGGCATAATGGTTGCGCGCGGAGACTTAGGAGTGCAAGTTCCCATAGAAGAAGTTCCGAATATACAAAAGATGATTATTAAAAAATGCAACCAGGCAGGAAAACCAGTAATAGTCGCCACGCAAATGTTAGAATCCATGACTAAGAATCCAAGACCAACAAGGGCTGAAGTGACAGACGTCTCGAACGCTATACTTGACGGCGCTGACGCAGTCATGCTCTCAGGAGAGACTGCGAACGGGAAATACCCTCACAGGGCAATAGATATGATGAACAAGATAATAAGAGAAACCGAGAAGACGATGAATAACTTAATCCTTGAAAATTATAATGAGCCTTTAAGCATTGAGCACGCAATAAGCAGGTCTGTATGCCAGAGCGCGCACGACCTTCACGCAGCCGCAATAATCACCTGCACAAAATCAGGATATACAGCAAGGACAATATCTAAATACAGGCCGAAGAAGCCGATAATCGCAGTTACACCATCATTGACTGAGACTAAACATTTAAACCTGTCATGGGGAGTCTACCCTTTATTGATAAAGAACTCATTAGACACTGATGACTTGATTAAAGATGCGGTGAACGCCGTCAAAAAAACAGGACTGATATCCGAAGGGGACACTGTCGTAATAACCGCAGGAATACCCTTCAAAATACCAGGGCTCATGAACTTCATGAAAGTGCACATAGTGGAATAGAAATATTTTTAAGCAAATAATCATAGTCCAAACTTAATGAGACCTGTATTTGAAAGAGAATCCCAGAAAGAGGATGTGTTTAATAACGCGTTTGAACAGCCTAACCTGAATAAGCTAATAGAATCTTATGCAATTAACGGCTGTAATTTAAAAACAGGGAGAGTAAGCGTCAAAAAATTCACCGAGTACTTATTCACCGAAGGGGAAGCAACAAAAGGAAATGCCGTTGACGAATTTTACGAATTGAACAAAAGATTATTCGAAGGAGATTTCGGCAGCCAGTTATCGGACATATTACTTTTTAACAAAGCCAAACGGATAGCGAACGCTTGTTATGAGAAATTAAAAATCGACAAAAGAGTATAAAAAAAATAATTTGTTACTCTATCTTTACCAGTATTATCTTAGTCTTACTCTTTTCTCTCGTATGAAACGAGAACTGGTTCTTTAACGCTAATTCCGCCTCGTCTAAAAGAGTAATCTTATGATTAGGCAGGTTTTTTACTATTATTTTAAGGCCGTCACCCTTATACACCAAGTATACTTTTTTCGCAAGCAGTGCAGCCTGCTTCAGGAATAATATGTCAAGTCCTGGCGTCTGCACCCCGAAAGGAGGATTCATTATTACAGTGTCGCATTTTTCATGGAAGTCTGCAACGTTCTCATTCACTAATTTATAATTCTCGAACTTCAAGCTTTTGCAGTTTGACTCTGTTATGTCAAGAGCTCTCTCGTCAACGTCCACGAAAGTTACACTTCTAGCTCCAAGTAGTAGAGCGCTTATTCCTAGTATGCCATTTCCGCAGCCAAGGTCGGAGACTGCTTTATCTTCAATATCCCCATTCATGAAGGCAAGCCATGACAATCTTGCAGCAATATCCGATGGAGTAGTATATTGTTCAAGACTGGGCTTCTTGCCCGTATAATCCTTTAATTTAGAAACAGCTATGGCAATAGTCTTCAAAGTCATTTTTTAGATTTTGCCTCATATTTTTTAGCAACGTTAGTTAACTGGTATTTCACAGTCTTAAAATTGTTAAAGTCAATGAAGAATCCAGTCTCTTCAATATGAATAGTCTGCGGGTACTCCAATAAGTATGCTTTAATCAGGAATCCTTCCTGATCGTCGTAGAATTCAGGATTGTTGCACGTATCTAATATGACATTAAATGATGTATTGGCAGTTATGTAAAAATCGCTGATTGTTGCCTCGCTGAAAGCGCTTATCAGTGACTGATACTCATCCTCATTAGTCACCGAGAACACACCTATTCTTGCATTCTTATGTTTTAAAAATTTGAAATTATGAGCGTATTCAACCTCGTCGCTGCAGTCTAATACTATCATGTTAAAACGGGTGCCGGTAACGCTTAAAAAATCCCATAAAAGTTTGCTGATATTCTCAGAAGATCCTCTGTCAACGCTGATTCCTTCACTATTAACGGATATCATAACTAGTTTGAAACATATAGTGTTTTAAAAACTTTTTTTTATTTCAGCAGTTTCTTTTTTTCAAGCTCTTCCTTTAAAACCTTGCTCAAATCTGAAGCGTCAACTCTGCCTCTTAACTCCGCCATTAACTCCTTCATGATAACACCAAACGCCCTCTCATCAAATATTTCAGAAGCGTGATAGTCAATCCTTTCCAAGACGAGATTCATCACAGTCTTGGTTGACACTGACCTATAATCATTCACTACTTTTTCAAAATCCTCTTTTTTCAATCTTTCAATAATTGAAGGAACAGCCTCTTTGCTGAAAGCGCCTTTGTCAAAAAGCTTGAACACGTTAATTACTGAGTCAACTTTTAATTCTTCAACAGGGTTGTTAAGTATTAATGACGCAGCAATCTTATTATCAACCTCAGTTTCATTAATCACTTTCTCGAATAACACTAATTTGTCAATGTTATGAAGTAGCTGCTGAGCCAATTCGTTGTTTAATCCTGAACCTATAAGGAAGTCGTACTTCTGCTCAGGAGTCTGGCTTAAATGAGTTATAATCTCGCCGACAAGTTCACCAGTCACCCTGACCACAGGAATATCAGTCTCAGGATACATTCTCGCGCTTCCAGGAAGAGGCCTCATGAAACTGGTAGTTCCGTTCGTATGGTTTGGAGCCCTAACCTCCCTAAAAACACCCTTGTATGCTTGTTCTACTCTTTCTTTAATTATGAATTCTACATTTGACCTCTCTGTCTGCTCGCACATAACAAGTATGAATGAATCATTATCATCGCATTTCAATTCCTTCAATACTTTAGCGACTTCCTCCTTCGTAACCCCGTAATTGGGCAATTCGTCAAGGTGAAGTATCCCTTTCACGCCGGTATAAACATTCAAGTACTCTGCTATTTCCTTGCCGAACCTCTTATCAGCCTGGATTATAGTTCCAAGGATTCCCTTAGCATTAGTGAACCTTGCACCTATTACGTGCTCGCCTTCGATGAGCGCTTTCTTGATAAAAGTGCAGTTAGTATGCTCAAATAGTTTTGACAAATCCTCAAATTTTTTCAACACTGCCTTTTTCTTGTTCAATTCGTCGCGTATAAGTAATATTTTTTGCTGCCTTTCAACTTCTAATTTTACGAAATCAGGCATCATCCTCAAGTCCTGCACGCCTTTTATTTCAACACGGTCTCCTCCCTCTATTGAGACATTAACATCCTGGCGTATAGTCCCTATACCTCTCATTAGTTTTCCTGTGAATTTTGAAAGCATCCCAATCTTTTCAGCAGCCTCCTTTGCCTGGTTTGGGTCTGTAATGTCAGCTTCAGTGCCGACTTCAACAAGAGGGATGCCTAACCTGTCAAGCGAGAAGGAGTTATCATCCACTCTCTTAGCGCTGTCCTCTTCAAGCATTAACGTCTTAATCCTGACTTTCCCAAGACTGGTTTGTATATAACCATTGTTTGCAAGCAGCCCTGTTCTTTGAAATCCTCCGACGGCGCTTCCGTCTATTATTAACTTCCTCATTATGTGAAACTCGTCAACAGGCTTCATATTAAGCAGTAATGCTATCTCGAGAGCTGCCCTGAATGCTTTATCATCAACTTCTTTTGGAGGTTCTTCATCAGTATCAACGAGGCATA
Organism: Candidatus Tiddalikarchaeum anstoanum; assembly: GCA_902385255.1. Lineage (GTDB taxonomy): Archaea > Nanobdellota > Nanobdellia > Tiddalikarchaeales > Tiddalikarchaeaceae > Tiddalikarchaeum > Tiddalikarchaeum anstoanum. The sequence goes on along the minus strand of CABMEV010000003.1, from coordinate 168,177 downwards.
CTGAATCGTTGTAGCAATTATAATGTATAACCCTATGCTTCTCCTCTTCCCTTTTTGCGGCTATGTCAAGTTCTCCTGTTTCGCCGACAACAGCGCGCAATTTTCTTTTTATGACATAGTCCGGCTTCTCATCCATTTTAATAATGTTAGGGCACCTGCAGTAAAGTTTTCCAGTATCTAACTGCATGTGAAGCTCTAATCCGCATCTCATACTATCAACCTCTTTACTATCTCCCCTCTTAAATTCTCAATCATTAATTTTCGGATATTTTTCTTGTCATTGGCAAGCAGCCATGCAAGTTTCACGAATGCAGTTTCAGTAGTCATGCTGTATCCAGGTATTATTCCAAAGTGCTGCATCTCCCTGCCCGGGCTGTAAACGTTCATATTAACGCTTCCGAATATTGTCTGAGTGCACATCACAACAGTGCATCCGGACTCGACTAATTTTTCGAGTTCGTTTCGAATCCTTGTATGCTCCTTTGTCGGAATATCTATCTCATTTATCGGCGCATGGCCAAGTCCTGTACCTTCAATGATTAAGCCTTTATACTTGGCTGTCCTGTAAAACGCGAATTGTTCTGCATGCATGTTAGTGTGGACTTTCAATACTGCAACTTTATCCTCCATCTTCGGATTCACTCTAAAAATTCCAGCCTTACCGCTTCTTCTCTGATAATCTGAAATAAAAGTTATATCATCACCCAAGTAGTCAACCTTTGCGATAATATTTCCATTAACAGGTTTGAACGCATCCCTCCTGCTTGAGTGGAGCTTCCTCACGTTCACACCCCGCATTATGTTGCAGTAATCATCGCTTGATGAGCCGTGCATGCATATAGCAACACCTCGAAAGTCTGAATTCTTGATAAATTTCGCAGCGCATACCAAATTCATTCCTGCATCACTGCTTCCCCTGTCGCTGCTTCGCTGCGCCCCGACAAGAAGTACTGGTATTGGAATATTGTCAAATATGAAACTTAACGCTGCAGAAGTATAAGCCATAGTATCCGTGCCGTGCGTTATTATGACACCACTAGTCCCGTTCTCGATCTCTTTAGTCACATAATCTGCCATCTTGGCATAGTGGGCAAATCGCATGTCATCGCTGAACATGTTTCCCATGAATAAGCTGTGAATGTTCCCGTAATTTTTCAATTCAGGAAACATATTGATTAATTCGCTTGGTTCAAATCTTGATATGACTCCTCCTGTTTTGTAATCAACCTTGCTTGCTATCGTACCCCCTGTATGAAGTATGCTTATGAAAGGTTTTTTAACATTCTGAGCTGAGCCCTTATTGCTCTTAATCTCCACCTCAGCCTTCTTTACCACGTTAACCGAGTCAATATTTCTCAGGTTTATTCCAGTATTATAACCATTGTCTAATTTTATTATCAGAGTATCCTCATCCAGGTAGTTTGGCCTGTCAAGAAGTAATCCCTTAACCTTATCATAAGTTGTCTGCAGTTCAACGGTGTCTCCCACGCTGATTCTCTTCTTTTTCAAGTATCCTAAAACTTTCTTGGAGTACATTAATTAGTTAGAAAATACCGAACTCGTTTAATAATTTTTCTTAAAAAAGATAATATATTAGGGAAAAACAGGCTTAAATGTTTTTCTAATACCGCAAGCTTTTTACACCCATTTTTTTCTAATAATCTAGTATGGCAACGAAAATTGAAAATAAACCCGTCAGCGAAGCATTTTTAACAGACTGGCTTAGGATGCAGGAGAATGGGATAATTAAGATGTTTACAAAATACGAATTTAACGGCGTAGAATCCGCAGGGTATGAATTTATAGAAGGCAATTACAACAATGAAGATATAGAAAGAGAGGTTAAGAAATACCTTACCCAACAAGAAGTTAAGTTCGATAACAATGCTACAGCTCTAGAGCTCCTTTGCCGGGCTCAGTCGCACATACTTAACAAAAGAAGAACTAATTAAAAAAATACCAGACTTCAATTAAATTTCATAAGTTTTTTAAATCATATTTGTATGATTTTCATATCTATATGAATTTTGATTTTTATGGACTGGTAAACGTCGGAAACAGGGGCCAGATATGCCTCCCCTTAGATGTGAGAAGGGATTTTGGCATAAAATCAGGAGAATTCGTCAATATTGTATTCTTAAAAAAAATGACAGGGATATTAATAACTAAAGACACCCCGCCGAAGATAGGTGTATTGTTCGAAAATAATAAAGTACAGGACAGCGGCCAGATAATACTGCCTAAAACTTTAAGAGACGAACACAACATAAAAGAAGGCATGAAATTCCTTGTTATGAAAAAGAAAGGAAGCTGCCTGCTGCTTCTTGACTTTAACTGCTTAAAAACAAAATTAAATACTTTGCTTAAAAAATTCGAGGTGCTTGAAAATGAGCAATAACCTAAGTTTAGTTGCAAAATACATGCTGCGCAGCAAGAAAGAATTTTTTCTGGCAGTATTTTTAATGTTCGTAAGCACTTGCTTTGTAATAGCCATACCGTTAGTAGCCAAAACAGTTATTAATGCAATTATTAATAAAACATTATCACTATCCGGGTTGTTTTTCTGGTTTTTTATAGCAGTTGTATGCGCAGTACTTGGCAGCTTAATAGAAGGGCTGGGGAGATATTTTACATCAAGCGTTGGAACAAAATCGCAGTACTATATAAGAAAAGATATTTATGAAAGTATTAACAGGCAGGGCTTCAGATTTTTTGACAGCACGGAATCAGGAGATTTAGTTTCAAGGGTAACAAGTGATATAGAAAATTCAAACTTAATCTTTACCAGAAGTGCAAACCAGTTTATTACTTCAATATTATCATTTATAGGAGTTACTATTGGCTGCTATTTAACTGTTAAAATCTCTGTCTTGGCGGTGTTAATGGGTGTCTTAATATACATAGCAGTCATATTTTTTTGCTACAATAAAATAAGCGCTGCTTTTTTAAAATCGAGGAATAATTTCGGCCACTTGACTACTATTATAAAAGAAAACTTGGTCGGCGCAGCAGTTGTCAGAATATTCAGCGCGGAAAACAAAGAATTAAAAAAATTTAACAACAAAAATAATGCATTCAGAACTGACACAATTGAAACAATAAAATATCAGACAATTATTACAAATTCAGGATTAATAATCCTAAACCTTTTAATCGTCTTCTCATTAGTTTTCGGAGGGCTGCTTGTTTTAAACCAATCCATTGATATAGGTACACTTCTCGCATTCGTCTCTTACATGAGCATGCTTGGCATGTCCCTTGGAAATTTCGGCCATGTTGTAATAGACTTTGTCCAAGCTGGAGCGAGCTTAAAGAGAGTAAATGAAATCATTGAAACAACAACTGAAATAGTGGAAAAACCAAATCCTGTATCAAAATTCATTGAAGGCGATGTTGAATTCAAAAATGTTAGTTTTGGATACGTAAGTAATTCATTAGTTCTGAAAAATTTAAACTTTAAGATAAAAAAAGGCGAACGTGTTGCAATAGTTGGAACAACTGGAAGCGGAAAAACGTCTTTAATCAATCTAATACCTCGATATTACGACGTTGATAAAGGTGCAGTTTACATAGATAATGTAAATGTTAAAGATTATAAGATAAGCAATTTAAGAAGCCAGATTGGCTTCTGCAGCCAGGAAGTATTCTTATTTAATATTAGCATAGCGGACAATATAAGATTCGGGAGGCCAAATGCAACCATGGAGGAAGTAATAGATGCAGGAAAACACGCGAACATTCATGATTTTATAATGACGCTTCCAAAAGGTTATGATACAATTGTTGGAGAGAGGGGAAGCAGCTTAAGCGGCGGACAAAAACAAAGAGTCGCTATAGCCCGCGCATTAATATTGCAGCCAAAAATATTAATATTAGATGACAGCACGAGCGCAGTGGATACGGAAACTGAGTATAAAATACAAACAGCGCTGGATTACTTGATGAAAAACAGAACTAGTTTTATCATAACTCAGAGGGTGGGCAACCTCAAAAAAGCGAATAAGATATTAGTCATGGATAAGGGTTATATTATTGGATTAGGGATTCACGAAGAATTATACAATAAAAACATCATGTATACGAATATTTATGACACATTATTTAAGAAGCAAAAAGAAGCCGAATTAGAATTAAAAAAAGGAGGTAATCTTTAAATGCCTCCTAATGACCATGGGCCCGGAATAGCAGCGCACGGAAACCGGGTGAGAAGCGGGGAAATTTCTGATAAAACATTATGGCTTTGGCTTTTTAATTACCTTAAAACTTATAAAACCACTTTTTTGGTGCTGCTAGTATTACTGCTTGCGTTTACAGTTCTAAGTGCGTTTCTGCCGTATCTTCAGCAAAGAGTGATAGATGAGGGTATATTAAAAGGTTCGATAACAGAAACAGTAAACTTATCAACGCAATTCTTGTTAATTTTATTTATTAGTTTTTTCGGGTCGTCAATAATAAGTTATTTTCTTGGCAAGTATGGTGCGGAGATTATACGGGATATCCGACTTGATTTGTTTAAGAATATTCAAAATATGAGCATGGAGTATTTCGAAATGCATAACAGCGGAGATATAATCAGCACAGCAACAAATGATATTGACCAGTTAAACATGGTTTTTGGCGGGCAATTAGCCATAATGCTTGCAAACCTGTTCAAAGCAGGCGTTATACTATTTTTAATGATTAACTCAAACTGGGAGATGACCTTGCTTTCATTGCTTATAGTTCCGGTGTTAACAACTATTGTTTTATATTTGAATAACCTGTTACGAGCAGCTTTTAGAAAAACGAGACAGAAAGTAAGCTTAGTGACTCAGGTTATTTCGCAAAATATAAGCGGAATGAAGGTTATCAAATCATACGGCCGAGAAAAGGAAAGTCTTGAAGAGTTCGACAAAGTAAACTGGGAAAACAGGGAGGCAATGTTTGCAACTGGAAAAATATTCAGCTTCTTCTTCCCGCTGGTTACGTTTATAGTTTATGTGTTCATGAGCCTGATAATTTTATACGCAGGATACGGATTATTAAACAACGGCGTCACCTTATTTGGAAGCAGTATATCCATAGGGGAATTAAGCGCTTTTAACGCGTACCTTATGCAGTTATTATTCCCAATAATAGGAATCTTGATGTTTAAACAAATAAGCGACAGCGCAATGGCTAGTTCTGAAAGAATATACAGAATTTTAAACGAGAAAAACAGTATTTCAGAAACAACGAACCCGCAAAACATTAATGATGTAAAAGGAGACATAGAGTTTAAGAATGTAAGTTTCAACTATAAATCAAGAGAGAAGAATGTTAAGAAAGATATTAGTCTAATATTGAAACAACTGCTTCCTTTCGAGGCTAATTTCGTAAATAATTCTATAAAAGAGTTAAACTATGATAAAAAACTGCTTTTTGTCCAAAGATTTATAGAATTATCAGATGATGAAAGATTAAACTTTATAAAAAAAGTCAAATCTTTAGCCGAAAAGCATGATGTCATACTTAAATTCGCACAGAACTTTAATACAGAATTGAATTATAATAAACTCGCATCCATACTTGACAAAAGATTATTAGGGCAGTATACGCCCGTTTATTTAAACAACGAATTTGACATTAACAATATAGATATCTTCGTTCAGGAAAAAGATTTATCAAACACTCAGATTTTGGAATTATTAAGCACCCAAAAAGATGTTAAAAAATATTTAAACTCGTTCAGCAATGATGTTAGAAAAGCGATTGAAGAATACAGAAAGATAAACGAGCAGAAGAAAGGCGACGTCTTAAAAAATATAAATTTAGTAATACCAAAAGGTAAAACTGTCGCTTTCGTAGGGGAAACAGGGGCGGGAAAATCAACTGTTGCCAAGCTAATTGCGCGATTCTATGATGTGAACTCTGGAGAAATAGTCCTTGACAAGACTAATATTAAAGATTTTAAAATCAAGGATTTAAGAAGCATTATCGGAATGGTTCCTCAGGATAATTTCTTATTCACAGGAACAATACTTGAAAATATTTATTATGGATTAAACAAGAAACCTGAAATAGACGAGAAATTTTTAAAGATAACAAAAAGTTTAGGCCTGCACGATTTCATAAAAGAACTCCCTGAAGGATATAACACGGAAATCAGGGAGATGGGTTCTAACTTAAGCCTCGGGCAGAGGCAGCTAATATGTTTTGCAAGAGTCTTATTAATTAACCCTAAAATATTAATATTGGACGAAGCAACAAGCAGTATTGACCCTTACAGCGAGAAACTAATACAGGCTGCGATTAAGAAAATAAGCGAAGGAAGAACTACAATAATAATAGCGCACAGATTGTCAACCATAATGGATGCGGATATAATATGCGTCATGAGCAACGGAAGAATAATAGAAAGCGGAACGCATGAAGAATTAATGAAAGAAAAAGGCCACTATTTTGACCTGATAAATATACAAAAACAAAAGCAGTAAAAATTATTCTATTTGTGCGTGAAGTTCCAGTAATCCTTGTCTTTCTTGCAGAATGCGAAGCGCTCGAACTGAACTTGAGCCCCGACAGGCAGCCCCTCGACGATTCTTTCTGCAAATCCTTTATGCTCTGCCATTGTGACTTTATTTAGTTCTTCCTTGTCATTGAACATTGGAAGCGGCTCTTTAACTATTATAGGGACCTCATTGTTCTTTGCTATCCACTGGATTATAGGTACGTCCTTTATAGTCTTCTCAATAACGTATTCTCCTACTGCACCATTAGGTGTTACTTTTATTATCTTCACATTGTAAGCGTATTTTAACAATACAAGCCCTGTTTTCGCATCGCGCTTTGGAATGTAGAATTCTCCTTCAGTATCAACTTTTCTGGTCCTCTTTGCATCATAAGGGGTCATTGGGAGTTCAACATTAGCGCCTGGAGCGTCATTAACAGTAAGCAATACTGGGTCTTCAACGAAGAAGTACCTGTCAACTTTCTTGTCAAGTATCCTGCTGTTGATTGAATACAATTTCTCCAAAGGAATAGTTCTCTGCGATTTTGAAATACCCATCTCTATAAGTATCTGCATAAAAGTTTCAGGAACAAAGCCTCTTCTTAATAATCCCTTTACTGTGGCGAGTCTTATGTCATCATATCCGTCAACTACTTTATCCTCAACCAGTTTTCTTATGATGCGCCCCTGCGTGACTGCCCCTTCCAACTGGTACCTCGAGTATAATACGTTGACTGGTTTTCCTTTTATCCCTAATTTTTTGCGTATGAAATCCTGCAACTCCACCCTTTGAGTCCAGTTAGAATCCCTGAGAACGTGAGTTATTTTGGCATCCTCAACTGCTGCTGTGAAATCATACAAAGGCCAGACGAAGAACTTGCTTCCCTGCCTGTAATGCTTAGTCCTGTTAATCCTGAATAGAGACGGGTCCCACATGACGCTGTTCTTATTTTTCAAATCACCTTTAAGCCGGAGTACGCACGTTCCTTCCTTGTAAGTGCCGTACTTCATCTTATTCCATTCCCTTAAGTTTCCGTTAACGTCTTTTTCTGCACAGCCGCATCTTACATGGTTTTCCCTGTCTTTGCTTATCTTATCCTCAACGCAGTTGCAGATGTAAACGTCGCCTTTCTTAATCATCTTCTCTGCAAGCTTGTAATACTCAGGAAGGTGGTCGCTCATATAATACTCTTCATCCCAAGTTATGCCAAGCGCTGTTAAGTCCTGTTTTATGCCGTTAACGAATTCCTGCCTGCATTTTTCAGGATTAGTGTCTTCAAATCTGAGTATTAATTTTCCTTTATACCTCTTCGCGTAGTAATAATTCAGTAAGAAACTTAATGCGTGGCCTATGTGGAGTTCTTTCTCAGGTCCTGGAGGTATCCTGAAACTGCACTTACCCACCTTGATATTTTTAAGTTCAGGGAGCTCCTTTGGCGCTTCCTCTTCCTTCTTGTCCAGTGCGTGCTTGTCGAGCGTTAAGAGCTCTGCTTTCTGCTTTTCAAGACTTAACTTATTGACTTCTTCTACAATCTTTGAGACAGCAGGCATTAACTCTTTCATCTTAGATTTTAATTTCGGGTCTTCTCCAAGTATTTTAGGTATAACAGCGCCGACTACTGCTTTTCCGTCGTGAAGAGCTGCATTGCGCAGAGCGTGTTTGAGAATATCAGACTCTTTCATAGAGGTAGCTATATCTATAAGAGATTATAAATATTATCAAAAATTAAATAGAGATTATAAAAGAGCTGTTGAGCACATAGTTCAAATTATGCTTAAATCCATTTCTTTATCTTTTTCATAAACTTGACGGCTCGTCTTCTTCAGTCTTTGTATGGTGGGCTTTGCAACTCTTTCTATTTCTAAAGTATGAGAAGTCTAATGTTGCGTAATATGTATTTACTATAACTAAAGATACAGGTTCTACTTCGTTAAAATTAGAATTGAACTGGTTTCTATTTAGTTTGACAACTTTTTTGCCGCTTTCACAATTTTGCGGAGAGTAGTTATCAAATTCAAATACAAGTACATTTCTAAATTTGTCATCATCAAGTCTTGTTTCGAATCTGCATCCCGAAACACCCAGTGATTCCATTATATTATTTAGACTGGCTTCATTTCTTCCTTCGTCTTCTCTATATTTTATATAATTAGGCAGCGCAAGCATTCCTGCTGAACTAAAATATAATAGTTCTTCTACTTTATGAAATATAAAATAGTTAGTGCTGTTATACATATTCTTTTCAGCCTGAATCATGGCCGGCAAGCTCATAAAGTTAAGTCTGCAATCACTTTTAATAACCACGTCTTCTAAGTCTAATACATCAAGTTTATTGTTCATTTCAAGAATTTAGGGAATGTCTTTCTTAAAAACTTTTATAGCCCCAATTCAACTTTAAAGTTAAAACAGTTTATAAAAAATTTAAAGTATATAGAGGAATAGCACCTGTTAACTTTAAACATGAATTTTTTTTCTTAATTATGTAATAGAGAGTTTATTTAAAACGCGGAGGATTCTTTGTAAAGAATATGTTTAAGAAAGTCATAATCAACGCTGACGGTGGAGCAAGGGGGAACCCGGGGCCTTCAGCAATAGGTGGAGTAATCAGGGAAGGAGATAAAGTGTTATGCTCTTATTCTGAAACTATTGGTGTTGGGACTAATAATGAGGCAGAGTATAAGTCTTTGTTAATGGCTCTCGAAAAAGCATGCCAGTATACTAATAATGAAGTTGACGTATTCATGGATTCGCTGCTTGTAGTAAAACAGATGAGAGGAGAGTGGGCAGTCAACTCGGTGCGCCTGAACGAGTTATTTTTGGAAGCTAAAGACAAGGAGAAAAGATTTAAAATTGTCAGGTTTGAACATGTACCAAGAACTGATGTTTTCCAGTCGAAAGCTGACATCTTAGTGAACAAGGCATTGGATGAAGATGATAATACCAAAAAAGTTAGAAAAAGGAAATGAAGTGCGGATAATCTCACCTTCTCACAGCTTAAGCACGATTGATGACAGCCTGGTAAAATTAGCTCTAAGAAAACTGGAGAGTATCGGATTAAAAATTAGTTTCTCCTCCAATTGTTTCATTAGGGATGAGTTCGACTCGTCAAGCGTGAAAGAAAGAGTTGATGACATTCATGAAGCATTCCTTGACAAGAATGTCAAAGCTGTATTATGTGCGAGAGGAGGGTTCAACTCGAACCAGCTTCTGCCATACATGAATTATAATATTATCAGGAGGAATCCCAAGATATTCTGCGGCTACTCGGATATTACGGCGCTGAATAACTGCATTAACAAGATGACCGGAATAGTCACTTATGCAGGCCTTAACTTCTCAACATTCAGGAAGAAAGAGATGCAGGATTATAACATTGAGTATTTCAAGAAGTGCTTGTTTGAAAAAGAGTCGTACATTGTAAAACCTTCAAAAAGTTACAAAGAGTACAGCGAAAAGAAGCCTTTCAAGAATAAAGGTTATTTTGTGATAAGAGAAGGAGTATCAGAAGGAGAGATTATCGGCGAGAACGCGTGCACGTTTAACTTATTGCAGGGCACCAAATACATGCCTAATTTGAAAAATAAGATTCTTTTCCTGGAAGAGGAGAATATATCCGCATCCGACACTGTTTACATGTTTGACAGGGAATTGACATCGATATGCCAGCAGAGAGGATTCGACAAGATAAAGGGGATAGTAATAGGGAGATTCCAAAAAAGAACAGGGATAACAGATGAGAAATTGAAGAAGATAATAAACTCGAAAAAAGAAATAAGGGATATTCCTGTCATAGCAGGGCTGGACTTCGCACATACAATACCAAGATTCACTTATCCAATCGGCGGAACGTGCAGAGTGACAGCTTTAGAATGCAAAGCAGAACTGGAAATTCTAAAACATTAAACTTTTAAAGAGAAAAAATCCAATTTATTGGAAAAATGGTTTCAGAAAAGCTCATAAATTGTTTAGATAATGTTTTAAAACTTTCATGGAAAATTGAAAGAGGTATACATAAGAGTGAAAACGCTGCAAGATACAGCGTCGATTTCGCTTTTTGGCGCAATTTCAGAGGCGCTGCGAGAGCGTACTCAAAGATTGAAAGAAAAATAAACAAGTTAGGCGTAAAATATTACACCCAACAAGATATTCAGGATTGTATAGACCACATTAAATATGACAAATATTTGCTTAGTCCGGCAGGATTATTCTTATCTGTCTTAATAAATAAAACAAAAGAGAAACTAATCGAGCTTCAAGCAAACGGGTCAGACATTGACTTTTTTGCTTTCAAGTTAAATAATAAGAATTTAACAATAGAGGATTATAACGGGGAATGCATGGGTATAAACGCCAAAGATTCAAAAATATTTTTTAAAACAAGAAATACAGGGACATGTATAGGAAAATCTTCCAATAATACAACATTAGTATTCGAGAATAATAAGGCTTGTTATATTGGAGAAGACGCTAAAAATTTGACTGTATTAACCCCTAATCTTAATAGCGATTCTGCTTACCACTTAGATGATGATTCAAGATTATATTATTTAACTGCTGATAATACAGCAATATCACCTAACTGTATAAAGATACCTGAACAAATAAGTCCGGAACAAGTGATAAAACCTGAAACGTTTACAACAGAAAAGAATCTTAATGGAGATGAGTATAAGATTGTGCATAATGCTATAATTAACATAAACGGCAGCGTATATGAAATATCTGATAAAATAATACAACCCTTAATACCTTCTTCAGCAATTCAATCAATTGATAATAATGGAAGAACAAAAGAGTTTGAAAACGTGGCAGACATATATTCTGTTACCGCTCCAAAAAGGAAGGGGTTTAAGTTTAAAATACAACTATAACCTTATCTTATCTCCTAAAGGAGATAGTTTTGGCTGCCAAATACTACTCTAATATTATAAGATAACTATTCTGTTTGGAAATTAGAATAAGCAGCAAGTTTATTTAACACATAAATAGTTACTTTGTTTAGAAGATGTTTAATAACATAATAACCAATGCAGAAGGAGAGGTAAGAGGCAACATTGGACTTGGAGGCGATATGCATCGTCGTACGAAATAATAAAGTGGTTTACGCTAATGTTGGCAGGAAAGATGTTTACAAGGTTAAAGCTGACACTTTAGTGAACAATGCTTTAGGTGACAAGAAATGATTCCTCCAAGACTGAAAGTTGGAGATGAAATAAGGGTAATTTGTGCTTCTAAGAACATGAAGAAGATGAAGCCAGTCGTAGTTAAGATGGCAAAAAAAAGATTTTACGACTTAGGATTCGATTTAACCTTTGGTGCTCATGCATTTGAGAATGACTTATTTAATTCTTCAAAGCCGGAATCGCGGGCAATTGACATTAATGAAGCATTCAAGGACAAGAAAGTGAAGATGATACTCGCAGCTACAGGAGGATTCAACGTAAACCAAGTTCTTAATTTATTGGATTACAACCTGATTAAAAGAAATCCGAAGATAATTTGCGGCTACTCAGATATTACGGCACTGTCTAATGCGATATTTGCAAAAACAGGCCTTGTAAATTACTCAGGGCCTAATTTTTCAACTTTTGCAGAGCCAGACAATATGTTCAAGTATACTTATGATTATTTCAAAAAATGCATGATGGAGAGCGGACATTTTACTGTTAACGCTTCAAAAGAGTGGACTGATGATAAATGGTATAAGATTAAAGAGGTCAAGTTTCACAAGAATAAAGGATACTATGCAATAAATGAAGGTAGTGCAACGGGCCGATTAATCGGGGGAAACATATGTACATTAAATTTATTGCAGGGAACATCTTACATGCCTAGTTTGAAGGGTTCAATACTATTTCTTGAGGAAGATGACGAAACAACCGACGTCACTGACCAAATGTTTGAAAGATGCCTTCAGTCCTTGTTGCAGCAGAAGGGCTCTGACAAGATAAGGGGAATCGTTATAGGGCGGTTTCAGAGAAATGCGTTTATCAAAAGGAAAAATTTGGAATATGTTATTAGTAGCAAGAAAGAGTTAAGAGGAATTCCTGTAATAGTTGGTGCGGATTTCGGGCATACGTATCCTCTCATTACGTTCCCAATAGGGGGCAGCGTCAGAATCGAATCTGGCAAGAAATCAGTAATAGAGATATTAACTCATTAAAAATGATTTATTCGATATATTGTGATAGATGACATAAAATTTTTTAAATAGGCGCAGCTATTTAAAATAAATTGTAAAGGTCTTTTCATTTTGGCGAATGAAATAACCTTAAATGACTTGTTACGTTTTGGCGAACGCAACACGTTGAAAATATTTGGCTAATTCTTAGGATAGATAGACTGCTCGAGAATTTAAATAGTTTTTGGTAGGTATCTCTCCGTCAAAAAAAAATTACATGGGGGTAATTGAAATGGAGTTTTTAGTTGAAAGTGCATTAAAGAATCAAGAAGCAATGAAGGATATAAAATCAGGTCTGGAAGGTCAGGCTAACATTAAAGTTATCGGCTGTGGTGGAGCAGGAGATAATACTGTCTCATGGCTGTACAATAAAGGCATTGAAGGTGCTGAAACAATAATCATCAACACTGATTCTGCGCATCTAAACGCACGAAATGCTGACAGGAAATTATTAATTGGAAAAGAATTAACCCGTGGACTTGGCGCCGGAGGATTCCCGCAGGTTGGAGCCCAGGCAGCTGAAGAGTCACAACACGAACTTAAACAATTAGTAAAAGATACAGATTTGTTATTCATCTGTGCAGGAATGGGCGGAGGAACCGGAACAGGAAGCGCCCCAGTAGTTGCTAAGCTGGCAAAAGAGATGGGAAGCATTATTATAGGTGTCGTAACCATGCCTTTCAATATTGAAAGGGCAAGAATAGAGAAAGCTGAACTTGGACTGCAACTGCTTAGAGAAAGCTGCGACTCAGTAATAGTCATTGACAACAACAGACTTGTTGAAATCGCAGGCAACCTGCCAATTACACAATCATTCGCAGTAGCGAACGAACTCATATCAACTATGATTAAAGGAATAGTTGAAACAATAGCATTACCAAGCCTGATAAACCTGGACTTCGCAGACGTCAGAACCATAATGAAAATGGGAGGATTATGCGTCATGGGAGTAGGTGAAAGCAACAGCGAGAAGAGAGTTGAAGAAGCAGTGCATAAAGCGATGAACCACCCATTATTAGATGTGAGTTACACTGGTGCTGAAGGAGCACTTATACACATAACAGGCGGGACAGACATGACTCTCGACCAAGCTAATAAGATTGGAGAACTAGTCACACAGGGACTCAGCAAAGAAGCCACAGTAATCTGGGGTGCAAGGATAGACGAGGCAATGAACGGGAAATTAAGAGTTATGACAATAGTTACAGGAGTGCAAAGCCCTTACATAGTCGGTCCCCAGAAGAAAGAAGTAGCTCCAAGTTTCAACACACCTCTTAATAAGAGATTTGAGAAGACAGGAATGAAAGCTGAACTTGGAATTCGCATGTTATAAAAAAGAAGAATCTATACCCCTCTTCTTTTTTTTAAAAGTGGTACCTTCCACAATAGAAACAAAAAGGAAAAATCGGCTCCTAAAAAGGAATTTTTTAGGGGCCACCCCCCCATTTTTATTTAGAGGAGTGAAAAAGAAAAAAAATGATGAGTTTAAGCGATAAAGAAATAGTCTATGAAATCCTTAAAGGAAAAAGCAAGGCTGTAAATATTCCCTTGTCAGAATTAGAAATAACACTTCACGACTTCGCATCAGATTACAGGAGCGCATTCAAGCCTGAAATGATAGCGGACCTTGTAATAATAAGATACAACCAGAATCAATCATATAAGGATATCACACTAACACCTATTCCAAAAAGAGTTACAGCACAGATATACAACTAAATTTCCAGATTAAAAATGATAAACCTGAATTTAAAAAAATAATTATTTCTTGTAATGCTTGTATAATAAGTATATTCCTATACCTATTACTATTAACGGCCACGAGTCTATGTTAGAATATTGCTCGAAAGCAGATATTACTGATACTGCCAGCAGTATACCGCCTGGTATGATTGCCCATCCTGTATGTTCCTGCCTAGTGATGTATACAGCTATGAATGACAGGCCGACAATTAACGGGTATAAGTATCCCAAATCCTCAAGGTTTAAGTAGATTAGAACACCTATTCCAAATAGTATGACTCCAGGTATTAGGAATGCCCAGACTCTGCTTGTTGCATAAACGAGAAGGAATACGAATCCTATTGTTAAGAGTATGAATCCAGCTCCGAAGGATATAATTTTCATGTCTGACAATAATAAAAGCACACCTAGTGTTAGCACTGCTATGCCAGGTATTAATCCTGCACCGCCGCAACAGGGCGCCATCTTCTCTTTTTTTATTTCTTCTTTTCTTTTATCTGATTTTGCCATAGTAAGTAAACACCAAGTGCTATTAACAGTATTGGCCACGTATTATTCCAGTTTATGATATTATAATTATTCAGTAAGAGTATCACGCCTATTGCTACGAATGCTCCGCCAAGTATTAAGTACTTGTTTTTCATATCTCCTTTCGCCGGTTGTTCTTTCTCGTTAGGGTTCTCAGGTATTATTATTCCAAGCAGTATGTATAATACTACAAACCATGAACCGGATAATAATAGTATTACTGCAAGTATTCGTATGAGTGTTGAGTCTATGCCTAAATATTCAGCTATTCCGCCGCATACTCCGAATATGATTTTGTCTTTTCTGCTGCGGTAAAGTTTTTTTTCTTTTATATCAGCCTTAGCCATGATAAAGTTCTATTACGTTAAGGTTATTAATAAAAGTTTTTAATTTTTGTAAAGTTTTTTATACTACCCTATTCATAGTTTAGTATATGGGCAACTATACTGCTTATGTGCTTATACTGCTTGGAGTATTAATCCTTGCTTATAATTACGGCTACCTTAGCCTTTCAATACTTGTAAAGCCGCTTGCTTTGCCGACTGTTTTAATCATAGTCGGCTTTGTTGAGTTAGCCACTAAGATGCTTAACGCAGGGGACTTTGGAAGAGTGCTTAGGACTATTGGCGGAATAATTCTTGTGATAACACTTCTTCTTAACTTGTCAACTTTCATATTAAGATTATCAGTGTTCAATGCTTTTCCAATGATGACTGTTCATGATGAGGAGCCCATATTCGGTTATAATGGTTCAAATTTTGAGTGCTCTTTCTGCAACTTATCTGCCAACGTGAATAATGGAATGTTGAACATAGTGCATGATGGAGAGTTAGTGAATACTACTCTGCTTGAGGATTATACTTTGTATAACAAGTTCGGGGAGTCAAGTTATGATTTCGGAGGATTAAGCACTATTAGCGGAGGAGTAACTCTTGACAACTCATTCGGCAACATGAAGGCCTTTAACATGAATGGTTTCTCGACTATCTTCGTTGATAATAAGTTCGGGGAAATTGATATTCATACAGGAGTCATAACCAGGGATACGAATATCAGGTTAGACAGCAAGTTCGGAGTTATTAACGCGTACATTGACAGCACTGCAGAGTACTTAATCGAGTCGAGCAGCGCTTTCGGAACTGTGAGCAACTTCATAGGGTTAAAGAGTGCAAACTTTGACAATGCAACAAACAGAGTCCATATAGTAACAGATGCTGCTTTTGGAACAATTAATTTGTATAAAGAATAATAAAAAAAGTTATTTCTTATTTTACCATTTTGTTTCCGTACTCGTTGAAGAATACTATTTCTTTTAATGCTATCCTGTTTGGCGGCGGAGGAATCTGAGCAGCGTAACCTAATGCTACTACTCCTCGGACATGAACGTTAGGATCTTCAGATTTGACAACCCTTAACACTTTATCCTCATCAAAAGCGCCAAGCCAGCAAGTATCAAGCCCTATGCTTTTTGCTTCAAGCATCATATTCTGCACTGCTATGCTGCAATTCTCAATGGAGTAAGTTGACTCTCCCCTCTCGCCGAATAATGTGCGAAGCTTGCTGTCATCGCTTAATACGACTATGATTACGGGAACCGTAGTTATCCAGTACTGGCCGAGGCATGCCTCTGCGAGCTGCATTTTAAGATTAGGCTCGTTAATTACTACAAATCTCCAGTTTTGAACATTACCGCTTGAAGGACTCCACCTTGCAGCTTCCAATATCTTGAACAATTTCTCATTCTCAACCTCGCTATCCTTGTATTCCCGAACACTGCGGCGGCTCATTATGAGATCCAATGCGTCATTCATAAAGACAGAACTACTTAACCATAGTTTAAATTATTTATGATACGCTAAAACAATCAATTGTTTCTTTTTCTCAGTCTTACCCTGTATCGGCTTCGTAAATATTTTATCCCTCAGGATGAGCTGGTTGCCTTTCGCTGAATACTTAATTGCCTCATCCGACAATTGTTCTTCATAATAATTAAAATCCGTGACTACTTCAGTATTCTCCCTGACTTTAAGCGCGTAAGCCACTAATATATCATGCTTGTAAGCTCCTTTTTTCGCCGTCCCATTGACTATTAGCTCTTTAATTTCATAATCTTCAAGCTTTTTTGAAAGAGTATCACAATAATCTTTTGCTGAAATCAGGAGTATTTTTTCAAGCGGGAACATGAAATTGAAGGAAAAATACTTTATTTATTAACCTTTTTATAGCTTAAAGGAGTTTAAAGAAATTATGAAGTTCAAAGAGTTATCCCAAGTATTCACCAAATTATCCTCAACCACCAAGCGTTTAGAGATGACCGCCATACTTGAAGATTTTTTTAAAAAATTAAAATGCGAGGATATAGGTTTTGTAGTACAATTATGCATGGGTAAAGTCTTTCCTGCAAATGATCCGAAAGAGCTTGGAATCGCGAATAATATGATGATAGAAACGTTGGCAATAACAGGAGGAGTGAGTGTTGAAGATGTTAAAAAATTATGGAAGATACACGGCGACTTGGGGGAGACTGCGAAGTACGTTATTGGAAAGAAGAAGCAGGTAACATTATACTCTAATGATTTGACACTGGATAAGGTTAAGGAGAATTTGTACAAGATTCCTGACATGACAGGCAAGGGCAGTGTTGAAAAGAAGCTGAAAATAGTGAGCGAGTTATTAAGCAATGCAGACCCTGAGGAAGCATTATACCTTACGAGGATAGTACTTGGCAGCATGAGAACAGGGGTCGGCGAAGGAGTTGTCAGGGATGCTTTAGGCAAAGCCTTCAATGTAACATCAGATGATATTGAGAAAGCGTACAATTTATGCACTGATTATTCTTACGTATCGGAAACGTTATGCAAAAATCCGAAAAATATAAGCAATATTAAGCTCAAGCTTTTCAGCCCGATTAAAGTCATGCTGTTCAAAAAAGTGAGCAGCGTGAAAGAAGGATTCGAAGAGGTGGGGAAGCCTGCAATAATTGAAGTCAAATATGACGGCATGCGCCTCCAGATACACAAATTGGGTAATGAGGTCAGGATGTTTACGAGAAACCTTGATGAGGTGACAAGACAATTTCCTGACGCTGTAAAATATATCAAGGAGAGCATAAAGGCCAACGAATGCATAATTGAGGCTGAAATGGTGGGTTTTAATCCAAAGACTGACAAGCCTGAACCTTTCCAGCAGTTAAGCACGAGGATAAAAAGAAAATATGATGTGGATAAGTTATCAAAAGACCTTCCTGTTAAGATATTCTGTTTCGACCTATTAATGCTGGATAAAAAAAGCTTCCTTGATGATAATTTTGAAGAAAGGCATAACAAACTCGTTTCGATTATAAAACCAAACCCTAATATAATGATTGCAAAAGGCATTAAGACTGACAGTGAAAGTGATGCGGAGAAATTATTCACTGAAGGCATAAAAGAGCAGGAAGGCGTGATGTTCAAAAATTTGAAAGCCCCTTACCAGGCAGGCAGCCGTGTTGGTTTCGGTGTCAAGTTAAAATCTCACATGACTGAATTAGACCTTGTTATAACCGAGGCTTATTATGGCAAAGGAAAAAGGCGTGACTGGTTCGGAAGCTTCACGCTATCATGCTTGGACCCTGATGATGGAAAATATTTGTCAATAGGAAAGTTAGGCACCGGTTTCTCTGATGAACAGTTTGAGGAATTAACCAAGAAATTAAAACCCTTGGTTATGAAGGAGAATAATGAGAAAGTTGTATTAACACCAAGCGTTGTTGTAGAAGTCGAGTATGAAGAGATTCAAAAAAGCCCGACTTACGATAGCGGTTTTGCTTTGCGATTCCCAAGGCTCATAAGATTCAGGAATGACAAAAAACCTGACGAGATAGCAACTATAAGCGACGTGGAAGAATTAGCATAAATTATCTAAGTATCCTTTCAGCATCATTGCTTCCTTAATCCTAGGATTCAACTTAAGCACGCCTTCCTCTTCAAATATGTAATTTGCCCTGGTTAATTTTAGGATATTATTGTTTATTATA
Source organism: Candidatus Tiddalikarchaeum anstoanum (assembly GCA_902385255.1). GTDB lineage: Archaea > Nanobdellota > Nanobdellia > Tiddalikarchaeales > Tiddalikarchaeaceae > Tiddalikarchaeum > Tiddalikarchaeum anstoanum. The sequence continues at coordinate 149,240 of CABMEV010000003.1, read as the reverse complement.
GCCTTATTTATTGGCAGATTTTCATGCAGTTGGTCAACTGTCATCAGCTCCTTTGCCAAGGTTCTGTAAATAACCAGACTGTTTTTTTCTTTCTGAGTCTTGAAATAATCAAGATTTACCTCTTTTCCTTTTTCTGGAAATACAAAACCGTCATATGTGACAATTGTAAAGCCTGAAACGTCAGCTTCCCTTTTTAATACACTGTATAAGAATTCATCCCGAACGTGAACCTTTAACAGTCTATCAAAGTTGTACAGCCAAAGATTAGCCTGCAGTACAAAGCCTCCGTTATTTAACGGCAAAAAATGAGGCAGACGATTAGAAACATCAGTTTTAGACTCATTGAGTTCTGCAATTATATTATCCAAAGTAGTAGTCATGTTCAAAAGTTAAATCCTTAAGTTCTTATTTATAAGTATTTCTAACGATTGCAGTAAAGATTTTTATGATTAGACTGATTATTAAAAACTTGTTATGAAAGAGCCTCCGTTAGCAATTGTGATATCTGCACTTGTTAAAGATGATAAGATTTTACTAATTAAGAGAATTAAAGGTGATTATGTTGGTCTGTTGGGGCTTCCTGGTGGAAAGATTGAAAAAAATGAGCACTTATCCGATGCGGCAGTTAGGGAGATTTTAGAAGAGTCAGGTATAGAATCTTATTTTAAAAAATTGTTAGGTTTCGTTTCAGAACACTTAATCGAAAAGGGAAATATTCTTCAGCATTTCTTGCTTCATGTCTGCGAATTAGAGCCGAAAACTACAGATATATTAAATGATTCAGAAGGCAAACTGAAATGGTTTAAGTTTGATGAACTTGAAATAATAAAAGATAAAATTATACCCAGCGATTTCTTGATTATAGAAAAAATTGTCAAAAATCATGAAAAAGGTTATTATAACTGCAATCTTGAAAAAATCGGAGAAAATTATTTATTGAAAAAGTTTGAATAAAATATTATATAAACTAGTCAGATATTGATATTTATTTATGGAAAAGTTGAGTCATGCCGCTAAGAGTCTTAATGTTGAAAAGAAAGTAGTGTTCACTGCGCAGTCTTGCAGGAACTTCCACCAGAGGATGCTAATCTGCAGGCACGCGTTTAATTTAGGTGTTGTCCCAGTGAACCCATTCAACACTTTTGGCTACTACTTATACGAATTGGTTGACAGGGATGTTGTCAGGAACGGGAATTATAATGTTATGAAAAAGTGTGATGAGTTATGGGTTTATGGGGAAGTGAGCGACGGAGTTCTTGCAGAGATTCAGTTGTTTAAAAAATTAGGAAAGCCAATAAGGTTTTTTGATATCTCAAATCTGCCTAAAGAGGTTAATGAGATTACCAAAGACAAACTAGTATTTGAAGATGATGTTAAGCAGTACAAAAATGAGATTTGAAAAATAATCACAAATTAGTGGTAACTACTATTTTTATAATGACAAACAATTCAAATAAAAAGTTATGACCAAATCATATGAAGAAATTGAAAATAAATACTTGATCAAGAATGGTAATAAAGTTTACTTTACTCCTCTCTTGTCAAAGATTTACGAATCAGTTCATGCCTTAGAATATAAGATTTCAGAAGAAGGTATTGTCATAATTCAAGGTTATCTTCCTAAGGAGAAGGGATTAGAACTTGTTTTAAAATCAAGGCTGACTCTCGATAAATTAGACCCTAATAAAATTGCAGAATTCAGGATCAGGCAGGAAGGGACTACTTGTTATTTCACCATCAAAACTGACGAGGATAATAAACGAATTGAGAAGACTAAGATTATTCAAAAGTCAATATTCGGATTATACTGGGATTATACAAAAGGCCTCCGGGTTGAAAAGAAGAGATTAAAACAAAAAATGGGCAGGCATATGTTAGAGTTCGACCTTTACACAGATAGGCCTAACTTAATAGTTGCAGAAGTGGAATTTAAGACATTAACAGAGTCGAAAAACTTTGAACCTTTAGGATTAGACATTACAGCGGATAAAACATTTAAGAACAAGAATTTGGCAAAATAAGTTTTCTAAAAAAAAATTTGTCAGCGCCCAGTGGTAAAAAGATGGAAATGTTTATAAATAAGTTAATTTAGAATAGATTAAGTTAAAACGCAAGGGAAACCCAGAATATATCGGAAATATTAAGAAAACTATTTAAATAGAATTTTTTCCCTTTATAGTAGTAAAAAGTCACTGGAGGAAAAGAATGCAAAATGGTCGTCAATGATCCTGAAATATTAAATGAACTTAGAAACCTTTTCAATTTAAATCTTTATGAGGTTAAAATCTGGCTAGCACTATTATCAAAAGGAGTTAGTACTGCAGGAGAATTGAGTGATATTGCAAACGTTCCTAGAAGCAGAACTTATGATGTTCTTGAAAGTTTAGAGAAGAAAAATTTTGTTATAATGAAATTATCAAAGCCAATAAAGTATATGGCTGTAAAACCTGACGATGTATTATCCGCGTATAAGAAGAGCTTATTCGAAGAAGCCCAGCACAGCATAAGATCTGTCGAGAAAGTAGGCGAAGGCCCTATAATGAAAGAGTTAAACCTGTTATACTCAAGCGGCACTAAAAACATCGAACCCCATGACATCAGCGGGGTAATCAAAGGAAGGACTAATATTTACAACAGACTTGAGTCATTAATCAAGAATGCAAAAAAAGACATAATATTAAGCACGAGCGCTGAAGGATTAGTCCGTGAAGTAAAGTCATTCAAGGACTTGCTTGTATCTGCAAAAAAAAGAGGCGTCACTGTAAGAATGGTTTCTCCGATGAATGATGAAGTCAAGTCGACGCTTAAAGAAGTAGGCAGCGAAGTAGGAACCCACAGAGCGTTAAATGACGGTTCAAGATTCATAATTACTGACAATAATGAAGCATTATTCCTGTTAATTGAAGATGAGAAAGTTCACCCTAAATTCGAACTAGGATTATGGGTTAAGAGCGAAGCGTTCGCAAAAAGCCTGAATAACATGTTCAACTATATGTGGGCAGGACTGAAATAAGAAGTGACATCATGGATAAAGCCCAAGATAATCAAATATTAGATTCGTCTGGCAGAGGAAAAACCCATTATTTTAGTTATTTTAGTGATGCAGAAAAACTTAATTTTTTAATTCCAGATAGTGTTAACGTTCTCACACTTAAGTTCGGAACGCCAATGTTTTGTAAAAGCGAGGTTTGGACAGGCAATAAAATTACTGATTATTTAATTTCTCCAGTTGGTAAAGTAGCTGATCCTTATCAAATATTTGGTGAAGTATGGGATGAAAAGAAATTAAGCGATTACTTAATAGAATTATCAAAACCTGAATTAGAAATAAGATTAACTGAAGAAAATGGCAAAGTTTGCGTTTGCATAAAATAATCTAACTAATTAAAGCTTGGAATGTTTAAATCTGTCTTAAAACCTAATAAGTTCCTGATGTCAGGGATTATGTTTGTACTGGATGAGTAATCGTCAATTGTTATTTCTTCAATTCCTTTTGATGAGAGGTATCTTTTGACTTCATTAATGCCTCCTAACTCGTCCACTAATCCTAAGCTGTAAGCTTGGCTTCCGCCTATTATTCTGCCGTCGCTAATTAGAGTAATTGTTTCTTCTGTAAGGTTCCTCCTCTCAGTTACGAAGTTTAAGAAATAAGAGAATGACTCGTTGACTAATCCCATTATAATATCCCTCTCTTCAGCAGTCATATTCCTGAACTGCGACCCTATGTCCTTATGCTCGCCAGTGACTAACCTGTTATACTCCACTCCATATTTTGTCATAGTGCCGGCAAATTCCAGATAACTGTCGGTTACGCCTATGCTTCCAGTGATTGAAAGATTGTCACAGATGATATAATCAGCTGCTGCTGCGATAAGGTATGCACCGCTCGCTCCAATCTCCCTGATTTGTGCAACAACAGTTTTGTTAATGCTCTTCACGTATTCAGCAACTTCTTTGCTTGCGACAACCATTCCGCCCGGACTGTTAATTGATAAAAGTATGGCTTCAACGTTAGGGTTTGATAATGCAGTCTTAATCTGGCTTATTATTGCATCACTGCTGACTCCTCCTGATAATAAATCACTGGTTGAAACAATGTCTCCTTCAATCCTGATTTCTGCAACGTTGCCTGAAGGAATTGCATAAATGAGTCCGAGTACAGACCCTGTAATGATTACGAATAATGATAACAGTACGAATAATATTATAATCTTGGCTAAGTCATTCATACCGTCTCAACCGCAGGGAATCTTTTTATAATTTTCCTACTTTCTACGACGATGGTTTGTGCAAGGAAGTCGGAAATACGCCTTCTTCTCGCATCCAGGAAAGCAGGGATGACATCGAACACTAATACTGTCCAGAAAATACTCTTTGATAAGTTGCGGATGATGATGCTCTGCAAGGACGGCTTTCCTTTGTTTGCTGACTCGACGTTTAAGTTTAATAATTTCTTTCCTAATGTGTAGCCTAATACGTATTCAAAACTCACGAGGTAGAAGAAGAATGCGAATTGGGCGACGAAGTCAGAGACTAGTATTATGCTGAAAATCTTGTCATTGGCCATTATGGATTCAACATCTGCCTTATCAATAGGTAGATTGGCACAGTAATAGAATATTGAAATGAACGGCGAAAAGAAGAAGAAGAAAAAGATGAGAATGTCAACTATTAATGCAAGACCTCTTTTTTGCAAGGAAGCTACACTTTTTAATTCCCGCTCAGGGAGAACAATTTTATATTCATCCATTTAATGAGTAATACTGTTAATGAAGACTAATAAATATTACGATGAAGCGGTTGATGAGATTATAAAACTCGTAAAAGAGCGGAATATCAGCAATAAAAACGAGTTGTATAATGTCAAGAAGGAAGTATGCCAGAAGTATAATATTCCTAATATAATAAGCGATTCCGCACTGGTTTTAAAAAGCGGCATGCAGGTCTTCTCGAGGAAGTTAAGCAGGCGTTTAAGCGGGGTTACCGTAATCGCTGTCATGACCAGTCCTGCTAAGTGCCCTCATGGGAAATGCGTATTCTGTCCTGGCGGCGTCGAGTTCATGACTCCTCAGAGTTATACTGGAAGGGAGCCTGCAGCATTAAGGGGTGCAATGAACGATTATGATGCTTACTCCCAGGTTAAGAGCAGGCTATCGCAGTATAAGAGTCTGGGTCAGACTCCAAGCAAGATTGACCTCATCATCATGGGCGGAACGTTCACGCACAGGACGTACTCTTACCAGGAGAAGTTCATAACTGATTGTTTGAGGGCTTTGAATAATAAAAAGAACGGCGGTTTGAAAGCGATGCAGGAATTAAATGAGCATGCATTTTCAAGATGCGTTGGATTAACAATTGAGACCAGGCCTGATGAGATAAACAAGAAGACGGTATCGAGGCTGCTTAAGCTTGGAGTGACTAGGGTAGAATTAGGCGTCCAAAGCGTGGATAATAATGTTCTTTCAAAAAGCAACAGGGGTCACACAGTGGGAGACGTGGTCAGGGCGACTAAGATGCTTAAGGATGCAGGTTTCAAGATTAATTATCACATGATGACTAATATGCCGGGAAGCACTATTAAGAAGGACCTTGAGTCTTTCACTACAGTGTTTGAGGATAACCGCTTCAAGCCTGATATGGTGAAGATTTATCCAACTCTTTTAATCAAAGGCACCAAGCTTTATGACATGTACTTAAGAAAGGAGTGGATGCCTTACTCTCTTAATGATACTATTAAAATTATTGCTAGGATAAAGCGATTAATCCCTCCTTACGTCAGGGTTATGAGAATACAAAGGGATATTCCAAGCTATTTGATTGAGCAGGATTTGAAGAACAGCAATTTAAGGGAGCTTGTGAAGGATTATATGAATAGGGAAGGCTGGTTTTGCAGGTGCATAAGGTGCAGGGAGGCTGGGAGGAATAATGGTGAAATTGCAAAAGCGCATATTAAAAAAATAAAGTATGAAGCCAGCCTTGGCACTGAGTACTTTATAGAATACGTTGATGAAAAAGAGGTATTGTTCGGTTTTTTAAGGCTGAGGATTATGAAAGATAAATGTTTTGTCAGGGAATTGCATGTTTACGGCGAACAAGTCCCTGTAGGAGGGGAGCCTGTGATACAGCATACCGGCATTGGGAGATTATTGATGAGCACTGCTGAGGGTATAGTTAGAAAGAACAAGCTGTCAAAGCTGCATGTAATAAGCGGTGTAGGTGTCAGGGGTTATTACCGAAAACTTGGATATTATCTGGAAAATAATTATATGGTTAAAAAGTTGTGAAAACTTTTATAACTATTCAAAAATTCACTCTAAGATTATGATTAGTAATATAATGAGTAAAAAAGTTGTAACTGTAAAGCCTGATGCATTACTTAGAAACGTTGTAGCAACTATGGATAAGTATGACTATAAAGAAATCCCTATAGTTGATGATAATGAACGATTAATAGGACAAGTATCCTATATTGATATTCTAGACCGTGTAAAATTCACCGGTGACAGCAAGATTGAAAATTTTATGTCAAGAAGCCCTGTAATAAAGGAAGATGACAGTGAAGTTAGCGCGCTGAAAATAATGATTAACAGCGGAAGCACAGGTCTTCCTGTGATTAACGAGCAGAAAAAAGTTGTTGGTTTCGTATCAGATTATGATATATTAAACTTCTTCAAGAATGACAAGTCCATCGCGAATATGAAAGTGAGCGAGCTGCCGATTAAGAATATAGAGCCTGTTATTGAGACTGCAAACATAGGTGAAGTGAGAAAACTGATGCATTTCAACAAGATAGACAGGCTGCCTGTAATAGATAAGAAGGGAAAATTCTCAGGCACCATATTAAGCATTGACATACTTAGGACTTTCTACGCGAACTCTGCTCAGAGGATTGGCAAGAAAGAATTCGTACCGAGGGAGCTTACTAAAACAATGGATGTGAGTATTCAGGGATTAATAAGGCCGGATGCTAAAGTAAACACTAATGATACGTTAAAAGACACTATTGATGAAATGTTGAAGAATCACATTGTCGGAATTGTGATAGTCAATAATAACAATGAGCCTATGGGTGTAATAGACAGGCAGGCAATTCTGAAAAAGATAGAAGAGATATCCAAAGTCGGATTGTTCAAAATAAGTGTAAGCGGTGAAAAATTAAACCCTATACTTCAGCAGGAGATAATCAGCGTGATAAAGAATAATTTAAGGATTCTGCCAAAGTATCAGAAATCCATACAGGAAGTCAAAGTGCATGTGAAAGCGGTGCATAAGGACCAGGGAGACGGCAAGGTTGAAATGACGCTTAACGTTAACAAAGACGGCGGGCCTATTAACATTAAAAGGGTCGGATTTGACACCATACTAACCTTAATAGACTGCTTGGATACTGTAGGCCAATTGTTAAAGTAAAAAGGTTTAAAAGAGAAAGTTTTCTCTTCTTATTTAATTAATTATATTTTTTTTTATAGCCCTGTAGTCTAGCGGTCAAGGACAGTAGGCTTTGGACCTGCGAACCCAGGTTCGAATCCTGGCAGGGCTATTCTATTATTTTAGAAAGAATATTCTTTTTTTTTACAGTGGTTGTATTTTGTTTTCTTTTAGTGTTATTATGTATTTTGGGTCTTCGCCGATTATTATTTTATCGTTAAAACTTAATGTTGGGTTTATCCATAACTTGTTTGGCGGTTCTTGAAAAGATGTGTGTTCTAATGCGTTTATGTCTTCTTTTAGCCAGACTTTTGCAGTGCTGATATGGCTTGCAGCTGTAATTACTGGATTATTAGGATAATTAATTATAGTGATTTGGTGTACAATATCATGATTTGTATAAATTGGGGTATTACTTTTTAGTTCTATTTTTCCAAAAAGTTGTCCTCCATAAATAAATGTCTGATATTTTGCCAACATTTCCAAATTTCTATTTTGTTGAATATATATTTCTTTAATATTTGGGTTTAAAATAATAGGTTCGATAATATTTTCTATATTATCTCTAATTTGCTGCTTGCAGTCAATTCTTAACATATTCATAATCTTGTCACCAACTGTTTAAAACATTCAAGTAGTTTTAAATCGTCTATCCTGCTATTATTAGGAAAAAATCTTTTTAAGAACTTTTACTGCTTTAAATCAAGTTTAAAGTTAATTTTATTTAAGAAGAATTTTAAGTTAAATCCACAATATAGCCAGATAAGTTTAAAGTAAGATGAGCAAGTTAATAAGTATCTCAGGTCCGAATCCCGGCAGGGCTATTATCTTCTGGGGTATAGTATATATCCAAAAAAGGAAACCCTCTTTAGATAGTAAAGAATAAAAAATCTCATTGTACTAAATTATTATGGGAATAAAGTGTCCTAAATGCAAAAGTACAAACACTGAAAAAGAATCGCCCGGTGTTATGTCTTGTAAAGATTGTTCGCATTCATGGAAACCATATAAACATAGAGGTAAAAAGTTTAGGACTTCTGGAGATGGCATACTTACACCTATACGAAAGGTTATGCCTGGAGCAAAAACAAGAACTATAGGTGATGGTATATTATACCCTAAGAAGAGAGTTAAAAAGGCAAGAAAAAAGAAATTTTCATGGAGTTTAGTTTAAAATGGGAAGACATTGGTCTGATAAAATAGTTGATGATATTATTGGAGCACTTAGAGTTTTTGCTGTATCTGCATTTTCAATTTATATAGCTCTTCTTTTAGCAAAAAGTTTGTATCCGACTTTTCCATTTGATAACACTTCATCTGGAATAGTTTCAGTTATATTAGGTATTTTCTCAGTTTTTATTACTTATGTAAAAGAAAAAAATAAGAAATAACTAATTTAATTATTTCAGTTCCCAAAAACATTTAAAAATAAAATGTAGAATATAGCTACAAAAAAAGAATAATTTTCAGGGTGGTTAAATATTTTAAAAAACAAAAAAGTATATGCCAATATTATAAGAACTTGATATATAACATTGTTAAAGTTTTCTCCAAGCATTTTGTTAGTAATTATATAATTAAATGTAATCCAAACCAGAATAGAAACTACTAAGAAAGAAAGTATTAAATTTAAACGTATAGTTGAAGTAAAAACTTCGTTAAAAGCAAGATTAAGTAGATTAATAGAATCAGATAAAATAAGCCCTGATAATGTAAATACTAGTGAATACGCAAATATATTCTTAATATTTTTTTTATTTAATCTATATATATTTTTTATTTTTTCAATTATATTTTCACGAAATCCAGAGTATATTAAACAAACTAACAAAACTATTAAAAACCAAAAGAAATAATTATCATCCATTAATTCGCTAATAATATTTAATATAAAACCTATTAAAACTATAATAAAAAGTGTAATTATCTTATAAAAATAAGTATCTTCATATGTATTCATATTTTTATAGATTAAGTACTAATATTTAGACTTTATGTAACCTAAAGTATAGCCTGTACTCTTTTTGTCTTCCAATTGAATCTGTTCGGATTTTTTCTTAGTCTTTGTTTTAGTTCAAATAGTGTCGATTTTGATACTCCTTTGATTTTGGCTTCTTTGTTTGTTGTCTGTAAGATTTGTCACCTAATACCTAATTTTAACCCCTACTTTTCACTACTCTGTTTGAGTAGTATATTTTTATAAGAATAGACTTTCTCATTCTTACCCGATGGGCCTCGAAGATAAGATAAATAATGATATTACGCATTCAACAATACCTGGAGCCATAAGACTAGTAATAGACATAAAATACTTAGCAATGGGCAACGATGACATGCCAGGAAACCTAGACATCCATTTCAAAAACCTAATAGAATACAAGAATAATGTTGAAACAAAACTAAAACCAATGCACAGAACAATACTATTCAGGGAATTACAGGAATACTTCCTAAACACATACCACCTAGAATGGGACGCTTACCTGAAAGCATACCAGGGAAAAATACTTGAAACATTAAAGTACGAGAATAACAAGATAGTAAAATACACAGAAAAAGCAGAACAAGACCTCGCCTCAATAGCCCTCTACGCAGCACATAACAGGATAAAACAACTCGATGACAAAAAAATGCAGGAAATAATTGATTCCTCAAAACTCGTACTAGACAGCTTCTGGGATGATAAAATAAAAACAGACCTTGAGAAAAAACTCGGAACAGAATTTACAAAATTAAAAACTCAGATAGAAAGCTATGCATTCTTAGCAGACAGCCTCGCAGCCGCGCAAAACAAGAAAGATGAAAATAAAATCCGCAAAGTCGTTGGCGAAATCAAGAACTTCATCAAAGATACACTTGAAAAATACGCGCCATTAAAGGAAATAATTCTGATAAAAAGACCGGATTTTGAAGAATTAATAAAATAAAGTTTTTAAAAGGAATAACAACTTAGAAATTCGTGGCTAGTGAAACTTTTATAGTAATAGGAGCAGGGCCTGCAGGTTCCTTTCTAGCTTATAATTTGGCAAAGGCCGGATGTAAAGTCTTAGTCTTTGAAGAACACGAAAGTGCAGGGCTCCCGGTCCACTGTACAGGACTATTTACTGAAAAAATTAAAGATTATGTTAATTTAAGCGATGAATTCTTGGTTAATACATTAAGCAGTGTTGAAATCCATACACAAAACAGCAAAGTGTTATTAAAAAGCAATGAGTATGTTGTAAACAGGGCAAAATTTGACGAGTACCTGCATAAAGAGGCTGAAAGTTTAGGGGTTAAATATTATTTCAATCATAAACTCAGCAGTTACGAAAAAAGAGGCAGTAGTCTGCAGTTAGTGTTCGAAACGCCTAACGGGGTGGAAAAATTTGACTGCAGCACTATAATTGGCTGCGACGGCCCGTTATCAAAAGTCAATGAATTATTCAATATGAATCCGAAAGGGGAGTTTTATCTAGGCAAACAATTCTTGATTAAGACAAGTATTAAAAAAATAAGTTGTTACGGAGTATTCTTTGGAGGAGAATTATCAGACTTTTTCGGATGGATTGTTCCTGTAGATAATACTCATATTAAGATTGGCGTTGGGTCAACAATTCACTCTTTGGTCAATAAGAAGCTGCGAAGTATTCGAAAAAGTTTGAACATTAAAGGGAAAGTTGTTGAAGTTAATGCAGGACTTATTCCTATATACAACCCGTACAGAGAGATTTACAAAAAGATTGGCCGATTCAATGTGTACTTAATGGGTGATGCTGCAGGTTTCGTCAAAGCAACAAGCGGAGGAGGAGTAATTCCAAGCTTTTCTGCAATAACTGAATGCTATAAAAATATTATTCATGGAGAATATCCAAAACTTCCAAAAACGAGAAGGGAATTACTGTCTCATCTAATTATCAGAAGAGTCATGACTAAGTTGTCAGATTCTGAATGGGACATGCTGATTAAAGACTTTGACGACAAAAGAGTAAGATATATTATTTCAAGACAAAACAGGGATAACTTGTTGAAACTAGCTTTGGAATTAGTAAAGAGTAAACCGTACTTGTTAAAGTATGCAAGGTTTTTGCCTAAAATGTTCTAAAAAAAAAGTTTTTTTATTGCGCGTTTAATTTTGATCTTATTAAGCCAATTTCATTGTTTAATACGTCTATGTCTTTGTCTATTTTCTTGATGGTTTCGTTATTATTCAATGGTTCCAGCATTCCTCCGCAGGCAAAGCAAGTAAAGGATAACTCTAATGCTTTCTGGAATTCCAGGTCTATGGCGCATTTTTTGCAGTGGAAGCCTTGTTCTTTATTCTTCTCACCCTCCAACTGGCAGTACAACCTGTCCATATTCTTCTGCTTAATGTTCAATATCCTGTCATATATCCTGTCAGGGAGCAACTTCCATGTATAAATATACCATCCTTTCTCCGCATCCCTTCTTCGGGTATATGATACTAATTTATGAGTATACATTTTGTACATTACACTTCTTACAAAATTAACATCTTCTTTTAATGATTTAGCTATCTCGAACTCGTCAGCTTTATCGACTGTTAATAAGTGGTGTATTATATGCAATCCTTCATTGCCAATAATTGATTTTACGAGTCCGAAGACTTCCGGATCTGTTTCAAGAATAGTTTGTTTAGTAGCATCTTTCATGATATTTTGCTCGGACCCCTCGATTTGTTCTTTTTTATTAGCACCGCTAATATAAAAATATTTTCTTTAAAAACCTTCGTTGTCACTTATTGGAAGTAGGGTTTAGTTTTTTGTATTTTAAGGTGAAATAGTTTTTTAGTCCCCATTTCTTAAAGTTTGATATTAATAAACGTTATGTTTTTGTTAGGTTAATGCAAAATTTACTAGACTCATTATTTGCGGACCGAAGAAGTTGAATAATATCAGGCTTAAAACAGCTAAGAATATATAGTTTATCACGTAAAACAGCAGTTTGTCTTTCAGGAATATTGACAATATTTCGGATAACACTTTTCCTCCGTCAGTTATCCATATAGGTATCAGGTTGAATATTCCGACTGAAAAGTTCAGGTTGCTAACCCATATGAATAAGTTATACAGGAAGAAAGGTATCATTAACAATAGTTCCGGCACGTTTTTGAAAGAATCCTTATACTTCCATCCCTGCTCTACAAACACACCCAAGTATGGCATTGATGCATTATCTGGATTTTGCGTAGCAGTGAGATAATAATTTGTCCCGTTAGCAACAAGTGTTATATTCTCTCCTGGATTTATCCGAGTCAGTGCATTATAGAATTCTGTAACATTAGTTATTGTCTCATTGTTAATCTTTTCCAGGTAGCTGTTATTCGGCACTCCTGCAAGTGCTGCAGGAAGGTCAGGCATTGCTGACTGGATGATAACGTTAGTGTAATCAACTTGGCTGTCAATTATTGGTCCGACAATGTTTATTGCCAAATACCCCATAAGGACTGCAACGAGTATGTTTGCAAAACTCCCTGCACAGTACACTTTGATTCTTGAAAGCCTTGATGACTTTTTCAGGCTGTCATTGTCAGGCTCTACGAATGCCACAGGGAAGATCAAGAGAAGACCAACTCCTGTACTTTTTAGTTTCACACCTTCTGCTACGCTCACTATGCCATGGCTTAACTCGTGAACTATTGCGATTATTATTATTGATATTATTCCATACCAGAAAGGAACGTATAAATCTGAACCAGGCAGCCTTACTCCTGGAATAACTACTGATATTCCTGCCTTTGGAACAGGGGATGCTGCTATAGTCATCGCGCTCTGGAATAACATTTGTACTCCGAAAAACATGAAGAATACTGCGACTGGGATGCTTATCGCGCTTATTATCCTGAATATTATTGTTCCAAAACCTGCTATCTTCTTGATGTATTTTACTCCCTTCTCCCACCTGTAAGTTATGAATATCTTGTCAAGTATCTGCACTTTCCTCCTGTTAAAGTAAATTATTAACCCTAATGCTATGTAGAAAATTAAAGCAGTTATTAATTCCCAGTTCATTTCTCTTCATCCTTTTTGATTAAGGATTCAGGTTTCATTGTTGGGAAGAATAATGTTTCTCTGATATTCTGCCTGTCGAATACTAAGGCGCAGAAGCGGTCAATCCCCAGTCCGAAACCAGCAGTCGGCGGCATCCCATACTCTAATGCTTCAACAAAGTCTTTATCGTAAGGGTGTGCTTCTTTATCTCCTTCTTTTAAGAATTCCTGCTGTTCTATGAAGCGTAATTTTTGGTCAATCGGGTTGTTCAGTTCATCATATGCTTTAACTAATTCCCATCCGTCAACTAATAATTGCACGCTGTTTATCTTTGAAGGGTCTTTCTCATTTCTTTTTGCGAGAGGGATCATCTCTGTTGGGTATTGTATCAGGAATGTTGGCTGTATAATGCTTGGCCTGCATGCTCTTTTGTAGAACTCGTCAAGGAGTGCTCCATAATGTTTGGCTGAATCAACTTTTACATCTTTTATATTTCTCTTTTTTATTTCAGCCTTTAACGATTCATAGTCCTTGAACTTGTCAATGTCTATTCCTGTCTGTTTTAGTATCAAATCCTTGAAAGTGATGACTGGGTATGGAGGTGTGAAGTTGATTTCCTTGTCTCCATATTTTATTTTCAAAGTCCCTATCGTGTTTTTAAGAACTGATGCAATCATTTCCTCAGTGTACTTCATTAATCCTTTATAATCCTGGTAAGCCCAGTAGAACTCGAAATGGTTGGGTATTTCCTGAAGATGTGACGCGTCCATTCCTTCGTTCCTGAATACAGGTCCAATTTCGTATATTTTCTCGAATCCTCCGACGATTAATCTTTTCAAGTGCAATTCTGTTGAGATTCTTAAATAAAAGTCGCAGTCTAAAGTGTTATAATGCGTTGTGAACGGTTCAGCGCTTGCTCCCCCATATACTTCCTGCAGTATCGGCGTCTGAACTTCAAGGAATCCGTTCTTGTCCATGAAATTGCGAATCTCTTTTATTAACCTGGTCTTGTTTACAAAGAATTTTTTGACTTCAGGGTCCATTATCAAATCAAGGTATCTTTTTCTAAGCCTGATATCATCATCTTTCAGCCCGTGGAATTTTTCAGGCAGCTGCCTTAGCGCTTTGGCAAGCAGTTTAAACTCTGATACTCTAACACTTAGTTCTCCTCTGCTTGTCTTGAATGGGTGGCCCTTGACGCTTATTATATCGCCTGTCTCTATAAGGTCTAATAAGTCAAAATCTTTCAGCAAATCTTTCTGGAATACTACTTGTATTTTACCTGCGTCGTCCAATAAGTGGGAGAATGCTATTTTTCCCATCCTTCTAATAGTCATTAATCGTCCGGCTATGATAACTAAATCTTTTGAACCTTCCTCAGATATACTCGCATACTTTTTGAGTATGTCAGCTGACATTGATTTAGTTGTCAGATTATCCTGAGGGTAAGGATTAATGTATAATGATTCAATTTTCTGCAGCTTCTTCAGTCGCTCTTTAAAATACTCGTTATAATCTTCTTCTGCCATTTTTTAAGAATCACCTAAAAAGTCTACTTAACTCTTTTTGGTCGCATTATCTTACAACCGCAATTTCTGCATTTTACAGCTCCAAGCTTTATTCTACGAGAGTCTGTCCTAATTTTTGCTTTGCAGTTCTTGCATACAAATACGCCGATAAACATTCGGCTATTTGCTTCTGGAATCTTAGTCATAAAGAAAAAGAAAAGAGAAGTCGCTTTTTAAAAGTTTCTACAACCTCTCAATTTTTAGTTTGCGTTTATTTTCTGCATGCCTAACTCGTACTTATTTTGCTTGCAGGGTTTTATTAACAGTTTCTTCTTGGATAGTAGTTCCTGAACGCCGCGCCTCGTTATGTCACCTGTTGTATCCTTAAGCTCTGCTTCAAATATGTTAACCTCAAAGAAGTTATTGCCTTTGTTATCAAGGTACTGCACATTGTCCACAGCAAATTCCACCCCATTATACTTTAAAACATACCTTCTCTGTTCTATGGTGAGCATCCTCTCGTAATTCCTGCTAATATCACCTATGCTGTTCAATGTTACGCCAAGCTCTTTGCCTATCGCAACCAAATCCTCAAGCTCAAGCCTCTTCTTGTTCTTATCCATCTGTATCTTCAATGTTGGCGTATAAGACCCTTCGCACTCCCTTATCCTTAAAGTCGAACCCTTAGGCATGTTCGGATATTTGAAGTAAGTGTCCGATATGTTAATGTACTCCCCTTCGGTTCCAAGCACCCTCTCAAGCTCAGTTATCACTTGCTTGCCCTCCCTTATATAGAATTTTGATTCATCTTCGACTGACATTTTTTTTCCACCCCTTTTTTCAAAATGTTTACAGTGCGCCTCTCAGTGTAACCGTGGCTTAAAGCGTCACCCTCATCATGGTCGAGCTCTAAAACAAGCACTTTCTCGTACGTCTCGTTGTCGCTTTTCCAAAAGTATATGTGAAATCCGTAGCGCGGCAGTTTCTTGAAAGCGTTATTCGAATCACTTAATGTTATCTCATCATTCTTCACCAAATCAAGAAGCAGTTTCATATCTAAAACTTCTTTTTCATAACCAGGTATGTTTGCTTCGACAAATGTTTCAACATCATCAATTAAGACTTTTCTTCCGCATCTTAAGAAATCGCCAAGCATCTCATACTTGGAATATTTTTCGCCGAAAGAGTTCTGTCTTCTTTTATAAAATTCATTTTGTTTTAAGAGTCCTAATTGTAATTTTAAACATTTTTCCTCTTTGTTCAAGTTATTAATGTATTCGCTTGATTTGTATGATTCTATTTCACATCTTACTTGTTTTAATTTCTGCTCCAATTCTTCCATAATTTCATAATACCTCTTTGCCCATATATGAAGTAGTGTTGTTAGTTTTCTAACAACAACTATTTAATTATGCATGTGTTTGGCACTATTATGATGCAGGATGTGTTAAACTCGCTGAAACGCATAGGCTTGACAGGCAACGAAGCTAAGGTTTATTATACCCTGCTTAAGAATGGGGAAAGCAAGGCAGGTGGTATAAGCAAGAATGCAGGCATTAACAGGACAACAACGTATGATGCATTGAAGGGATTGGTTGATAAGGGCCTTGCGAATTATGTCATAAAATCCAGCAATAAATATTTCAAAGGCGTCGAACCAGACAGGCTGTTTGATTTTATTAAGGAGAAAGAAATGTATGTCGAGAAAGCGCTCCCTAAGTTAAAAAGCATTTATTCAAAACCGGACTCCAAGAATAACGTATCACTATACCAGGGGTATAACGGAATCAAGTCCGTATTTCAGGATATTATCAGGACTCTCGGCAGGAACGGCACCAATTTAGTTATGGATTCTGAAGGCCAGTTCGCGGAGAGGATGCCTTTTTTCGCGCCTCATTTCATAAAACAATTAGAGGATTATAATATTAATGTAAAACACATAGTAAGAAGAGGCCATGATGTTAAGCCTAGCAAAACTACAGAGGTTAAGTTCATCGATAAGAATGAGAAATCCGAAGCCAGCATTGACATCTTCGGCGACAAGTTAGCGATAATAGTGTGGACTGAGCCTCCCGAAGCAGTGGTTATTGAAAACAAATCATTAAGCGAGTCTATGAAATATTATTTCAGCATAATCTGGGATAATATTTAAAGCCCAAGGAGCAGCTTGAAAACGTCAAGCAGTGCTTTGAAGAATAAGCCTATAGCCTCAAAAGGGTTGGTTATCGGCGCCGCTACTTTGCCAACATTAGTGCTGCTTCTTGCTGCATAATAATTCCCTTCAGTATCAGAGTAAGTTAGTTCTGCAATTATAGAATTTGAATCCTGGGTGAATGCTGTCTGGGGAAGGATTATCACTGATTGAGAGAAGTAGAACGGCTTATCAATAACTGCATTGCCGTTTACTGAAATCTTCAGATTAGCACTTACGAAATTTCCAGGTATTGACGAAGTATGAACACTCAGCTGGTAATCACCAACTCCAGTATACGTCGAGCTTCCTGATATGTTAAAATTGAAAGGAGGAGGCGAGATTAGAGTGAAACTGCTATTTACTGAATTTGTAATGGTTCCAGAACTGACTGTTGCAGTTACAGTTATTAATCCTGAACGTGATGGCAGTTCTAAAGTTTTTGAGTAATGTATTACTTCACCTATTAATACGCTGCCTATATTTTCATTATAGTTCACTCCTGCATAATTGACATTTACTGTCACATTTTCCAACACACTGTTACCTGCATTCTTAATATCAAAACGCATAACAGGCTCGTCTGAAGATGTCACCATGGTAGGAGTTATGGCATTATTGTACACATTAAGGTTTGATACGTAATTTCTAGACTCGTTGCCTATCATGTTTATGAAATCATTATAAGACGTTGCAATATTGAGCGAAGGATTAATTGTTATATTAAATAAGTCGTAGCCTCCGCTTAATAACCGCACTATCATGGGGTGAACGTATGAAAATCCCTGCTCCAAACCTCCTGGTGTAAGCAGTATAAAATACGCGCTTATCGCACTGTTTGGAGGTATGACTAAAGGTATGGTCCCGTTATTATATAATAATGTTAACTCCTGGGTTGTTTCGAATACTAAAGTGTCAAGAGCCCACTTATTAGTCGGGTTCCTAATGCTGGCGTTTAACAGTAGATAATCATTCTCGCCGAGAGTATTATTGGATAATCTTGTTGACAAATTCAACACTTGGTGCGTGAAATCGTAGCCTGATAAATCAAAATTAAACTGGGGAGTCTGTATGTTTACGGAGATGTTCATTGATGACAAGTATGACGCATTTATTATGTTAGTGCTGGAGTCGCTGCTCACATATAATGGGACGTGGCCTGCATCAACGAAGAAGAACTCCTTATAAGTTGGGTCTATAGACACCCATCCTGTGCCAGGCAGGTAGAACTCTACCCAAGAGTGGGGTCCGAAATTAGTGCAGCTTATTACTCCAACATTAGTGAAAGCAAAACCGCTTACGAACCTGGCAGGTATGCCTGCATTCCTTAGCATGCTTATTAATAATGATGAGAACTCATCGCACACCCCGGATTGCTGGTAGTATACTTGGCTTGCAGGTATTGAAGAGGGTGCATAATTAAGGTTATACTGAAGAAAGTAAGCGACGAATTTTGATAATTTTGAAACAACATCCAAGTAGCCAGTAACTCCAGATATTAATTCTGTCACTTTCTCCTGAATCGCCGGGCTATTATCCGCGACTCTAGTGAAGTCTAAATACTCCTTGACATCAGATGGGAAACTGTCTGCAGGATAAGGATAACTTGGGTTGCTGTTTGCTAAAACCAGGCTCTTATTAAGATGAACCAATGCTTGGTAAGACCATTCCAGAGGATTTGTTAAAACGCTGCTTCTGGTAATATTAGTCCTCTGATAATATATCATGCTGTTTCCAAACTCGTCTGTTCTTATGGTGCCGGAGTACTGTGGATTTACAACCTGTGCCTGGGGTATTGCACGAATATCAGTATTCACATATTCGACTATTGCACGGTCATTCTGGAAATCGAAAGTTATGCTGCCTGTTGCCGAGTAAGATATTGTTGAAGAACCTATATAGCTTGGGTCAAGGTCTGAACAGTCAAGAGCGAAAACTATAGGGATGAACAATAATAATAGCAGTAATCTTTTCATTTTTTTACTAATTCTGTATCTTATTGAATGTTTTAAAACTTTGTCACAATATTATATTTAGTTATGGATTACGTAAAAAGAGAACACGAATTTTATGAGAATAAGTGGGGGCTGGTTTTTCCATCATGGAAGAAGGAGAAGAAACCCTACCTGAAGAAGGAGGCTGGAGTTGAAGGAAGAAGAGGATTAGAACTCATTAAAAATCATATTAGTCATGGCGTTGTTCTCGACATTGGATGCGGAGGCGGGAGAAATTCAGTGTTGTTTGCAAAGGCGGGCTTTACGGTTTTTGGCATTGACTTCTCTGAGAAAGCAGTTTGCCTGGCAAAGATTAATGCAAAAGAGCAGGGTGTAGCTGTGACGTTCGGAATCGGTGACGCTTTAAAATTAAGATATGACAATGATTATTTTGATGCAGTTTTAGATTTCGGATTATTCCACCATTTAAGGAAGTCTCAATATGAGAAATACATCAAGAATGTGATTAGGGTGTTAAAATGCAGAGGTTATTACCTATTGTACTGTTTCAGCACTGAGTCGGAAAAAACAAGCAGATACGAGAGTGGTAAAAGAAACTGGGCCTTATTTAACGGCCACATATACCATTACTTTTCAAAGGAAGAGATAACAAAGATTTTCTCAAAAGAATTTAACATATTAAATTATGAACTGATAAAGGAAGAGGGCCGAAAATTAGCTTTCAATCTTGTTTTATTGCAGAAAAAGTAATGGTGTGGAAAGGATTAAAAGCATAGAATTTTAACATTTTAAGAATTATGATATTCAGCAGGCTGTATCAAAAGTTAAAGAATAAAGGCGATGATATATTCTGTAATTTCCCTGACCTTAAAACAGCTGTAAAGTCGGAGCCTTGGAAACAAGAATTATACATTTATTTAAATGAAAAAGATGAGCAGGGTAATTATAAGACTAAGAAATTAGACCTTACAGGCACAAAATATACATTCAAGGATGGAAAAGAGGAGATAGTAAGGTATAATGACCGTTTTGTGACAATAATTAACACAGTAAAACCTTACACTGATGATGTTGTAATAGCTTTCCCAAAAAAACACATAAATAATTATAAGTTCAACAAAAGCCTGTTATCATTAATAGTAAACAGAAGAATTGACAATTTTATAGAAGAACAGTACTGCGGCCAGGCAAAGAAGCTGCAGAATTACGGGTCAAAATATGCTTCACAGCCCGCACACGCCCATTATCAGATAATGGTAAGCGCTAACGGCTGGATAATATTCCCGGAAATGGGATGGGATTATAAAAGATATCCTTTACTCAAAATACCTCCTTTAGCATGGAGGAGTTTTGCAAAGAAATACTCCACAAGTCTTGATGAAGCGATTTCGTTTTTACAAATGGAGAAAGACAACTAATAAAAAAGCCTGATTATTATTTTTAAGTTATGTTTGACGCGTGCGTATTATACAATATAAGCCCTGATGAGAAGAGACAGTTTCACATCCATACTGGAAGTGCTAAAATAGCTGATGATTTAAAATTCCAGAAAAATGACATAGTATTCTTAAGCCCGAAGACTGACGACGTATTAGATAAGGGCTTAAAAATGGGTTTGCCTTCAGGCGTAATCAATGCTGAACTATTATACCCTAAAGACAGCCTGCAGCACGTCAAGGGGGGAATTGATGATAGTGCTGCCAATTTCATGTTCGAGAAGAAGATAGCCTTGGTGTTTAATCTTAACTTGTTGTTAACAAGCGAGCATTCAAAGAGAGGAAGGATTATAAGAAGGATGGCTGAGAATATGAAGCGCGCAGTAAAGTATGACTTGCCTGTGCTTTTTGCAAGCTGCGCCAAGGATAAATACGAATTGTTTAACGGTTCCGAGATTAAAGCATGGGCTAACTATTTAGGTATAGATAATTTTGAAAGAGTTCGCGTTAGCTTTGAAAAATTATTCAAGTAATTTTATTTCTTTTTCAGGTCATCTATTCCGAAAGCAACTTTAACATTAACCCTGTATTCCACTATTTTTCCTTCACTAAGATTAATCTTCTGGCTTACTATGTGCAATCCTGAGACATGCCTTAAAGTCTTTGTTGCCCTCTTTATTACTTGCTGTACTGCATCTTCAAAACTCTGATTAGACGTGCCTATTAACTCAATTATTTTTGCAACTGGCATAATATTTTTAACAAGCCGGTTTTTTATAAAATTTTAGTAAGCTTGTTTGATATAATAGATAGGTTATTCCTGGATTTGGATAATTTTTCCATCTCAGCCCATAAATCCTGGTCTATGGCAAGCAGGTATAAGTTCGAGAATTGGTGGCCGAATTTTTTATAAAAGCTTATTATCTGTAAGTCAGCTTTGTGATACTTCTTATGCCCGTTATTCTCATCGCAGAATATGTCAACAGTCTCCTTGTCCAAGTACTCTAAAGATTTAGACATAGGGATAATCATAAGATTCGGGTTTGATAATAATTGTATGATGTCGCTTTTGACTCTTTTTGCAATTCTGATGTCGCGGTATTCATTAATCATCGCGTAGTATTCCTTTATTGCAGCTACTGGAAGTATCATCCCCTTAATGTTAGGATGCAGATTATCACACCTTAATGCCTTGGAACTGTTAGTCTCCCTGAATTTACTTATATAACTAGTGTCTAATAATGCATAATCATCAAAGTTAACCAAGTTGCAGCAGAGCGATAAGTAATTTATTAATCCGTTTAATACACCTTTCTCGACTTTTTCAACAACTTCAGGGGAGTACTCTTTTACATAACTCGTAAGCTGGTTGATGTACGGAGTGAATGTTGAATTCATCTTCTTCATGCATAACGCCGTTAATGCATCATATCTTGTTTCTTTTTTGCCGAGTAATTTTTTAAAAGATTCAGCCTCTTTTATTTTTAACAATACATCTTCGAGACAGCAGTCGCCGGGAAGAATTGTTATTCCCAAATTCTCTGCAAGATTGGAAAAATTATCATTAATATACCTTTTATACTCATCCTGGCCTTCATACTTTCCGCGGTTGAAAGATTCCTTCTTATACATTTGAAGTTTTTGCCGATACTTCTCTGTTTTTCTCTTCAGGAATTCGTCGTGGTTTAAAACCCTGTGATATTCTTCATTATTGAACATTATTCTGATTCCGTACGCGAACTGCTTTATTTTATTCCCAAACTTAGTGAGCATTATAATATAGTTGCTAAATGATTATTATTAAAAATGTTGCGCTATTGCATTAGGTTAAAACTCTGCTCTACAAGGCCTCGGCAGTAGCTGCAAATCTCGAAACGCTTCTCTCTTGAAAACGTATAAGACATATTCTTAATATGCGTATCTGCATCCCAGCCTGGAGTGGACATGTCTGCCAGGCCGCATCCAAGGTTAGTGCAGTGTTCCATGCCGTTTCTCTCTGCTGCATCAGTTATTGCATGCATTTGTTCATGGAATCCTAAAAATGTAGATATGAAATTGAAATCCTTATTCTTCAATGACTCGTTTATGAACAAGTTCAGCGTTATTAGAACATTCTGCTTCTGCCCCTCATTCGCAGGAAAAACATTCGTATGGCCTAAGTATTCATGGTTCAAATATTCGTCCCTGAATCTGTTAATCAAGAATATAAGATAAGAGTTTGACTGTGACAATTCTTTCTGCATTTTTATGTATATCAGGCTTATTTTCATATGCGGATTTTTTATATGCATAATTTCAGGGTTATAATTTATTTCTGAAAAATCTCTCACTTTAAAATCCAGTGATTCATTCCTGTTTAACACTTCATTATATATATCCACTGATTTCTGCATTCCAAATTTTACGCATTTTAATAACCGCTCGGCCCCGTTTTGGGCGAATACTTGGTATTTGAAATTGGTTGAAACCATTTGCAGTAAAAGTAGCTAAAAATTATTGTTTAAATATCTTTTTAATACGATTTTTAATAAAAGCTTTTTAATTAAGTGATAATTTCATTATTTTTCATGAAAGTGGGCATTATTGGCGGCAGCGGATTGGATGACCCGAAGATATTGAAAGACTGCAAAGAAGTGGATATAGACACTGTTTATGGCAAACCTTCCTCAACAATAACATACGGCAAGTTAAACAATACCGATGTTTACATACTTGCCAGGCATGGAAAAAAACACCAAATCCCTCCCACTTTTGTAAATAACAGGGCAAACATACAGGCATTAAAGAATCTAGGATGCACTCATATAATAGCAACAACAGCAGTTGGTTCACTGCGCGAGGAGATTGGGCGCGGAGATTTTGTTGTATTATCTGACTTTATTGATTTTACAAGAAGGAGGATACTTTCTTTTTTTGACGACTTCAAGGACGGCCCGAAACACGTAAGCTTGGCAAATCCTTTTTCCGGATTCTTGAGGAAAAAAATCATAGACGAGTGCGAACGTTTAAAGTACAATTTTCACAAAGAAGGCACGGTAGTAACCATTGAAGGGCCTAGGTTTTCAACCGTAGCTGAGAGCAAAATGTTCAGGCAATGGGGTGCTGATGTGATAAACATGAGTATTGCTCCTGAAGCTATCCTTGCAAGGGAGGCAGAAATTGAATATGCAGGAATTGCGATGTCTACGGATTATGACTGCTGGAAGACTGATGAAATGCCAGTAAGCTGGGATGACATACTGAAGATATTCAATGAGAATGCCGATAAGATGAAGAAATTATTGGTCAAGGTTGTAGAATCATTAAATGAAAAAAAAGAAGAGGAATATATTAAGAGTCTTATTCGCACCGTTCCAGACTGGCCGAAGAAAGGAATAATGTTTAGGGATATTACAACATTATTGAAGGATGCTGAAGGTTTCAGATTGATGCTGGATATTCTTGAAGAACATTATAAGAATATTGATATTGACTTAATAGCTGGAATTGAAAGCAGGGGTTTTGTTCTCGCCTCGGCGCTCGCTTCAAAACTAGGGAAAGGTGTCATATTAATCCGTAAGAAGGGGAAACTTCCTGCTGAAACAGTCAGTGAATCTTATGACTTAGAGTACGGACAGGCTACCATTGAGATACATAAGGATGCTATCAAGCATGGCCAGAGAATATTATTGCTCGATGATTTACTGGCTACTGGAGGAACAGCTTTAGCTGCAGGGAATTTGATAGAAAAACTTGGCGGAAAAGTTGTTGAAGTAGGATTCATAGTTGAACTTCCGGAATTAAAAGGCAGAAAAAAGCTCAAATGGCCAGTATTCAAAATAGTCGACTTCAAAGGCGAATAATTTAAGTTATTTTTGGTACTAAGTTTTTAATGCACCTTGATAATTGCGTTGTCATTGGTTCATAATCATTTTTGAAAAAATCTAATTCAGTTGAAAACGATTTCATAAAAAATTCCATATTCTTTGCCACATTTGGATTATTAATATTAGGTGAATGAAGAAGCTGCAATAAATAAGGCGTCATATTGCGTATTCTAATTTGGTGGCTTGTGAATCTTTCAATATTTGAAAAAAGAAGTTCCGTTTGGTCATAATTTGGGGCGACAACGGATTTATATTTTAAAACGTCACGTATTGACTCATTTATATTTTTGTAAATGTTATCAAGCATAACAAAATCTTTGCTTAATACATTGCCAAATTCGTGTATTTTGCCAAGAAGCAAGTCATTGTCATTAATTCTGTATAAATCGTTGTTTAACTTATTTAATTCTTCATAATAATTTGTTAACGAATTAACAGTTTCATAAACTCTAAGCAAGTCGCGGACCGCAACTGAAAAAGGATCTGACTTAGTTTGAACATGAGACTTTATCGAATTGCAATCTTCAATATTTGAAAGCTTAAAATCCAAACCCCTTATATTAATGCTGTCAATCATTTGAGTATATTAGAAAAAAATCTATTTAAAAATGTTACTACTAATTAGTGGTTTAAATAGGTTATTGCAGGGTACGAGCACCGAAACCCATCTTTCTTTAAGAAGAAATCTGGACCAAAAAACCTTAAAGAAATATGCGGGGTACGAGTATCGAACTCGCGCAGGCACTAAGCCACTAGCTCCTGAAGCTAGCCCGTTTGACCACTCCGGCAACCCCGCATCCTTTTAACTAAAATAATTAGTTTTTTGTATATAAAAATAGTTTGATTTAAATTTTTTTTAAAACGTAAACTGCCTGCTTCTAATGAACCTGTCCACTTTTACCTTTTCCCTTTTAAATGAGTTATTCCAGCACTTTGATGTTAAGTAAATGTACAAACCTGAGGCTATGCTGTTTTCCCTGATAATTCTTAAGTCAATACTAGGCTCATTAAGCGGGAATGTTATATAATCAGTGTAGTAAAAACCATTATTAATACTAGATATGAAACTAATCATATTAATTGATAAATTGTCTTTTTTAGATTCAGAATTAAAAACCACGTCAACTGCATCAATAGGGTGCTCGCTCTTTAACACCCTATTAGCCCTGTATAATACTTTTTTTAATTGTTCACTTATATCCTCGCACCTGACAAGGGTAAGCGCTTTATTGTCATTTTTAAAGACTGCAATAAAACCGGGATTGTACTCCTTAAACCATGATAATGCCGTGTTTAAACAGTCCATTCTGGAGTTGTAAAAATCCATTATTTTTTCAAGCGAGGTAGGTGACATTTTTAGGTTAAAACCAAGAATATCAGATTAAAATCTTATATAAATAAGTATCTTAAAAATTTCATTAAAGGAAAGATTACTACTTAGCAGTTCTGAAAAAGCCTTATTAAAAAAAGAAGTTCCCAATCGGTTAATGAATTTTGACGCGTTTAGAAACTCGATTAGAGGCTTACCTAAAAACGAAGCCGTAGAGAAACTGGAACAATTATATATAAAAAAGTCTAAAGAACTGCTTGAATTAGAAAAGCTTCCCAAAGAAATGCAGGTTAACGAAGAAAAAAAAGAAGCATATGAGTGTTTTACATCTGCGTTCTTTAACTCTGCAAAAATTCCAAAAGAATACTTTACATCCAAAAAAATCCCGTGCTCAAACTTTTATGAGATAACAGAAAACATCATGTACAATATAAATAATAAATTACACTCATTTTACGACGGCAACTGGAACTGCATCAGCGCCGTAAAAATAGGTGAAAATGGCGCTGTAATTGTCAAGGCAGCGGAGAGTGAGATTAAGAAAGCTGATGTTGAAGACTTGCAAAAAATTGTGAGAACATATTTTGGCAAAGAAACATTCACTGATGATGACGCCATAAGACTGGAAGATTTTGAGAAACAGAGAGTAAAGGATATTGAAAAAGAAATAAAGCATTTATGTGAAGACAAAAAAGCTGAAGTTCTGAAAATCGAGGAATTATTAAATTACACAAAACAAAATCATGATTCAACATGCCTTTTAGCAGACCTTGCAGTCATTCCTGAAGAAGTATCTATAAAAGAGTTATCAAAAAAGAAAAAAGTATTCGAATTTTATGATTTGGGTGATATTATCAAGTTAAAAAATGAAAAAAAGAGAGTGAATTACTTAAGAAATAAAAATATGCACATGCTGATTTTATCCGATGAAGATGGTTATAGTTTACATGCTATTTACGGCGTTAAGTTCAACTCCTTGGGCGAAGCAGTTGAGGGGTACGATGACCTTGACTCCCATGCAAATATTAATCCAGAAGATATAAGGAGAATTAAAGAAGGGATAGTTCTTTTTTTAAACAAATCAGTTAAAGAGTATGAAAAACGAGTACTAAGTAAAGACATAGAATCAGGCAGGCAAAAGACCTTAATAATTAATAAATAAGGAATAGTATTTTTAAAAGAGCCAGTGGTTATAATTAATATGATTCTTCCCTCATCAAGGCATAAGAAGAGGTACATATATTTTGAAGTGATAAGTGATGAAAAAGTTTTTAAAGATGAGGTTAAGAAAGGTATATACGATACGGCTCTCAGATTTTTAGGAGAAGATGGTTTTTCCAAAGCCGGAATTCAAATCGTAAACGATAACATTATCCGCGTAGATAGCCAGTACAAAGATACAATGATTGCTGTCTTATCACTCGTGAGGCGTATCGGAGAAAAGCAAATAGTAATCAATACGCTTAAAACAAGCGGAAGCATAAAAAAATTAGCAAAAAATGAGGTTTTAAAAAAAGATGGTAAACGGTTTTCCCAATGATGTAATGGGTTATGATAGAGCAATTACAATGTTCTCCCCTGATGGAAGATTATTACAGGTAGAGTATGCAAAGGAAACAGTAAACAAAGGAACTCCAGCAGTAGGTGTAACATTCAAAGAAGGAGTAGTATTAATCGCTGATAAAGTCTTATTTGAAAAATTAGTGATACCAAACAGTGTTGAAAAAATAATGCCTATAGACAGACATATTTCTGCAGCAATGAGCGGATTAGTCAGTGACGGCAGGATACTAGTCGAGCATGCACAAGTGGCTGCGCAAAATCACAGAACAACGTATGACGAGGATGTTGATATAAAAAGCGTTGTGAAGGATATATGCAACCAGATGCAGGCATTCACGCAGTACGGCGGAATGAGACCATACGGAGTAAGCTTCCTGATAGCCGGATACGACGACAAGCCCCACCTCTTCATAACTGAAGTGAGCGGGGTATACTTCGAATTTAAAGCAGGAGCTATAGGAGAGAACAGCAAAAAAATAATAGAATATTTCAACAAGAATTACAAAGACGGGCTCACAAAAAACGAAGCCATATCATTGGCAGTTGAAGCACTAAAAAACGCATTGAACAGCAACTTCAAGATAGACAGACTTGAAGGCGTAATAATTGAAAAAAGCGACAAGACATTCAAACCTATCAATATGAAGGATTTCAAAGGAAAAGACAGCAAGGAATAAGAATGTCTAATATTTTTTAAGGTGTTCATCTTTTGAGAATCGTATACGAGCAGAAAAAGAAACAGCATCACATCGCGTCACTAAAACGCAACGGGCAGACGTTTGAAGTATTAATAATACCTGACAAAGCCATAGCTTTCAAAAAAGGGCAAATAAATGATGTGAAAGAAGCATTAGAAATTGAGGGAATTTTCAAGGATGTAAAAACAGGCGAGAGGTCTGGGAATTTAAAGGAAGTTTTCGGAACGGACAATGAAGACCAAATCTCCGGCCAGATAATAAAAGAAGGAAACATGCAGTTCACGACCGAGTATAAAAGAGAACTGCAGGAACAGAAGAAGAAAGAAATAATAAGCATAATCTCACGACAAGGTATAGACCCGAGAACTAATCTCCCTATACCTGGTACGAGGATAGAATTAGCGCTTGAACAGATAAAAATTAACTTTGACCCGTTCAAAAGCGCAGAGGAGCAGATAGAAACAGTACTTGATGCTTTAAGACCCGTACTGCCAATAAGGTTTGAAGAGGCAACAATAGAAGGTTACACCGGACCGAAGTACGGAGGCAAAGCGCATAACGCAGTAGCCAGGTTTGGAAAAATGATAAAAAGTGACTGGATGAGCGACGGCTCATGGCATTTCATAATAAAAATACCCGGCGGATTAAAAGAAGAAGTGATCAAAGCTTTGAATGAAGCTACTCACGGAGAAGTAAATATAACACAGAGGTGAAAATTTTTGAGCAAAATAATAGTTAAAGAAAGGGAACATGTAACACCCGGAGAAGTACTAGCTGAAGGTATGGACTTAATACCAAGCGAAGGGACTTACCGGAATGGTGAACAAATTATCTCGAGCATTGTTGGACTCGTGAATTTAAAAAATAACGCAATACAAGTCAATGGATTCAAGAGCGTTTATATGCCAAGAAGAGGAGACTACGTTATCGGAACGGTTACGGATATGAATTTCTCTTCATGGTTCATAGACGTAAACTGCCCTTATGACGCTTCACTCCCAGTTAGGGAAGCAAGCAGGGAATTCATAGACCTTGAAAAGAATGATATGACATATTATTACACATACGGCGATGTCATATTTGCAAAAATAATAGGGCTGACCAAAAGCAAGATAGTCACGTTAACAATGAAGGAGCAGGAAACCAAGAAACTAAACGGCGGAATAATAATGAAAATAAACAGTTCCAAAATACCAAGACTTATCGGAACAAAAGGCAGCATGATATCAATGATAAAAGACAAGACAAAGACCCAGATAATAATCGGGCAAAACGGGATAGTATGGATAAAAGGAGAACCTGTAGATACGTTAAAGGCGAAAAATATCATTGAAAAAATTTCAAACGAAAGTCACACTAGCGGACTTACAGAAAAGATTGAAAAAATGCTAAACAAAGGTGAATAAAAGATGGTTACAAAGAAAAAAGCACAAATTAAAAAAACAGTTAAAAAAGAACCAAAGAAGGAAAACAAGAAAGTGGCTGTCAAGAAACAAACTCACGGTTACGAAAAAAGATTCGACAAGAGAGGATTTGACGAATTAAGGCCAATATCTATGGATATCGGAGTTCTTGACAATGCTGACGGGAGCGCAAGAGTCCAAGTTGGGGACACAGTCGCAATAGCAGGGGTTTTCGGACCGCAGAAAGTTAGGCCTAAACACATGGAAGACACTGAAAAATTAATAATAAAATGCTATTATGACCTGATGAGCTTCAGCGTAACAGACAGGGCAAGACCCGGACCAAGCAGGAGAAGCATAGAATTAGGGCTTGTCATAAAAAATGCTGTTGAGAAAGCAATATTTGTAGAAGAATACCCAAAAAGTATGATACAATTATTCATAGAAATCCCGCAGGCAGACGCAGGTTCAAGATGCGCAGCAGTAATAGCATCATCATTAGCGCTTGCAGATGCTGGGATAATGATGAGAGGATTAGTGCCGGCTGTTGCAGTTGGAAAAATAGATGATAAGATATGCGTTGACATCACAAAACACGAAGAGGACTACCATGAAGGCGGAGGAGCGACGGATATCCCAATAGCATACATACCTGCACTTGATGAGATAACACTGTTACAATTAGATGGTAAGGTAACAAAGAATGAATTAATGCAGGCGATAAACGCAGGCACTAAAGCATGCAAAAAAATACATGAAATGATGAAACAAGCTATAAAGAAAAAATACGAAGTGATTGAAAAATGAGTGTAAAAATCAGAGGAATTTATAGTAGTGCATTAACACAGCTACTACTGAAAAATAAAATAAAAGTAAGCAGTCCAAGCGAGAATGTAAAAGATTCTTTCAAGAAAGCCAAATTCGACGAGGACTATGATACTA
Source organism: Candidatus Tiddalikarchaeum anstoanum (assembly GCA_902385255.1). Lineage (GTDB taxonomy): Archaea > Nanobdellota > Nanobdellia > Tiddalikarchaeales > Tiddalikarchaeaceae > Tiddalikarchaeum > Tiddalikarchaeum anstoanum. The sequence goes on along the minus strand of CABMEV010000003.1, from coordinate 118,930 downwards.
TTATACATGACTTAGCTGACAAGAATGGAATAGTAATAAAAGGCGAAGAGAGCGAGAAAGTAACTAAGGTAATAATGGATGATGTGGAGCACGTAGCCGTAAAAAAAGAAGAATCCGGCCACATATACCTTGGTAAGATAATAAAACTGGACCCTAACACTAAGAATATTCACGTAGACTTGGGACTGAAAAAGATAGGACTCCTTCCGCTCAAAGATTACTGGGGCTATGTGAAGGAAGGGGAGAAAATCCTAGTGCAGTTAAAAGAGGAAGACCCTGAATGCTACACATTAAGCACGAAGATACACATCTTCGGACCTGATACTGTACTAATCCAGAAAGGATTCACGAAATTAAGCAGCAACATCCGAGATAGGGAAGAGTCAGTGAGACTGAACAAGATAACTGACGAGAAATGCAAGGAAGGATGGGGCATATTATGGAAGAGCAGCGCGCAGGACAAGAAAGATGACGAATTGAAAAAAGAAATCGACGACTTATACAAGGATTACGACAAGATAAAAGAGAAATTCGAAAAAGAAGAAGGCCCTAAACTGATAAGAAAAGGATTAATAACTGTATATATGCGGTTTGACAAGACTGCAAAAGAAACTCTTGATGCATTAAGACGTGAAGTTAAGCCAACAGTTGAAAACCACCACACTTACAAGACAGATAATTTCCACAACGTCGTGGACTTCAGCGAGAATTTGATAAAGGCAGGATTCAATGAGAAGAAATTAAACAAGGAAATAGAGAGTTTTGTCTTATCAAAAGCTCCGAAGGAAGGAGACTTATACCTTGCTGCAGAGTACAGGCTTGATGGCACTACAAATTTCTTAAAAGGAAGGATTGAAAAAAGAGATGAGAACAAGATAGTGCTGAAGCGCTTCATGAAAAGCGGCTCAAAGTATAACGGATTAGACATTATCTTTGACAGAGGCGATTATGCGCTGACAGAGCTTAAAAAAGACGCATGGTACACGAAGCATTCGTTCTACTCTGAGGATAATAAACTGAAAGGTGAAGTATACATAATAAACACGCCTGTAGAACTGCAGACTGAGAAAGCTGCAACTATAAACCTGGAATTAGCAGTCGTTAAAAAAGACGGGAAAGGAGAACTCATAAACGAGGACGTCCTGAAAAAGTACGCTGATGAAGGGGAGATTACGAGCAAATTGTTAAAAGAAGCAAAAGTTGCAGCCAAAAAAATCGGGGATGACAAGAAATGAAGAAAGAATTAAGAGAATACATACTTGCACTGGCTGACAAGAAGTTAAGAAACAGGGACAGAAGAATGAACGATTACAGGCCAATAAGCGTAGAGACTGATGTCAGCAAGAACGCAGAAGGAAGCGCATTGTTAAGGATAGGCGACACGCAGGTAATAGCAGGTGTGAAGATGAGTGTGGGAACACCTTACCCTGACACTCCTAATTCCGGAAACTTGGTATGCAATGTTGAATTAAGCGCCATATCAGATGTGAAGTTCGAACCAGGACCTCCAACAGAGGATGCTATAGAATTATCAAGGGTTGTCGACAGGGGAATAAGGGAGAGCGGAGCGATAGATATAGACAAGTTATGCATAATTCCAGGAGAGAAAGTCTGGAACGTATTCGTTGACGTATATATATTAAACAATGACGGCAACTTAATCGACGCCTGCGGCTTAGCGGCAATTTCAGCATTAAAGAATGCAAAAATGCCAAAATTGGATGCTAAGAACCAGGTAGTATTAGGCGAGTGGAGCAATGGAAAAATACCTTTCATAAAGGTTCCAATACCAACAACGTTTGTAAAAATAGATGACACCCTCCTTATAGACCCGGACTCTGATGAAGAACAAATTAGCGACGCCAGGCTTACTATAACCTGCAGTGAAGGCGAAATAAACGCAATGCAGAAAGGCGGGAAAGGCGGCTTTAATGTCAAAGAAATTGAGCAATGCGTTGAGGAAAGCTTTAAAATAAGAGACAAAATTAGTGAAATAATTAAAAATTTAAAGTGATTTAGAACATGGAATCGTACAATAAATTCGAAAAAGCAAGGATACTCAGCGCTAGGGCGCTGCAACTCAGTATGGACGCACCAATACTTATAAAAAGGCCAAAAGATATGTTTGACGTTATCTCCATAGCTAAAAAAGAGATGGAAGAAGGCGTCTTGCCGATAACAATTAAAAGGGATTAAAAAACATGACAGCAAAAAAAGAAAAAGAAGAAGGTGCAAACCTTCTAGTTCCACTTGACTGGTACTTGAAATCAGCAATACATATTGGAACAAAATACAAGGATAAAAGTGTTGAAGCGTTCATTTACAAGACTAAACAGCAGGGAATCAAAATACTTGATGTTCAAAAAATAGATGAGAGATTAAAGATTGCAGGCAAATTCTTAGCCCAGTACGCGCCTCAGGATATATTAATAGTATGCAGAAGAGAGACTGGTTATAAAGCTGTCAAGAAAGCTGCATCAATAACAGGCATGAAAAGAATAACAGGAAGATATCTTCCTGGCATATTAACTAATCCTGCATATGAAGGATTCTTCGAACCTAAACTCATAGTAGTATGCGACCCTTGGCCTGACAGACAGGTAATAAAAGATGCCAGGCTTTGTAATATTCCAATTGTTGCCCTAGTTGGCTCAAGTAACTCTTTAGAAAATGTTGATTATGCTATTCCGTGTAATAATAAAAGCAAGAAGAGTCTGCCGCTTGTATTCTGGATACTTGGCCGCGAATATTTGAAAAACCGCGGATTAATCAAGAAGGATGAAGATTATACTTACAAGTTGGAAGATTTCACAGATGAAGACTTATAGACTTGAAAGAGTAAGCGGTACATTCTATAAAAGCTCAGCTAAGGAACTTGACAACCAGATTAAAAACTGTTTTTTAAACAATGAATTCGGGCCGAAGAACGAACCTTTGGTGAAGAAGACGGACGAATTCATGGCTTTCATATGCCCTCATGCAGGTTATGACATGAGCGGTCCATGCGCAGCCCACGCTTACAGATTAGTAGGTGAAAATAAAACACCTGACGTGGTTGTAATAATAGGACCTAATCATAACAGTATAGGGATTGGCGCCGCATTATTTCCGGAGGGAGTCTGGGCAACACCTATAGGCGAAGTTGAAGTTGATTCAGAATTTAATAAATTAATAGAAGCTGAGGATAAGGATTTCATAGAGGACGAGCTCAGCCACTCGTTAGAGCACAGTATTGAAGTGCAGGTTCCTTTTCTAAAATACGTATTCGGAGATTCGTGCCCGAAGATTGTGCCAATATGCATAAACGCCAGCACTAATGATATTAAAACAATTAAGGAATTAGGAGATGCCATCTTCAAAGCATGGGAGAAGAGCGGCAAGAACGTATTATTCATAGCTTCATCAGACTTCTCGCACGTCGGCCCAAGCTACGGATTCACACTATCCGACGAGAAAGGTGAAGAGTTAAACAAGGATATTAAAGTATTGGACTGGAAAGCCGTTAAGGAAATCCAGGAATTACACGTTGACGCCTTATTCTCATACACTGACAAGGAGAACCTGACGATATGCGGATTAAACGCTATAGGAGTTCTCATGCAGGTACTAAAGAACATGAAGGCCAAAAAGTTAAAAGGCAAATTGTTAAAACAGTACACGAGCGGCGACGTAACAGGAGACTACGTGAACTTCGTGGACTACTGCGCAATTCAATTTTCTGAAGAGAAATAAAAAAAAGCAAGTTTTAAAATAATTCCACCACTCAATTATTAGGAATATGTCTTTCTTAAATGACCTAATTACGATGATTATAGTTGTTAACCCTTTCAGCAAGATGTTAGTCAGTGCAACAATCACTAAAGAGTTCACTAAAGACAAAGTTAGGGAGATTATCAACTACAGCAACCTGATAGCATTGGCACTAATCACTTTCTTTGCAATCTTTGGACCTTTAATATTCAAACAATTCCTTGGAATAAGCAATTCAGCGTTAAACATAGCATGCGGATTAAGCCTTGGCATCTTCGGAGTATCCTACCTTTTCAAGGATGAAATATTCAATGTCAAGAAAAACGTGGAAGTTATGTATTTAAGCATAGGAACACCGTTAATAGTCGGACCTGCAAGCATTACGGCAATCACGATAATCAGCAGTTATTCAACAATTCTTTACTCATTGTTGATAAGCACTCTGGCAATAATACTAAATTATATACTAATGGTGTTTTCAACATTCTTCCTTAAAGTGACCGAGGAGAATAAGAAATTACAATACATAGCAACAAGGGTTACGGGATTATTCATGCTCGCAGTCGGAGTGCAGTTCGTAATTAACGGTTTAAAGCTTTTGACTTTCTGAAAAAATCATGAAGTATGCCTTTATTCTTCGCAAGCTTAACGTTCGCAGTCTTAACAAGAATACTTATATAATCATCAGATACTAGTTTTTCTCCAGCTTTAACTATAGGCGTGTCCAAGTACTGGGTTCCTATGACTTCAACAATTATCCTCTTGGAGAAAGCGTTTATCCCTGCCCTTTTAATACCCAAGTCCTTGCAAAACTGAAGCAGAGTCCTTGCCCCTTCAATGTCGCGGCATCCTATGTGAAGTATGAAAGGTTCAACCTTAAACCATAAATCGTACTTTTCATCATAATTGTCAACTAATTTTAGTATCTCCTTAGTTGTTGTCTTATCGTGCGTCTTGTAATAGAACGCTTCAGGCATCTTCTCTCCTTTCTCATTAACACGTAATAATAATATTCTGCCGCTGCAGCTGCTTGTTGTATAATAATCCGTTAATTTGTTGAACTTGTCAAGCTCTTTCAGGATGTCAAGGTCAACGAGTACTTTCTTCTTTGCAAGAGCGTAATCCTTCATCGCATTCTCTTTGTAAACTTCGAACATAAAGAGTTAAAAAAAGACCGAATCTTTTAATATTTTATGTTAATCATAAAGAAAGGCAAGAAGATAATAGCAAAGAAAATCTGTGACTGCAAAGGCTTAATGAGTGCAGTAGGGCTCCGTTTTAAGAAAGATTTCGGGGATTTTGACGCTTACTTAATACATATGCTGTTTGACTCAACGCTCGACTCATTCTTTGTATACCAAGACTTTGCTGCAATCTGGCTTGACAAAGATTATAACGTGTTAAAAGCGGAGTTATGCAAACCCTGGAAGTTTTTTAGCGCAGTTAACGGGCAAAGCTTAGTTTTAGAACTGCCTGCATCAAAGAAAGGCTTGGTCAAAAAAGGGGATAAGTTAGACTTTAAAATAGATGTATAATCCGTAGAATAACTCCTGCAAACCCCATAATATGAAGATTGGAACATAACCGAACATGTCTATCATGAATCCTGCAATTAAAGCGCTAACTCCGTAAGCTATTGTTGGAATACTTGAATGTATTCCCACGCTCTTGTCAGACTCGTCCCTGCATACATTAACGTACACGCTCATATATGCAGGAGTGTTAAATCCCTGGATTATGCCTCCAAGTATTTGGAGTCCATAAACCCAGTAAACGTTTTGCGCGAATATGAATCCAAAAACCCTGACGCTTTCAAAAATCTGCGATATTAATACAACCCTCTTTGGGCCTAATACATTAATGTAGTTGCTGACGAAGTAGGATATGACTCCCTGAACTATGTATAATATTGCTATGCTGATTCCAACTTCTGAAAGGTCTCCGAACTTATTGAAAAATATGGTAATGAAAGGCTCTGCAAGCCCGTAAAAAAAGTTATAGAACGAGTTAATAAGAACTAAATTCCTCAAATCCTTGCTCATCTTAATATTAGTGGTGTTATTATGAATCTCGTGTTTCTTCGGGTGTATCTTATCATGATTGATTTTTTTAATCATTAACCAAATTCTAATTTTTTCATAGTTTTTATATATTACGCAAAACAAAATTAATTCAATAATATGGCCGTTTTCAAAGCTTTTTTCAGCAAGAAGAGCAAAAAATTAGAATTTAAACCTGATTTTAACATTAACAATGAGTCTTTCCTTTACAATGGGGTATTGTACAATTATTTTGAACTGATGAATCAGCATAACATAACTAATGATTCCAAAACAGACGGTGAAGTCTTCTTCAGATTACTTGAGGAGAAAGGAGTCCAGATACTCGCATCATACAATGCTGATTACAGCTTTATCTACGCAAACAAGGATGAAAAATTATTAATAATGCGTGATTTCTTAGGGACACACCCTGTCTATTATGAGGATAATGATGAATTCTTCAAAGCCTGTGACGAATCGTCAAATACGAGCCTGGAATTAAAACCTGGAACTTTATTAGAACTTGACATGAAGGAGGGAATTGTTAAACTGTATAGCCGCGTCTTTTTCAACCCTGTCAAGGACTTTTTCGAATCCTTTGAAGACAGCGTTGAAGTGGTTGCAGGGGAACTTTTTCGCGCAATATCAAGCAGGGTTTATAATATCCCTAAATTCGTAATATTTTCCGATTCGGGTAAGAGTTCAAATTTTATCACACAAGTTGCCCGCGACTTAAACTGCGATTTTAAAATAGTCAATCCTGACAATGGCAAGGAGAAAATTAACGAATTAAAGATGCTGTTTCCATCCTCTGATAATAATACCTTAAACCATCTGCTTCCTTTCTATCACTGCTGCGAGAAGGCGAAGGAGGACTTTTATGAAGTCATAATTTCACCCTTCGGATTCATGATGGATTACGAGTCCCTTTTAGATGCTTACAAAACACTGGATTATTATTACACAATCTCGAAGAAATTCAACGTTTCAGTAAGGTACCCTTTCCTTGACAATAAACTGCTTGATATGCTGTTAAACTTGTCAAGCGCTGAAAGAGTTAAGGTATTTGAAGAAGTTTACACAAATATTGAAAACTAAACTTGTTTTGAAAACGTTTTTAAACTAATAATAAGAGAGTATTAATTTAAGTATAAAAGAGATGGAATTGAAAGTTAGATGATTGAAGTTTGGGCAATTGGCGGTTATACAGATATTGGCAAGAACATGACCGCTGTGCGTTATAATAATGAAGTAGTAATATTTGATATCGGCGTCTTTGTTGATAAATTAATAAGTTACGAAGGTGATGCTTGGAGCCTGCACCCTAATAAGTTATTGCATATAGGAGCATTGCCTGATGATACCGCCATGCGCAAAGAATGGGGAAAATACGTTAAGGCCATAGTCTGCACTCACGCACACCTCGACCACTTGGGAGGAATTACTAAAATAGCCCACCATTACAACACTGCACCCATTATAGGAACACCTTACACTATTGAAGTTTTAAGGAATCAGGAGAGGGACCAACGAGGCCACCTTGACAATAAGCTTGTAAAGATGAGCCCGGGAAACACTTTCAAGATTAGCAGTGACATAAGTGTTGAATTCATTTACGCAACGCATTCCACTCTTCAGACTATAATTGCAGCACTTCACACGCCTGAAGGTACAGTCCTCTACGCCAATGACTGGAAATTTGACGATAATCCAACTTACGGCCAGAAGACTGATTATGCAAGATTGAAAAAATTAGGAAGCACCGGCGTTACTGCATTAATAAGCGATTCCACCCGTATCGACCATTTTGGCAGGACGTTCAGCGAGGGTTTGCAGGCTGAGATGCTGAAGGACTTATTATTAAATCTTAAGCACGAGCATAAACTTATAGTGCTTACAACTTTCGCAAGTCATTGTGTCAGGATCAGCAATATGATTAAGATTGCAAAAAAGATGGGTCGAATACCTATAATCTTCGGCCGCAGCATGAAGAATTACCTGGATGCAAGCACGAGGGCCAAACTAATATCCTTCAAGGATGTTCCTATCCTGTCATTCGGCGACGAGATAGAGGCTGCTTTTAAGATGATTGAAAAACAGGGCCGTGAAAAATTCGTGCTTATAATGACTGGCAACCAGGGCGAGACTGATGCTATGCTTACAAGGATGGCCCGAAACGAATTAGGATTAAAGCTTGAAAAGAATGATGTCGTAGTATTCTGCAGCGAGGCAATACCTGTTCCTGTCTGCCAGGCTAACAGGCAGACAGTGGAGAAGATGATAAGGGATGCCGGCGTTCACTTATTCGTCGACATCCATGTCAGCGGACACGCAAGCCGCGAGGACCAGTTAGACCTTCTTAGAATGGTTAAGGCCAAACATTACATCCCAACTCATGGCACGCTTCCTAAACTAGCCAGCGCCGTCGAATTAGCAACAGGCGAAGGCTACAAGTTAGGAGAGACAGTCCACTTATTGCAGGACGGCCAAAGGGTTAAAATAGAATAAAAAATAAATAATTAAAATTTAAAAAAAGTTTTTTAAAATTTATATGCTGATTCTGGTAATGGTTGCTTATCTTTTATGTCATTGCCGTTTTTTGAATCTAATTTTTGTAAGTAAGCTTCAACAGCGTCTTGTCCAAAGCCGCCGGGTACTATTGTAGATTCTATTGATTCTTTTGGCAACAGTTCTACAGATTCAACAATATGCTCTAATATATTTTTCATCTAATTTATCACCTTGCAAGTTATTAGAAAAAAACCCCTTTATAAATGTTACTTTTAAGTGGTGACAAAAAAGAGGTACTTCAAAAAGGAAGTACTTAAAAAAAATGTTTTTAGAATTCGTATTCTGAATCTTGGTCTACTCTTTTATATCCTGCAAGTTCAGCCACAGTATCGAATAATTTAAGCGCTCTGGCGCCTGTTCTTTTTACTCCAGCAGTGTATATATCCCTGGTTGTTACATTTGCATGAAGCCCCAAGTGCCCTTTAAGTCCGTTTACTATTCGTGCCTGTTCTGGATCAAGCATATTTTCTATAGTTTTCATATTCATATTTAAATATCACCTTCTTAAGCTAATTTTGACTCGTAATCGCTTCCTTCGTTGCGATTCTTGAATTTTTTAACGCATCCTTTATAGCCTCTTGGGTTATAATCCCTGGATGTCGGCTTTGGTTTCCCGAAATAATGTTCTGAAAAACCCTTTACTGATTCTTTCTGTAACTTGTTGCAGAAGTCTTCTATTGAAGAAATACCAACAGGCAATATAGGTTTAATATCTGCTACATCTGCCCTTTCTGCAATTTTTTCCAAGTTCTTAGTTTCCATCTAATATACACCTCCAAAAAGTGCGAGAACATAGATGAAAAGTTGCTATATAAAGGTTTTGAACTATTACCCAGTGTCAGAGACTTTGCCTAAAAATGGTCTGTTCCCTAATAATTATAAAGATTCCAAAAATTAAATTTAGTGGTTATGGACAGCGGCGGCGTTAAGGAATTATTATGGGCTCTGCCTGAACATGAAGTGTTAAAGAAGCTGGAAAGTTCTGATAAAGGACTTAACAGTGATGACGCGCTGTCAAGAATAAATAAGTACGGTTATAATGAGATTAAGACAAATGGAAGAAGAAACTGGTCTGACATATTAGTATCCCAGTTTAAAAGCCCGTTAATTTTCACTTTAGTCATAGCTGCAGTGATATCTTATTTCTTAGGGGAGCATACTGAAGCAATAGTTATCATTGTAATAGTATTACTTAACAGCTTCCTGGGATTCTTCCAGGAGTATAAGGCGGAAAAAGTTGTTGAAGAATTAAGAAAGTACATAACATTAAAGGCGAAGGTTTTGCGAGACGGCGAAGAGGAGGAAGTTGACGCTAAAAATTTAGTGCCGGGAGATATAGTGCTGTTAAACTTGGGGGATATAGTTACTGCCGACATAAGGCTTGTTCACGTAGATGAATTAGTCACTGATGAATCAGTTCTGACTGGCGAATCAGTTCCTGTGCTTAAAGAGGTAAAGACCAGCAATGAGACAAGGTCGCTCCCTCAATACCTGAGGAATGTCGCATTCATGGGAACTTCCGTTGCAAGCGGCGAAGGAAGAGGCGTAGTAATCCAGACTGGAGAGAACACATTCATGGGCAGTATGGCCACGAAGATTAAACAAAAAGCTCATGAGGATGAATTCCAAAAAAACATCAGGACATTCAGCGACATGCTGCTTAAAGTGATACTCTTAATGACTGTTTTCATATTCATCGCCAATGCAGTGCTCGGAAAGGGTATATTCGAGTCTTTCCTGTTTGCAGTGGCACTTGCTGTTGGTATAATACCTGAAGCGCTGCCAATAATCATAACTATCACGCTGTCAAACGGCGCAATATTCATGGCTAAGAAGAAAGTAGTTGTGAAAAAATTATCATCACTTGAGGATTTCGGAAACATTGACACAGTATGCTGTGATAAGACCGGGACTTTGACAAATAATAATTTCGAACTGGTGGATTACTTAAACAGCGAAGGAAAAAGGAGTGAAAAAGTGCTCCTTTACGGTTTATTATGCAATACATCAAAACAGGTAAAACAGGTAAAACAGGTTAAGAAAGGAGGATTCTTTGGGAACTATATTGATAAGGCAATATGGGAAAGCAAGTTCGCAAAAGATTTTGAGAAGAAAATAGATAATTATGATGAACTTGACACTAACGAATTCGACTTCAAACGAAAAAGGATGAGCGTTCTTGTCAGGATGGGTAAGGAAAATGTTTTGATTGCGAAAGGCGCACCAGAGTGGATACTGGAAGTTTGCACTAACTTTGACCACTCCGTTATCACAAAGGAAAAACTTGCAGAAATAAAAAAGAGAGTGTTAAGCTACGAATCACAGGGTTTTACAATAATATCCGTAGCCTCAAAAATCATTGAAAAAAAAGATATCACTAAGAGCGACGAATGCAGGATGAACTTTGAAGGATTTTTGATATTCATTGACCCTCCGAAAAAAAGCGCCAAGGAATCCATAATGAGCTTAAAAAAACTCGGAGTCTCAATTAAGATAATAACAGGAGACAGCCCATTAGTCACGAGGAAGATCTGCGAAGAGGTTGGATTCCAAATAGTTGATAATACTGTAATTACCGGCGAAGAATTGGACAAATTAAAGGACGGCGTTTTTGAGGAATATGTATCCAAGTATAATGTCTTTGCAAGAATAGACCCTGACAAGAAGTACAGGATAGTTGAAGTATTAAACAAGGAAGGCCACATTGTCGGATTCTTAGGGGACGGAGCGAATGACGCACCCGCTCTCAGGGCTGCAGATGTAGGAATATCCGTAGACTCAGGCACAGGCATAGCAAAAGAGGCTGCTGATGTTATCCTGTTAAATAAGAGCCTGGAAGTTTTAACAGAAGGAATAAAAGAAGGAAGGAAAATATTCGCTAATATAACTAAGTACATATTAAACACTATCAGTGCAAATTTCGGAAACATGTTCACAGTTGCCGCATCGTCACTCTTCCTTAACTTCATACCACTCCTTCCGTCTCAGATATTATTGAATAATTTCGTAAGCGACATACCTCTCCTTACCATAGTCACCGATAACGTTGACGAAGAATTTTTGAAAAAGCCCAAAAAATGGGATATTAGTTTTATATCAAAATTTATGGTTTACTTCGGTGGAATTAGCACTTTTTTCGACTTAGTGTTAATATTCGGGCTTATGTACTTATTCAATGCGAATGTTGAACTCTTTAGGACCGCATGGTTTATTGAGTCCGCATTATCGGAGATAATAATTACGTTCGCAATAAGAACAAGGCTTAGTTTATTTAAGAGTAAACCAAGCAGTTGGCTGCTATTAGCATCAATAATAACCATAATATTCACGTTTGTAATAACTTATACAGTGATTGGGAAGGATTTGTTTGAATTCGTATACATGCCTATAAATATCCTGTTATTCGTGAGCGGCGTATTAATAGCCTATTTTATAACTGCTGAACTGGCTAAGAAACTGTTTTATAAAAATACAGGCGTCTAACAACCTTCTTTAACAATTTTTTTAAATAAGAAAAAAACTAATTATACTTGTTTTATGAAGATACTTGCAGCAAGCGACCTGCATTCTGACAAGAAGGCAGCTGAGAAGTTAGCTAAGAAGGCTAAAAAGAACAAGGTTGACTTAGTCGTGCTTTGCGGCGACATATTAGAGATGGGCAGCGATGGCAATGGCTTAATCGGACCCTTTAAGAAAGAGGGAATAGAGGTTTTAATGGTTCATGGAAACCATGATACTCCGATGGATATGGATTTCCTGAGCGAGAAGTACGGGAAAGGCGTGTATAATATTCATTCTTACTATAAATTATTCGGCGACGTTGCAGTCCTCGGCGCCGGCGGAACCAGTTTCGGATTCATAGGAAGCCCTGATGATGACTTGTTTAAGAGTTTAAAGGTGAATTTTAAAAAATCGAAAGGCAAAAAAACAGTCTTACTGACGCATGAACCTCCATTGGACACCAAGCTTGATAATATAGGCTGGACTAATGCAGGCAGCGCGGATATAAGAAAGATTATTGAAACTTACAAGCCGGACCTTGTAGTCTGCGGTCACATTCACGAAACTTTCGGGTTAACAGATTATTTAGGAAAGACTAAAATTGTTAATGCCGGAAAGAGTGGAGTAATAATAGACATATGAAAGGATTATTATTCTTAGTGGTCGGCAACAGTGGCAGCGGCAAGGATGCAATTATAGAATGGGCCTGCAATAGGAATCCGAATGTTACTCATGTTAAGAGGTTTATTACCAGGCCTTCTTCAGTGGAGACTGAGGATTTCGTGTCAGTCAAGAAGGAGGATTTCAAAAAGAGTGATTATTTCTTATGGTGGGAGTCTTATGACAAGTTGTACGGCATTGGTAAAGATGTTATTGAAGGCTTGAAGAAAGGCAGGAATTATATTGTGAATATCAGCAGAGACGCCTTAGGTGATGCAAAAACAAAATGGCCTAGTTCGGTGACTGTTGAAATTACAGCCCCAATCTCTCTTATTGAAGAGCGATTATCAAAGAGAGGCAGGGAGGCTGAACCAGAGGTTCAACGGCGCATTGAAAGGGCAAAAACCGCGCCTAATGTGAATCCTGATATAGTTATTGACGGCTCAAACAGCGACGTTAGCATAGCCGGAAAAGCACTTCTTAACTTTATAGCTAAAAAAGCAAAATAGTTAAAATATAAAATTTTAAACTTAAATCTATATGGTAACCCCTGACGAAGTGCTGGCTAATATAGCTGACAAGTCTTTTAGAATATCTGAACAGTCAAAAAAAGATTATGAAAAAATGACTAAGGAAGACAGAGACTTCTTCAATGATTTAAATGATGAAGAAAAGAATGAATTTCTATCTATGAATGACCAAGATAAAAAAACTTTTAACGCATTTATTTTTTTAAAAGAAAAGCATGAATTCTTCCACGACCCTAAAAGAAAGGCTGAACTCAAGAAAGAAGTCAAGAAAGAGATGGATGATTTTGAAAGATTAAAGGAAAAACCTAAAGGCTTAAATGACAGGGAAAAAAGGGTATTCATGAAAATTACTGATGAAGAAAGAAAGTTCATATTAACAATAGAGAATATTAATGTAATAAAAGATGAATTAAACAGTTATATACGCTTATTAGAAGATCAATATGCTATGTCCTTATTCACTGAAGGCAAAGGTGAAACTCAAATAGGTGTAAGATTAGACACGTTAATTCACGGCATAATAACTGAAATGAATATAGCATCAATAGACAATAAAAAAGTTTCTGAGTTTATAGAAAATAATGAGTATAAAAGATTAAAAAATGAATCTGTTGAAGTTATAATTAACCTGCCTAAGAGAGACTTAATGCTAGTATTTGGCGAGGAAATCGGATTTATAAGCAAGGTTAAAAATTTACTAAACACTAAGGAATTACTAGACAATAAAAAAAATAGCGTTAAAGTCAGTTTTGATAAATTAAAAATTGATATAAGAAACGCGATAAACAAACTTGGAAAAATCAGTGAACAAGAATTGAATGACACGGTTAAAATTTCAATAGTTGTTTATCTTGATAAGGTGGGAAGTAGCATGTTTGAAGGAGTAAGCTTGAACAGAACAAGCATTATTGACGAAGCTGTACATGAAGTTTTACAAAAGCCGCTGTAATCATAATATACCAAAGTCTGCTGCACTGCTGATATCCTTATCAATTATGTGTTGTTTGGTCTCAAACTGCGACTTATTAACAATGGAAATACCCGCATGGCTGTATTTAATCTTCAAAAAGTGTTCTACGAATCCCATCTGAGGCTCGGCTAGGAATATTTTTAAATCAGTTATAAACTTGCGTCTCCCAAGTGAGTCTATTATGTTTTTCGTAACAGCTAAACTTCTTTCGAAACGGGTTTCATTTATGCAGCCTATTGGCACGCATATTGTGAAATTATCCTTCAACACGTACACTGATTCGAGTACAATATCATTTATCTTCAAGCCTGTATTTTTCTCAATTATGTTATTTATTTTCTCGCAGAATTCTTCCTTCGGAAGGTTATAACTCAATTTTGTGTTTAAGCATGAATAAACCCCAAAAGGTATGTTGCTGCAGTCAATGTTTGGATTACTGTTTTTTGCAAAAGGAATATCGTAAAACGCTGTGAATCTTCCTTTGATATCATAAAAAAAAGCAGGCACTTTAACTGCCATCGTGTTGAATCCGATTATTTCAATTTTTAAAGCAGACTCTAAACCCATAATTGTTAGTCCAAGAGTTCTTATTTAAAAAAGATAGTTTTACTAAAGAGTAGTTACAAAAAAATGAAGGTTACCACTAAGTGATTAAGACTAAACCTTAAAAGAGATAGAACATTAATTTTTTTTGATTTTTAATGAACTTGTATGAAATTCTTGAACACGGAAGCGCCAATGATGCAGCTTTGCTAATAAAACCCTTAGTTAAAAGCGAGGGTTATGTAAGTTTGGGCTTATTAAATACTGATTTAAATGTTGCCATATTTACAGTTGAGGATAATATTATAAAAATAATAGAAAAGTTAGATTCCAGCGTTAACTCCCTTGAAAGAAAGATTAACTCATCGATTAAGAACAAGAATTTAATGAAAGATGTCTTTACTAATGTTAGTTTCTGCTATCATAAAAGGGATAATGAGTACAAATTGAGGCTGCTTAGTTTCAATAAAGAATACACTTATTTGTTAAGGGTTCTTAGCGTGAATAATGACACTATTTCTTCAAAACTGAGTTTTATATATCCTTATATTAATACTGATTTAATTAAAAAATGCAAAAATAAATATAATGTAGTTAGCTCTGAAATGCTCAAAAAAGCCTTAAACGTGGTTCAGGAAATGCCTTTAATAACAGACGATGAGTAATGCAACCACCACAAAGTGACAACAAATTAGAAATACTTATAAAGGGATTCATTTCTAGATTGGGCATGGTTTCATTAGATAGTATACTCACGCCATTGAAAGAGCTGGCTGCTGAAAGTAATAAAGACTTTGAGTTGTTAGCAAATATAACTTATCTAGTTGCAACATCAAGAGGCGAACAAAACTATACTAACGATGAGATTAACAAATTAAAAAACTGCAGTTACTACATCGCCAATAAAATAATCGCTTCACAATTCAATTACAAGGAAAATGAAAAGAACACATTAAAGTTAATCAGGGAATATATAAAAGAAGAGTTAGAAGAAGCGCACAAACATGAAGTAAATTCCAAAGTAAACGAGTTTGTAGATTCATTATGCTCCGATGTCTCCCGTTTAAATTTCAGCGAAAGAGACATATATACAAGTATTACAAAAAAAATGGCAAATAATGTGTTAACTATATTAGATAAAAATCCAGATATTAAAGTTTCAGAATTTCTTAAGATTAAAAGGGATATTATACAAAAAAAATACGTTTTTTTCGAAGATATGTACTTAGCCATCAAAAAAGAAGCATTGAGGCTATCAAATGAAAATTTTTACGGCGGGGACAAAACATTCGGATTATTGACTGATATTGATGTAATAAACGCATCAAAGCAAATGTTTGATTTATCAGTTAACAATAAACAATTAGTATTCGCATCCAATCCTAAAGCAATAAAAAACGAACTCATAAAAAGTTACAACAGCACTGTTGAAGAAAAATATCAAATAGATGAAGAACCTGAATTTCAATAAGTTATTAGAATATCTTAATTTTGTAGTTTAGATTGTTAAACCTGCCAAGTTTTGCTTTAAGTTCCAAATAGTTTACATGAAGTTTTCCTCCAAAGAAAACTATGTCATTAAACAGGGTGGGGTCCAAGTTTTTTCCAATCACATCAATCCATGACAGTACATACCTGTCTATTACGCTGTCACGTACCTCATTCTTAAATGAGTCATCCGCGACAGGAACCATAAAATAAGGTTCAAAAAAAAGCAGTTTTGCAATGTTTAAGCATGGTGATTCCGGAGTACCTGTACTTTTTTTAAGTGATTCGCTAAGAAAATCCGCCTGTGAATAAGAATTAAATTTAGAAAAGCTGTCAAAAGCTTCCTGAGGAACTTCTACAAGGTATATATTATTCTTTCCGATTCCATAATTTGAAAGTCTTTCTATAGTATCAAAAGGAAGATAATCAGTATAGCCTAATAAAATCAGTTTTTTGCCTTTTAAATTAGAACTCTCCAGAACTGGTTTTTTATTAAGCAGTGACTCATTGACCTTTTCGTGCAAATAAACCAGTTTTTCTAATGACAAACCCATTTTTTAAAACTCAACCCTGCATTAGAACTAAATAATCCTTATTAAAAATATTAATTACTCCTTTAAAGTAGTTATTCAAGCTGGATAATTAGTTTTCATAAAGTTTTTAAAGGCGTTGTAGTACTATTTATTCAATAAAAAGGGAGAGTGATGTTTGATGGTTTCATATGTAACATTTGAAGTACCAGATGATATACAGCAGAAAGTGCTAGAAGTATTTGCTGTTGCAAAAAATAGTGGAAAAGTAAAAAAAGGAACTAATGAGGTAACAAAAGCAATAGAAAGAGGTATAGCAAAATTAGTAATTATAGCTAAAGATGTCGAACCTCCGGAGATAGTAATGCATTTACCTGCACTTTGTGATGAAAAAGGAATATCATACATTTTCGTTAAAAATAAGAAATACGTCGGCGAAGCAGTAGGCGTTACAGTGCCAACAGCTAGCGCAGTAATTCTAGATGCAGGCGAAGGAAAGAATGCACTTATAGAAGTTAAAGAAAAAATAGCTACTTACAAGAAGAAGTGAAAATATGGGTGGCAGTAAAGGAAAAAATAAGGCAAAGGACGAGAATCCTGAAGAAGGTATTAAGAAGAACGTTAAAGTAGAGAAAGTCAACCTTAATGAGTAACGCTACCAGGGAAAAGTAGTTGAACTAATAGGAAGAACAGGAGTTAGGGGAGACGCAACACAAGTAAGGGTCAAGATATTAACAGGCAGGGATAAAGATAAGATTATTAGAAGAAACGTAAAAGGACCTGTCAGGATTGACGACATACTAATGCTCTTAGAGACTGAGATGGAAGCAAGCCCACTTAGCAGCGGAGGA
The DNA here is from genome assembly GCA_902385255.1 of Candidatus Tiddalikarchaeum anstoanum. Classification (GTDB taxonomy): domain Archaea; phylum Nanobdellota; class Nanobdellia; order Tiddalikarchaeales; family Tiddalikarchaeaceae; genus Tiddalikarchaeum; species Tiddalikarchaeum anstoanum. Next base: position 101,494 of record CABMEV010000003.1, on the reverse strand, counting down.
AAACGCAAATGAAATGCATTTTCTGCAGCAAATTAGTAGAGAAAGGCAAGGGATTAATGTTCGTAAGAAAAGACGGAAAAGTCTTAGAATTCTGCTCAAAAAAGTGCGAAAGAAACATGCTTAACTTAGGCAGAAACCAGAACAATATGAAGTGGAGCAAGAAAAGAGAAGAATGAGCGACATTCTTGGAACAAACCCTCTTTTTTATTATTCTAAAAACCAATCTGAACTTTACGACAAGAGCGGAGCATTTCTTCGAATACAAACAGGGATGACTCTTGACGCTCTCGAGATTGCCAATTTCAAAAAAGACTCTTTAATACTGGACTTAGGGTGCGGCACAGGATTCTCAACCAGAGTATTACTGGATAAAGGATTTGACGCTGTAGGATGCGACATCAGCAGAAATATGATAATTCTTGCAAAGAACAAGAAGATAAAAAAGTTGGCAGAGTGCGACATTCGAAACCTCCCTTTCAAAGATGAATCATTTGACGGCGCAGTATCAATCAGCACCGTGCAGTGGCTAAAGCCTGAGGAATACGAAACAGCACTTTCGGAACTAAGCAGGGTTTTAAAAAAAGGAAGCACTGCTATAGTGCAGTTTTATCCGAAGAACCCTGAAGAGTTTGACTACTTCATATTAAAGGCCAAGAATAAAAAATTCAAAGTAGAAGTATATACTGTGGGAGAAGGCAAGAAGGAGAAAAAGTACATAAAGCTTAAAAATAAACAATAACACTTTTTATTATATTATGGTTGAAGCATTAATTGTTTTATCAAAAGAGGAAGCTAGTCCTAAATTGAAAAAGCTTGAAAAGAAAATACTTCAAGTCTTCGAAGAGCACAATACTTTGGCCAACGGCGGCTTAGCCACTGAATTATCATTCATGGTCAATATGGAAGAGAAAGACCTGAAAGAAGTGGTCAAAGTCATAGAGAAATTCGGCAAGGAAGAAGGCTTTGAAACAGAAGTAATAAAACAATAAATTTTTCTATTTATTCAAATACCAGTTTAACACTACTTTAAAGTCTGGCTTGAACGTATTAATATCCTTCTTCATCATATCAAAAATTTTATCAAGCGAATAATATTTTATTTCAGAAATCCCATCCTTATCATAGCATTTTATTTTCCCGTCATAGACTGCTTTGTAAACCTTCATGAAGGAGCTTGCCCCTTCTTTGCAGCCTATCTTGCCAACCTCGACTAAATGAATATCTTCCAGCCCCAATTCTTCCTTTACGCCGCGAAGCGCTGCAGAGTAATAATCCTCCCCTGATATTACGTGCTCGCCGCATGAGAAATCATACCTGCCTGGGAATAAACTCCTGTTCATCGACCTTTTTGGCACAAGTAATTCTCCTTAGAGTTGAATAATAAAATATTTATGACCCTGATATTATTGCCTTTTCCTTCCCTGTAAATATTAGCCCTTGAATCAACGCCTATTACATTGTCATTCTCGTCAACTAAGTCCAGAAATTCTTCAGCCATTTTAAAATTAAATAAACTAAGCCGGATTTTTTAAATTTTGAGTATTTTTACGAAAATACTCCGTGCAATGTGAAGTTCTTGCCGAACTTTTTGCCTTTCGCGATGTACGTTCCCGGATAGAACAATGTCCTTCCGAACTCGCAGTCGTCGCTGATGTGAAGTATTCCAAGTGATAATACATGCTGGATTACGCTGCCAACTTTGATAGTCCTGTAAGCGTGGACAGGCATTCCTGAATAAGGATGAATCTTGACATTGTTGCCGACGTAGCAAAGCTCCGGATGCAAATAGTCTATGAATGTGTCAAGACCTGCATCGCTGTTTTCCCCAACATGCATGCCAGTCAAATTGTCAAGCATTTTCTTAAGTGCACCTTCACCCCTGACTTTGTTTGCAAGCTGAGTAGTCACCCTGTTAAATAACAGTCTTGCCATATTATTAGGGGTGAATATTTTGCTAATCCCCTCGCTTAATCCTGTAAAGACAACTCCGATGATTGGATTATTACCTGTGACTGCTTTACGCACGTTATAATCCGAGTACTCTAACGAGTTCTCCTTGAGTGGAAAATTAGGCGACACGTAAATATTATTGCTGCCCGTCCTCCATGATAGGAAAACTTCCCTGCCTTCATAGTCAGTGTTTAACAGCCTATGACTCGTATCAATTATGACTTTGGCAAGTTTTATGCGCTCCTCAAGCAAAGGCTCAGGGATAACTCCTTCACTATGCATGTAATGCGGCGCGTATGAAGTGTAAGCTTCAACAACTCCATGGAAGCGCTCAGCACCTACGGTGGAGCCGTCTTCCATAACAACACCAGGACCTATATCGCAGGCTCCGCCAGGCATGCAGTTTCTTCCAATAACTGCGGGACCAACGGTTAATACGCCATCCTTCAAATACCTGGTTCTGATATGCGCCTGTTCGCCTACAAAAGTCCAGTTCTTAATAACAACCTTGCAAAGGTCATCAAAAGCCCTGTCTTCATAGAATCCTGGAGCTTCTATTTTAGCATAAGGGGAAACTATAACTGAATGCATATCTTCAATCTTCGCCCCTGCTTTCACTAATATAGTATTCTTAACGAAAGGGATAGGATGCCAGTTGAAATAGTTATGAGAAAACCAGTTGCCTTTCTCTTCAACATATTTTTCAGGATTCATTAGTCCGTGAAGTTCAAGGGATAATACGCCTTTCAAATCAGGCATAGAATACACATTATTTGAAGTTATATAAGATGCAGGCATTAAAGTGTCAGGTCGTATTACAAGTGTGGTGCCTTTTTTGGAAAAATTTAAACCCTGCTCATTGTACAAACCTAATAATACGTTTTGAATATTAGCCCTGCCGACAATAGCATCCAATGAATACTGAATCATCCCAAATGAGAAATTTACTAAACTTATAAGCTTTTTTGTAAGATAATTGACTAATAAGTAAGGTTTTATAAAATATTATTTATTAAATAATTATTATGCCACTAAGGAGTCCAATCATCGTTGTAGTCGGCCACGTAGACCACGGAAAGAGCACACTACTCGACAAGATTAGGGAGACTGCTGTTCAAAAATCAGAGCTTGGGGGAATGACCCAGTGCATTGGGGCAACTGAGATTCCAGCCAGCAAGATTGAAGAGTTAAGCGGAGACTTACTGAAAAAATTCGGAATAACTCTTGAAATCCCAGGACTTCTTGCTATCGACACGCCAGGCCATGAAGCATTTAGCAACTTAAGAAAGAGGGGGGGGAGCGTTGCAAACATAGCAATATTAGTTATTGATATCAGCCAGGGAGTGCAGCCTCAGACTAGGGAAAGCATAGAGATTCTAAAAAGCTTCAAAGTGCCTTTTGTGATAGCGGCAAATAAAGTAGACTTGGTTAACGGCTGGGTTCCTCAGAAAACATCATCTTACTTGGAGAGCATTAAACACCAAAACCAGCAGGTGAAAGATATCATCCAGAATAAAGTCTATAACTTCATGAATGAATTAGCAACTTACGGAATTAACTGCGACTTATTCAATAATATCAATGATTTCACAAAGAGTGTTGCAATAGTACCTTGCAGTGCAGTAACAGGGGAAGGAATCAGTGAATTATTAGTCGTAATCAGCGGACTCGCGCAGAAATACTTATCCAAGAATTTGGAGATTAAATCAGCCAATGCAAAAGGGAGCGTATTAGAGGTTAAGGAAGCAGTAGGTCTTGGAACAGTGATAGATGTCATCTTATACGACGGGGTAATAAACAAAGACCAATTAATAGTTGTAGGCGGAGCTGACGAGCCAATAATCACCAAGATTAGGGCGTTGCTCGAACCATGTCCACTTCAGGAGATAAGGGATAAGAAATGCAGCTTTGAAAAGAAAGACTCAATAGTTGCAGCGAGAGGGATAAGGATATCCGCGCCCAATCTTGAAAAAGCAATAGCGGGAATGCCTCTTGAAAGTGCAAAAGACATGAAGGAAGCATTAGTAATTGCTAAAAAGATGAAAGAGGACATTAAAAGCGTAATACTGGATATTTCTAAAGAAGGCATAGTTCTCAAAGCTGATAGTTTAGGCAGCCTTGAAGCATTAAATGTTTTCTTGACAAGCAAGGGAATTTCATTATGCAAGGCAGGTATTGGGGACATTAACAAGATGGATGTATTAGATGCAGTGCAGATGAAGCAGAAAGACTTGTATTATGGAGTCATCATGGGTTTCGGCGTTAAAGTATTGGACGATGCTAAAATGCTCGCTGACAAGCAGAGGATAAACATTATCACAGCTGACGTTATCTACCATTTATTTGAACAGTATGACAGATGGAAGAATGAGATAATGGAGGAGAAGAAGAGGGAGGCATTAAACAGCGTAGTCATACCTTCAAAGATTCAGGTGCTTGGCGAATTCGTATTCCGGAAGAGCAAGCCTGCAATCGTAGGCGTTGAAGTATTGAACGGCGTGTTAAAAACAAACGTTGATGTAATCAATGAATCCGGAACTGTTGTCGGACACATCAAAGACCTCCAGGATAATGGAGTCTCAATCACGCAGGTTAAGGAGCACGAACGAGTGGCATGCAGCATTGAAGGTGCAACTTATGAGAAAGACTTGTTCAACAAGGAAATATTATACACAAGCATTCCTGAAAAGGACTTCCTAAAAATCAAAAACGAATTAAAGAGTTTCCTGACAAAAGGCGAGATAGAAGTGTTAAAACAGATAGCTGAAATTAAAAGAAAAACCCAGGCAACATGGGGAATGGGATAATACAACAACTTAACGTGGTGCTAAATTTTATAAATAAGATAGTTTAAACTAATTAATCAAGATGAGTATTACTCTTAATGAATTACTTAATGTACAGGAAGCGTTCCTAACTGAATTCATAATCAATTATGGAGGGATAAAAGTATACAACAAATTAGTGCAAAAATACGGCAATGTTTTTCCAATTACGCAATATATGCGCGATAAGTTCAATGAGAAAGGTATTTCATCAAATATAGACCCATTAAATAATTCCACAAACAGGTTCTGCAACGCTGAAAGCATTGATGACGGAGTCATAGGTTCTTTTGTCAAGTCACAATATAATTCTGGAAGGTATGCTAACAGCAACTTAGTCGGACCTTTCAATGAAAAACTTAATGACCATGAGGCTCCGAATGTTCCAAGATGTTTCGGAGCGAGACTTGAACGCCAAGATATTTTGACAGACCATCAAGAAGATTATTACCTAACTTACGGTTTGATGGACCATATTAAAGCCGTATTATACTTTTACGGCAGCAGGCCTGTAGATTACAAAATAGTTGATGGAAAAAAAGCCCCTAACAGAACAATACTTGACATGTTAGAGTTTTATGATAATGACAGGAAAAAAATTGACTTTAACACTGTAGGCTTTAATGATGAAAAATTCGCTTTAGACATATTCATCAAAGGCCAGTATAAAGGCCATTTTGGAAAATTTGACGTTGACAGCGCAACAAAGAAAGACAAGCTAGTCCACCAGGTTAGTATAAAACAGCCGGTCGTCATTGTTAAAAAAAATGGTTCAATATACATAGAGTACCGTGACAATGCTGAATATTCAGACACAACGCTTTTGTGCACAAGTAAGTTAAGCGGAAGACCTGAGTATGAAAATAATGCTGCAATAACCAAGTATGTAATAATGACTATGATTGCATTAAAAAAAGGAACAGCTTACTCTAATGGTTTAGGCCATAGGATAAGTATAGAATTGCCTGAAAATCAAGAGGTTGAAAGTTTTAATCTGCAAAAAGTTGATGATGCAGTTAAAACATTATTAACATTATATGAAGTTATTGAAAGCCCTTTCATGCCTAATGAACTTTTGGAAGAAGTGCTTGTGAATTATAATAATGAAGATGGAAAACCTGCTTCAAGAATAGCATTGCTCGCAGACAGCAGACGTGCAAGGATTAATAAATTGTTTACAAACGTAATTGGTGAAGGCATCTACTTATATTATGTTCTTGGATGGACAGAGAAACAAGTTGATTTTCACCTTCTTAAAAAATATGGTATGGATTTATTAACACCTAAATTAAAATGGGATTTAGTAAACTTCCAAGAGGATTATGACGTTAAAATGGTGAGGACAGGTTTAAAGAGCGGTTCAATGGTGAGGGGTGTATTAATGCCTGGAACAACATGTCCTCCTGCACAGTATCAGAATCGCCCAGTACCTTTCGTATCTGCAATAACTGAACCTATTCAAAGCGGAAAAACTAAGGTTAACAATGGGGAACGGGATGTTGAAGCAATAATAACATTCGGGCCTGACCGTGACTTTAAACTGCACAAGTGCTGGGTTTACAATGCCAATCCTTTATTTAACAAGTACCAATTCTATAAAAACGCAAATGTTTTAACTTCATGTTTTGGAGGATGGTATAAATTAGGTTATATGCCAAATCTGTTAACAGAAGCAGAAGGTGGAAACGGCTGGTCAAAAATGTATAATACAAGATATTCAGCAAGCAAACCAAATTTTACACTCATTAAAACAAGCGAGTTAAAAGACTCGAAAGGAAACGATTTACCTGATGATATGAAAAAAGAATGGGATAGATTTATAAAAAAACATTATGAATCCAGGCAGAAAGACCTGCATTTTGGAAATGCAATATACCCTTTTGGAGTTTTAAACAAAGAATTTTACAGCCGCCCGGAAGAATACTTAAGTTTCTTCTATCCTCTTAACACATTGGAGCCTTTAAAGAAAAATTCTAGTAATACGGAAAAAGAAAAATTTTATCAGGATTTAATAAGTTATATTAATTTCTTCAAAAAACAATATACAGGCTTTATTCCAAGCCAAAAAAATTTAGAGAGAAAAATACATGAAGAAGTTCTAAATTTAGAAAACAGGAAAAGAATCAAAATCAATAATTTAAACTAGGAATAATAAGTTTATTAAAATACTGCCTTTTTAATATTTCTATGGCTGCGTATAAAGAATTGGCAAGCGTTTATGATGAACTTATGGGTGAAGAGATTTACGCTAAGTTCAACAAAATAATCACATCCATGATTAACAAGTATGATAGGACTGCAAAGTCAGTGCTGGAACTCGGATGCGGAACAGGGAATATACTGATTCCCTTATCGAAAAAATTTGAAACCACAGGGCTTGACATATCAAAAGAGATGCTGGCAATAGCCAGGAAGAAAGACAAAAAATCCAAGTACATACAGGCAGACATGACCAGCTTCAGATTAAACAAGAAATTCGACGTAATACTGTGCATGTACGACACCATAAACCACTTAAAAGTGTTTGACGACTGGCAGAAAACATTCAAAAACACATACAACCATTTAAGTGAAAAAGGACTATTCATATTCGACTTTAACACGCAGGCAAAGTTTGACTCTTTCAAAGAGCCTAAAAGAAGCTGGTCGAAATTAATGGACACTATAGTCCTGTCTCAGACATCAAGCAGGAATGATTTGGCATTATGGGATGATATAATCCTAAAAAAGAAAGGCAATATGTACAAGATGTTTTCAGACCAAGTTGTTGAAAAAACATTCCCTCTTAAAAAAGTGGAAGCTGCGCTCATAAGTGCGGGATTCAAGGTTAAACAAATCTTTGATGAGAATGGAAAGGGCCCGAACAAGGATTCAAGAAGGCTTTTTGTCACTTGCATGAAAGAGTTAATAAAATAAACAATCTTCTTATATATTTTATGTTAGATGCTGTAATACTCGGCGCTGGACCTTCTGGCTTAGCAGCAGCGATATACCTTGCAAAAGCAGGAAGAAGCGTCTTAGTGCTTGGCAAAAAGAACAAGATATGGAATACTAATGTAATAATAAACAATTATTTCGCGACAGGAGTGACTAACGGCGCCGAAATCATGGAGAAAGGATATAATCAGGCAAAAAGCTTCGGCGCTGAAATAGTTGATGATTTGGCGACGAACGTTGAATTCACAGACAGATTCATAATACATACTGGTAATAACTCCTTTGAATCCAGAATGCTGTTAGTAGCAACAGGGAATACTCCTAAGAATTCAAACATTAAGGGTGAGGAAAAATTCACAGGAAGGGGTGTTTCTTACTGCGCAACGTGCGACGGGTTCTTCTTCAAAAATAAAAAAGTGCTTATAATAGGAAGCGGCGATTTCGCAGCGAGAACCGCATTACAACTTCTTGTTTTTACAAAAGACTTAACCATAATCACAAACGGCGAAGAGTTAAAGATAAGCAACGACTTAGTATCAAAGACGAAAAAGGCAGGCATAAAGGTTGAAGATTTAAAAATTGACGAAATAATAGGCGGCGACAAAGTGACAGGTGTTAAAAGCGGAAAAAGAGTAATCAAAACGGACGGCGTATTCATAGCTCTCGGCGACGCTTCATCAACTGATTTTGCAAAAAGCTTAGGCATGGCATTAACAGGTAATAAAATAAAAGTTGACTCTGAGATGAAGACGAACGTTCCAAAGGTATGGGCGGCAGGAGACTGCACTCCAAACTCTTATCAGATAAGCACAGCTGTTGGAAGCGGAGTTTTGGCAGCGACGAGTATGATTAAGGATAGTGATTAAGAGATTATGAACAATACGAAAATATTATGCACTGTAGGGCCTGCAAGCATTGCTGAAAAAGTCATTAGAGACATGTATGATTCAGGCATGAACGCATGCAGGATTAATTTATCATACGGCAATTTCGAGCAGTATTCAACGATTATTGCTAATATCAGAAAAATAGGTGATATCCCTATAATCTTGGACACTGCAGGTCCGGAATTAAGAGTATTAAATAATGATGCGAAATTCGAAAAAGGCGACGTATTGGATATTGATGTATCAGCAAATATTTCTCATGTATTAACGAAAGGGATGACCCTGCTTATTAATGACGGAGCAAACAGTGCAAAAGTAACTGATGTTAATAAGAAAAAAATAAAGATTTTAATGGAGAATAATGGCATCCTGGTCAAGAATAGGAAATTAGTTGTGAAGGGTGTTAATTTCAACCTGCCATTATTGTCCGAAAAGGATGTTGAAGGACTCAATTTTGCAGTCAAGAAAGACATAGATTTTGTTGCTGTATCATTCACAAACAGCGCAGATGACATTAAAACCGTCCGGGACAAGCTAAAAAACAGCGGGGTCAAAATATTAGCCAAAATAGAGTCAAAATTAGGTGTTGATAATTTCGAAGAGATATTAAAAACGTGCGATGGCGTAATGGTTGCGAGAGGAGACTTAGGCGTTGAAATCGCAAGCGAGAGGATACCTTTAATCCAGAAGATGATAATACGAAAGTGCAACAATGCAGGAAAGCCAGTAATAGTTGCCACTCAGATGATGGAGTCAATGATTACTAATAATACTCCGACCCGCGCTGAAACGAGTGATGTTGCGAATGCAGTAATAGACGGGGCGGATACTGTAATGTTGTCTGGTGAGACAAGCATAGGCAGACATCCTGCGCTAGTGGTAAAAGCCATGAGGAAGATATGCAGATTGGTTGAAGAATCCAGGATTACGAGTTTTGATATAGTAAAGAATATGCACAATTTGATAACTCTTAACGCGTTTAAGATAGCAGAAGAGCTGAATGGCAAGATTATATGCCTGACTAGAAGCGGTTATACTGCGAGGATGATTTCAAGATTCAGTAAGGCCAATGATATAATAGCTGTAACTGAAAATGACAATGTTAAAAGGCAGCTCATGATTAGCTACGGTGTGTCGCCCTTAATGCATAATATAGGGGATGATAATGATAAAGTGATTAGGATAACCAGACACTGCCTGAATAATAAGATAATTAAAAAGGATGATGTTATCGTATTCGTAGCAGGACTATTTTTGAAAAATACGACTAATACGATAATAGTCTATAAGGCAGGTGAATTAGTAGCATGAATATTACAATACTCGGCGCAGGGAATATGGGCACAGCCATTGCTAAACTGCTCGGGGATAATAATCATAAAGTAATTTTGTGGAGCATAGAAGATGATGTCAACAAAGACATCAATCAGAATCATAAGAATAACAAGTACTTGCAGGGCGTTGAATTAAAGAAGGATATTACTGCAACGTCAAACATTGAGGAGTCATTGAAGAATGCTGAACTAGTTGTGGTATCGCTCCCGTCCAATATCGTAAAAAGTGTCATAGTGAAATCTTCAAATTTTATTCCAAAAAAGTCAGTGATAGTTAACACTGCCAAGGGTTTGGAGGATGAGACTGACAAGAGGATGAGCGAGGTAATAAGCGATGTTGTTAAGAATAAAATAGTGTCAATAGGGGGCCCTAGCATAGCCAACGAGGTGGCTTTAAAGGTTCCAACTTATGTAGTCTTTGCATCAACTGATTCTAAAGCGTTAAAATCAGCGGTTAACGCGTTCAAGAATGAGTATTATAATATTACTACAACCAGTGATATTATTGGAGTAGAATGGTGCAGCGCCTTAAAGAATATAATCGCGATAGCGACAGGGATAGTTGACGGCTTAGGTTATGGCGATAATACAAAGGCAGGGATTATAAGCATGGGGCTTAAAGAACTTTCTGAAATTGTCAAGATAATGGGAGGCGACGGTGAAACAGTGCACTCTCTCGCAGGTGTTGGCGACTTAATTGTAACTTGCAATAGTATTCACAGCAGGAACAGGCGTTTTGGTGAAAAACTGGCCAAGGGTTTCAGCGTTGAGGAAGCGCTTAAAGATGTAGGCCAGACTGTTGAAGGCATAAATGCCATTAAGATAGTCAAGAAAGTAATAGACAAGAGGAAGATTAATGCTCCTCTGATTAGCAAATTGTACAAGGTGTTATTTGAGAATGGCAAAGCAAGAGAAATTTTATAGGATAATTGTAAACCGCGAAAAATGCAACGGCTGCGGTATATGCGTCAAGGTATGCCCGGGAAATTGGGAAATACTTGATGATGAAAAAGCGCACGCTATAAAGATTAAATTAAAAAAAATAGGACAGAATATTTCAGCAATGCAGTACTGTCCAAGGGGCGCGATAAAAATAGTGGATGCTCGTTAAAATTTGTATAATTCTTCTATTAATGCCTGAGCAAGGCTTGTAAGGATTGGCCCTGCAATAAAGCCGTAAAATCCGAAAACTGCAACTCCGCCGACTAGTCCGACAACGAGGAGCAAATGGTTAATGCTGTCTTTTGCATGAAGCAATACTTTAACATTCCTATCTATGAAAAAAAGTATGACACTAACCACTATTAAGATTATAAATCTTAAATAATCCGCGAAGAATAAGTAGTAAAATCCCACAATTAGCGTAAGCATGTAAGCGCTGAGTATTGGAAAGACCCCCATTGCGAAGCTAATTGAGGAAAGCTCCAGGGAAAAAGGTATTTTCAGGAATGAAACAATGGTGAAAACCATTATGCTCAAAATCAAGCTAACCATTAAGTGCCCGTAAATGAATGAATTAATTAATTGCTCAACCCTTCCATAAATCCTGTCAAAAGCTTTGGATATTTTATGGTCAAATAATGATTTTATGAAAAGTTTAACTTTTTCAAAATCCTTGAGCGAGTAGAAAGTGACAGAGACTACTATGATAAAATCAAGTATGGTTTTAGGCGCGCTTGTAAAAAGGCCATAAAAGTAGTCAATAATGTTCGAAGGAGTGCTTGTCACAATAATATCCGCCGACATTGATGATATAATATTATTCAACAATAATACATTCTTATCAATCAAAGCCTGCATTTGTATAAAGCTTGTAATCACTGTCCTGAAGAACAAGTAATTAATTAACAATAAAACAATGACTGATACGAATGTCACCAATCCAGCGCTCACTGTCCTATTTCTCACCTTATTCTCAACTGACTCGAACAAAGACTTGAACAAGTAAGCTATGAGAAACCCCCCAAGTATGGAGTTAAAGAAAGGCATTAATAATAATAGTATAAGAAGAGACAGAGTTAATAGTATTATCCTGCTAAGATTCATTAAAATATTGATACTTTTTTCCTATTTAAGAGTTTAATTATATCTTTCAGGCATATTAATAAACCTGTGATGAAAGCAGGCAGTAAGAGGCTAGGTCTCAGGATGAACATTAATGCTAAAAGTACGGGGGTGATGATTAATCCAGCCAGCTCAGCTTTCCTGACTAAAAACAACGCCAACAAATAAAGAACAGATGTGATTATTACAAATTCAGGCGCTAATATTAACATTGCACCGAATGCTGAAGCCAAGCCCTTACCTCCTTTAAAATTCAGCCATATTGAATAATCATGTCCTAATAGTAAACCAGACAAGGCAACTAAAACTGCTGTGTTTGAATTTTCAAAATAAGAATAAGTCAGTGCTACTAGTGCACCTTTAAACGCGTCTATTAATAAGACTATACTTGTTATGCCTAAATTTTTTGTAACTTTTAACACATTATAGGCGCCGTTGTTTCCGTCGCCCAGTCTTAATATGTTTTTTTTCTTAAAAAGTTCCACCAGTAAATACGCTGTAGGAAAACTGCCTATCAGGTAAGAGTAAAGGAACAATAATAGCAATATCATGATTTAGTAATATGATTTCAATAATGATTTAAGAACTTAATTAAAAAAATAAAAAAAAAATAGCAAGGATTACCTTGCTATTGTTATATTTGCTGCACTCCAACAAGTTCCGGCGTCAACAGCGGGGAATGTATGCCTGTAAGTTGTAGTTTCCCTGTTAGTTGTAATTGAAACTGTTATGTGTGAGTCTTCAGTGTATGAGACGTCAGTTGAACTTCCAGTTCCGTGGTTTGCATAATAACATGTGCTTATCTCGTATACTCCGTTTGGTGCTGTTGGGTTTAGAGTAAACGTTTCAGGTCCATAACCATCTGTTTTATCAATGTCCAATACGCCTGTGCTTGTGTTCTTGTAAATATAGTTTGTTTCTACTCCGTCAGGTCCAAGTACGTGCAAGTCCATATCATCATAATTCGTATCCCATGATAATACTACTGTTAAGTCGCTTGCTGCAATGCTTGATGCTGTTATGGTCCAAGACCTGCTTGTGAACACTTCGCTCCCAGTGGAATCTACTGCTGAAATCCTTAACGTGTTTAATCCTGGTGCTAAGACTGTTTCAGCTGTGAAACTTCCTGTACTGCTAACTTCCACATATTGTGGCACGTCGTTAACGTATAATATTACTCTCTCATTCAGCGTTCCTGTAAAGCTAACTTGTCCAGTCACTGTAACTACTCTATTAGTTGTCGTGATTGACATACCGCTACTAGTCTGGTCTCCAACGCTTGTAATTGCAAGGTTAGTCACTGATACAAGTTCGGTATTCGAGACATTTGTATTATCCGTTATTGTTGACTCTTCGCACCTGTTTGTTGGGCTTATATTAGCAGTCGGTATTCTGAAGTTTCCAACAACCCAGTTTGCTGCGTCTCCTTCATCTGTTGTGAAAGTGTGCGTGAATGTCTGCACTGTTCCTTCATTTACTTGTACGCGGACTGTTGCTGTTACCGGCTCAGTGTTTCCATGATTGCTGTAATAGTTGATTAATACTTCATAATCTCCAAGTAATGCTGTACCCTGGTTTTGCGTGTATATCTCAGGTCCGAAACCTGTTGTGATATCTACATCTAATGCACCGTTTTCGATTGCCTGCTTGTCTGCGTAGTAAGCTTCACAATGGTTAGGGTCTATCACGTGCAAGTCTACATCTGTGTCATCAACATTCCATGTAAGTGTGACTCTAAGATCTGTAGTTTGTGCTGTTACTGTTTGTCCTGCCTCATTAGTAACTGTTGCCGAGTTAATTATGTACTGTGAACTTCTTCCAATTATATTGCCCTCTAAGTCTCTTACTATTATTTGGAATGTGTTCTGTCCAGGTACTATACCAACGGGTGTTTCAAAGGCTCCTGTTGATCCAACACTTACGAATTGTTCTATACCATTATGTGATACAACTGTACTGTATTGCGTTGTTCCAATAGTTGCTGTAATCGTACCTCTTACTCTTACAATTTCGTCGCTTGTTGAAGCTCCTGAGTACAAAACGTTGTTCTCAGAATCAGTTATACTAGTTACTGTAACGCTGGAAACGTAAGTACTAGTTTGCGTTGTAGTGTCAGTAGTCTGGCCGCCTGTAGTCTGAGTGTTTGTTGATTGGCCTCCTGTTGTCTGTCCACTGCTACCTCCGCTTGTTTGTCCCCCGTTCGGGTTTACTGTTATAGTACAACCACTAACTAATAGTATAAGTGATAGTAATAAAACAGGTAGAATTGTTCTTTTATTCATGGTTTTTTAAGGTGTCAACCATATTATTTAAAGTCTTTTATCCTGGGAACGGCAAATAGCACCGTAAACGTTATTATTATAAGGCTGTAGAGTATTTGCTGGAAATAAGGGAGCGGATAAGTGGTTAAAAGCTTATACGAAATATATAAAAATGCAACATCCCTAACTAAAGATTTAATACCCATAATATTTAATAATAAAACAGGGTTTTTTATTAGTTGTGAAACATGGAAAGGCAAAAATTAATCGAGCTGAAAGATAGGAAAAACGAGCTTAGGACTAAAATCATAGATGACATTAACGAGTTTAATAAGCTTAAAGGCGAACGCGACAAGTTCAACGAAGTAGTCAGGGAGAATAAAGAGAAGCGCTGCGAAATGGTTGATAAGATTAAAAATATTATTTCTGAATTGAAGAATCTTAATGAGGAGAAGAAAGGATTGAACGAAGTCGAGGATGATTCCAAGACTTTAAGGAAAATAATCAATAAGAAAGAATGGTTCTTCCAGGTTAATGTATTATCCATCAAGAAAGAGGAAGCAATCATGAAGGAATTGAAAGGTTTGAAAGCCAAGCTTAAAGAGGCTGAGAAGAAAGGCATCGTGTTTAAAAGAATCAGAGAGCTCATTCACGAATTAGGCGATGCAAGGCAGAAACATAACGAGTATCACAATCTTGTAATCAAGAACGCCGAAGAGAGCGATAAGATAAGCCAGAAGATGAAGGAGTTCCAGAAAGATATAAAGAGCTTCAAGAAGGAGAGCAAAAACCTTCAGCTGATATTAAAAGACGAGATTGACAAATTAAGAAAAGAGAATAAGACTCTTATAGAGAAGAAAGAGTATATGAAGAAGAAAGAAGAAGCAATCATGAAAGAGAAAGAGGAAGAAGCTATAACAAAACTCATGAACAAGAAAAAGTTAACAACTGATGACTTATTGTCATTCCAGTAAAAAAAAAGTTTTTTTTATCTGTTACTTCTTAATATTTTCATTGTTACATAAGTTCTGCCTATCATTGTTATTCCTGCAACTATTATTATAAGATACAACCCTATCTGCAGCTGGTTGAATAAGAATGCGAGTATTAGTATTACCAATCTTCCAGTCCTAGACCCTATTCCTAAATACTTAATCTTGACTCCTATAGTCCATACTTCCGCCCTTGCAGCAACGTAACTAGTCATGAATGAGAATGCTAGTGCGAAAAATGAAGGCAGGTACAACTCAGGGTATGCCAAGCTTATTGTTAAATATATTGCAGCTTCTACAATCCTGTCCAGGAAAGCGTCATAAAAGTCTCCGAATCTTGTGCTTCCAACCTTCTTTGCCAGTGCGCCGTCCACTGCGTCAACGAGGGATGTTAGTATTAAAAATAGTCCTGAAACTACCAGGTTTTTCTTAACCAAGAATAGTATAGTGATTGCGAGGAAGAAGAATACGCTGCTTGTTACCTCATTAGGCGTTACGTGAAATTTTACAAGAGTATTCAAAAAAGGGTCTATAATTTTGTTGAATACTGCTTTTATTTTTTCAAGAAGGTTTACTTTGCTAAATAATCCTTTTACTTTTTCGAGCTTGCTCATTCTAATAATGGAACAATAGTTTTTTTAAAAACCTAACTCATTTAGCATAATACCATGATTTTGGCTGATATTATAGTTCAAACGCTTCAAATACTGATTCCAGCTTATATCGCGAACGGTTCTCCTCCTTTTCTTATCAGGATGCCTTTCAAGAAGCACCCTTTAGATTTCGGCTTGAAGATTGGGAAGAACCGGGTGTTTGGCGACGGTAAAACTATTGAAGGATTAATACTCGCATCCATAATGGGTTATCTAATGGGATTATTAGTAACTTATTTCATATCAATCCTTCCTTCAACTATTACAGCTCTCTCCTTGCCTCCTCTGTCTTACTTATTCATTGGTTTAGGTGCAATGATTGGGGATTTAATTGGCAGTTTTTACAAGAGAAGGATGGGTCTTCCAAGAGGCGCTAATATGGGGCTTCTTGACATGGAGGATTTCATAATAGGCTCATTAATAGCAGTTAGGTTTTACACACCTTACTCGTGGTACATCGTAATAATAGCGCTAGTACTTACACCTATAGTCCACAGGGCTGCCAATATTATAGGATACAAGATAGGTGTTAAAAGAGAACCCTGGTAAAAAATAAGAAAGTTTATAAATATAATTTTTTAAGTTTTAAATTATGAATCTTGAGGAAAGAATATTCATTATTAAAAAAGATGAGCTAAAACGCAACGAATCGGAATTATTAAAGTATATAACTTATTTGCTGCCGAAGTCAAAAGATACACGCAACAAACAAGAGGTGCTTCAATCAATTCAAAATAATTATGAGATGGTTAAAGAGTACGCGATTGGTGAACCAATAAATCTCACATTACAAATAGATCAAAATAATAAAATATATTTCGAATTCAGTTTTACAATAGCATAACTTTAGTCATAACATCCTTACTATCTGGGCGTGCGGAACTCCTGCTATAATTATTGCCCCATCTTCGCTTAATTCGTTGGCGTCGACAGCAATTTTTACAGTCTCCTTGCCGAACAAGTTAATAATAGTCGCGTCTTTCAGGTTCTTGATAAATTCTTCCTTATCCATCTTGTCGCCTTTATAGAAAGAAGGATTTATGAATATTTCAGCACCGTTAGAATGATTCAGAGTCTTTCCTAATAATTCTTCATCACAAGCTGCTAATAATAAATCATTTCCTCTCTTATGCAGTTTTGCAACAATCATTAATTACTTCCTGATGGGATATTTGGCGCCGCAGCCCATGCACTCCACGAATAATACGCGGTCCTTCTTTGAAGTCTTAGTGTCCGGCTTCCCGCACTGCCTGCACTTCACGTACTCGTTAACGAACTCTAAAATCTTGTCATTAATCCTGCCTGCGGAGAACTTGCCCATGAACACAATATAATTGCCATCCTTTATGGCTTTAGTGGCTAATTCTTTCTCGAGGAATGGGATAAGAAGGTCAACATCACGGTATAAGTAATCGGCTATGTTTTTCAGATTACTAATCATAGTCCTCTTTCCCTGAATGCTGCCTTTAACTTTGGGAACTTCAAAACGGTCCCTAGTTTCAATCTTTTTAGGCATTAAAACTTCAGCCCTCTTCAATAACTCTTCATAAGTTTTCATATATTCATCACTTCTACTCTAACAGTTTATAACTGTTTTTCTGAGGCTCATAAATCACGCTGTCATTTAATAAAGTTGACAATACCTCTTTAAGCGCGGCTTCATCAAGCTTGGACTCCCTCTGGATAAGTGCGAAACTCGTACCCTTCCCGATATCATTATCCTTGATTATTTTTAATACTAAATCCTCTTTTTTAATATCAGAGGATTCCTTCTTCTCAACACCTGTGCTAACGCCTGTCTCAACTTTCTCGTTAACCCTTTCAAACTTCTCCTTTGACATTAAAAGTTCAAACTCGTGATACAACCAATGATTAGGGTCGCTGACTACGTGCAGTGATTCGCATGACAAGTAACGCTCACTATTCCATTCCCTAACCCTGCCTATAATTTCAATTATGTCCCCGACTATCGGCTTCTCTAATTTTTCAACATCTTCCTTCCAGCACTTAACCCTCATAGTCTCGGTGCCGTCATCCAATACGAGATAAGCATAGCTTCTGTCATCATTAATTTTCTTGCTTACAATAGTCGCAACTATTCTCACTCTTGAAACTTTCAAATCCTTGAAAGCTAAATATTCAAAACTGTCACCCTCCTTGTTCAAGGGAGCTGATAATAAGTAATTAATAGGAACCCTAAACGCAGTCAGTCTCTTGTATGAATCTTCACTTTTTACATCTTCACTCATTTTGGCATCCTCCTAACAACACCGTTTCGCGGCTCGAAAACTTCACCGCTTCGTTTCATCTTATCAATTATTTCCTCAGCCTTCGCTTCCTCAATACCCCTGTTCTTAGCCTCGTTTATAACCTCGTTTAAAGGCAGGTCTTTTCCGAAATTCTTCTCCAAGTCCTTCATCAAGTCAACCATTTCGTAAATCTTGCTCCTTTGGCTGCTTGTTACATTGCTAACCACCCTGTCAATATCTATCTCTCCAGTGTCAGGGTCGAATCCTAATTTAACAAGGTAAACCTTCATTAAATCAATTGCTCTTTTTGCATCCTCTTTGGTGACGGTATTACTCAACCTGACTTTAGCGCTCGCCTCTGCCAGCCTCACCATAGCCTCTAACTGTCTTGGAGTTATAGGAACAGGCTTAACATCAGTCTCGTTAATGACATCCTTGTTTCTTAAATTCACGAAGAAGTCGCTTATCTCTTTAATAGCAGGGTCTGTGAGTTTAGGAATAACATGCTGTCTCGCGTAACTCGCATACTTTCTTACAACATTCGAAGGTATGAAAGGTGCAAACTTTGTGTCATCCTTTTGTCCTTCCAATATGTGCATTGCTAACTCCTCATCCTCTTTCTTGTTAGGAATGTCACGCACAGGGAATATCAAGTCAAACCTTGATAATAAAGTAACAGGCATATCTATCTGGTCAGGTATCGGCTTATACTGGTCGAAGCGGCCGTATTTAGGATTCGCAGCTGCGAGTATCGCAGTCTGGCAGTTAAGCACTGCCTGAACGTTCGCCTTAGCGATGCTAATCTGCTGCTGCTCCATAGCCTCATGCATCGCGCTTCTGTCATCAGGGTGCATCTTATCAATCTCATCAATGCATAGTATTCCTTTATTGGCTAACACTAAGGCTCCTGCCTCTAACGCCCAGCCCCTGAGTATTTCATCCTTCACTACTGTCGCAGTAAGTCCTGCACCGCTCGCTCCCTTGCCGCTTACAAACCTCGACTTTGGAGCAATGGATGTGACGCTCTTTATCAACTGGCTCTTTCCAGTGCCTGGGTCTCCTATCAATAATATATGAATGTCTCCCCTCGTCTTCGTGCCGTCATTCTTGTTCTTCCTGACGCCTCCGAACATCTGCAGTATAAGAGCCTCCTTAATCTTGCTTTTTCCTTTTATTGAAGGCGCAATTGAACGGACAAGTTTCTCAAAAATATCAGGGTCGCTTGATAATAATTCTATCTGCTTAACATCATCATCGTTAAGGATTATATCCTCATACTCTCTCTCGATGCTTTCTATAAAATTACCCTCCATTAACAAGTCAAAAAGCGTGCTCTTATCCTTCGAGCCCGCAATAGGTTTGCTAAACTCGTGAACTACCCCAACAACTCTTATCTTGCTGCCAGGACATGTCCTTTTAATTATTTCAGGATCAACCAAGTCATTCCTTAGAATAATATTCAATCTCATTGGCTGGCTGCCGCCTTCCAAAGTCTCCGGCGACTCTTCAAGAATCACCCTCTGAGTATCAACGAATTTGTGCTCGACTATTTTGAAAACCCGCTTCCTGCAGTTAGGGCACTGCTCAGGAGTCTTGATGATTGAAACTTCCTGCTCTACAAGTATTAACTGCTCGCATCCAACGCAGCGGAATATTATCTTAGTGCACATTGGAAGAACCGCACTAGCCTGCCTGACTATTCCCTCGGTGAAAACCAGTTTGCCTAAATGCTTGCTCCTGATATCTTTTATCTTTACAAAATAATTAGTGGGTATGTTGAAAAATCTTAAAAAAATCTTGGAATTGACGCCGTCCTCAACCTGCTGTATTGACTCCTCAAATAATTTTATGTATTTTTCAGGCTTGTCAGCAAGCAACTCCGCAACTTCCTGGTCGTACTTGTCAAGCTCTGCATAGTCTATGTTTAAACTCTTCTCACCGCTCGTTAAAACTTTTGATAACTCTTTGGCGTAACACTCGCTAATAAAATGAGAGAATTTCTCCACTACTTCAGACTCTTCTATACCCCCCATAACGAGTTAGACAAAAAACGTTGTATTTAATAAAATTATGTATAAAAGGTTTCCACTAATACTGCCTTAGGGTGATGAAAGCTGCTCTGCTTCAGCCACTAAATCGTCGCACTTGTCGAAATCAACCTCAGGCCTTATCTGGAAAGATTTACCATAGAACGCTTCAGCATCCACTCCTTCAGGAAGTTCCATGCTGTATGTTGCCGGGAACATGCATCCTGCAAGGGCGAATATTTTCTCCTTTGACAGGAATCCATTGCTGTTCAATATGTTAGGGTGAACTTTGGATGTTGCAATATCTATGCCTACAGTCGTAGTGGTTGAATATATTTTTTTCTTATAATTTTTAATGTTTTCTGCCCTGGTTAGTTCAATCTCTGCAGCTTCGCTAGGAGTCTTGGCATTAATAGGCGTGCTCGAAATATCTTCAATGTAAGTATTCGCCTCTATTTTCTTGGCCATAGCTGTTTTTCCAGCGCCGCCCCTTCCCATTACTGAAACTTTCTGCTGTATGATTGTTGGTGAATAATTAGTCAAAAACTTGAACCTTATCAAGTCTATCGGAGGGAAAGCGTCAATCGAGTAATAAATCGAGGAGAAACAGCTTCCTAAAAATTCAGGTTTCATAGGTCCTTCGCGTATAAGCTTAAACTCTTCGACTCTGCTAATGTCAGACTTAGCCTTCAATGCTTCAACGTATTTTTCAACTATTTTTTTGGCTTTAGCTCCGAGTATTACAGTATCCGCGTCAAGCTGAGGCTGGAATGAAGCAGCTTGTTCAGAAAGTACGTGTTCAACATTAACATTAAATGAATTCAGAAGTTTTATCTTCTCATCAAGATAATTATGAGTACTCTTCATATCTTCCGCAAATTTTGCCTCAAAATCCTTAAGCGCAGTCTTAGCTTCCTCATCCCCTAATTTTTCAACAAATTTCTGCTTAGTTGATATGTAAAGCTTTTTGCCCCCTAAAATCTGAGATTCTATCCTCTTCTCCAAGTCCAAAGTTACAGAACTTACAAGCGCATCTTTCTGGGCTAAGTATTCTTTACTGGTCTTGTCAGAATAGATTTCATCAAGCTTGGCAATTTGCTTTTTAACGCCAGCACTTATTAGTTCAGGAAGCCTGGCCCTGTCCTTCTCATTGCCCTTGAAATATTTCTCATTGCTTGTATACTCTTCCAATAAATCCTTCACAGCTTTTATCCTGGAATTTATACTTTTAATATCCTCATCCGAGTTTAATAATAATTTTTTAACATCCAATGCGTAATCATTCAAGTTTGCGGCTACGAAGCCTGCATCTTTTGACTTAAGAAGCCTGACCCAGTACTTAACTGATTCTAACGCTTCATATTTTGCATTATCAAGCTTCTCAGTTAGTATTCTCTGCTGCTCTTCTTCAGACAATGAGTCTAAATCTTTTGCATCCCTCTGAAAAGTCTCATTAACAATTGCATCAACAAAAGTTTCAGCATTCTCTAAAACGTAATTTGCATCGTATAATCTTAAAATCCTGGCTATTAAACCTTCAGGATTAGTCCTGTCAAACTCTTCCCTTTCATATAATTGACGCAGGTCTTCAATTGTGTAATTGGTAATAATACCATCCTTTTTTGTTTTAACTAATAATAAGTTTTCAAATCTGACTTTTCCCTTGGAATTTAATACTATAGTATAAAAAAAGTTTATAAGAAGTTGTTCAGGATTGCTTAAAGTGGAATCCTTCAAGTAATCCAATAATTCATTGGAAGGCAGCACTAATACGCCTATATTCGCACCTTCAGAATAGCCTGACTGCAGGAATCTGTACCTATCCTGTCCCCCTAAATCAAAAATTTGAAGGCTTTTTTTTCCAAGAGTCTGGTTCTGCATAACCTGAATATTTGCTTCCCCGATGAAATTATAAATAATCTTAGCCCTTTGGAACATTAGTTCCACATCTTTAACAGTCTTGACGTTAAAATTATCAACTATATAATTAACAAGTTTTGAATAAGTGTCAGCGGTTCCTGGCTCAAAATAAGAATTAGGGCTTATACCGCTCGGATTTGACGAGCCCCATTTGTTAACATATTCAGGCTGTTGTAAAATCTCAACCAGTCCTGCCTTGTTTGCATAATCAAATACTTGTTCACTCATCGTTTAAATTCACCTTCATATATTACTATCTTTTTTAAATACTTTATCTCCTACTATCTAGTTACTGCAAACTTGGGCATCCCAGTTATACGATTGGTATATTATTCTTCCTGCAATACTTGCCCAGTTCTTTCTTAGCCCTGCCTAAATCCCCGTTTGTGATTCCTTCGCTTACGAAATTCATAATCTCATTCTTCCCAGGCAGGTTTTCATAATCCTTCGTGAATATCAGCTGAGGATCGTTCAGTAAATGCTTGTATAATAAGTTATTCTTGCTGCTCTGCCTGTTATTCAGCAAGTTCTGATTCAGCGTTAAAGACTGCACCTCATTAGTCAGGTTGCTAATTGATGTCGTCAATTCTACAAGTTCAGAGCTGTTCTTCACTGTGCTTCCGGAAGATGACAACGCGGCTTTTTCATTGTTTAGTCTCTCAAGGTCTTGTTCAACTTTTTTCTTCTTGCCTTTAACATCGTTAATTTTTGATAAGTAATCAATATAATCGCCTACGTACTTGCGCCTTGCTGCCACATCACCCATGCCTTCTGCTGAAGATAATGAATCAAATGTGAATTTTGACACTATAGTATCCTTCTTTGGAATCACTATCTCTTCCAAGAATTGTTCGTCACTAACATCCTTTGTTGTATTCTCGCTCTGAGTTACTTCATCAAAGGCAGTTCTGATAAGTGATAAAAAAGCAGGCGTATCTTTTGTATACTGTTCCTGCTCCAGTAGGTAAGTAGTATACTCTTGTAATTCTTTCGATTTGGTATTGATAAAGCCGTCCAATGTTAATGTTTTTCCTTCAACTTCTTTCTTGGAGGAGAGTAGTCTGTCTAGCTCCAATTTTCTCCCCTCATAAGTTAACAACAAGTTTTTCTTCTCAGTCAGTTCTGAGGTAACACTTTTTAGTTCAGAGAGTGTATTGTCCGTTTCAGGCTTTAATTCAGCAGTCTTTAATGACAATTTTGAATTTGAGTAAAACTTGGCCAGTTCTTTGCGGTTTAACGCCATTATCTTCGAACCTGTCTTCTTGACGTGCACCGCATAACTTATACCGTAAGTTATGAGTATGCCTCCTACTGTTATCGCTAAGCCTATTGTTAAGTCTGTGAAGAATTTAACAGAGTCATTAAGACCTGCAACTTTAAGTAGCTGTTCTGCAAGCGTTCCTTTATGCGACTCATAATTTTGAAGAGTGTCCCAAGTGTTATGCATATTAGCCTGTTCAGTCTGGGGCACTGCACCGTCCGCGAAGAATCTCTTGTCGGAAAAAGGGTCGTATACTTTATCAGCAGCGTCATTATTGTTCACGTAATAATCTGTGAACTTGTCGCCGTCAACGTCAACAGGTTTGAAATCATTGCTTAGCATGTAATTGTCTAAGTTGGCGAGATTTAATTTTCCTGCATCAGAGTTTATTACGGAAGATTCAGCAGTGATGCTTGTTGTCAAACCATCAATGCTGGGTACAGTTTCTGTGCCGACTTTTGTCAGGTTGTAAATATTCCTGCCCATTGAGTATATTGTGTAACCTGTGTATACTATGAGCCCGCCTGGTATTAATGATAGTATTGGTAAAAGTATTAATTGTCTTCCTACTGTTTTTAGCGACGCTTTCATTATCGTCTTTTTCAATGAATCCCTTGATTTAACATCAGTGTCTGTTTCAAGTTTTGAGATATTTTCATGCCTCTCCCTTACGCCGTTGAATAGTATTAGTTCAGAGTCGGAGCCTGCAAAGTTCAGGTTCACAGTAATATTTTCAGGAGCGCCCTTTTTCATTTTCTTGTACAAGTTCTGCACTTTTCCTGCATAAGATGAGCTTAATGATTCCATGTCGCTGACTACTAAGTTTACTGCTTCAGGGCTTAGTGTGGAAGTTGGCACGAACACTATTTTTCCTTCATATATTTTATCGTTCAATATTTTAGGGTCCTCGATGTAGAATTCTCCAGTCATCCCTCTATATTTAAAATGTATATTTTCGTAATCATTACCGAGTGCAAATTCTTTATTCGCGTACTCTTTGGGATTTAACGGCCTGAGTATTGAGTCTAAAGTTTCAATTGTATAATCAGATTTTTTTTCCACTTCTTCAGCTTTAGGTTTCTCTTTATTTTTTATCCTGAATGCGGGAATTGTATACTCAACTTCTGTCGGAACTCCTGATTCTAAATTATCATTTCTTTTGAATAATAAAATATTCCATCCTGAGTCGCAGTCAGTCTTGTATCTTAACACTTGGCCTGTAGTTACTTTAGTTTCAGGGGTAATTTTCAAATCTGCTTTGGGTATGGTATGGTATCCTCCGCAACCTTTACAATAAAACTTTACAATGTCAGACATTTTCTAAACAATTTTAAATAAGCTATTATATAAAAACTTAGTATTCTAAGATAGTAGTAACAAAAAAACGAAATATTGGCTCGGGGGAAAAGTTATTTATACACGAATTTTAATTAAAAAGTGAGTAAATGAAAAGAATAATCATCTTGTTATTGTTAAGTATTATAATCCCTTCCTGTTTTGCAGCCAATAAGTGCTCTGCAGAGCTGCAGAATAAACCTGGAACATGCGTCAACCAATTGTATACTATGGCAAGCGGCAGCCAAGCGTATTACTCATGCAATAATATAGTAAATACTGGGGGAACATGGTATTATTTTTATGTCTGCACAGGAACTGTGAGTTCAGGCACTATTAAGACTGTAAATAATAATGTAGTTGCTGAAGCGTACAGCAATGATGTAAACAAAGTTAGTGCTTGTTCAGGACGAGACGGCTGGTTGTGCAATGTCTACCCTGCATTCGGCTTTAGGACAGACACAGCATTAAATTATGTCGGCTACTGCGATTCGAGTTCTCAGAATTGTGTGAAATGTTCAGGAAAACTGGAAAATGCGTCTTATACTGGCGGGATTTCTATTAGCGGTTCAGGTAATGGTCTTTGCGAATTAGGATGCGGAGCTATAAGTGTCTGTGATGAAAAAAGTTCGAGTGCTTGGAGCAATAATCCTGCATCAACAGGTTCAGTGTTCGAGGCTTATTGCAGCAGTGACTGCCAAGTCAGCCAGACTAGGTGCAGGGCAAGTTTCGGAGCTCATGCTTTGTGTGATTATAAAGTTCCAAGTGATGTCTGCATAAGTGATTACTGCGACGGCAGTAACAGATTAGTTGATTATAATGGTAATGCAGTAAAGGATGATGTTGCATGCACTTCTAATTGCGGATGCGACAATGTTATTGACACAACGCTTTGTGATACTGTCTGCGGGGCTAGCAGTGAATGCCACAGGCATGATATTGGTTATAACACTGTAGGTGCAGGCTGTGATAATTCATGTGCTTGGTTAAGCTGCGGGTATTATAAGTGGAATAGTGCTTCCAACGTTTGTTTTAACACTTGCAGCGGGAGCAGTGCTAATTGTTATAATGGTGCTGTGTGCAATTATTTCACGAGCGCTTGTGTGGTTGATAACCAGCCTCCTATTGTTACTGCAACTTTGCCTGTTAATAGTTCAATGCATAGTGTTAGTCTTGTTGATTATTCTTTCAGCGTAACTGATGATGCTGATAATATTTTGGACTGCGGTTACACTCTTGATTCGACGAATGTGAGTGTCGGGGTTGTGAATCATGGCGCGACGTACTCAAACTATGTTAACATATTAGTCGAGGGCTGGCATGGTGTGAAGTTTTATTGTACTGATGAGGCGGGGAATACTGGTTACTCTGACAGGAAGCAGTTCTTGTTTGATAAGACTAAGCCTTCGTACTCGAATCTTAATTATGAGGACTTGACGCCGACTTGTGATAATTCATTAATTGACGGGGACTTAGTCAAGATTTCCTCTTACTGGAGTGATAATTTATACTTGAATTATACGCAATTTTTTTCCAATAAGACGGGTAGTTGGACTGTTGAGGCTGTTAAATATTATTCCGGCTCGTCTAACGGCTGGTCTAATTTCACTTTTGACACTGCAGGTTATGGTGATGAGGTTATTAGTTTCAAATTCGTGACTTATGATTTTGCCGGGAATAGTGATGAGACTACTCCTTTAAACGTGCACGTTTACACTCCGAGGACTGATATTAGTGTCATTATGAGGGAGGGTGTTGGTAATATTACTAACCTGCTGGAATTCTTGGGTGATGCGAGGCCTCTTTTCAGCGCTAAAGCTGTTGATTCAGTGAGCACTGTTTCCCTTGGTGATTTTTACATTACTCATACTGGTATTGGAACAACCATCAATAACTTGTTCAAACTTAATGATACTCTTCCTTCCGGCGTCCAGATTAAGATAAGCAGTTCGAATAATCCTGCAACCAGCACGTATTTGGATAATAATTTCGTAAACGCCGGATTCTGCAACAACATGATACCAGGCAACACATGCCAAGTATGGGTATGGATAGACCTAAACGAGGCAGTACCTCCTGTAAAAGAGGATTATTCAATAGAAATTGAGTCAGAACTTATATAAAAAAAGAAAAACATTAAATAAAAGTGAATACTTTAAAGGAGTTAGATAAATGAATAAATTAGTCACCATTTTAATCATTGCACTTTTTGGGATAAACAATGTCTTATCCGCCGAAGCATCATCAACTTCCTGCAGCTACCAAACAGGCAACTTAGTATGGCACTGTTCTAATAATTCTCCTGGAACTAATATAGAACCAGGCCAGTCTGGAGAAATAACATTCTACTGCTGCGTTACAGGCCCAAGCCTTAATGAAAGCGACAACTTCAGACTAATAGTAGATGAAGTTTTCAACTATACTCACAGCGTCCAACAACAGGATTATACATGGAACACTGAGACTATAATATACCCTGCCACACAGTTCATTACGAGCATCGACCACCCGGTAAACGTTTCCGCTAATACAGATATTCCGGTAATTGTACACTTCACATTCCCAGTTGAAAATGAAGTATATGCTGCAGGTAAAGTACTTCACGCTAGAACTGATATACAATTAGATACAGGTTCTGCTTTTGTACTGAACAATGTAATAGATATGCGTATTGTCATTCCTCAGGACTGGACACCGTCGACATTTACACTTGTCAAAGCATTTCTAAGTGAGAATTTTATAATAATTGGAATTGGGGCAGTAGTGATAGTCGCAATTGGTTATTTTTCAATAAAGAAAAAAAGAGTAACTCATAAAGAATAACAAAGATTTAAAAATCTAGAACTAAACTAACTTATTCATGAAAACGTTGAACAAAGCATTAAGTACGCTAGTACTGCTAGTTTTGTTCGTATTACCTGTCGCATTAGCAGGCGGTGGAAATTTAGGATTTCAAGTACAAATCATAGAGGACACAACTATAATAATACCAACACTTTGTGAAGTTGGCGGAAATGAAACTGGAATACTAGAATTCTCACCTGGAATTACACTAATAAGTGACATAGCATCAAGACCTGACGACACTTGTGCAGATGCTGTTAAAGGTGACTGGAATATTACAAACAATGGAAATGTAGCAATAAACCTAAACTTCAAAATGAATGCTACCGCACCAACAGGTGTTACAATAGCTATTGGAAATGAGCAAACATACAACGCTTCAGCTTATTTAACACTAACAAATGCAGACCAAGAACCATTATGGGCACATAATATCCCTGCAATAGGCGCTGACACTGTACAAGTATGGCAGAGAATCGCAGCAGATGATACAGCAACAGGTGCTACAACTTTCCAGAGAACAATAATAGTAAGCAGTACAAGACACACAACATAAAGGTTTTTATTTTTTTTTAAAACTTTTTTTTAAAATAGGTAAGTGAAACATGAAAAGGCAAGTAGTAGCAGTAGTTCTATTTTTATTATTAATACCTTACTCATTCGCCCAGACTAACGGATTCGTAAGTTTTCAGTTCAGAATAGATATTGCCCCGCCAGTGTACAGCGAATACAACTCAAACACAACAAGTATAAACGCTATAAACGAATGCGTGGCTTTCAGCGCTTACTGGACTGATGAAGTAAGGCTTAATTACTACTTGTTCGAATGGAATATAACTAACAGTTTCGAGAACAGCACACTAAACAATTTCGATAACGGATGGAGCAACACAACCCGCATCATTGATAACCCAGATTATGAAGGCCACAGCGTCTATTACAAATTTTTCGGCTTTGACAAGAATAATAACATGAATGAGACTTATTTCAATAGTTTCAGCATATTAAACAAAGCCCCTAGTTATTCTGATATTGCAGAATCAAATCCTAACCCTACTCCTGGAGATGTAATAACTCTCAGCAGCCACTGGGCAGACAACTTCAACGTGTACAGCACAAAATTGCAGACAAACCATTCCGGAACTTGGATTGACAATTCAACAATATTAATCAACGCCTCAAACGGCTGGGCTAATTATACTTGGGACACAACAGGATACAATGGCGAGACTATTTACTGGAAAATAATTGCAGAAGACAATGTATTAAACAGTAATGAAACAGAAATTTACAGTTTCACAGTAAGTGTAAGTTAAAAAATAAAAAATAAAATTTAAGAGAAAAAAAATTTATTTCTCTTCTTTGGCTTTTTTGGCACTGGCTTCTTTTTCTTCTTTAGTTTTCTTAATTCCGGCTTCTTTCTCTTCTTTTCCTTTCTTCATGCCTACAAGCATCTTTCTTAAATCCGCTACTGCTTTCTTAATCTCTCCCTCATTCTTCGCACCAGTACAGACTATCTTTCCAGTACTAAATAATAAGAAAGTTATATGCCACCCTGGGACTTTATAGACAAGTCCTGGGAATTGTTCAGGCTCATACTCTGCAGTCGGCAGGTTGAAAGCTAAGTCAGTAAGGTTAAGCGTGAGCCCTATATCCCCGCTTGCCACCATATTCTCAACCTTCATCTCAGGCTTCTTTGTGAACTTTATGCCTGCTTTGTTTAACTCCTTCTGTATATCCTTTACGGCACTAGGCACTCCGTCCTCGCTCTTTACTCCTGTAACTACTATCTTACCGCTTGAGAATACAAGCGCTGTTATTCCTAAGCTTGTAAGTCTAAGTACGAGTCCTGGGAATTGTTCAGGATTATACTCAGTATTTGCCAATTTTGTCGCCACCTTCTCTAAAGGAACGTCAGCAAAAAGCGACGCGCTGGCGACAACATTTTGAATTGTGTAACTTGTTGCACCCATTTTTAAAAAAATTACCCCCTTTGTTTATTTATAAATAACTTATAAAGGAGTATTTATAAAGGTTTATAAAGTACTTTTATTCTATTCGCTTTATCAGCGTTTTTGGTGTTAAACGAAGCACTTCCTGAAATAATTCTTTAGTCTCGGAAACAACTTTTATGTAAGACTTATTTAGAGGCTCCACACAAAAAGATATTAAGACTGATGAATTTTTATAAAAATATGTTTCTTTCCAGTTTTTTCCAGAATATCTAGATTCACCATTCTCCAATGCAATTCCTCCTTTCTCAAGGATATAATAATGAATATTAGTAAGCACCCCTGAAAGCGTCTTATTATCATTTAATATTATACTACTTGTATTAATCATAATAAGCCGCTAAATTATTTTGGTTAAAAATCTTTCGGAATTAAGTTTTTAAACAACCTGCCTTTCTATATTTTCATGGCCAATCCAAAAAGAGTCTCGCGTTTCGTCCCGGCAAAGAATAAGGATTCAATAGGCGTCGCCGACAAAGAGAACCAGAAATTCTACAAATTAGACAACGCGTACTTAATAGTCTGGCAGTTATGCGACGGCACAAAAAATACGGAACAAATAACCAAGGAATTCATCAAAGTGTTAAACGAGAACATCAAAGTGCCATCGAAAGTAGACGAGAAGAAACTATTAATAGATGTAACAAAAATAGTTGAAAGGTTAAAAAAATTCGGATTAGTAGAATAAGTTTTTTTTAGTCCGCTTCTTCATTCGTAAAACTAATACCTTCTTCAGCATACAAGTAAATCTTCTTAGAACATGCCTGCTGCAACCTTATTGAGTAATCTCCAAAAATTATAGTCGAACCTGACACTTCGCACTTTCTTGGGCTGTACATGTATCCTTTAGCCACATTCTCAATGCTTCCAAAATAGTCAATTAATTCTTTAGAAACCTCAAAATTAATGCTGCCTGACAGAATCACTTCATCCAAGCTTTTTCCTTTTGGAATGATTACTCCTCCAGCTTCATTTTCTGATACTGGAAAATGAGACAGCCAAGAACTTAAGTCTGAAATCGAGCTGGAAAAAGATTCAATAACACTCATAAAAAATACTCCTCAAATAATCTTGTAATTAATCTGCTTATCCTTTATCATAATACTGCACAAGTTGCTGCCAGTTTTGACTTCAGGTTGAAGCTGAATCACTGCATCATTCTCCAAGAATAAATGCTCACCGCTAACTATCTTAACGTTCTGAGTATTCTCTGCGTAAGTCATTGCAAAACTGTCTAATCCGCCGTATTTGCAAATTAAAGGTAAAGGCACTGCAAAACTAACCTTATCACCCAAGCTTTGAATTAATTCTCCTTTAGGCACTATTAAGTAACCTGCGCCGCCGCTCCAGGAGCACAACTTAGAAACTTCACTTAATGTTATGTTATGCATAGTAAATAGTCCTAAAATACTATATTTATAAACCTTCTTAGAAAATATTTTTAAGCCGACATCTTATCCTAATTTATTTATGGATGTCTGGACTGAGAAATATAGGCCAAGATCATTAAAAGATGTTGTTGGCCAGCAAAGTATCATAAAAAGATTAATAGGTTTCACTAAAAGCGAAAGCATGCCCCACTTATTATTTGCAGGCCCTGCAGGTACAGGTAAGACGACATGCGCGTTAGCGCTCGCCAATGACTTATACGGCTCTAATATTGAACAAAACTTTCTGGAATTAAACGCGAGCGATGAAAGAGGAATAGATACTATAAGGAATAAAGTCAAGGACTTCGCAAGAAGTAAGGCTCTCGGCGCCGCGCCTTACAAGATAATATTCCTCGGCGAGAGCGACGCGTTAACCAGGGAGGCGCAGCAGGCATTAAGGCGTACAATGGAGAAGTACAGTTCCAGCTGCAGATTCATACTTGACTGCAACTATTCAAGCAAGATTATAGACCCAATCCAGTCAAGGTGCGTATTATTCAAATTTAAGCCATTAGACAAGAAGGATGTAATAGACTTCCTGAAAAAAATAGTAGTTGGTGAAAAATTGAAAGCTGATGATTCAGTCTTGGAGGAAGTGTTCAACGTAAGCGGAGGAGACCTTAGGAAAGCGATTAATACATTGCAGTCAGCAAGCGTTATAGGAACAACTATTAGCAAGGAGTTAGTTTATGAAGTTTCAAATCTCGCCCACCCGAAAGATATAAAGAATTGTTTGGAGATAGCTGTTAGCGGCGACTTCATCAAAGCGCGAGATTTACTTTTTGACACTATGATAAAGCACGGCTTGTCAGGAATCGATGTCATAAAACAAGTACAGCAGGAAGTTTTGAACCTTG
This sequence comes from Candidatus Tiddalikarchaeum anstoanum, assembly GCA_902385255.1. Classification (GTDB taxonomy): domain Archaea; phylum Nanobdellota; class Nanobdellia; order Tiddalikarchaeales; family Tiddalikarchaeaceae; genus Tiddalikarchaeum; species Tiddalikarchaeum anstoanum. The sequence goes on along the minus strand of CABMEV010000003.1, from coordinate 69,656 downwards.
ACAAGGTTAGCGCAAAAACCAAGATTCGATTAATAGGAGTCGTCGGCGATTACGAGTTTAGGCTTGTAGAAGGAAGCGACGAGTACGTCCAGCTTGAGAGTTTACTCGCCCAGTTTTTCAAAGCTGAATAATCATGAACTTTGTTGACAAGTATAATCCGAAGAGTGTTAAGGAATTGTTCGGGTTAGATGAGAATGTAAAAATCATTTCTGATTTCGTGGATAATTTCAAGAACGAGAAAAAGAAAGCAGTATTATTAGTCGGCCCTGAAGGAAGCGGGAAAACCAGCAGCGTATACGCAGTTGCGAACAGCAAGGGCTACGATGTCATTGAAGTAAACGCGAGCGACAAGAGGAATGCTGACAATATCCATAACGTGGTAGGCAATGCCAGCAAGCAGGCAACCCTTCTAGCAAGGCCTAAGATTATACTAATAGATGAAATAGACGGCTTGTACGGCAACGCAGACAGAGGAGGGGTTGCAGAGATTAACAAAGTGGTGAAAGAGACGTATTATCCGATAATAATGACTGCAAACGACGAGTACAGCGATAAATTGCAGTCAATAAAGCCAAACGTCCAAGTTATAAAATTTAAAAAGAGAGGATATTGGGACGTGTTCAAACTCTTAAAATACGTCTGCGAAAAGGAAGGCCTCACATTATCAACAATTAGTCTGAAAAAGATTGCAAGCTTGGCGCAGGGTGATGTTAGAAGCGCACTTAATGACTTACAGAATGTTAAAGGCGATGCCGACGTTGACGAATTATTCGAGAGGGCAAAAACCGTCAACATATTCGACGTGTTAAAGATGGTCTTCAAGTCGAAGAGTTTGGATACTTTAAATGAATCATTGGATAATTTTGATGATTTAGAATTAAAAGATGTCAACTTATGGATTGCTGAAAATATAATTAACGAGTACGAGGACCCAATTGAAGTCAGGGAAGCATACGACTGGGCGAGCCGAGCTGACGTATTCCTAGGAAGGATAGAAAAAAGGCAGTATTGGAGATTCCTAGTCTACGCCAAGGCATGCATGACACTAGGCATAGGATTAAGCAAGAAAGAGATGTATAAGAAGTTCTCGCACTACCAGACCCCTGTTAAGATTAGCAAATTATTCAAGAATTCAAAAATTAGAAGGGAGTTGAAGGAGAAAGCATTAACTTTTTCGAAAATAGTTCACTGCTCAGCTCATAAAGTATTAGAATATTATCAACAGTTTCTTTCATCCAATTAGCGTTCCTATACTTTTCACATTTCCGCTAGTGTAAGTGTAGAAATAATTAATAGGTTCATTCCTAGATTCAGGCATACTGTTTAGGTAAGATTCAACTTTTTCAACACTATTCCAGTCATCACCTATGTAGAAGTATAATGTTTTTGTTCCAAAACCGTTTAATCCCATTCTTAAATAATCATTACTTATTATTCCAGTAACGCTTCCCTGCTCTAAATCTGAAGTCTTGGCAAATAACGCAGCCGCACTAGTACTGTCCCTCTTTCCTATGTAAGACCATCCTGTCTCATCAATTATTGTTGAATTAATAAATTCAGTTACGGAAAGTGGTTGTTCCTGCGTGAAACTAGTCTTGTAATAAGTGTCAGCGTCCCCGTTTATTCTAATGTTTAATCCGAAATAATAGTTGAGTCCTATAGGATTAGATATTACTATTTTGAACAGGCTGGAATCGTTATAGACTGTTATTACTGGTTTTATGCTGTCTGAGTTGAAACTTGCAGTTTTAAACAGTTCGTTATCATCCAATAATGCATCGTATGTGAAATTTGTAGTTTCAGTGCTGCAGGCGCCGTACACTCCCATGCAGGCGTAGAAGTCGCCATTGTAAAACCAGTTGTTTGAATTCTTATAAATAAACACTTCATTATCCAAGTCCCACGAGTAGTCTTTATTCTCTAACGTATTAGCCGATTCAATGAATGATATATTAGTTTCCTGCCTGTAATATCCTGTATTGCTTTCATCATACGCTAAGTCATATTCTTGTTTTCCGATAAAGCTGTCGTATAATACTACTTCGACAGCGTTCTCGTTGTTTAAGTAGTACTCTTCTTTTCCAAGATTAACGTTGCCGTCTAATAATATAGTTCCTCCTTCCAGTGTCAAATAGTAAGGTGTGAATCCGTAATAATGGTGCGTTATTATCTCATTGACAGGTGTTACTTCGTTAATGAATGTGTTAGCGCTGTTGTTTAAGATTATTATTTTGTCACCATCCAAGCTTGTAATGTTCAGGTAGAAATCATTGTCTGTCTCGAAGTATAAAGAATCATTAAGTGTAGAGTTGATTATGAAAGGAAGCTGCACGTTTAATAATGGTGTGGTTGAATGTAGAGTGAACACTACATTATCCCCTGACAAGTTCACTTTGTAAGTTCCTGACTCGTTAAGACCATTGATTGTTATAGTCTTCTCCTCAAAACTCCCGGGGATGCTTGGCACTAAGACTTCACTTTTTACTAAGATATTATTCGGGCTGAAAACATTTAATGTTAACGTATCGCTGACTTGTAAACTATTCATGTTTATGCTCAGCGTGAAATTCTTCCCGTCAATGTTCAATAAATTAATTATTGTTCCATCCACGTTTAATCCTGCATTGTTGGTAATGAAGAATCCAAGCTGTGAATTATAATTATGGTTTTTTGTAGTAATGCCGTGCGGTACGTTTTCTCCGAGTCTTGTAACATTCAGCGTGTCATAATCTATATTGTTCGATGTTCTGAAACTGTTTCCTGTTGGGATGTTGGTGTAATAATTGCTTGTGTATACAGTTCTTGTACTCTCTGCACTGTTTTGCTCGCTGAATGTTAATATATCAGAGTATCCTTTGCTTAAGTATAATAATGGTTCGAACTGGTAAGCTAAGTATTGGGATTTGGATAACGTTGTTATTTTTGCAGGGTTATTGAGTGATGCCATACTTATCATTTTTGAAGTTGTATAATTGTTAAAATAAGGTACGATTATTATTCTCTGAGTGTACGTTCCGCTATTGTATGAATTAGATGCTAATTGTATCCTGGAGTGCATGCCTCCTCCTGTGCTTATTGTCGTGATGGAGTTGTCTAGGTTTATTATGCTAAGTCCTGTATTATCCTTGAACAATGTGTGATAATTCTCGGAGTTAAATATTGTTTCGGCAGGTTCAACTAGGCCAATGTTCACTGTGTTGTCATAAGCTAATGAGTCAAGGCTTTCTGTGGTGTCTAATACGTAGCTTAAATTGTAAGTTCCGGAACTTGTTATTGTATAATCCTGGTATAATATTATTCCTTCAGGGTGCAGGAAGTAGTGCTGTGTCAGTCTCACACCGCTCACTATATCTCCTTCTATTAGTATTGATGCAACATTATTGTGGTAATCGTAGGAGAAGTTCGCAGTCATCCCCGTCTCATCATAATCCGTTCCTCCTATTCTTGTTCTTGCGTAATAATTAGTTGCTAAGTTATTATTGTCTCCTTCAACTTCTAACTCAGTCACTACCCCGTTATTCTTGTTGAATACTATATTATAATATGGTGATTTATAGTTTAACGAGCTTAAAGTTTCAATTACTCTGCTGTTAACTACTGCTTCCTTTAATACACTCTTTTCATCGCTGATGATATCATAGTACACGTTGTAAGTTTTTGAAATTCCTCCTTCTAGCGTATCTTTGAAGGATATTGTTAATGTGCCGTTGTCTGGGCTGCTGTACGAAGCGTCTAATAATCTTCCATCTTCATCTCTTAATTCCATACTGGTTACCCTTGCGTAATCGTTAATTGGCAGTGTTATTATGAAAGGTTCATCCCCGACTTTTTCAGCGTTGACGTTTAATATTTCAAAATTAGTCCTGTATGACTGCATGCTTGGCCAACTATTATATAACGTGTTAGTTAATGAGTTAAGGCTCTTAATTAGTGTTGATAACTCGGACACTCCTGAATTCTGGGATAATAAGTTGTTGATTGATAATTGGTAAGGTATAGTGTATAATAATACTATAGTGGTTAAGCTTATTGCGAGAGCTACTGTTGATATTAGGAAGAATTGCGATTTCTTATTCATAATACCACACCTTCAACGTCATTATTGCCTGTTTATTACTGGTCAGTACAGTTTTCGTTATGCTTTGTGATGTTTGCGATTCGTAGTTAACAATAGGTGTTGTTCCGGCAAAGTACTCGTTCAGCACTGTTACTGTCACGTTTTTATCATCCTCTATTAATGAGTCGTACGTTCTTGCTGAATTAGTGTTTAATTCGTAAGATAATATTAGCACTTTTTCCTCGTTAGGCAGAAGTTCCACCTGCGTTATCACTTCGACAGTCTTACTGACAACAGATGATAATGCCTGGTAATTCATTACGATTCCCGCGTTCAATGCAGGATAAGTGTTTATTTTGTATGTCTTATTCACTGCGTAGAATAAGTTCACGTTTAACACGCTGTTTTCTTCAGCGTTAGGAACTAATATTGTTATATCAACTGTAGCGTTGTAGTAATCATTATTGTATGCGAAATTATCCAGTCTGATTACTGCCTTCTTTGAATTAATGTAAGCTTCTATGCTTGTCTCATTTACCGCCTCATTAGTTGCTGATAATAAGTTCACGTTTTTCAGTGTTATAGTGTCAAAGTTTAATGTAGTGTTAACCTGCACTGTTATTGGCATCATGTAATAATTATTTTTGACTGTTGTTGGCAGATAATTCCCTAATGAGTCGTAAACGCTTATGCTGTTAGTGTTCGTTAAGTCTGGCAGCGTCCTTATGAAGCTTATATTTGCTGTTAATTCATTGTTATTATTATTTTTCACTATTACTGGTTCAGTGTAAGCTGTCTCTATTTTGAATCCTATATTCGGGGAGAGTATGTAGTACAAGTACGCTGACAACTCGTTGAATGAGTACTCATCGACTATTCGAGTTAGTAATCCTGTCTTTTCTATGCTGTCAATTAATGTTAATACACTGGTTTCAGGACCAACTTTATGCCTATCATTGAACAAGTTCGTCGTTGCTATGTTATAGAATGATAAGAATATGATTATTGCAATCACCGTCTCCAGGCTTCTGATGAATGTTTTTCTTATTCCCACCATACGTCAACTCCGTAATTAATTATTATTCCCATCTCGGTTGCCAAAGCGTAAGTTGAATAATAGCTCTTTTTTGACAATCCTCTTACGCTGCCGCACGCGTAGTACGAAGGAGTTTCTCCGATGAATACTTCCTCCAAATTAGTTTCGTAAGTGTTTAATAATACTATTATTGAATCATTAACTGTCACGTAGAAACTGTCTGTGTCGTCATTTGTTGTGTTAGATTCAATGTTTATGTAATAATATTTTCCAATAATAGTCTTATTATAATAATCACCTGCTTCGGTGCCGCTCGTGCTTATTATTACTTCCTTATTTGTTGGCAGTATTAGTCCTAGCCTTGTTGTAGTGTTAGTGTTGAAGTATACTTTTATTGTATTCTTTGTCCTCTCAAGCGACACTCCCTTTCTGCTTATGTTTATTTTCTCATCATAGAATGGTATTTGCAGTCCTTCAGTGTTATACTCCGCCCTTATTGATAATACGTTTGGGAATTCCTTACTGCACAGTGCTGGTATGAAGTCCAGTGTTATTGATGTCTTTGTGAACTCGTTATTTAATGATTCCCCGTTTTTGAACAAATTCTCGTTTTCAATATATGATGAGAAAGGGTTTCCTAAATCTCTGACATAGAGCGTTACTTGTATTAAGAATATTGAGAATATCATGTAGGCTATTAGTGTGTCTACACTGGTTACTTGTCCTTTCTTATACGACTCTGAACTTGAAAGGTGTTTCAATCTCTTGATTATCATAGTCTACGATTACTGCCCCGCTCGTGTCACCTCTTATTCCTGGAGCTAGTATTGTTATCTTATACTCCCCGTTTGAGTCTGTGAGCCCCGTATACGTCGTGTTCGCAATTGTTAGTGTTACTACCGTATTCACCACATTAGTGTCGTCAAGCATTACTTTTCCTGATATTGAGAATTGTTGTGCTGGTATCACATTATACTTCTCGCTTACTGCTGTTGCAGTTAACGCTTTAGGTAATACTAGTGCGACGTAGAATACTAGTCCGAATGCGAACATTATGGCAAAATGCCTGACTCCTGATAATAAGCTCCCGTTCTTGGTGACTCCTGTGAGTAACCCGTTGCATGCGCTTTCTATCATTATTGTCGCGAAGAATAATAATCTGTAATAATCCATGTTGGGTCTCGTTACCGAGGCCACTCCTGATATCGCTGCTCCGAAGCTTCCTGACGTCGTTAAAGGTATTAGTACCTTAAAGAGTATGACTAATATTATTATGAACACGATGTGTATTACGTATATTATCGCTGCCTGCTCGCTTAGTGTTGATTCCCTGTCTTTTTCAACGTTTTGCAGTAATACTGTTGAGTCTGCAACGCTCGACATTATCGGGCTTATATCTCCTCCGCTTTTGTAAGCCTGTAATAGTATTGCCAAACCCCTGCTTATGAATGGCGATGATGAAAACTTAGCTCTTAAGTCATCAACTACTTCTTCGAAAGTTGAACCCCATGACATCTGATTGCTCATCCTTTTAACTTCAGGTGTTAATGATTTATACTCGCTGTTTGCTGCAGTTTTCACTGCCTGGCTCATTGTGAGACCTGCCCTGAGGTTATCTGCCAAATCTTTTAGGAGTGTGGGAAATTGTTCTTCCATGCTGTGCAGTCTTGACTGCTCAACGTATTTGTACATAGTGTAAGGCATTATCAGCATCAGCATTGCGTAGACTGCGAAGTAGCCCCACGTAACTAAGTCTGTAGGGAATGTTATGTATACTACGAATGCTGAGAGTACAACTACGATTATGCTTATTAGTAATACCCAGTCTTCTATCTTGAATTTCGCAGCCATATTTTAATTTTTACACCTCTGTCGGGCTTATTGTTTTCAGCATTAGTATGAATGCTGTTGTTACAAATGGGACTCCTAGTCCTATGAATAATACTTGCACTGTCTGCATCTGGTCCATGAATCCTCCCATCATTCCCATTATTGTTGAGAGGACTATTAATAGTATGGTTCCAACTATTACTACTGTGATGTACATCTCCATGAATAAGCTCATTGTTTGGACGTACTCTTCAAGCCGTCTTTTGAACAAGTTAGTGAACGTCTTAGATTTCTCTTCTAAGAACTTGTTTAAGTCTCCTCCTGAGAGCATTGTTGCCCTTATTCCCCAGAGTAGTTCGCTTAATCCGTTGTTTGGCACGTTGTCCGCGTGTCTTGCCAGGCTTTCAGGTATGTCATATCCGAATATTTCTATATCTTCACTTATCTGTCTTGATATCTTGCTTATCTCTCCGAATTCTTCGAAGCCGCTTAATATTTTAAACATGAGGTTTGCAGGCATTCCTGTGGTGGATAGTGTTGCCATGTATAGTGTTGCGAAGTGTAAGGCGTTGTCTATCTTTTTAGACCTGTCTTGGAGCGTATTCGCCGGGTAAACGTATACTAAGGCTAGTATTGATATCGCGATTAGTATTGAGAATATGACGCTTCCAAGCAGGCTCGTCACTAAGTCTCCTATTGCAGTGTATAATAATATTGTTGATATTATGAAGAATAATGGCACTACTATTATTTCTGAGAGCAGGAATATTGCGAAGTATTCTTCAACTGTCATCTTCATTCCGGCCTTGAATAAGTCTTTCTGCAGGTCTGCAAATACTTTTTTACCGTATTTTTTAGCGACTGGCCTTAGAATCCTGTAGGCTAAGAGTCCGTAGTCTTCACTTTCACTCATTTATTATCTAAATTAGTTATTCGTTTTTTTAAAGCGTTTCTACAAAGCTTGGATTGTTGTAATACTTGCTTATATAGTTCGAGAATTCGCGGTAATCGTTAACTCCTTGTTTTACTAAATAGTTTAACAGTCTTATTCTTCGTTCCATATCTATTTTTAAGTCGTTTATTGTGAATCCTGATTTCTGCCTTACCCTGTCCAGTATTACTGAGTCGAATGATAAGAATGTATTATTCGAAGGGTCCCATCTGAATGCGCTGTTCGTGATTAATTCTTTCGTGTTATAATCGTATCCTACTACTTCTGCTATCTCTTTCACTTTACGTATCATTCTTCCGCCCATTCGGAATCTTTCCAGGAATAATACTACGTCAAGGTTTTCAAGCATAGTTTTAGGTAAATCTATTGGCTTATTTGTTAATCTGTCTATTACTGCAGGCATACTGTCTGCGTGGATTGTTCCTAGTGCTGCGTGTCCTGTTGCCATTCCTTGGAACATGACTGTAGCTTCTTCACCACGGACTTCTCCGACTATTATGTAGTCGGGGCGTTGTCGGAGTCCTGCTTTTAATAGGTCGAACATTGTTATCTCTCCGTATTCTTGTCTTCCAAATCCTGGTCTTGCCACTTCTGCTATCCAGTTTGGCAGTGGCAGTCTGAGTTCTGCTGTATCTTCTATTGTGATTACTTTGCTTTCTGGTTTTATGAATAGTGATAACGCGTTTAAGAATGTGGTTTTTCCTGTCGCTGTAGCTCCTGATACTAATACGCTCATGTTGTGTTCTATTACGAACCATAAGTATGCTAGTGTCGCCGCGTCTATGCTTCCAAGATTGATTAAGTCTACTGGTGTCATTGGTCTTGAAGTGAATTTTCTGATTGTGAAGTTGCTTCCTCTTCTCGCTATTTCCTCAACTCCGTACGTTGCTTGGACACGGCTTCCGTCTGGTAATGCTCCGTCCATTAATGGGTCTGCTAGTGTCAGGTTCTTTCCGCATTTCTGCGCCAATTTTAGTACGAAGCTGTCTAGTTCTTTTTTATTGCTGAATACTACGTTTGTAACTACTTGGTTTATTAAAGGGTCTCTGTGGTATACGTAGATTGGTATTCCGTATCCTACGCATGAAATATCTTCTATGTTCGGGTCGTGCATTAATGGTTCTAGGCTTTCTAATCCTATGAAGTCCCTGTACACGTAATAGTTGAATTTTAATTGTTGTTCTGGTGTGAATTTTATTCCGAGTTTTGTTGCTATCTTGTTGAATTCAGTGATTATGTAATTGTATGCTTGGCTGCTTCTTATTTTCTCGAAGTCTACGTCTAATTTCTCTTTGAGTATGTTTTTTAATTCTTCTATTAGTTCAGTCTCTTCATCTGTAAGTTTTGGTTCTATTACTTTGTACATTAACGCTTGTGTTTCTTCATTCCATGTTATTTGCGAGTATGATACTACTTTCTTGTCTACTCCTTGTGTTAGTGTGATTAATGGTGTCACTCTGTTTATTGCTTTTAGTAATGATAGTGTCTCGTTTTCTTTTCGTTCGGGTATTACTCCTATTGCGAATTCTTTTCTTATGTCTCGTCCTGCTGCTACTCCTGTTCCTCCTTCTCCTCCTTTCTGCACTTCTTGTATGTTTAATGTTTTGAATCTTAGTTTGAATGGTGATTCCCTGATTTTCTTGGCTATCTCATCTTCTATGCTTTCTTCTCCGCCGCCTGGCCCTCCTCCTGTTGTTATGTTCACGTTCACTTGGGCTCCTGCTCCTGGTGCGGCTGGTGCTCCTCCTGCTTGTTCTTCTTTTTTCGGTTTTATTATTTCGCTTTCTACTATGTATACTTCTTTCTGTGATGGGTTTGGCTGCTGGTATGGAACGTATGGTGTTGTTCCTGGCATTTGGAATCCTACTGGCATCGTGGTGAATCTGGGTACTATGAGTGTGTCGCTGGGTCTTCCTGTTCCTCCTCCTTCTCTTGAGATTCTTGCGTCTCTTATTTTTCGCCCCAAGTTTCCAAATAATGCCATATTTTTTTATTCGACTCCTATGTTTATGTACGTTGTTGTTATGTTGCTTTCTCTTATTATGTTTGTCCTTGTTGTTGTTAATTTTTTCGTTGTTCCGCTTGCTGAGCATCCGGATGTGCATGAGATTAGTATTTTGTGTTCTTCTCCTGTTGGTGCTGTCATTCCTCTATATGTTATGTAGAATGTTATGTCTTCTTTGTTTCCTACTCTTATTGATTCTGCGCTTATTATTCCTGCTGGTTCGCTTCCGAGTACTCCTAAGTTTTCTATTATTGGTCCTGAAAAGTATGCTGCGTCTCCTCCTGTTAGTATTGATATTAGTTCGTACGCGTTGTTTTCTTTTAGTATGTTTTCTCCTGTTTTTGCGCAGTCATTGTTATTGTTGAGTGTGTTTTTCCATATGCATGTTAGTTCCCAATTGTTGCTTGTTGTGTTTTGGTATACTGATATGTTGTATATTGTGGTGTTTATTGTTGTGTTTGCGTGGTGTGTTTGTGTGTTGTATCCTGTTATTCCCGGGTCTGTTGTTGTTAGTGTTGTGGTGTTGTATGCTATGTTTTCTCTTGTTGTTGCCAGTTCGTAGTAGTTTATTGGTAGTTCTGTGTTGCTTGCTATTACTGGCACGCTTGATGTTGTTGTCATTATTATTTTATTGTTTAGTTCGTCTAATAGTATTGCGCTTGTTGTCAGGTCTAGTTCTACTATGTTGTTTGAGCCTGTGCTAGCGGTTGATATTACTGCGTCGTTTATCTCGTTTAGTTTCTCCATTATTGTGTTTATTTGGCCTTTGTCGATGTTTTTTTGTATGAGCGGCTGGCCCCATAAGAACGTGATTGATACGACAAGTAATAATATCCCTGTTAACACTACAGTTCCTAAAACTTCACTCTGAGACTTACGCATAATACTACAATAAAAGGTCAAGGATGGTTAAAAAAGTTACTTTTTACAAAACCAGTATTTTATTCCATATTAATTTTTATCTAAGTTTTGAAGGAGGAGGTACTAAAGGTATTTTAGTAATTATTTTATTATTACATTTATGACACGTATATGAATGATATTGTTCACAAATTAATTCATTACATTTAGGGCATTTTAAACACCAATTGTAAGGAGTTTCCATATTTAATCTTATATTTCCTTTAAACATAACTTTTTGTGAAAAAGTATATTTACATTTTTTACAAATTATTGTATAAGTTCCAGAAGTATTTACTAATTCTTTCAAAGATAAACTACAATTACATTTGATTTCTTTCATTTTAATTTATGTCTTAACTCTGGAAGTAAAGGTTGTATCATTACTGATTCTTTTTTACATTTTGGACAAATAAAAGATATATATTGTTCACAAATTAATTCATTACATTTAGGACATTTTAAACACCATTTTACTGCAGAGTTTTTCTCTATTCTTATATTTCCATGAATAGGTATATTTTTAGATAAGTTAAAACCACAATGTTTACAAACTAAAATGTAATTATTAATTTTAATATTCTCAAAATTTGAAGTAATGCAATTACATTTTTTAGTTTCCATTTTATTTTAACCCCTTAAACACTTGGTCATAAACTGAGTAAATCTCATTAAAATCATTATAAAGATTTATATCTTCGCTCTTAAGACCATCTATTAACATATTTAATTTCTCTAATAATAAATATTCGCCTCTATTTTCAAAAACAACTTTCATTTCAGCAAGATCGGGTATAATCTCATAATTCACTTGTATATCTCTAATTAAAAGATTATTTTTCACAAAACCAACTTGGTTTATAAAATCAATATTACCTTGATATGATGTTTTCCATCCATTGTACCATTTTATTTTGTCTGCGTAATTGTTGCTTAATATCATTTTGTCGACGGATGTGTCTTTAAATTGATTGTATAATATGTTTACATCACGATTATTTATTGTTACTGTATATTTTTGTCCTAATTGTGCCAAATTATCGCTATAAAATTTATCTAACGCAGTATTTGCTTGAAATGAATTATATCCTTGAATATTTAAGAAAATATTATCTGTATTATCTATTATACCATGTGTTCCTTCATGCATCATAGTTTCATAGACTTGTTCTACACTCATTTTAGAATCATACAATAATTCAATAGCTTTAGTTTTTGTATTATAAGAACCATAAAAACCATAATTTGGAGGTTTTATTTCTATTTGCTGTACTGAATTTGTAAAACTGTCATCGAAATAGTGTAATTCCGTTACGGCTTCACCAATTGTATCATAACCATAAGTTAGTACACTTGCTCCCTCTGCCTCGTAACCCGATGATATTTTGATGGGTACTGTAAAACTTAATATGTTTCTGATTTCATCATCGCTAAGTCTTGAGAAAAGATTAGTTACATAATTATCTCCAAATGTATTAATATATGATAACATAGCTGCAGCTTCATCCTCGCTATTTCCTACAATTCTTAATATTTTTTCAGAAATGTCATCTCCAAAACTTGATAATTTTTGAGTTAACTCGCTTAATTTTGTAGTTATTGAATTTACTTGATTAACTGCATTGTCCGCAGATAAAATATTTAAGTTATTATTTTGATTTAATATTAAATTATCAGCATTATCTCCAACTACATTTATTACTTCCCACGTTTTTGTTTGGCTGATTGCTTTTGATAAGTCTTCTATGCTGTTTGTTATGCTTTTCCAGTTGCTTCCTAGCGCGTAAATGTCAGCTACTGTTCCAATAGTTGTTAATACAATATCAGGCGCATTATTTTTTCCATAATTATATGTTTGTAATGAATTTTCCGACTCCGCCATTACTCCTATTCCATAACCTAATAGTTTAGTTACACCTCCAATTGCTGTAAGTATTCCTCCTGCACCTAATACTGCTGTTCCTATTAATCCATCAATTATAGCTGAAACTCCGCTTGTAAATGGCGCTAATGCTAATCCGCTTAATATTAATCCTGCTCCTGTTATTGCTATTCCAGAACCAATAGTTAGTACAGTATTTCCTACACCTATAAAAGCGTCAGATATTGGTCTGTTACTATCTGTTACTTGAAAATCTGATGTGTAAATTGAATCTTGTGTTAGTCTGTTATTTATATATCCTGTATATGTTTGTCTTGTTAACTGCATATTTGCTGCTGCAGATTGTTGGGCATAATCTGTTAAGTATTGGTATCCAAGCGGTGAGAATCCTGTTCCAAGTGTTCCGTCTATGAATCCTACAACTTTATTTGTTTGCTCGCTTCTTTTCTTCGTAAAGTATTCAAATACTTGTTTTTTATTAGTTAATAATAATCCTGATATTCCTGCTAATCCAAGCAGTGTTGTATATATTTGTTCATTTGTTGCCCCACTTTTTAGGTTATCATTTATTGTTTTATCATATACTCCTGTTTGTACGTTGTTTACGAAGTCTCCTTCGCTTGGTTGGAATGGGTGAGTTAGTAATGATAGTACTGGATTACTTGTTGTAGTGTTTGTTATTGTTAATGTTGCTATTGTTTTACTTACTGTGTTTGAATTATCTGTGAATGTTCCAGTTAGTGTGCATTGTCCTATTATTCTTGGTATATAAATTACTGTTTTTGCTCCGCAGCTAGTGTATGTTCCGGTACTCGTTGCTCCGCACCCGTTAATTGCGTATTGTATGTTTCCGTTGCAGTTTGCTAGTGCTAAGTTGATTGTGAATGCGTTGTTTATTTTTGTTTCACCGTTTATAGTCGCACTTGTTAAACTAAGAGGATTCGTCGGCGTTGGTGGTGGCGGACTAGGGCTTGGTGGCGGGTTTGGTTGCGGACTTGGTGGAATTAATGGTACATATTGTTCGAATATTATTACTCCTGCTGTGTACTTGCTAATTTGGGTATTACTATTCCATGCTCCTACTCCTAATGTATATGAGTCTGTTGGCCCGCTTGCCAAATTAAGTGTATAATCTACATATCCGTTTCCAATAGTTACAAACTTTGATGTTTTCGTCTGGTAAGTGCATCCGTGCACGTTGCAGTCTACATCCTCGCTTGGTATCCCGCATGATAGTTTTGAGCATTGTCCTCCGCTGAATGTGCCTTTAACGATGTCATAGTAGAAGTTGAAAGGTGCGTTAACATTGCTGGTGTAATATATTCTGATATTTGTTGGTTGTGTATACTTAACGCGGTTGGTGTAATCCACTCCTGTTATTACTAAGTCTGGACAATCATAGTTTACTGACCTGTCCGCGAATGATACGCAGTCTCTGCACGTGCTGCAAGTCTGTGTGCATTCCTGCGTTTGTGTGCTGGTGCAGCTTTGGCAAGTACTGCATTGCTGGCTTGAACAAGTTCCCTGATAATAACCATAATCATATACTGTGTTATACTGCAAGCATTTAGTTACTGAATATCCGCAATTGTAAGGTACGAATAAGAAATAGCACGTTTTTGGAACATAGTAAGTATAATCTGACACGCATTGTTGGTGGCTTCCAACTACTCCATATTTTTGGCATGGGTTTGTTACAGTCTTGCAATTGCAGCTTACCGGTGTGCAGCTAGTTATTGTTTTTGGCACGCAACTATTCTGACAATTACAACTGTAAGAATTGCTATAAGAGCTGCAATACCTCTCTGTTCTAGTGCAAGTTGCTGAAAAAACTGCGTTAATACTCGTAATTAAAACCAGTGCAAGAATTAAATAAATGTAGCAGCGCAACTTAAAATATTATAATACAGACTAAGTATAAAAAAGTAATCATTAAAATATTTACAATAAGAAAATCCAAACTAAGTATCCAACAACACCAATGCCTGCACTTACTCCACCATACTTAACTATTTTAGCACCAGTCTTATGGTCTGTTTTAAATTTAGTCCATGAAGCACCTATACTTTGTAAAATACCTTTACGTTCATTAGTTTGTGTTGATTCAGCTTGAGAACCTACTCCTGATTTAATGTTTTGAATATCTTTAAGTTTTTTCTCTAATTCATCTCTTTCTTTTGCAACATCACTTACTTTTATTTGCAGTTCTTTAAATCCCTTATCTAATGTTGTAATTATTGTTTTTGCCTGGTTTATCGGTTCAATCATATCGATTAAACCGTTTTCAAGGTTTACTAATTCTTTTTGAGCTGCTTGTTCATCTGGAGAATATGATGATGGATTAAAATCATTTATTTTTATTCCTCCCAAAGTTGGAAAAACAGTATCAACGTCGCTCATAGTTAAAAATATAAAACGAAGTGGTTATTTTTAAATTCTTCTTATTTTTAAATTATTTTTATTTTCCAGTATTTGAAATTGCTGTCTACATTCTGGTTAAGGTCTTTCTCTGCGTACCACCATTCTTTAATCTTAGGTAATGTTTTAGTATTAAGTTCTGACATGGTAGAACTGTATGAACCAGGTTTTAATTTTTTATCAGTAAATACAACATTCATAGTTCCTGCGTGTTCATCTAATCGTCCACCTATACCAAATCCATCATATTTACTAATAAATTTGAATCTATTTGGATTGCTACATGAGATGCCATAACTATTTGCTAATACAATAAATCCTAAAAGTTCATATGTTTCTTTTGCATTTTCTCTAGAAAATTGTCCAGAAAGTTGTTTTATCCTTTCATCTAAGGATTCTAATGATTTTCTATTATCAAGTGTACTGTTTGAGATACTTTCAACAAGTGTTGATGCCATATATTTTAACCTCCTTATACTAAGTATTTCTAAGAATTCGTATTTAAAAAACTTATCTTTTTTTCAGGATTTGGATGAGGATATGGACATATTCGTTATTATATCTCTTAACTGCTTTAAAACCCTGCATGTAACCTTAAATAAACCTAACCCATTTTCACCTTTTCCATCATCAATAATTAAAGTGTATACATATTTAGCTAATTCTTGAAGTTGCACCAAATCTGGAATTGTTTTATTGACATCTTTTAATATGCTCTTAAAAAGACTTAATGCAGAACCATAATCGCTGATGCAGGAAGTATACTTTTTTTTGTCATAAAGGGTAGTTACATTAACATTACCATTATCAAAATAGTCTTTTAATTTATCCATATCTTTTGAGAAGATTATTCTCTTCTTCTCTAACATAGTGTCTTCATATGTATCTTTAATTTGAGTTATATTTTTTTTATTAATTTTTAGATTATTTTTAATTTGTCCGATTGATTTTATTAAAATTCCTAACTCATTTGAAAAATTAGTGACTGCTGTGTTAAGTTTATTAAACTTTTCTTTTTCTGAAGCACTTTTCACGCTGCTTCTTATTGCATCAATGTAGTCATTGAATAAACTTCTTTTTGAAGATTGGTTGTACTCAAATTGTTCCATCAAGTTAAATATTATACCACTAAGTATGCAAAAACAATCTATTAAGTATTTGATAATTCCATTTGTTGATTCCGCACTTTTTTTAAGAAGTTCTGTTGGAATATCCTCGCTACTGTTAATATCAATCTCTTCATCTATTGAATCAGGGTCAAAACCCGCTAATAAAACTTTAAATAAAAGAAAACCAATATCAGTACAGAAAACGTCAAGCTTGGCTATTGTCTGAGTACGGAATGGCTCTATTGAAGTTTCAATTTCTTTATAATTATATTCTTGGAGCTTTAGATGTATAATTACAGGATTTGCTATATCTGTTGTACCAAACAAATTAAATAATTCATCTTTTTTTGTTTTTATCTCATCAACTTTATCTTTAACTTCTTTCAATGCATCAAGGATATTATTTATCTTTATTCCTTTTAATTGTTTATTTATTTCTTCTGCTGCTTTTTCAATTTTTGATCTTGCAATTAATACTTTATCCTCACCTGATATTGAAATAGTCAAGAAATCAGTCTTAAAAAATCCAGGATTTTGCATGCCATACGGTTTAAAGCCGTTATTTATGATATTCATAAATTCTTTTCCAGAGTTGCGTATATTTTCATCATTCAGTTCATAGCAAACGAGGAGTAAGTATTTAATAACAGGGTCTGCGATTATCTTTTCATAATTTTCAATCACATTAGTTAATGCAGTAGCCGAAAGAGTATCCTTATTCACGTCAGTACCTTCAAATAATAGCTTCATTACGTTTATGAATGATTTTAGACTTTCTATTAATTTAATTGCTTCAGTTTTTTCAATATCTTCTTCTTTATTTATAAAAGCGCTCAAAAGTTCATAAAAATCAGTTTTAATTAAATCCCTTAATAATTTCTGGGTTTCTTTTAGTTTTTTAGGGAAGTTTGCTGGACCAAAATCTATTTCAGTTTTGTTATCGCTTAACTTAATTTTAGCCAAATCTTCAATTAAGAACTCGCTGGGAGTATTATACACCGATGATGGGTCGGTTAATTTTTCTGCGCAGTCAAATACTGTTTCAAGTTTTTCTGTAATCTTATTAGTGCTGTCAAGGCCGGATAATTCATCTCTTAATGTGTTAAAATTAACTTTTCCAATTAATGAAAAGATAGAATATAATGTTTTTTCGGTTTTTGCCGTTGAAGAAACTTCTACTGTTTTAAATTCTTTTCTCAGTTCTATTAAATTAGTTAAAAGTGTTGAGTAATCCTTATTTGAATTTAGTAAGATTTGCAGATCATAATACAGAGAATATACTGAATAGTAACTGTTGAAGTTAAAGTGTGTAAAACTATCCCATAATTGTTTAGGCAACTTAACATCTGATTTTGTCTCATTTAATAAATCTGCAGAAGCTTCTTTTAAGTCATTTAGTTTTTGTTCACGTACTTCTTTACTTGTGTCTTTGCCGCTCTTTTTAGGTTTATATCTGTCATTTAATCCCGCTTCGTAATCAGTGATAATCTCTTTTATCATTTTAGTATTATTGTTAAACGCTGCAGCTAAATCGTTTATTTGTTTTTCTATTTCTTTCTTCTGCGTTGTTATCTCTGTATTTTTATCTTTTTCGCCTTGTAATTGTTCCTTAGTGGTAATATTGGCTAATTCGTTGAATGCGTTGCTAATTGCTTTTAATTGTTCACTATATAAGTTTTTGCTTACTGACTCTAACTTACTTCCTATTTTATCCAGGTTGAATGATTTAAATGTTGAAATCTTTTTTGCAAATATTTTCAGCTCATTTGCCCATTCGTCATATTTTGCTATTTCTGAATAATAGTCATCATTCAATATTTGATTAATTTTCTTCCAAATTTGACTGTAATCTACTATTTCACTGCCTATTTCCTTTAAGAATGAATATGGATCCATAAATGCTTTAGTTATTAAGTAAACGACCCCTTTCTCATTTGTTAAGAAATTAATCATCCTTTTATCTAATTCTAACAGGTTCGTAAAGCATTCTTTCAATTTTTTTTCTTTATCCATTTATTTCACCACAATTTATCAAATTCCTTAACGCTAATCATAGCGTCTATATCATTTTTCAATTCGTCAATTATTTTATTATCCGTGTTTGTCTTGGTTAATTTTAATGAATTTATTATATTATTATTAGTATTATCAAGTATTAGGCTGCTTATCTTATTATTATCCCCATAATATAGGATGAATATATCAATGAACTCGTTAAAAGCAGTGATATTTTTAGGGAGAATATTCATTAACACTTTAAAGTCAGCATACACAGCTGAGAATGGCTTAAATGTCAGATTGAAAGTACCAAGCAGGTCTTCAAATGCATCTTTTTCTATATCCTCTGTCTCATCTTCGTCAAAAGAACTTATTTCTTCTATTAACTTAGTAAGGTTTTCTTCAAAGTCATTAAGATTAGTGTATAATCGGTTAAGTATTTCTAAATCATCTTTAGAGAAAAAAGTCCAGTTAGGATTCTTAGTTTGTTTGCCTATAGTATCTCTTATGATTTGCGTTTCTGTTTCAGGAGTTTCTGAAAAGTCAAGTCCTGCTTTTTCATAATTAATTTTAAGTCCTTCTTTTTCACTTTCTTTTATTGATTTATCAAGTTCTGATGCTAATTCATTAAAATCCTTTTTCCATCCTTTTTTAAGTTGTATTATACCCATCATATAATCAGCTATCAAATCAAAATTAGGTATTAAATTATTGAATACTTTGAAGTTTTTTTGGAACTCTTTGAATGTTTCGCTGAACCACTTTCCTTCTTCTTTTACGAAGTCAATTATTTTCTGAGTATAATTATAATATTCTGCATATTTATAGTATAATCCGAAAATAGATGTTTCATCTCCCTGTTCTCCTAATTTTTGTTCTATGTATTCGTGTATTTCTGTATTTTGAATATTTTCAACCAAGATTTCATCATATAACACCATCAGGTTCTGATAAAAATGCATTAATCTCGCATAAACAGGAGACTTATTTGCTTTCTCAACTCTTTGCGCTATATTTAATAAATCATTATGCAAGGTGTCAAACTTGGCTTTATCAAACTCGCCAGCCTCGTTTAAAAATAAGTTTTCAATAAGTTTTCTGCCCTTCACTTTTGTTTCAATAAAATTAGTTAATCCTAACTTTGAAATAAGGTCATTAGGCTTCAAAGTGTCATTACATAATAACTCGACATTATTACTAAATATATTTGAAATGGCATTAATAGCCTGACCAAACTTGGATAATTCCTGTTTTTTGGCATTCATCGCTTCATTTTCAGCACCCATTAAGAACGTATGCGTCCTTTGAGGGAACGTTAATTTTTCCGCGAGTAAAAAGAATAAATAATTATAGTAATCTAAATCTTCCTTAGGTAATGCGTCTTTAAACTGCTTAAAATCAACTGCTAATGCAGAATCAAAAGCGTCAAAAGTTCTTTGTTTTTCAGCAAGATTCTTTTTAGAAGCGGCCAAGTCATCACTTCTTTTCTTAAATTTGTCTTCTTTATCTTTAAGTTTGGATTTTTCTTCATTTAATTCCTTAGTATCCTCATCTTTAGCAGTTCCTAATGTTTTAATTTTATCATCATGTCGTTTAATTAAATTTGAAAGTTCTTCAAGTTCAGTCTTGTCTTTATTAAAATCATCATTTTCCTTTTCAAAACTTTTTTGCAAATTATCAAGTTCTTGTTTTAAAATTTCAAATTTTTTATTCACACTTTCAGAAATCGTACCAACTTTGCTGTTAATAATATAATCTCTAAACTTATCAAGTTCATCAGGACCTTTATCATAAACATCTTTAATTGCAGGAATAAATCCTTCTAATTCAGTATCTAATTCTTCAACGGTATTTTTAACTTCTGCTTCATCCTTGTCAACTTCTTCTTCTGTTTCCTCAGATTCAGGTTCACTTTCCATATTCTTAATTTTTCCTTCTATTTCTTCTTCTTCACCCTCAGTTTTTTCTTCTGCTTCAATCTTACTAATCATATCCTCGGCGTATTTTATTCCGTTTTGCCAGTCTTTGCCTACACCTTGTAATTCACCTTTTGCCTCATATGCAGCCATTTCTTTGCAAATTTCTGATGACTCTTTGAACTTGGATTTAGCTATATCATAATCTCCTTTATCAAATGCTTTTTTAGCTTCTTCTACAATAACTCTATTATTCTTTTCATTTTCTACTAGGTCTTCTTTAGAAACTTCAGCCATAATCTACCACTTAATTACTATATTTTGAGTGCTTCTGTGTTTTTAATTCTTACTTTTCTATTACGTTTTTTATTCTGTCAGGCAGGAATCGCTCTGGGCCTTGCCGTTAGGCAAAGTCGCACGGACAGAATAAGTCTTGCCATTAATTAAATCATAAGCCATAGTAACCTTAAGAGTAGTTAATTCACCAGTATTAATGCCATTAAAACCAGGAAATGAAATAATATCCAAAACCGCGCCATTCGTATTAGTCAAAGTTACAACAACACTACCACTCTCAATATTAACACTGCCAGTATTCATCAAAATAAGAGTAATATTATTAGAAGTAGCCTCGCACTTAGTGCTAGCAATAGTGAACTTAGACAAATCAGAAGCAAAACCACTCTCCAAATTACTCTCAACATCACCCTGAAGCTGGGTCTGAATATTAGTCATCCAAAAATAAGCGCTTCCAGCAACTATGACAGTAATAAGCATCAACAAAATAACAGAAATAACAGGAGTAATAGCCTTACAATTCATTAACCTTACCACCCTCCTCCCTATCCTCACCATCACCACCACCTAAATCCTCAGTATCAAGACTTAAACTCTTATCATCAACAGGCTCCTCATTAAAACCCACTTTATCGCCAATAGCCTTGCTCAACAAGCCCTTAGTATACATCTTCTTAATATAACCGTCTAAATCCTTAAAAGATTCACCCATTAAAAAAGTATTCTTATTAATCTTCTTCAACTCCAATAACACGCTGCCCATCGTATCCTCACCCTGGCCACCAGCCTGACCCTCAGAAGAACTAGCCTCCTCAAGAAGACCTATTAACTCCCTATTCTCGCGGATAAGATCAGTAACCTTGATTAATAACTCAGTCATCTTAGACTGCAAAGTAATATTAATACTAATCATCTTAGTAAGCTGCTCATTCAAATCTTCAACATTATTCTCAAACTTGGCATAAGTAGAATCCTCAATACTCTTCTTCAAAGCCGAAACCTGAAGGCGCAAACCCTTAAGTTCATCCCTCTCCTTCTTAATCGGTAAAGAATTCTCCCCAGCCATATTTAAAAAGAACAACAACGACAATTTATATAATTTATTAGTCATAAAAAGCTGAAAAAAACGAATTTTAAACCGGAAAAATAAAAAAAAAACTAAAAATAAAAAAAAATAATCTTTTTATGCCTACTTTTTTTTACATCTCTCCCATACCAGGAGGCATTCCGCCACCAGGAGGCATCTGAGGCATCTCCGGACCTGACCTTTTACCTGCAGCTATAACATCATCAATCCTTAGTATCATAATTGCAGCTTCAGTCGCGCTAGTTATAGCCTGAGTCTTAATCCTTAAAGGCTCGATAACACCCATCTCTTTCATATCCTTGATTTTGCCGTCGAATGATGAAAGTCCGAAAGATATTCCATCCTTCTCATCATGCCTCTGCTTCATAGCAACAATGACATCTATAGGGTCGAGTCCTGCATTCTCAGCCAAAGTTCTAGGTATTACTTCCAATGATTCAGCAAAAGACTTCACTGCTAATTGCTCTCTTCCCTTCAAGCTTTCACTGTACTTTAACAATCGTTTACCAAGCTCTATCTCAGGGCTTCCTCCGCCTGCGACTATGTAGCCGTCATCTTTTATAACACTGATAATATCACCTATCGCGTCAGTCATAGCTCTTTCCACTTCGTCAATTACGTGCTCGCCTCCGCCCCTGACAAGCAATGTCACGCTTTTTGGATGCTTGCACTCTTTCACGAAAGTCATCTCTTCTCCGCCGACTTTTTCCTGCTCAACTATTCCGGCGAATCCTAAATCAGCTTTCACCGCTTCTTTAACGTCGCTCACTATCTTCGCACCCGTAGCTTTGGATAATTTTTCAATATCACTCCTCTTCACTCTGCGCGCAGCGTAAATTCCAGCCTTTGCCAGCATGTGCTGCACAACATCATCAATTCCCTTCTCGCAGAATAATACATTGCAGCCTGTTGCTATAACTTTCTCAGTCATCATCTTAATCATGCGCTCTTCCTGATCCATGAAAGCCTGCAACTGGTCAGGAGAATTGATTCGAATCTGAGTGTCATTCTCTGTATCCTTCACTTCAAGAGCTGCATCTAATACTAATATTTTGGCGTTTTCAACACGTCTAGGCATATCAGTATGAACCCTTTCCTTGTCAATTATTACTCCCTTAATTAATTGGCTCTCGTTAACACTTCCTCCAGTCTTCTTCTCAATCTTTAACGCATCACGGTCTATAGTAACACGGCCTTCGTTAAATTCAGTAATATTACCTATCGCTTCAACTAACATTTTTGCAATGACATCACGCGCCATCTCTGCACTCTTTCCAGTCATCGCGGTTATTGCAATCTTTTCAAGAAGCTTCTTATCATTGATTGGTATCTTCTCAGCGAACTCTTTCAGTATTTCAAGAGCTTTAGAGCAAGCCATCCTGTAACCGTTTGCTATAACTGTAGGATGGATATTCTTATCCAATAACTCGTCAGCTTTCTTCAAAAACTCGCCTGATAAAATTGCGGATGTTGTTGTTCCGTCTCCGACTTCCTGCTCCTGCGTCTTTGCAACTTCAACAAGCATCTTAGCTGCAGGGTGGTCAATCTGCATCTCTTCAAGAATTGTTACACCATCATTAGTGATTACGATATCACCAAGATTGTCAACTAACATCTTATCCATACCCTTTGGACCAAGAGTAGTTCTCACAGTTTCAGCAACAGCTATCGCTGCTGCAATATTATTCCTTTGGGCGTCACGGCCGCTGTTTCTTTTATAACCCTCAGGCAAGATAAAAATAGGTTGAACGTTTCCCATATTAATTTAATACCCCCTTAAATTTAATGATAAGGATATCAAAGCGGTTTAAAAAGGTTATTATAAGAAATTCCCCTAATACTTATCAGAGCAGGATTACTGCTTCTGTTTCAGCCAGGAAGTCATTGATTTTATTATAATGCTTCTTCCAATTATTAGTCTTTGAAAGATTCCAATTTTCAATCTGCAACATTAAGTTATCATCTATGAAAAATGAGTAAGGGTCTGCACTGTCTTCCTTGCCAAGCAGTTTCACTGTTTGTTTCGGGGCGAATATTAACTGGCTGTCTAACGTGTCTACGAATGATTCATAATCCTTGTAATGTTTCTTAAATGTTTCAATCGTATGAGTCTGAAAGTTTAATGTCTTATATTCTTTTTTGATTGACAAAAATTTTTCAACAACATCCTTCCTTAACGCGTTTTGTTGTTCTCCAGTTCCCGTAACGTAGTAGGATGCAATAAACAAGTTCCCTTTGGACGTCTTATACGTCTTATAGAAAAGCACTCCCTGAGTGTTCTCGCAAAGATTAGTGAATGCGTCAAGCGAAGAGTATATACTGCCAGGCATAACAATAAATTTTTTACTCATACTTAAAATGAGCAAAAATATTCTTTTTATAAAATTTTACTTTTTCTTCTTAATTAAGAATAATACGTGGTCCTTCTCAAAAGGTTCAAGCCTCTTCTCGTCTACGATTTCATACTTCTGGCTTAACTCTTGTCTTACCTGGTTGAATATCTTAATTGGGGGTTTTGTGACATCTATGCTCCTTGACTTTACCGCCAATATGCCATATCCCTCTTTTTTAAGGAACACTTCGCAGTTTTTGATAAAAAGCCTTACCTGATCTTTCTGGCTGATATCCTGGAATACTACGTCAGCAGGAGGGACATAAGCGTATTTTTCAACGTCGTTCGCGCTTTCAAGTATAGGGTAAAGATTAGGCCTCGTCTTTGCAAGTTCTACGAATTTGTAGAAAATCCTCGGGGCTAATTCGACTCCGAAAATCATTCCTTTAGTGCAGATATCGCTTAAATGGCTGCAAGTAGTTCCGCTGCTCGCACCAAGATATAAAGTGATTGTATCCTCTTTGAATGGGAATAACTTAAGTCCGTTCATTAATGCAGCACCTAACTTGCTTCGTTTAGCAACCCATTCTCTGAACTCGCCGTCAATTGTTTCGCCGTACACTACTTGTCCTTTAACCAAGCTTTTAGTGTAGAGACTTTTTCCCTTCTGGTATACTCCGAAATATTTTGAACTATTCATCTTAACCTGCTCCTTTTTGCTTCCAACTCTTTGACTAACTTATCTCCTATCATGGAGCCTTTGAAGTAGTCAACTTTTGCAGCTATGCTTATCTTGCTTGCAAGCGCCCTAGCCATTTTACCTTTATGCTTAAGAGGTGTTGTTGCAACAATAGGTGATTGTGATATTATGCCGTGCTTTGGAGGTTTTGCTTTTCCCCTAAGATGCCTGAACAATGCTTTCTCTGCTCCGATTACCTGAATCGTGGAGCTTGGCATTAATGCTAACCTGTGAAGTCCGCCAGCCATACTGATTAGTTTTCCTGCAATTAATGGCGACGCGACTATAGCCGTATTTGGCGCTCTCTTATTTACTAATTCCTCAACCCTTTTACCGAAGTCGTCTTTCTGCCCGTTTAATGATTTCAAAACTTTTATTGCCTCGTCTAATAATTTCACATCTTTCTGTTCGAACTCTATACCCATACTTTCAGGATTGACCTTAAACATCGCGGCAATAGTCGACCTGTCTAATTTTTCAAGTTTCAAAAACTGCGGCAACTCCTGCACTTTCAAACTAGCTTCAGGATAGTAAATCGTGAAAAGTTCAAACACTCTTTCAAACCATGAATTTATTAACTCATCAACCACGTCAGCGAAGTCTGAGTACACGCTTATCTCATCATCAACGTTTAACTCTTTCTTTATTCTCTTGCTCGCATTCTTGATGGCGAAGTCGCGCAGGAAATTCTTGTACTCATCAATTGTCTTGAATATTGATGGGACAACTTCAGAGATTGGAGTACTGCCTGCTACTTTATTGCTTATGCAAAAATCACCTAATTCGTTAATATCCTTCTTCCTTAGTACAGCTACTAGTTCCTTCATTATAATAGAATTTAGTATGAAAAGATTTAAAAAATGTTTGTAATTACTTATTTCCTATGAAAGTTGAAGTTGTTAAAAGTGATGATGAGTTTTTAGAGGTTAAATTCGACGAGGACGCCCATACAATACTTAATCTTATTAAAAGAAAATTATTGGACAATAAGAAAGTGACTTTTGCAGGTTATAACAAACCGCACCCTTTAATTAATGACAGCACGCTTATTATAAGAACAAAAGGGGAGAATCCTAAAACTGTTCTGAAAGAAGCTGTTAAAGAGTTGCAGGAAGAGCTTAAATCATTAATGTTATGAAATTTAAACCTGGCAAATTCTTAAAGAAGTTCTGGCACTTCTACTGGGAGGAGGAGAGCTTAATAAGCTACGTATTCTTCATAATATTCACTTACTTAGTCTTCAGATTCGTAGCCTTCCCTACATTCTTATACGCCACGGGGCTTAGCGATGTTGTTGCAGTTATGAGTTCCAGCATGGAGCACTCAGGCAATGAGAATACTTATTTCTACCCTTACTTTGAAGACTTGGGTTATAACAGGAGCGGGATAGAAAGTTTCCCTTACAGCGACGGATTATACATAGGCGATGTATTATTCGTGAAGAATGTCGAGTCTTACAAAGTTGGCGACGTAATAATATATTACAGCCAGGAGTTTGGAAACAAAGTGATTCACAGGATTGTAGAGACTAATCCTGTTATAATAACAAAAGGTGATAATAATGACAGGAGTTTGTTCTTCGAGTACAACGTGAGCAACATAATTGGGGAGCCTGTTTTCAAGATAGGTTTCCTTGGAATTCCAAGATGGTTATTATATAAGATTACTGGAATTTAGATAAATTTATAATGTTTGTAATTCATCTTAAAAAGAATGTTCTGTAAGAAATGTAATAGTCTCTTAATACCTGAAAAGGATGACAATGGAAAAGTAAAGTTCGTTTGCAGAAAGTGCGGAACAAGCAGTCGCAGTAAGGACTTAAAAATCGTCAGCGTGAAAGACAGGAAGGAAAGGTTATACTTCGTTGACAAGAAACAGGATGATACTCTGCCTTCAGTAAGGCAAAAGTGTCCGAAGTGCGGCAACCATATGGCTTATTACTGGCAGATACAAACTCGTGCTGCTGATGAGCCTGAGACGAAGTTTTTCAGGTGCACCAAGTGTGAGCACACTTGGAGAGAGTATGATTGAAGACAGCCACACCCCTTATGAAGAGGGAGTAACGGAAACTAAAGAGATTAAGAAAAGGGCTGTTGCAGTAACCCGCAAGATATCCCAGATTAACAAGGAGACGGATTTACGGATTGCTGTAGTTGGCAGCATAATCGATATAGATATGAAAAGTTTGTTCTTCACGCTTGATGACGGCGACAAGAAAATAAGCGTGTTATTAAACAATGACGACCAGTTGAAAAAATTGAAACTGGGAGAGATAGTTAGGGTTATTGGTATAGTGATGAGTTTTGACAATGGTTTTGAGCTTCGCGGCGAAGTTGTCCAGAATTTTACAGGGTTAAACGCTGAGTATTATAATAAGTACTTGTCACTCCTCAAAAACTAAGTGAAAAAGTTAATAAAAGATTAAAGCATTAATAAAACCTTATGGCTCAAATTTGGGATGCAGCACTTAACCTGGCGTCAAGCGACCCATTAACATTTGGTTTAATATTCGCGATAGGCTTCTTAGTATGCCACTTATTTCATGCTGTAAGGTATAGTTTCCTTCAGTTCGGAACAGGGCTTGTTGATAAGTTCAAGAAGTTTTTGAAGTATTTGTTCTTCCTTAAAGTGCAATAAAGTAAGTGACAAAATTTTTTAAACCTTGAAGCACCTAAGATAACTATATTTAAGGGGGTATATTTTTGTGAAAATCGTAATGGACAATGTCAGTTTACTCAGGGATAGTTTAGACGCTATTTCAGGATTAGTCACCGAAGCTACTTTTGAATTCTCGCCTTCTGGTTTAATACTTAAAGCAATCGACCCGGCTGTTGTCGCAATGACAGTATTACAGATGCTGCCCACCTGCTTCACGCAGTACGAAGTTTCAAGCCCTGTCAAGATAACTCTTAACCTGGATTATTTTCTCGAAGTGTTAAAGCGCGCAAAACAGAGCGATAAAGTCATAATAGAACTTCAGAGCGACAAGGGAAACTTGAAAGTTGCAATGACAGGCAACATCAAGAGAAATTTTGTAGTGTCATTATTGGAGAATCCTGACAAGGAGCAGAAAGTACCTATTCCTGAATTCGTGGGAGAAGTAGTAATAGACAATGACGTAATGCATGAAGCTGTGAAAGACTGCCAGATGGTAAGCGACTGCGCAACATTCAAGGCGTCGCCACAGAGTTTCACTATTACTGCAACAGGAGACTTGAACAACGTCAAGCACGAATTGACCAAGGATTCGCCTTCATTAAAAAGCCTGACTTTCAAGGAAGAGCAAGTGTCAAAGTACTCGCTTGAGTACTTGGAGAAAGTAATCCGCGGGGACAAAGTTGCAGAAGTCACTAAACTGCAGTTTAAGACTAATTATTTGTTAGAAGTTGAGTACAGGGCAAAGGATAAATTATCACTCACATTCATATTAGCGCCAAGAGTCGACAATGACTAATAATCTCTTTCAACATTTTTCTTGGTGCTTAATTTCTGAACGAAAGAGTCGTAATTAGTGCCGCAAAAACGGTTATTTTTAGGCTTTGATTCTTCTATCTCTTCTTCAAATATTTCAGGTTCGTCGTCAATTACTTTTTGTTCAAAGTCAGTAATATTATGCGAGTCTTCTACTCTCTGGATGTAATCTTCAAACTTGTAACCTTTTCGCACAGGAGCTTTAATTGATGCTATTCTATCACGTTCCTCTTTTTTCTTAAGCTCAATTTCAAGATTCTTTACTTTCTTCATACTTTCAATTTTATTATACATCCATACGCTTAAGAATAATTTATCTTCAGAGTTTTTTATCAACGGATTCTCCTTGTTTTCAAATACGTAATCAATGTAAGCCTGCTCCAAAGTCTTCCAGTCAGTTTTATGACTTATATAAAAGCCGAACTGAGTAGTGTAAATACGCCCTTTAGGGTTTAACAATTTTTTAGTAACATCATTTAAAGGTTTTAATTCCGCAGTTGAATAATTCGTACCTAAAAGACAAGTCAGCACTCCCTTCTTATCACTCGGATATAACACCCTCATCCCGTTTGCATAATTTACATTTGAACAAGTTATTATTATGTCAGTAATAACATCATGATATTCTGGCATTGTCAATAAGTTAGTTATGCTGTCAAAAAATACTATACCTATTATTTTATCAGTCATTTTCAAAGTTTAAAAGAAAAAATATGTTTATTATAAACATTTCTATTTGATTATTCCAGCCTCTGTTAAGAAGTCAAACGGCCCTGGTGTTTTCTTGACGCAGACTCCTGACTGGCATACTTTCTCCGCGTCCATGCAGTCAGCGTCAACTGCGCACTCCCTTCCGATAAAGACTGATTTTTCAACTATGTTCATGAAAGGAGTTCCCGTCTTTTCAAAGATGAAATTCCAATAACCATACTCTGAAGCGGTAAGGTTAGACACGTACCACTTATTATTGGCCGTGTTAAATACTGCTGTATAATTAGTAGTGAAACCAAGAGGTGTAGTGACTGATACTTTTACGCTGCTCGCCTGAAAAAGCGATGTTAAGTAAACAGTGAACGTGTTGTTTAAAAACAAGTTGCCTGAGAACGTCACCTTATCCTCAATATTGAAATAGAAAACTACACCTAGTATTACTAAAACGTAGAATACTACACTTACTGCTATCAGCGTATTCTTGATGCTTTTCTTCGTATCTGCAGTCATTGACTGGACTTTTTTAGGATTGTTAACATCCAAGCCGCAGTTTGGACACTTAGTGTTTTCAGTAATTATTGTGCCGCAATGAGGGCAGTGCCACAGCTTTGGAAAACTGCATTTCTCGCACTTCTCGCTGAACCTGTTAAATTCACCGCAGTACGGACAATTCCACGAATCAGGATAAGCCATAATCTCGGATTTAAATTAGTATTGCAATAATTATAAAAGTAACCTATTTAAGCCCTGAATTCTAGTATTTTTAAGATATGGATATTAAAAGTGAAGAGGAAATTATTGCCAAATTTTGGGAGGATAATAAAATATTTGAGAAATCAGTAGATGAGAGGCCGAAAAGCAAGCAGTACATATTCTACGACGGACCTCCATTCGCTACAGGAACACCCCATTATGGTCACATTCTCGGATTAACAAGCAAGGACTTATTCCCTCGTTACTGGACTATGAAAGGTTACAGGTGCTCCAGAGTATGGGGATGGGATTGCCACGGATTACCAATTGAGAACATCGCAGAGAAAGAATTAGGCATAAAGGAGAAGAAAGCGATAGAGGAGATGGGCATATCAAAATTCAACAACTTCTGCAGAAGCAAAGTGTTATTCTTCGCAGGGGAGTGGAAGAAGACAGTAAGACGAATGGGCAAGTGGATAGACTTTGACAACTCTTACAAGACAATGGACAACACTTACATGGAAACGATATGGTACATATTCAAGAATTTCTACGAAAAAGATTACATCTACGAAGACAAGAAGATACTAATGTATTGTCCTCGCTGCGAAACGCCACTTTCAAAAGCGGAGATAGAAATGGATGCAGGAAATTACAAGGACGTGACAGAGAAGACTGCAACTGTTAAATTCAAGCTGAAAGACGAGAAGAACACTTACATACTTGCCTGGACTACCACGCCATGGACGCTGATTGGCAACGTAGCACTAGCAGTTAATCCTGAAATTACTTACGTGAAACTAAAAAGAGGAAAGGATTATTTAATACTCGCAAAGGAGCGCCTGAAAAATTACACTAATGATGAAATAATAGAGGAGTTTAAGGGTAAAAAATTAGTCGGCAAAGAATACGAACCTCTTTACCCAATGCCTGTTGACAAGAAAGCATACGTCGTAGTGGACGGCGGAAACGAAGTCACAGCTGAAGATGGTACTGGAGTCGTACACTTAGCGCTTTACGGCGAGTTCGACTTTAACATGATTAAGAAGTATGACTTGGCGCGCATCCAGCACATAGGCGTTAATGGAAAATTAGCGAAAGGCCCGAAAGATTGGATTGGATTATGGTTCAAGAACGTAGACCCTGAAGTCATAAAAGACTTGGATAAGAGGGGAATATTATTCGAAGCTGAAAATCACACGCACAGTTACCCTTTCTGCTACAGATGCAGCACTCCGCTCATATACAACGCAGTAAACTCTTACTTCGTGAATATCCAGAAAATGAAGGATAAAATAAAGAAGGACAGTGAGGAGATAAACTGGCACCCTTCAAACATCAAAGAAGGAAGATTCAATTACATACTAGACACTGCTCCTGACTGGACTATTTCAAGAAACCGATTCTGGGCAACAGCGATACCAGTATGGAAGTGCGGGAAATGCAATAAGATAACTGTTATAGGAAGCGTGAAAGAACTGCAGGAGAAAGCAATAGAGAAAGTGCCAGACAACGTCGACCTGCACAAGGACACAATGGATAATATTCACTTAAAATGCGATTGCAAAGGCAGGATGAACAGGACTCCTGAAGTCATAGACTGCTGGTTCGAAAGCGGCGCCATGCCTTACGCAGCCAAGCATTACCCTTTCGAGAACAAAGATTATTTCAAAACTAACTTCCCTGCAGACTTCGTATCAGAGTACGTAGGACAAGTCAGGGCTTGGTTTTACTACATGCACGTTATCGGCGTATTATTAATGGATAAGGCGCCTTTCAAACACGTAGTCGTCACCGGGAACATCCTCGCAGAGGACGGGACTAAGATGAGCAAAAGCAAGAAGAACTTCCCAGACCCTAACTTAATATTTGACAAGTTCGGAGCAGACGCGTTAAGATTCTACTTAATGAGCAACCCCGTCATGGCTGCCCAGGATATAAACTTCAGCGAGAAAAACCTTGACAACGTTTACAAGAAAGTTGTGTTATTAGTGAAGAACGTCTCAAACTTTTACAAATTATTCAACGAAGGGAACAACGAGTTAAACGATAACACTTCAAAGAACATACTTGACAAGTGGATAATAAGCAGGCTGAACTTGTTAATGAAAAGCGTAACGAATAATCTTGACAATTACGACACCGTATCCACATGCTCTGACTTCATGGGATTCATAGATGACTTATCAACGTGGTATGTTAGAAGAAGCCGTGACAGGTTCAAAAGCGACGACAAGAAGGAAAGAACTCTCGCTGTAAAGACATTAGGCTACGTTATCTACAACTTAGTCAAGATGCTTGCGCCAATCACTCCTTTCGTTGCTGAAGAAGTATACCAGGACTTACGGAAGTCTGACAAGAAACTATCATTATCCGTCCACTTGGATTCTTGGCCGAAATTTGACAATAAACTGATAGATGAGACGTTAAACTCTGCAATGACTCAGTTAAGAAGCGTTGTCAGCAAGGCTTTAGACAAGAGGGATGAAGTTAAGATACCAATAAGGCAGGCATTAAGAGAAGTGAAGATTACAGGATGCGAATTCAAAGATGATTATTTAGAGCTGATAAAAGACGAGTTGAATGTTAAAAAAGTCAGCTTCATTAAAGGCAAAGAAATAGAAGTTGAACTTGACACTAAGTTAACACCTGAACTGGTAAAGGAAGGTTACGCGAGAGAGCTTATTCGCAGGATTAATGATTACAGAAAAGAACTGAAACTGACAATAAAAGACCGCGTCGTATTATACTTGGAGACTAGTGATAAGGAAATAATGGACGCTTTCAACGAGTACAAAATTGACGTGTTAAAGTCAGTTCAGGCAGACAAGGGAGAAGTCAAGCTTCCGAAAGGAATTGATGCCAAGGAAGTTTCGATTAACGGCAAAAGTGTAAAGTTCACAATAAAGAAAGTTTAGATTGTGATAATATAAGTGCAGCCTGAATTTCCGCCTTCCCTTTTTATTCTCTCAATTCTTTTAGCTTCCGCGTACTTTCTTAAGAATGACTCAGAGTAAGAGCAGAAATTGACATCTTCAAGCCCTAACGAATCGAACACGCAGTTTTCGCAGACTAATTCCACTACTTCGCTGCCGTTCTTGTCGTAACGTGAAACTTTAACGTTAACGTCGTACGACTTCATCACTTCGACGAACTTGTTTAGTTTAAAGTCTAAATCTTTGCCTTGGTATTTGCCGTTCAATTCGCCTGCGTAGTCAGCGCCTGCCATTGAAAGAAGCGATGTTAAAGTGTTCCCGAACTCTTTGTTAACTAGTGTTAATAATCTGCGGCAGAAGCCGCTGCTGAATTTAGTTGCCTTATCATCAGCCATACTATAATTGTATTAGGGCTTAAAATAAATAGTATTAGTAACACTATAAAGTGACAAAAAAGTTTTAAAGAAGTCTCTCCTTCAGGTTAGAATTATGCACTTCTTCCTGATACTTACGAATAATTGCAATTTAAAATGCAAGTACTGCATCGGCAAAGAGTGCGATAATTATTTTGATAACAGCATTAACACTAACTTTGAAATAGACTACGAGATTCCAGACAGCATAAATTACACCATATCTGATTTGAAAAGATTCTTTGAAAATGACAAGAAGCCGACAATTATTTTCTACGGAGGAGAGCCTTTGCTTGAAGCCGGCAAGATTAGGGAAGTTATGGACAGCGTCAATGCAAGATTCATGCTACAGACAAACGGCTTATTGCTGCGAGACTTGGACGATTACGTTCTCAGGCTGCATAATGTGATGTTTTCAATAGACGGGGTGAAGGAAGTGACTGATAACAACAGAGGAGTTAATGTTTATGATACGATTATTGAGAATGTAAAATGGCTTAGGGCTAAAGGCTTCAAAAGGGAAGTATTAGCAAGGATGACTGCGACTCCGATTAATGACATGTACCGCGATGTCAAGCACTTACTTACAATATTTGACAGCGTCCACTGGCAGTTAGATGCGGGATTCTTCCCTGACTATAATGAGAAAAAATTTGGCAAGTGGATGGCTAAGTATAATCGTGAAATAAAAAGACTCATCAATTGGTGGGTTAATGAGATGAAAAACGGCAAAGTTTACAAAATTTATCCTTTCATTGGAGTGGTTAAGAGTTTGTTAAAGAATGAGAAGAAAAAATTACGCTGCGGGGCGGGACACTCGCAATATGCTATTACGACGAACGGCGACATCTATGCATGCCCGGTAATTGCAGGAATTAAAGAGTTCAAAGTTGGTGACATATTCAGGAGCGACCCAGTAAGTCTGAAGAAGGTGGAGCTTTCATCCCCGTGCACTAACTGTAGCATCATTGACGAGTGCGGAGGCCGATGCCTGTACGCCAATAAGACCAAGCTCTGGGGTGAAGGTTATAAGAAAGTCTGCGAGAATGTCAAAGTATTCCTGTCCGAGTTAAAGAAAGCAAAGCCATTAATTGAGGAATTAATTAAAAATAAAAGCATCAAAGTGTCGGATTTCGACTTTGACGAGTTTAACAGCTGCGAGATAATACCTTAATTTAGGAAGTTTCTACTAAAGACTTATACTTTTTACCAAGCATTTTTTGCGCGAATTCCTTAGGCGCCGCGAAGAATATTAATTGAACATCTTTATTCTTTAAGATGTAATTAACAGTGTATTTTAATTCTTCATTAGTCATTGAACCTTTGCTGAAAGTCGTTGGGTAATCAAATACTATATCAGGGTCCACGTCTAATACTACTCTTTCTTCAGTTGCATTCATAGTTTCAGAAAGGATATCATTCAACGTTTTGAAGCTGGTCTTCTTTTTATAATCACTTAACACGAATTCAGTATTCTTGGAAATCCAGTAGACATTGCTGTACGCGTATTTTGAGAATACATCATTCATGTACATACTGCATGGGAAAGCAAAACATGACATTCCACAAGGCTTTGAGTCGTCCGAATGATTATCCAATCTTATAATGCTAAGCCCTTCCCCTCTTGGAAGATAATCAAGGATTAAATGATGATTTTTAGGGCTCAATGCGCATACTACTTCAGGACTGTTTGATGAATAATTAAACACTTGTTTTAACAGATTTAGCACCATAATTTTCGCTTAATAGAATAAAAATTCCTGCTTATAAATTATATGGTAACACTTTTAATATACCAATAATTTTTAGAATAATTATGCGTGTCATCAAAAGAGATGGGTCAATACAGCCCTTCGACGAGAATAAAGTGAAAGAAAGCATGATACGCAGCGGTGTTGACGAGGGAACTGCTAAGACTGTTCTAAAGGAGATTAAGAGCAGGAAGTTCAACACTATATCTACTCCGCAGTTATACCAGTTAGTGTACAAGTTAGTCTCAAAATACTCGAACAAGTACACTGCAAGCATTTACTCATTAAAGAGGTCTATCTCGAATCTCGGGCCAAGCGGCTACTTATTTGAGGATTTCATAGCAAGAATTTTCGAATTCCTGGGGCAGAAAGTGAAAGTGAGACAGACACTGCCTAGCTTGTGTGTTACTCACGAATTAGATGTTGTCGGCAATGATTTCTTTGTGGAATGCAAGTATCACAACGAGGCAGGGCTTGGAACGAATATCAGGGATGTTATGTACTCGTATGCCAGATTATTAGACCTTAAAGATGCATCTAGGGAGAAGGGCTACAATTTCAAGACTGTATGGGTTGCCACAAACACTAGATTCTCGGATGATGCAATAGCTTATGCAGAGTATTGGAAGGTCAAACTATTAGGCTGGAGGTATCCAAAGAATGCAAGCTTGTCAAGACTTATAGATAAGAACAAGTTATACCCTGTAACACTGCTTCCAAGCGCAGGAAGCTACCTTATTCAAAAACTGAGCCAGAATAATATAATACTTATTAAGGATTTTGACAACAAAACAGACAACCAATTGTTAAGCATGGGCTTCACGACTGAGGAGATAAACAAGTTAAGGTATGATTGGAGACAGATAATAGACGCTTCGTCAAACATAAAATATTAAAAAAAATATAATTTTTTAAACACCTATGGCTTCTGTAAATGTTTAAATATGATAGAGATAATTCTGGCGGTATTGGTTGTTATAGGAATATATGTTGGCTCGATTTATAATTCGCTGGTAAGCCTGAATAACAGGGTTATTAACTCGTGGAGTCAGATTAACGTTCAGCTTAAAAAAAGGGCGGACTTAATCCCATCCCTTGTTGAAATAGTTAAAGGTTATTCAAAATATGAGAAGCAGACGCTGACCGATATAACAAGGTTCAGGACTGAGTTAATGCAGACTAGCAGCGTTTCGAAAAAGTATGAACTAAACAAGAAATTGAGCAAAGAGTTAAAGCAGATATTCGTAGTCGCTGAGAATTATCCGACACTTAAGGCTAATGAGAATTTCTTAAAACTTCAGGAGGAGTTAAGCGATATTGAAAATAAGATAGCTTTCACCAGGCAGTTTTACAATGACACCGTGTACAAGTATAATACGGAAGTTAAGTCTTTTCCTTCGAACATTGTTTCCGGATTATTCAAGTTCCATTTGAAAGAGAGTTTTAATGAAGAGTCAAAGTATGAAGGGGTAAAATTGTAAAGATGAAAAAGTTAGCATTAACACTGCTCGTCTTATTATTTCTCAGTCCTGTTTTTGCCAGGGATTTTCATGTAAAATCTGCAAATATCACGATAAACGTATTGGACAACGGATTGGTCAACGTAGTT
Organism: Candidatus Tiddalikarchaeum anstoanum; assembly: GCA_902385255.1. Taxonomy (GTDB): domain Archaea; phylum Nanobdellota; class Nanobdellia; order Tiddalikarchaeales; family Tiddalikarchaeaceae; genus Tiddalikarchaeum; species Tiddalikarchaeum anstoanum. The sequence goes on along the minus strand of CABMEV010000003.1, from coordinate 33,514 downwards.
GAAGAAAAAACTTATACTTTTATTGGCTGCTACAGCATCATCTATCGTGAGATTCCAACACTCGCCGAGTCTTACATAACAGGTTTTGAAGGCTCCTCTAATGAGCCTTTCTATTCGACAACGCCCGGGGACAGCAGCAACTACATTTACGAGTTCAATTTTAACAATCCTCAGTGCGACAGGGACACTTCAGTAATAATGGTTTATAATATGAGCCACGCTGTTGACGCGTACACTGACGCGTCAAGCCTGCAGTACGTATTCTGGGGGAGGGGTGAACCTAAAGCTGATAATGTGTACATGACTATTAATATGCCAACCCCATTAATAGAGTACTGGGTTCACAATGCAGAATTAAGTAATAATTATTATAACACCACTAAAAGCGTTATTTTCTCAGCTAGTAATGTAGCAGAGGGCCACTGGTTTGAGATTCAGATATTAGCGAATCCTTTAACTAATACAGAACAAGCTAACGTTCATTCCGGAACAATTATTGATGAGCAAAAAGCTGTTGAAACAGGTTATACTTTAAGCTCTGTTTTAAATTTTATAAGTTTCATACTTTTTATCTCTTTTCCCATATTCTTATTCTATTTTATTTATCAAAAGTATGGCAGGGAGTTTGAAGTTGATTATAAAAGAACGTATGAGAATGAGCCTCCAACATCTGAAAGTCCAGCCCTTCTTAGCGCGACATTAAACGCTTACAGTACATGCGAACCTTCAATGGATGCTTTCACGGCAACTATTTTCTACCTTGCTGAGAAGAAGTATTTGTCAATAAAGGGTGATGAAAAAAATGTTATCATAACATTTAATGAAAAGAGCACTGAAGAATTGGAGGAGTCCGAGATTAAAGTGTTAGATTTCTTGAAAAAATACAGCAAAGAAGGCTCCTTGGTCTGGCAGAGTTTTGAGAAAAAACTGCAGGATTACGATGAGAGTTCTAAGTTCCAGAAACTCTTTAGCGACTGGAAAAAAATTGTCAGGGAAAAAATAAATAAGGAGGATTATTTCATAAACGAAGGCAACAATAAATATTTGAAGTACTCAGCCCTCATGCTTGGAGTATTTGGAATTATTACTTTTTTCTCAAACATGATTTCAGCTTTTACTATTATTTCACTGATTTTCTACCTGCCTTTCATTTTTATTATATACTCGCTGATAAAGGGCAATAATCCTATTGGATTTTTTTTGCTGATATTTGTAGCATTTCACATGTTAGGATTTTTTGGAGGCATATTATTAGTGGCTAATGATGCAAGGGTTTTTGGCTTCGTCTGCAGTTTTATACTAACTATAATTCTTAATATAGTCTCGGCAAAAATATTAGGAAAGTGGACTGAAAAAGGCAGGTTATTCAGTTTAAGATGGGAGGGTTTTAAGAAATTCTTGGAGGATTACTCGCTTCTTAACGAGCACCCGCCTCAGAGTATTATTATCTGGGAGCACTTCCTGGTTTATGCAATAGTGTTAGGCGTCGCGGATAATGTGATAAAAGTAATGAAGGTTAAAGTGCCTAATTTTGACAAAGCAAGCAATGTTTCAGTATTCTACTACCACCCTCATTTCTATCATACTATGCATAATAGTTTCCTTAGTTCAAGCAATGTTTCCAGAAGCAGCAGCGGCCATTATGGCGGGCATGGAGGCGGAGGATTCGGTGGCGGCGGAGGAGGGTTTGGAGGAGGCCACGGAGGGGGCGGAGGCGGAGCTAGGTAAGTATTTTTAAGCATTCCAGTATTATTATTTCATTTATGATTACTAAAAAAGATGTTAAAAATTTTGAAGACCAGAGCAGGCAGGCTTATTTGCATGTTAAAAAGATTGCAAAAGATGTCAGCAACAAGGTTGAAAAGGATTTTGGAAGAGTGAAAGTTAAGTTCAGGGAAGGCAGTGTTGTTAAAAAGGCAAGGCTTGACTTGGCTAAGGAATTGAAACTTATCGCTAACAAGATATCTGAGAGTGCTAAGAAGATTAAGGGATAAAAAATTATTTCTTAATTTTTTCTATATATTTTATTATCTTCTCTGTTACTTTACCTATTGAGAGTTTTGTCGTATTTATGACTAAGTCAAACTGTGAATCATCTTCCAAGTCGATGTTGTATAGTCTCTTATAGCGTTCTTCTTCGCTTTTTCTCCTCATTTCTATATGCTCTTTCGCTTCCTCCAAACTGTCATACTTCTCATCTACTCTGTGGTCGTTCATTATTCTTCTAGCCGCTTCATCTCCTGAGACGCGGAGGCATACTTTCACGCTTCCTGGTATGAAATGGAATCCTAATCGCCCTTCCAGTACGAAGCCGTCCTCGGTCTTTCCGATACTGACTTGGTAATCATCTATTTTCTGGTCTATGCCAGGGTCTGTCTCGGCTTTTTTTGTAAACTCTTCAAGTGAGAAGCCTTCTTCCTGTGCTATTTTTCTGAATATTGAACCTGTTGAGTAGAACTTGTATCGTAATTTTTCAGAGAGGAGTTTTGCAACTGTGCTTTTGCCGCTTCCTAAGTCGCCTGTAAGCGTGATAATCATTAAAAAATATAAAATTGGAAGAAATAAAAATGTATTTACTTCTTCTTAGATGCTTTAGTTTCTTTTGCAACGAAAGCAGGTCCTGTTTTCTCCCAATAGATTCTGTAAAGTGCTTCGTACTTATCTGCTTCTTCTTTAGGAAGTACTTTCTTCAGGTAGTAAACGAAGAATTTTATTAATAACCCCCTTACTTCATCCACATCCTTTGCAATTTCATCCTTGTACCTTAACAATAATTGTTCCTGCATCTTTGCGCGCTCGGATATTGAGTAAAAGTTCCATTTTGTTTCTTTGCCTTCTTTTTCATTACTCATTAATGGTTTCAGTTTATCTAATATAGGCATTATTTGTGAAGTTGATACGTTCTCGAACTCGTCCATTTCAGCGCCTGTTTTTTTCTTAATTTCTGACAATTTATTATTTGCTTTATCTATAAGCTCGAATGTGTCCTTAAATTCTTTTATGAATCCTTCATCAAGTAGCGTCTTGATATTCCCTAAGAATAAGGCCATTATGCTTGCAATAGAGTACATCTCATTAACGACGCTTGAGTATCCATTAAGCAGTTTTTTAACAAATTCAATTGAGTTATCGCAGAATCCTTTAACTTCATTGCCTGGTTTTATTTCTGATAATTCAAGGTGTTCTAATTGGTTTATCTTGTCATCATAATTTATAAGTGACTTCTCGATATCATTTAGCCTCTCCCAGAATGCTGTCTTCTTGTAATTATCTGCATTGAAAAGTTTGCTGAAAAAGTTTACTTTTGCTTCATTCAAGTCAGTTTCATATCTCTTAAAGTCCACTTCGAAGGTTTTAACCCATTGTTTAACCTGGCTGTATGCATCTTTAAGTCGGCCTTGTTCTTCAAGCCCCTGTTTCACGAATAGTTCTAATTCATCAAATAATTTTGATAGTTTAGTTTCAGTTCCAAATAAGTCCTCTTTATATTTCTTATACGTGTCAAGTCTATTCATACCCAATTGTTCCATTAACTTCATTAATTGCTGGTCAATCTTTACTTGTTCATTCTGCGATTTTTTAATATCCTCAAAAACATCCTTAAACGCATATATTGATGCGTTTAATAGTTTGTAGTCAAGTTCTTTGTCTGCCAAGTCTTTATCGATGCCTACCACGTAATCAAGTACACCTAACAATGGCTGTATCTGGTCTATAAATGATTTATAATGTACTGAAAGCACTTTGTATTCTTCAAAGTCAGCTCTGAATGTTTCTCTAAGACTCTTAAAGTCCTCAAATAATAAGTGCAGTTTCTTAGCGACTTTATCTAGTGATATCTGGTCTCCTATATTAAGTTCTTTGCAAGATTCTGAGAAATTAGTTGCATTAACATTTTCTGTACTCTTGTTTATTAATTGTTTTAATGAGTTCATGCTTTCTTTAACTTGCTTGTAATTGTCTACAAATCGTTCAAAGAAATGCAGGTTATCTGATTTTCGCGCAAGTTCTGAAAGTTTAATCATGGTTTCTGTAAAACCATTGAACACAACAGAAATGGATTTTATCTTATCTGCATATGTTTTATAAAGTGCTTTTCTAGATTTTTCTTTCTGCGCTTTCTGGAATTCTTTTGTTTCACCAACTTTTTCTGTATATTTTGTTATATCTAAATGCATTCCTTTATTGAAGGCAAGCAGTGATTTAACCCTGTCAAGCAGGAATCTCATTACTTGTCCTAAGTTTTTCAAATCTTTTGCAGTATCACACGTCTTAGTTATTGACCTTTGCGCGTCTATTGTTATTAATAATGCATCCTGATTTAATGACTTGTCAACCTTTAATTCTACTTCGGATAATTTTCTTAATACGTCAACAGATTTTCCAGCAACTTGACCTATTTGTATTTCATTATCAACTGAGTCTCCCCATGCTGCAACAATTTTTGCAAATGCTTGTACGACTTTGTCTATAAACTCAGCCTGTTTTTTTACGATTTCATTGTGTAATTTATTAGCTTCTTCTGCAGCTTTATCAGTGCTTTCCATTGCAGCGTATTTTTCAAGCAGGAATTTTCCGCTAACAGAAGTATCCCCTGCTTTATAATTCGCTATCCCAACTGCTTTTGCAACTTTCTCCTTGAAGTAATTTATAATTTCACTAGTTTCGTCTATGCTGTTTACTAATGTTTTTACGCTTTCTACACCATACTGTGAGAATACCCACTGTCCGTACTGGTCTGCTTTTATCTGTTTAACTTGATTTGTTTGTACGGCGAATAACAATCCTGCCTTATTTAATGCGCTGATTAATTCTTTACTCATTGATTTAAGTGATTCTAAAATGTCAACTTTTAGTCTTATCTCATGAATTTCATTATCTGTTCCTTTTGCTTTAATAGGTATGTAATCAATACCTATTTTGTCTCCTATTTTTTCGCTTATTTTACTTACTCCTTTCGTAAGGTCGTCTAATGATTTTATTAACTGAACAAGCCCTAAACCTTTCTTTAACCTTGTTCCACTCTTGAATTCTTCAGGCATCGAAGCCATTAACTTTTGCTTAATTTCTGAATCTTCAAATTGGGGCAGTTCTATTACTCCTTCTTCAGATTCAGAATATATTATCTGGGCTAATGCTGAGTAGTAAATAACGGATTCGCTGATGCTGTCTTTTAAGTCCTTTCCTAAATTTTCCAGTGAACTCTTAACTTTCTTAATTATTGTTGTTTCCAAAGTCTGCATCTCATCAATATCTTCAAACAAGTGTGAAATTTTATTTCCGTCAGTTGGATTTGCAGCAACTAATGCAAATGTAGTATTAACAGTTTGGAATGCGCGAATAAAGTTAACTACGTTCTCTAATCCTTCATTTACAATCATAACCTGTCCCTTGCTTACTGCCACAATACTTGGGATTATATAGTTCAGATTTTCAGATGCAGTTTTAATATTACTATTAAACTTACCTAAGTCTAACTTGCCTTCAGCTATTAAACCGCCTGTTCCAAGCTCATTAACAATAGATTCAATCTCTTCAGGTGCCAAATCAAAAGTTGCAAAAGGAGATGCTTTTTTTTGAGAATCAGATTCCGTAGCCATACTTATTCAATAAAGTTTCTTTATTTTTAAATCTTCTTGAAAACGTATACTTGGTCATTTCTGCGCGCTTTTGATGAAACTTTAAAAGTAATCTTTGAACCTTTTTTGGCAGAAGAAGAACTTACACCTTCAATGTATATTGAACCTATCCTCTCCCTGAAACTCGTAGTTTTACCCTCAATTAATACTTCATCGCCAACATTCAAGCCTGCATGGTTAAGATTAACATAAACAACACCATTCTTCGGATAATAATTTAAAACGCAGCCTACAACCACCCGCTTAATCCGGGAAACGTTGCCCCTCTTACTTAATTCAACACCTCTTTTTGGCGACCCGAAATAAAACCCTGTGCAAAAGCCGCGGTTAAAAACACTGCCAAGACGGCGCTTCCAATCGCTAACCCCACTCTTACTGAAATTATCAATAGCTTCATGGTAACACTTAACCACTGTACCAACATAATCAGCGTCGCGCATCCTTCCTTCAATCTTGAAAGAGACAACACCTAATTTCAACAACTTGTCAACGTATTCAATCATGCATAAATCCCTGCTGTTCAAAAAACGGCCGTCCTCGTAATAGAACACTCCATCCTCCCCAATAACAGTATACTTCTGACGGCAAGGCTGCAAACACTCGCCGCGGTTGGCGCTCTTGCCATAAATACTCTCTGAAAAGAAACACCTCCCGCTTACGCTGATACATAAAGCTCCATGAACGAATAATTCAACACCAATCTTCGAATTCTTGACTATACTCTTAATCTGTTTCAGTGTGCACTCCCTTGCCAGAATCACCCTTTTCGCGCCAAGTCTTGCAAAAAAATTCGCACTCTCACTGTTGCTAACATTAACCTGCGTGCTTACATGAAAAGGAATATTATACTTCCTGGCTAATTCTATAACGCTTAAGTCGCTGACTATTAATGCATCAATACCTGCAATTTTAGCAGCCTTGACTACATTCTCAACGCTTTTTAACTCATCCTCATAAATAATAGTGTTTAATGTTAGATAACACTTGACTTTTTTAGAATGACAATAATTAACAATTTCAGGCAAGTCTTTGGCTTGGAAATTCTTGGCCGCCATCCTCATATTATATTTTAAGACCCCGAAATAGACGGCGTTCGCCCCGTTAAGAACAGCTGCAACTAGTGTAGGCCAGTCATGGCACGGCGCTAAAAGTTCTACTCTGCTCCTGCGAATATGCTCCACCATGGCTTATCAACCCGAACAATCATTCCTGTACCGCTGTCAAGAGTTGAAACAACATTCATCTTAACAGGAAACAGCCATAAAATCTTAACAAGTTTATCCTCATCAATCACGTAATTTATCGAATTATTATCAATTGATTTGACTAAACTAATACTAGTTACCGAAGAATTTGTTGCTCCGGATATTGTTAACGCCAAACTAGGCATAACATTAATCTCAATCCTTTTTCCTGGCATGTCAACATAAAGTCTTGACTCGCTCACCAAGATGTTAGTATCAGGTATGTTAAGAGGCACAGACAGCGCCAGTAGAGGCTCCGTTATTGAAATACCTCCCTGCACTTTTTGAATATTAATAGATGAAATTCCGCTGTTAGTAAAAACATTCACCATAACTTCAGAAATTGCAGCGCCTTCCTCTGAAACTACAGGCGTATTATTGACATAGACAAAGCTCGAGCTAACATATATTGGAACAGTTGATTGTGAATTAATGTCTAATTTGGAGCCTGTTATTGAAGAGTTCGAAATTACTGCACTCCCAATAATTAAGCTGGTTAGAGAAGGCCTGACTATAGTCATATTGACATTGTTAACAACCATGGAAGCCGAATTAGTTGCACTTATTGACGCAGCATTCGCAGCGAAAACATAGGAAATTAACAATAAAGGTATAAAGATTTTAACGTTCATTAAATTAGCATTAATATCAACTTAGGATAAATAAGTTTCTATTTTTGAAAGTTTTTAAAAATACTCCGCGTACTATTTTTCTAGAAATTATGAGTGTCAAATCGTTAAGTTATGATGAGAATTTTAATCCTTTAAACGTAGCCAAGGATTTAGTTTTAGAAGGCGCATTCTCGTGGACGCTCATCACAATTGACGAAAACACCAAAAAATTATTAATGAACAAACTAAGATGGGATTCGGCGTTCACTGATGACATATTAGAGGAGCAGAGGCCCAACATAATAACTGAGGGTGTAAATAACATAATAGTATTATCCTTCCCAATTAAGGATAAGGAGATGCTGCAGATAACATTCGTATTGGTAAAGAACCATATAATAACAATCACTAATAAGGACAGCAAAGTATTGGAAGGATTATTCGAGACGCTGCACAGCAAGAAAGTTAGGGCCAGCGGCATAACTAATATTTTCTCAATCATACTTGACAATTTAATAGAGAGAAGCATCCAGTACGTTCATAACATTGAGGAGAAACTTGATGAGGAAGGAAAACATGTCAATATTGAAAAAATGAATGTTAAAAACGTCTTCGAGGAGACGAGTAATATGAAGGAGAACTTATTCTTAATCTCAAGGATTGTAAGGAGCGACACTGAAGTCATATCTGACATTTTGGCTAACAAGGTTCCTAACATTAACTTAAGGTATTTCGGTGAGCACGTAGAGGACAGGTTATTATACATGATAGACTACATTGACTTTCTTAAAGAGTCAGTGCACAATGATATTAATACGCACTTGGCTTTATTGGAGAATAGGCTTAATGAACAGATATATAAATTAACAATCATAGGCTCACTGCTCATCGTGCCTACAATAATAGCCGGTTTTTTCGGGATGAATGTAAATCTTCCTCTGATTGGTTTCTGGGAGATAATTGGAATTACTATAGCATCATCATTGGTAATCTGGTTATTTATCAGAAAAACTTAGCGGGAAATAACTTTCTTAAAATAAGGCTTTAACATTCTTACAAAATGGTCTATTTGAGGTTTTAGATAACCAGGCTGTGTTTTGTAAGACTCGTCAAGAGTCACTTCATTCCTAAACTGCTGGATGACAAATAATTCGCTGCCTTCCAACACCTGTCCTATCTTTATCAAATCATGCTCGGATACTAGTGACGGCAGTATAGTTGTCCTAAACTCGTAAGGGATGCCTGAGTGCTGTATTAAGTCAATACTTTTTCTTATATCATCAACGTTGCACTTCTCCTGCGTAATCTTGTCATACTTTTCAAGAGGAGCCTTGATATCCATCGCTACGTAATCAATTAATTTCTTATCCAATAATTCCTTAAGCATGTCAGGGTTAGAACCATTAGTGTCCAATTTAATCATTAATCCTTTCTCTTTCACTTTCTCTATGAACTTGGGAAGGTCTTTATGCATGGTAGGCTCTCCTCCGCTGATTACTATTCCGTCAATCCAGTCCCTCTTATTATCTATCTTTTTCAACACCTGATCCTCTGATAAGAAAGGAGGTTCAGGAGTTACAAGTTCCGGATTATGGCAGTAATGGCAGTAAAAGTTGCATCCTGCAGTGAATATAACACAAGCTATCTTCCCAGGATAGTCTATAAAACTACTCTCTATGAATCCTTTAATAATAACCATATTTTAGACACTTATTCTCCCCAATATTAGACATTACTTATAAATAAGCCTTCCCTTTTTTTAGCTATAAAAATGATATATAAAAGCCTTACGTTAAAGCCTCTAATAATTCATCAATCTTGGGTGTTATACCAAGATAAGACTTCACCTTAACACCATTCTTGAAAACAACAGTGCTTGGCGTGCTTAAAATGTCATGCATCAAACTCTCAGCCAAGCCGTCAGGAGTCCTAATATTGTGAACTTCAACGTTTAATCCTTTCTTTGCTAATTCTTTGCCTAACTCCTTTGACGGCGGACAATTTGGGCAAGTGTCCTGCACGAATATCTTGACTACATTCATACTTCAGCACCTTTTGCCGGCACGTTATAAGTTCCTTTCTGCCTGTCTTTTAATTCCGCCTTTTTGCTCTTATTCCAATCATCTATCTTACTGAAATAACCAACAACTCTGGTCATCCCGTACACGTTTTTGCTGCCGCAGCACTGACAGCGCGGTTCATTCTTCACTTCAGCCATTTTTTACACCTCCACGATTATACCCAGGACTCACGCGTCCGCAATCCCTGCATACTGTGAACTCCGGGCTTATTGTTATCTGACTGCTCTGAGTCTTATCCCATGTCTTTTTTATCAACGAAAATATTGCACTCTTATCCGGCCTCTGCTCGCCGACGAATACGTGAGTGATTGATCCGCTCTCTATTATACTGTTAAATCTTCCCTGCTTCTCTATCCTGTCAAATAAGCTTATTGGCGCATCAGGCTCAAAGTGTATGCTGTTAGTGTAGTAAACTTCCCCTGTTTCCTGGTTGCCTTTCACGAAATTCTTCGACACAGGATAATTTTTCAAATCCATCTTGGCAAACCTTAAGCTAACTCCCTCTGCAGGAGTCTCTTCAAGTTTGAATGATAAGTTATACCTCTTGTCCAACTCTTTAACCTTCAAATACATTGATGATACTATTTTAAGTCCAAGTTTGTAAGCGTCATCAGATTCGTGCAGGCTCTGGCCTGACAAGTACTTGACGCACTCGTTAAGCCCTATTAATCCGATTATATAAGTTGACTTCTCCAAATCAACATAAGGCTTCCCGTCTGATGCGTTTCTGCCAAGCTGCCATAAAGGTCCTTCTTTATTGTTCATTAATTGTTTGACAAAAGCTTTACGCTCGATGTGGCTTCTCGCCGCTAAGTCCATCGTCTTTAAAACTTCACTTATGCATCCTTCAATATTATTCCTGCCTGCGCGGTAAGCTGCCTGAGGAAGGTTAATGGTTACGTTTCCAAAACCGCAGAACCTTATGCTCTCAGGATGTTTCAGTGCGTAATTATCCTCGAATTTCGTCTTCAATCTGCATCACGCGGAAAGAGTCACCTCGTCGCGGTCGAATATGAAATAAGGGCTGCCGTTTTTGCTTGCAACTTCGCAGGCGTACATTAACAATTCCTTCTGTTTAGGGTCATCAAAGGATGACTGGTTAACGTGCAAATCGCATTTAGGGAATGGGAATGGTTTTCCTTCGCTGTCTCCTTCACCCCAGACTTCAAGCATTGCACGGGCAAACTGTTGTGCAATATCCTCGTAATCGCCGTAATTCTTTCCTGTGTAAGCGCCGCCGGGTCCTACAGCTGGAGTGTTTTTCAAGTATGAAGGTATATTAAGATGAACGTTAAAATCTATGAACATTGTTTGCCCGCCTCTGGAGAATGCTCCCTGCGCTATGCAGAATATTAAGTTCTGCGCTTCCTGCAATAACTGCTTATATGTTTTGCCGGCGAGCAGCGGTGCGTAGAAAATATTCAAATACGCTAATCCGAGCGCTCCGGAGTAGTAAGGCTGCATGCTTGCAAGGAATGTCTCTATATGATTAGTCAATACTGATGCGTGCTTTGCGCTTGTTGCGCTGCTGCTTAAAGTCAATAAATCCTTTAACCCGTACTTCTTAATGTACTCAGGACTGTGAGCGCTGCAGTATACACGGGTAATATATCCTAAGTTGTGAATGTGCATTGCACCTTTCAAGTGTGCGTCTGCGACGTCTTTGCTGAAAACGCTGTCCATGGCAAACTGCTTCAAAGCATTCTCCGCGATTGCTAAATTTATAGCCTCAGGATTATTCGCCTTAATGTTGGAGTTATCATTGGTCTTGCTGAATATTACCTGCTTAAGATTGAATATAGGCATCCCTATTATTCTCTGTGATGATAATTGGGCGCTGTAACCTTTAGTCAATAACTCATTATTTACGAGCTCACGAATAAGGCTGACACTAACCTGCGTTAATCTTGATGATAATAATTTTTTCTCAACCTCTAATGCTATTTCTTCAGCCTGCCATTCTGAAAGGTTAGTCTCCTTGATTAATGCCTTAGTGATTCTTGAACGGTCCCAGTCGTTTATCTCATCGCTGCTGTTAGTCACCTGCAATGCCAAGTCCGTAGTGTCATCGACTGATTCAACTTTATTCTTAACTTTTAGCTGTGATAATTCGCGCTCGAACGCTTCAACACTATCATACTGCCGAAATACGCTTGCAAACCTAACATAAGATACTGGGTCTTCTTTTTTCAAATACTCAAGCACTAATTCTCCAATCTCCTTGCTTGTCACGTTCTCTGCGCCTTTGGATAATAATTTTCGCTCTATGTCATCAACTATGTATTCTACCCTTTCCATTGGTATTTTATGCTTGCCGCTGGCTCTGATTATCCCTTCTGCTATCTTATTCTTGTCAAAAGCCTGCAGTGAACCGTCTTTTTTGGCAACGTTTAATTTTACAGCTTCAACGCTCTCGTAAGTTGTGAATCTCTGCTTGCAGGTTAGGCACTCTCTTCTTCTCCAGTTAACGTTTTCGCCGGAAACGGCTCTTTTATCAACAACTTTACTCTTATTACTAGAACAATAAGGACACTTCATAAAACCCCAACCTGTTGTGGTATAACAACTCTTAAGTGCTAGTTGTTGTGGGTTTTTAAATATTCATACTGCGAAAGTATAATAATACAATGATATATTTAATACCGATATAAAAAGGTTAAGGATAATGAATGAAAATATTGTAAAAAAAGCAGAAGCGTTCGCAAAAGAGCAGTATAATAAATACACTGAGGAGCCGTTATGGGATAATCATATCTCTCTGGTCAGAGATTTTGCATTAAAACTCGCTGAAGCTGAACACGCTGATAAATTAGTTGTTGAAGTAGCTGCGATTCTTCATGATATAGGATACTCGGAAGGAAAAGAGGACCATAATATAACAAGTTATAACCTTGCTAAGGAGTTCCTAAAAAGTATTAACCTACCTTTGGACAAGAAAGAGCTTATCCTTAAATGCATACTGAACCATGGCGGAAAATTCTCAGACATCAAAGACAGCATTGAGGCAAAAATAATCCAGTCAGCTGACGGTCTTGCAATAATATTCGACGACGCGTGGAAAAAGTATGAGAATAAATACTTAACAAGTGATGAGAAGGATGAGTTAAAATTCTTCCTGTCAAAAGGTATATCTAAGATAAACTTAAAATCAGCAGTTAATATGGCAAAGAACCAGGTTGATAAATTAAACAGGATAATAATGTAGGTAATAATATGTGCGGCATAATAGGGGCGTTCAACGTAAAGAACCATAAAGAGATAGTAAAAAAGGGCATGAAGATAATCTCTTACAGGGGAAGGGATTCTAAAAATATAATTTCAGCAAAAGAATATTCAATAGGCCACCTTCTTCACTCAATAGTCGGATTCGTCAAACAACCGATTAAATTTGAAGATTCAATCCTTATTGCTAACTGCGAAATATACAATTATGAAAAGTTAAGCAAAGAGTATGGCTTAGATGCGAGAAATGATGCAGACCTGATAATCAAATTAGTCAAGAAAGCCGGACTCAAGAAGGCATTAAAACTTATGGACGGCGTTTACGCGTTCGCTTACATTGAAGGAAGCAAGGTATACCTTGCCAGGGACTTAATAGGAGAGAAACCAATCTGGTACAGCGCGAAACCTTTCTCCTTTGCAAGCGAGAAGAAAGCATTGGATAATCAGGGCATTAAAAAAGTTATAGAACTAAACCCGCGGCTGCTTTTAACTTATGATATTAACACCAAAGAATTAAACTTTGAGAAGAGGGATTTTTTTGAAATAGAAAAGCCCTACACTGAAGATGATTCCTGGATAATCAAAAAGACCGAGGAATTATTGGTTGAAGCTGTCAAAAAAAGAGTGCCGGAAAAAGTTAAGCTTGGATTATTATTCTCAGGCGGTGTTGACTCAACAATAATCGCAATCATACTGAAAAAGTTAGGCGTGAAATTCACATGCTACTCAGGAGGGGTTAAGGGGAGCAGTGACTTGGAATGGTCCAAGAAGATAGCGAAGAAATATAATCTGAAATTGAAAATTGCATACTTTAACGAGAAGAAAGTTGAATCTGTATTAAAGCCTTTGTGCAACTTGTTAGAGTCCAGCAATGTCGTAAAACTTGGTGTTGCAATCCCGTTCTATTACTCGTGCAGGCTGGCGCACAAGGACAACGTGAAAGTCATACTTTCAGGACTTGGAAGCGAGGAATTATTCGCAGGCTACCAGAGATTTGAGGGCTCAGCGGATTTTAATGAGGAAGGCAGATTCGGACTCCTAAGCCTTTATGAGAGGGACTTATACCGTGATGATGTGATAACAATGTATAATAATATAGAACTTAGGCTTCCTTTCCTGGACCTTAACCTTGTCAAGCACTCGTTGAAGATTCCAAACCACTTAAAGGTCAACAATGGGATGAACAAAGTCGTATTAAGGATAGTTGGAAAAAACCTTGGATTGGATGAATTATACGCGAACAGGCTGAAGAAAGCTGCGCAGTACGGAAGCTTGAGCGACAAATTAATTCTGAAATTATCAAAAAATCACAGCTCGAAATCCGCTTACATAAGGTCTTTGTATGATAAGCCGATAATGAATGTTGGAGTATTGTACAGTTCTGGAAAGGACAGTAATCTCGCATTATACATCATGAAGCAGCTCAATTATAACGTGTCATGTTTGATTACTATGATAAATAAAGAAGAGTACAGTTACATGTTTCATAAGCCTGATGAGAGAGTCGTGGCGCTTCAGGGTGAAGCTTTGGGAATCCCTGTTTTCTTTGGCGCTACTAAGGGAGAGAAAGAATTGGAATTGAATGACTTGTTTGACACTGTTAAGAACGCGAGGGATAAATACGAGCTTGAAGGAATAGTCACAGGAGCATTATTCAGTAATTATCAGAGAGGGCGGATTGTGAACGTGTGCGAAAAATTAGGATTAAAAGTGTTTTCTCCGATGTGGCATGAGAATCAGGAAGGGGAGTTAAGGGAGTTAATCCGCGACGGCTTCAAGTTCGTCTTGGTTAACGTTGCCGCATTAGGTCTTGATAAAACTTGGCTGAATAAGATGATAACGATGAGTGATGTCGACAAATTGAAAGATTTGGAGAAGAAGTACGGGTTGAATATTGCAGGCGAGGGCGGAGAGTACGAGTCATTGGTTCTTGACGGACCAATCTTCAGGAAGAAATTAGTGATTGATGACGTTGAAATCGTTGAGGAGAATGAGAATACAGCTCACGTGAAGATTAAAAAAGCGCACCTTGAAGAAAAAAAAGTTTTTTTTTAGCTCTTCCAGTAGTTAAGCCCGACTGAGTACAAGATAGGTGTATAACCTGCGTTTTCTGTTGTGTAATAAAACTTGTACTGGAAATACCTTCCAGATACGAGGTTAATGTTAGTGTTAATATTATTCTCGAATGTGCTGCTCCAGGGAACGCCAAGGCATGAAGATGAATCGCATGCTCTCACTGCAATATTAAGGTGCAGTGCGCCCCTTAAGTATTGTTTAATTAATTCATTGGAAGACAGCGTTCTCGAATAGACTGCAACTTCATCTATGTATCCTTTATAGAACCTGCTAACCCCATCCCAGCTGCCAATCTTCGGCGAGTAAGCGCCGAATCCGCCGAATGAATCGTTAACCTCCTCAACTAATTGGCCGTCGTAGTATAACCTGTAAGTAATACCTGAGTACGTGAGCGCCAAATGATGCCATTTATTATCATAATATTGCTCGTTATGGGTTATGAACAACCTGTTTGTTCCGTTATTATAAACTACCCCAATCTTATCCTGTTCGACGTATAATGCTGCCGCGCTTCCTTGTATGCTGTCCTTATGGAAGTTTAACATTCTTCCTTCAGTGCTTGCGCCGTAAGCAGGGTGGTTGTAATCAGTCTTGAACCATAAGCTTAATGTGAAAGTGTTCGTGTTCAATACCTGGTTTGACTGTTTTGTAATATTTATGTATGATGCGCCGTCAAAATAGCATGCCTCATTGAATAATCCGCCAAGTGTGCAGTCCAAGTTGCCGAACGTTAATCCATCATTGTCGTAATATGAGTAATCAGTTATTGTTTTTCCGCTGCCTATTACATTATCATTCAGGTGGAATAATAATTTATTGCCCGCCATGTCAGTGCCGTTTTGCGCCGCCTCTGCAAAATTATTATTAGGCAGTTCTTCGCCATAAGGCAAGTCTTCGCTCCAGTTCATGCTCTCATAAGACGTATCACTGCCCACATCGAACACTGCACTCTCAAAGTACCCTGTCTTCCTGCCATTCTGCAATAATACGCTGCTGCTAATCAGCGTAGTATTTACGTAGTTTCCCCCTGTTAAAGGAAGAGGTGAGAATGTTAAATAATGAGTTAGGGTGTACTCGCAGCTGTCATAATAACCCCTGAATGAACCCATAATATTGTGAGGTATTCCGCTGTCAAGCTGTATGTATGTTATGTTAATCCTGTAATTATATTCTGAACCGAAAGCGCCTCTTAATGCTGAATTATTGCCCGATAAGTATAATGGTAAACTAGGTGATAAGTAAGTGTTGTAGAAGAAGTCTACACCATTTATGTTAATCCTTGTTATGTTCTTCGCTGGTCCCCTGCTTATTATTGAGATTTGCCAGAATCCTTCGCTGCACATCCTGTGGTCCAGCGTTCCTATCTCCCTGGTTTGCAGCGTGAACTCTGTCTGCCTGCCAATATCATAGCTTGGATTAAACACGCCCAAGGCGTACAAAGCTGCACCGACGACTATTATTATAAGAACTGCCCATCCAAAAACCATTAAGTATTCAAGTGCTGCCTGCGCTTTTTGCATAAATAAGAAAGTAGTTCTGGCTCATTAAAAAACTTTTATCTTATTCAATATTTTTAGGCAAAGCCTTAAGATTAGAGCTTGGCATACTATTCCATAATTCTCTTCTCTTAGCCTCTAAAAAATCAGGCTTAACACCCAAGTACTCGGCTGAAGTAACCAGTTTCTTGTTTAATTCCTTTGCTAATTCAATAACAGGTTTAATCTTATTCTTATAATATAAATCCCTAACTAAGTGGTGGTCTAATATTACTGTTTTAATTTTAGAGTTAAGAATCCTTACTTCTTCCTTATTTGCGGTTTCAAGCAGTTTCGGGTCTTCCCTCCAGCCGAGGAATATTGTTGCCAAGCCGTCGAGGAATACCGTATCCGGCCTTTCATTAATTATCCAGTCTGTAGTTTCAGGAAATGTAGGACCTCCTGTGTCGCTTGCGTGAACGAACGAGCCAGAGCCTTCGTGTACGGACGTCATTACCACACTGCCTAAGGGCGTATTCTTTGCTCCGTGAAAAACAGCTTTTGAGAAATTAATACTTGCACCTTTTAGTTCAAAACTTAAGCCGTCAGCGTACTCCAGCTTCCTGGGCTTATCTTTTATTAATTCCAAGAAATCCTTTGCCCTTTTTTTCTGGCTTAAGTTTATGTCTTTAGTTGGGTGTTTAATGAATACAGTCTTATCTGTATAAATATCCAAGTTTTCAAAGGGGTTGTAATGGTCAAAATGGTAATGGGATATTATAAGAATGTCAGCATTCTTCGCCTCTTTTACCACACTCTTCCATTGTTCAGTGTAAGCTTTCAATTCTAACTCATGGGGAGGAAGGTTATACCTACTTGGACCAAGGCTTACACCAGGGTCTACTAATATGCGCAGATTTTTCGTTAATACTAGTGTTGCAACGCTTCGGGTTCCCATCGAGTCCGCAGCCAAGGGTATTATCTTCATAGCCTTGTTAATAATATTCGGCATAAAATAAAAAAGGTTGTATTTTAAAGCCAAGTTTTAAATTAAACCAGTTAGTAACTAGAAATTAACCATGGCTAATGTGTTAATGATTATAGCGCCTGAAAAGTTCAGGGATGAAGAATTATTTTACACCAAGGAAGAATTGGAGAATATAGGTCATAACGTTGTAATTGCCAGCAGAAAAGCAAGCAAGATAACAGGGATGCTTGGCGGCACGGCAGAGGCTAAGATATCAACCAGTGACGTGAAAACCAAGGATTATGAGGCTGTAGTATTCGTCGGAGGGTCCGGCGCTGCAGAATACTTCAGTGATAAGATAGTGCAAAAGATAGCACGGGAAATGAATAATGATAAAAAAATAGTTGCTGCGATATGCATAGCGCCGACAATTCTTGCGAATGCAGGGGTGTTAAAGGGCAGGAAGGCAACCTGCTTCCAAAGCGAGCATGAAAACCTGGAGGATAACAGCGTCAAGTATACAGGCAGGAATTTAGAGGTTGACGGGAACATAATCACAGCCAATGGACCAGAGAGTGCAAGAATATTTGGGAAGAAAATTGCAGAATTATTAAAAAAAATAATCACACGAAATCCGGATTCCTAATGACCTTAATCTTATCCCTAACTGTTGAAGTTACATAAAAATTATTTCCTAATTTTTGAAAGTATTCAATGCTGTTATTTTTCAGCGAGTCAATAAATGTCCTAAGGTTGAAATCGTCGGCTTCTGTCAGCATTATTCCCTGTACGCCGAACCTGTTTCTGGAGTCTAATCTTCCGCTTTTTGGATCCGGGTGGCTGTCGCTTCCCAAAAGCACCTTAAAATTCTTATATTTCGCTTTTATTGATAAGATATCTGTTAATCCTTTTGTTGATTCTACCAGTTTAAAATCATATTTTGAAAAAAAGGTGCGGATTACCTTCGCATCGGATTCAAATTTTTTCAAAGGGTCGTTCGCATTAGTGGCATGGCAAAGCCATGAACCGTATTCGACGTCCCCTTCTGATACATTTTTCAACTTGCCTAAGTACATGATGTGGCAGGATATCTTGTATAATCTTTGCTTTACTAAAATTTCCAAATCTTCAGATATTTCATTGCCTGTGATAATATTACTTTCATGGCTGTAAAATTCCTTAATCCTGGAGTCCTTGCTCATGTAATTCGTCCTTGAGACGTGCTGGGTGACTATGCATCCAGACAGCCTGCACTTTTCCAATTGTTCCTGCAGATTCTCAGGCTCTAAATAGTTGAAATAATATCTGCCCTTGCCTGATTCTTTCTTTAAATCGCTATTGCCATGTATGTGCGTGTCAATTAAGATTGGTGCGTTATGTATGACCATTTTTTTATTACAATTAAAAATCTAAATTGTGCTATTTATTAATGTAACTATTATAAGTTAATTATTTAAGTAATATAATATTTAAAAAAAACAAAAATAAAATTAGAATAATTAAAAAAAACTTATTTCTTCATCTTTTCCATTGTTAAGTCGAAAATTCTCATTGCACCGAATGCAACTCCGACGCCTGCGCTTACAACTATTATAACGTTCATGCTTATCAATATTGTAAATATTGACACGAGCCACATGGTTGCAATACAAACGAACATAGCAATAAGTGCACGTATCGCTCCTTCAAAGAAGAAATATCCTATCTTATCGGAGTAGAGAACACTTTCTACTTTTCCTGAACTGTTAATGTCTTCCATATATGAGAAGAAGTATATCTGGTGAATTAAAAAGATTTTCGCACAATATATCGCAATCCTCCTTCGTTTTAAGGGTTAAACCATAAAATGCTTATGTTTAACAGTGTTGCAATTGTGACCCATGCAAGGTACGGGAGCAGTGCGTAAGCCGCGACTTTGTCAACTTCCCTTGTTTCAACTATATCTCCCAATATGAAAAACCACAGGAAAACAATTGTTATCACTCCTCCAATTAGCGAGTGCATCCCGAAGAATATTACTGACCATAGAATGTTCAATGCTAATTGTATTGCAAACAGCGAGACTGACAGTTTAGACTGGCTGCTTTTTATGCCTTTTTTCCAAACAATATATAATGATAGTCCCATAAGCAGGTATAATATTGTCCACATCGGGCCAAAAAGCCAGTTAGGTGGCGTAATAGGAGATTTTACCAATGCCACATACCATGTTGGGATTTGTGAGACTGTAAAAATAGAACCTGCTAATCCCGCACCTTCAGTTATCAGGATTGATATTATCAACTTCTTCCAGTCAATTTTTAGTTTCGCAGCCATAACTAAGTAAGTGAGTAATTAGTTAAAAAGTCTTACTTTAAATCCTTAGACTTCTTTTCCTTCCATCATGTCAAGTATATTCTTATACTTGTCATGCACTAATCTAATATCTAATATCCAGAATTCTCTTATTATCTTGTCCTGCTCTTCCTGTGTGAAATAATTCGAGCATTCAATGTAATAATCATCATCCTCTTTCTTTATGTGCTTCCTGTACAAGTCGACGAAGTCATCAAAAAGGGCTGAAATACTGCCCCACTCATTGCTGCTTCCTTTGGAATAATTATCTGATGAATTAATAAGTTCAACTATGATTTTTCTGCCAATCCTGTGCTCCTCGAGGAGCTCGTTCATCATTCTCAAATGCTCCTTTGATATATTTTTAGTAATAAGCCATTTGAATAATATGTTCTCCTCCTTGCCATGATGGGCTAAGTCTAAGTAAGTTACGAAAAAATCAGTCACTAAGTCCACAAATTTTACATTAACCCTGTTAATCTGTTTTATTCTCATACTTTCAGTTTCAACAACATTAAGAAGTCTGGTTATTAGTTGGTGTTCAACCATTAAAGGCTCATAAACTTTCATAACATTTTACTGATTTTATCAGTTAATTTAAAACTTGCTTAGAAATAGTTTTTTATAAAATATACTATTTTTTAAAAAAATTAAAGAATGATTTACGTAGCACTTAAGGTATTAAAGTTATTATTCAAATACTAATAATGAACTCATTGTTAATACCCCTAATATGAATATTAATATCTGTATTATTGATGAAGCGGTGCCGCATTCTTTATGAAGTTCCGGAATTAAGTCGCTTCCTGCAATGTATATGAATCCTCCTGCTGCGAAAGGAACTAGGAAGAACGTAAAGTCTGTATTTAACGTGAGAGCGGTAACTGCACCAAGAACAGCCGTTAACGCAGTTACGAAATTCAGTATTAACGCTTTCCTAACGCTGAAACCTCCTCTTAATAATACGCCGAAGTCGCCAATCTCCTGAGGTATCTCGTGGAATATTACTGCTATTGTTGAAGCAAAACCGACAGGTATGCTAACCAAATAGCTTACACCTATCACTAAGCCGTCAAGGAAGTTATGAACACTGTCACCTATCAGGTTCATATAAGCGAAGTCGTGAATGTGAGTCTTCGTTGCAGGAAGATGGCAGTGCCTCCAGTGTATTATTTTCTCAACAATAAGCGAAACAACCACTCCAAAGATTATGTAGTAAGAAGCTTCCAGTGTTAAAGGGACGCTTGGTATTAAGTGTATGAATACGTCACCCATTAATGTCCCAGCGCTGAAACTAATCATGTATATAAGCAGGGTCCTGAGGCGCTTCTCGCCTATTGCAAGAGGTATTATTCCAATAAGGGATATGGCGCTGACTATGAATACGCTAATTAGTGAATAAAACCAGACCTCAAACATTAGTTAAATAAAAAACGCCATCACTATTTAAAACATTTACATTTCACACCCCGCGAAAACAAAGTATAAAAATAATTATTGAGTAAATGAAACTATTATGAAAAAGCTAATTATAATTTGTTTAATACTATTTATGGCTGGGTGCACAAGCCAATTGCAAAACCAGAGCCAAAACGGCAATCCCGGGGCTTCAGGAACTTCCGGAATTTCGGCTAATGAAACATTGAGCATTGAAGAATCAAGAATTTCTCATTCAATTGGCCAGATACCTTATTTAAGCTCGGCGTATCCCGGACCTGACAGTACAGATGTTCCTGTAGATTCGGTTATAGTATTATTTTTCCAGGATGATTTCGGATACAATTATCACTCTTTCGTATTATTTGAAAAAGTTTCAGGCACGCGTGTAAGCCTGGACACAACTTATTTTGACTCCTTCGTAGCAAAAGATATAGGTTTAAAACCTGTTCTTAATGGGGATATTACTGCATTAAAACCTGATACTGTATACATCTTAAAGATAGTAAACGATACCGTGATTGACTCTTATGAGTTCACCACCGGCGGTGCAGACACAACGCCTCCAACAGTTGACGGCGCCTACTTTGAAGGAAACAGTCTTGTTATTACATTTTCAAAGAGGGTAAGAAGTTCATCAATTACCAGTTCCGGCATTAAAGTTGAAATGGCTGGATTAGAGATAACAGGGGATTTTGCAAATTTAAGAACTAGTGCAGGTCAAAACCTGGAAGACAAGAATATATACATAACTTATCCTAATATAACAAGCGGAACTTACACTTTAACTGTCAATGATGTCAGGGATGCATCAGGCAATACAATCCTGCCTTACACTGCAACTATTGTAAAATGAACATCATTAAAGAAACTCCTGAACAGCACTGGTTAATACTAGATTATAATTATTATCTATGTAACAATCAACTTCAGTCCGTATGCCGAAACTGTCCTTAAAATATAATCCAGGCTCTAAGGTGAAAGGAACAAGCATCTTAATCTCATCATTATTTTTTGAATAAATTATGAAACTGCCATGGCAGGAATTCCTGCCCAAACTATGCCCTAAAGCATGAGGAAAATAAGAGTCCAAATTCAAGCTCTTGAAATAATTAATAACTGTGTCGCTCACATCCTTAGCTAACGGCAATTTTTTTCCATCCAACGTTTTTCTAATATAATCCAATGCCATATTTCTTGCATTTATTACAATATCAAAATCCGCTTTCGCATCCTCTGAAAGTTCACCACCCAACAAGTGCATCCACGTTATATCCGCAAACATTGACTTCTTGCACCTAACCCTTCCAGTAATATCAATGAGCAATAACCCTTTGTTAATAATGAGCGCGGACTCGCGCTTTGGAAAATAGTGCACGAAGCTTGTGTTCGTATCAAAAGCTATAATTGGAGGAGAACCAGTTATGTTTCGTTTTCCAAACTCGGATAATATAAATTTCTGGGCATCGTACTCAGTCACTTTTCCAAGATTATCCTTAACGAACGAAAAAGTCTTATCTAAAACACCCATAAGGGCATCAGCAGCTTTTTTATGCAGTTTTATCTCCTTTCCCATCCTATTTAATCACTTATTCGAAGATTATTTAATTAACTGTTAATTTGGAATTTAATAAAGGTGATATTATTTTGTCTGAAGTAATCGAATTAAAGGGAGTTACTAAAAAGTTCGGCAAATTAGTTGCTGTGAATAATGTATCATTGTCAATAAGGAAGGGCGAATTTTTCGGGCTGCTTGGACCGAACGGCAGCGGAAAAACCACAACCATCAAGATACTGACAGGGCAGATAAAGCCAAACTCCGGGCATGTTAAAGTTTTGGGAGTGGATGTTCTTAGAAACCCTGTTGGAGTTAGGGAAGTAGTTGGAATAATACCTGAACAGGAGACACCTCCAAGCTTTCTCACCGCTGAAGAGTACCTGCACTTGGTCTGCAAGATAAGAGTGTTAAAGGATATTGGCGAAAAATGCGATTACTGGTTTAAATTCCTGGAATTCGAGGACAGCAGGAATGTCCTTTGCAAAGACTTATCCAGGGGAACCAGGCAGAAATTAATGTTTGCGCAGGCGTTCATACACAGCCCGAACATAGCATTCATAGATGAGCCTTTAATCAACCTTGACCCGGTGATTCAGAAAAAAGTGAAGGATTACTTGCTAGATTATGTTAAGAAAGGAAATACTATATTCTTCTCCACGCACATACTTGAAGTAGCCCAGGAATTATGCACCAAGGTTGGCATAATCCATAATGGCAGGATAATATACGAAGGCCCTGTGAAAAAGAATGTCTCATTGGAGAAGATATTCCTTGAAAAAGTAGGTAAGGACAATCATGTTTGAACTTTTAAAAAGCATGATAAAAGAGGAGTGGAGGATACACACCACTATTTTTGGCGGTGTGATGTTCGCACTATTCCCCCTGCTTATTGCGACTTACTCCTTCCTAGGATGCTTATTCTATCCATTATTCCTTACAATACTGCCTGTCAAGCAATTAATACTGATAGTGCACTACTTATTCGTATTCTTCGGATTATCAATAGGAGGTTTCGGACTGCTTGGGAGAGAATTCATGAACAGGCGTTTCGGACAGGCAAGCCTGCTCGCTTACTCTTCAAGGACTCTTCCAGTGTCTGAAAAATTCATATTCTTAAACTTCTTCATAAAAGATGTATTATACTATTTTGCTCTATGGATTCTCCCATTCATAATAGGATTCGCCTTCGCAATACCAGTATTAAACATATCATTCATTTACGCACTTACTGCGCTTATCAGCGTGACATTATCCTTCCTCCTTGGTTTATCATTCATGTTTTTGATATCAACACTTTACGCGCACATTGGCAAAATAATATTATTACTCGGATTACTCCTCATAATAGGACTGGCAATAATCATTGATTACAACGTCAGCGTATTAGAGATACTTCCATCCTTCAGCTTCGTAATGTCACCAAGCATAACTCCATTAATAACATCAATCATTATCATATTGGCATTATGCTCTGTGTCATTGTTTTACTTAAAAGTTGATTATCCTACGGAGCAGAGATTTTACAATAACGCATTCAAGATGAAACTGCCTTTCAAGTCTCCTTTCTTATTAAAGGATTTCTTGGACTTGGACAGGAGCGAAGGCGGCCTTGCGAAAGTATTGTTCTCATTCCTCTTCCCGTTATTAATAGTCTGGGTGATACTTTTCGTATTCTTGAAATTCGTGCCTATAGGCAATTTCCTTCTCATATTCTCGATCTTCTTAGGCCTAGTTAGTTCAACGATTTACAACTGGGTTACTGAGTTTGACACGTTCTCATCATACTCGTTCCTTCCCATTAAGGCATCAACCGTGATAAAGAACAAGATTAAAAGTTATATATTATTAAACTCTGTGTCTGCAATAATCTTTGTAATAATATTATTATGGACTGGCAGTTTCTCATACGCTTTACCTGCACTGTTTGCAGCAATCAGCATATCAGCTTACTCTTTGGCAGTTACTATCTATTTAGGGGGATTATACCCTAATATATTATTGTACAATGCCAGAATATTATTCGCATATATTTTATCCATAATGCCTATACTGTCATTGGCGTGCACAGTATCCCTGCTCTGGCCTAATTACTTGTTATTAAGCCCGTTATTAATACCATTAGCGCTTGGCATATTATGGTTAAGCTACAAGAAATGGGACAGTGTCGAACAGCCAAATTATTAAAGCTAAGTTTAATAAAGGCAGAAATTTCTCTGAAAATAATTCCTATGACAGCAGAAAATGAAGTAGTAATAAGTGAACACGAATTTCTCAAGCCTGCAAAAACGATTAATTCATACTTTACGTGCTCGCTTAACGGCTTAGTTAAGAAAGATGCAAAATGCACTGCAATAAAGGGTGAATTAAATTTTTATGTTGATAAATACTGCAAAGGATTTCTTGTTAACCTTCATGACCTCAAGGATTCCAGTAATCCTCACGGGCCTTACACTATTAATGAAGTCATTGAAGAACTGCCTTTTGACACTTTTGCCCGTTTGGAAGTATCGCTTCTTCGCAAAGGCAGGACTTATTACCTCTTTTATGATAATTACTTGTATAGGACAAAGGAGCTGGATTGTGAGATTAAAAAGAACAGGCTCTACCTTGACAAGATACTTGACGGGAGCTGCAGGAAAGCAGGAATCTTAAAGAACACGAATGAGGAGAATGATGCTTTTAAAAAAATGGAAGCGTTCATTGTAGAATTAAAAGAGCGCAAAAATAAGGCATTCATGAAAGTAGAAGTGACAACCCAAAACTAAAAATCCAAGAATTTTTATAAAAGGAACAGGTTTATTTATTTCTAAAAATGGAAATTACTTTCATAGTCGGATTAGTCATAATACTGCTTGGCTTATTCCTCATAATCATAAAATTCGGCATGAAAAAGAAAACCCCTGTTGATTACTACTCCATCTTCATAATGGGAGTAATATGGCTCATCATAGGAATACCTCTTAATAATTCGGCATTGTGGGAGTTGGGATTCATATTTACAATAATAGGGTTAGTAAACAAGGATAATTGGAGAAAAGACCGTTATGACTGGTCTAAACTAAGCAGGGCGGAAATAAAAACCCGAATAATAATAATCAGCGTTGGAGTAATACTTGCAATAGCAGGAATAATTGTTCTAATAGTCTCAAAATAAAAATCTTGGGGAGTAAAAAATATATAGTTACGATGCATAAAGAATAACTCGTAAATGAAAGGTTTAATATTCGTAGTGCAGGAGCATAATGCCAGCCATCTTCATTATGATTTAAGGCTTGAAGTGAATGGGGTTTTAAAATCGTGGGCTGTTCCGAAAGAGCCTCCAATGGAGTTCGGAGTAAGGCGTCTTGCTATAATGGTTGAAGACCACAACATTAACTATGCAGGTTTTGAAGGAGTAATACCTGAAGGGGAGTACGGCGCGGGCAGCGTGAAAATCTGGGATAAAGGAACTTATGCACCTTTTAACAAAGAGGAAGACGTATCTGACAGTTTGAAGAACGGCAGCGTCAAGATAGTGCTCGACGGCAAGAAATTGAAAGGCAAGTACAACTTGGTCAGGATAAATAAGGAGAAAAACGACTGGTTATTCTTTAAAGACAAGTAAAAATTTTTACTTTTTGGATAATAATTTTCTAATCAAAACCAGTTCCTCAAGCATCTTAGAGCTATTATTTTTTTCATCATAAGTCTCGGTTGCTGTCCCTTTGCTTCCCCTTACAAAATTCATTATCTGCTCCCTTAACGCCTCAAAATTTTCTATACCATTCAGCCTTATCTCTGCACTAGTTGTTCCTGAATAACCTGCAGTCTGTATCTTTAAGGAAGCAATGTTTAATATTCTCGAAATAGGTCCCTGGTTTATATCTATGTTTGTAATCCTATTGTAAGGGACTATTCCTGTATTCCTGAACCATACGCCTCTCCTCCAGATTATCTCGGTCTTTGTCAGTTTGTAATTTATTGAATCATAAAATAGAGGTATCCATAATGCCACTAAGACAGACACGATTATTACCGGAAGCGTTATTAATAAGTTAATATCAAAATAATTTGCAGCAAAGTAAGCAGGGGAGTAGCAAAGCATTGTTCCAATAGTACCTAGTATTAAATAAGTAAAATAAAGCGTTTTCAGACTGCTCGACGGCTTAAAAGGCTTATCCAATAATTGAACCATTAACAGAACCAAAAGGAGTTATTGAATATAAAGCTGATGATTACATTTTTATTCTAGCAGTTAATATGTAAAAAAAAACCATGGTTGATTATAAAAGAATAATTCATTACTCGCTCTTAGCACTGACTATAACATACTTAATTACCGGACTTATAGTCACAGAGTACAGGATTGTTGAACCTTTAACTTTCGGGCTGCTTAGTAAGGCAGTGTCCATGCAGATTCATGAAGGTTTGATATACCTCTTCATCCCTGTATTATTCCTGCATCTTTATTTTAAACGCCGGATAAAAAGTAAAGTTTAGCTGAATTTTGAACCGTTTAAGTCTGCATTATTATTATAACCCCTCGACTCCCAATAACCTAAGTAGCTTGAATCACTGGATAATTCAATGCCAGTTATCCATTTTATCCATTTAAAACCCCACTTGTTTTCAGCAACTAATTGGAAAGGGTAACCTCTCTCCGGAGGGATAGTAATATTATTCATCTTATAAGCAAGCAAGATATTATTATCCAGGATGTAACTTAGCGGGAAACTTGTTGAGTAGCCGTCAAAAGCGTGGAATATTATTGTGGACGCTTCAGGTTCTACTCCCGCTTCTTCCAATAAGTCTTTAACGAGAACCCCTTCCCATAAAATTTTAACACTCCAGCCTTCCACGCAGTTAATCTGGACTATTTTCGAATAAGCCTGGTGTGATAAGACCTCAGAATAAGTATAATCTTTTGGATTACTGGCTAACCCGAATACTTCTAGCGTATAATTGTCAATGTTGATATATTGAGGTCCATGTATTGAGTTCTCCCTAAAATCATTAACTGAATCAAGCCTTGTTCCGTTATAATCACTAATTTCAACGCTGCCGAGGCTTATTACATTTGAAGCTGTGCATCCTGAGATTAACAATAAAAATATTAGTAATATTAACGCTTTCATATTAAAAAATTATAAGTCTTCGTTTATTTTAAGCATTTTTCTAAACGTATTTAACTAACAATTGATTATAAAATAATAAATGCTTGCTACTTTTGGTATGGGTTGTTTCTGGGGTTCTGAAGAAGTTTTCAGAAAAATAAAAGGCGTGACTAATACGGCTGTCGGATTCATGGGCGGAAAAGCGAAAAATCCAACTTACTTATCTGTCTGCACCAACCTGACTGGACACGTTGAAGTTGTACAGGCAACGTTTAATCCAAAGATTATCAGTTATGAAAAATTATTGGAGTATTTCTGGAAGAATCATGACCCTACTACTCCAAACAGGCAGGGATTGGATTTTGGAACGCAGTACAAGTCTGTAATATTCTACCATAATGAAAATCAGAAAAAGACAGCTATATCTTCACTGAAAACCGCACAAAAAAATTTCAAAAATAAGATAGTTACTGAGATTGTTAAAGAAGGCGTGTTCTACCCTGCAGAGGAGTATCATCAGAAGTATTATATGAAAAAAGGAGGCAGCTCATGCAGTTTGTGAAAAAAAGCGATGATGAGTGGAAAAATTGCTTGTCTAAAGAAGAGTATGACATTCTCAGGAGGAAGAAAACTGAGGCTCCGTTCACTGGAAAATTCATCCACGTAACTAACAATGGGGATTATGTATGCGCTGCCTGCGGCAACTTATTGTTCAAGTCCAAAACCAAGTTTGATTCGGGAACTGGCTGGCCTAGTTTTTATGATGCTGTGCCAGGCAGTGTGGTTATCAGCAAGGATTATTCACTTATAATACCCCGTGATGAGGTTAGCTGCGCGAAGTGCGGCGGCCACCTGGGCCACGTATTTAATGATGGTCCTAAGATTACAGGAAAAAGGTACTGCATCAACTCGGCTGCGTTAAAATTTAAAAAGAAAAGATAAAGGGATGTTTACCTTTTTGTCTTCTTAGATTTAGTTTTGTTCTTTCTGGTTTCAAGGAATTTTCCAAAGCCTAATCCTGCTGCTGCTCCTATCGCTATTCCAAAACCGTTGCTCTCAAATCCGAAGAATTCAACCATTACGATTTCGATAAGTTCAAAAATGAGTATGCCAATGACTATGCCTTCAGATAATCCTGCACCCTGTATTCGTTCAGAAGTTCGTTTAAAATAGAAAAATAATCCAACTCCTGCGATGACTACACCTATTATTGTCCAAAATAAATCAATCATGAAAGAATTATTAGAATTCAACGTTTTTTATTATTTGCTATTTTTTTCATAGCGGATTAAGCTATATATTTACTGTTCAGTTTCGCGTTTTTCACAGCTCTTATTATGTGTTTATTCCTCGTCTTCTTGTCATGGTTCTTTTCAAGCCATTTTCTCCACTCTTCTTTGCTGGTGACGTATAAAGTCTCTGTCAGATTCATACCATACATTATTTTACGCATAGTTATTATAAAAGTATTAAGACAACGTTTTAAAAATAATGAAAGAGTAGTTCCCAATACCTTGAAAACGTTTAATTTGAAGATGTTAAGTGCAGCTCTATTAGTCTTATTTTGCCTGCTTATAATTTCAATGTTCACGAATAATCAAATAATTCAGACTGCAGACTTAGCGGTTCACGAATGGGCGAAAACAGTTCAGAGCAATCCGCTGACAAACGTGATGATAATAGTTTCAGAAACTTTTGATATAGTGCCTATGATTATAGCGTCCATAATCGTATTAATTTTTCTGATAAGAAACAGGGAATATACGAGTACGACTTTGTTTAGCATAGGATTACTTGGCGGGTTAGTGATTGAAACGGTAATAAAGCAGTTAATTGCAAGGCCGAGGCCTTTTGATATGCTAATTAGCGAGGCTAGTTTCGGTTTTCCAAGCGCTCATTCAACGATGGCATTATTGTTCTTCTCGCTTATTATTATAATATTTGGCAAAAGAATAAAGGATGCAAAATTGAGAGCTTTTTTCACTGCATTAAACGTGCTGTTAATATTAATGGTCTGCCTTAACAGGCTGTACTTAAACGTTCACTGGCTGAGTGATGTAATTGGCGGATTATTAATAGGCGGTTTCTGGCTGACTATAGCATTATTATTAAGCAAAAAATTAGTCATCAATTATCGAACGAAAATCGCGTAAATAACTACCTGCTAGTTTTAAGTTTTCCATTTAGGGGTAGTAATTAAAGTTATGATTTTTGCAACAACTTATAGTTGTGACTAAGAGTTATATAATATTAATGCAGTTCATTAGTTTTCATGTATAATGATATACTTATTGCCTGGTTTAATATCAAACATGATTATCTTGAACTTATTCCTTCCATTCCGAAAAATTCGGATGGTATTGTAGTGCTGGATTATGATGTTGGCGCTCTGGATTTCAGGATGGACCTTAAAGTTCTTGGAAAAAAGTACTATTTGGGGCATGACGTTCAGGCAGGGGAATTAATAAAATATTCAGTTAATCCTAACGCTGTGAAGGCGAATGATTATCAGGATTATCTTGATAATGTTGTTGCAAAATGGTATGATTGTTTCGAGCTTGGCGCCAAATACTTAATAGAGTGGGACAGCCAGGTTGAAGGCATAGCTAATGAGAAAACCATGGTGACAAACTTGGTCTCTGTGCTTCGCAGCATACTAGACTCTTCTAAAGACCATAAGATTAATGTAGTAAGGCTGGATTTGTTCCCATTAACCAAAAATATAAGATACTGCAAAGATTACAAGTATTATACTATAAGCATCGGCGGGAAGAAGACTGTTTGACTGAATCTCTTTTTAAATAATGAGCACTTTGTTTTGAAGTATTATGGAAAAAACAGCTAAAGTTATTGTTTCAAAAAACGGACCTTACATTGTTTCTGGCAATTTGCCGCTGGATAAGGAGATAATTAAAACCAACAGTGAAGGTATCCCTGTCAAATGGGTTAAAGGAAAGAAGTATCCGGAGAAAGAAAGTTATGAATTATGCAGGTGCGGAGGTTCAAAGAATAAGCCGTTCTGCGACGGAACGCATCACAAGATTGGATTCAACGGCGCTGAAACTGCAGGCAACAAGAAATACTTGGACTGTGCAGAGAAAACAACCGGGCCTAATCTTGTACTCACTGATTTTCAGGATTTATGCGCGAGTGCGCGCTTCTGCCACATAAGGGACGGGGTGTGGAATCTCATAAAGTTCTGCGATGACCCTAAAATAAGGGATATAACAATTGAAGCTGTGGGAAATTGCCCTTCAGGTAGATTGGTATTATGGGACAGTAAGACTGGAAAACCCGTCGAGCCGAAATTTGAACCTTCGATAAGCTTGATTGAAGACCCTGGTTTTAAAGTGAGCGGGCCAATCTGGGTTAAAGGAGGAGTAAGCTTGGAGTCCATTGAAGGCGTTAAGTATGAAAAAAGAAACAGGATGACTCTCTGCAGGTGCGGGCAGTCAAAAAATAAGCCGTTCTGCGATGGCAGCCACATCGACTGCAAGTTCAACGATGGAGACAACAGCTTGAAGAAATAAATTTTTTTTTTATCCCATTCTTCTTAATACATTAATAACATTTTCCTCTTTGAGTTCTGATGGTGTTGAAATATTCTCTTTCTCTAATTCTTCATGAATGTGCTCTAAACGGTCTATCTCAGTTGTTCCCTCATACAGGAAAGAGAAGAAGTCGCCGCTTCTCATCCTATAAACCCTCTGGCTCCAGTCTCCAGGATTCGAAGTTGAACTAAAGTCTATTGTGTACTTGGCGTTTGGAAAATCCATTCCCTCGCCCAAGTATTTGTCAATGGTTACGAGGATGTTGAACTTGTTATCCTTAAAATTTTTAATACGCTCTTTCTTAATCTCATCGCTTAAGCCTGTTCCTGTCACGTAATCAGCCTTTATTTTTTCATTCTGCAGTAACCGTGTGAGGTCTCTTACTGTCTTCTTGGTGCGGCAGAATATTATCGCCTGCATATCATCATTCATCACCGAGTTTAAGAAGCCCCTGTTGTCCTGTTTAATCTGGAGCTTGCTTAAGTCTTTCACCCTTACGAAATCGAGAAGAGCTTTTGTTTTCCCGCTAAGTTCGCCTTTAATCAGCCGCTGATATCCCGAACTTAATATATTATTTACAATGTCTTCATTATTCATCGACCTTGGAACCTTATCCAATACGTCCACTAACTGGTTATAACACCATGAGAATTGAGGATAATCATACAAATATAATTTCATCACGTCAAGTGATAATATGAACCATGCGTATTGTCTTGCAAAATCTTTCTTATCATCTTCCTCTTTTTTAAGTAATTCCGCAAGGTCTGTGTAAAAGCTTTTTCCATAACCGTCTATCCCGTAAGTTTTGACAAGCCTGGCTATGGCATCTTTTCTTAAAATGTTCAAGCCGTTGCATATGTCTGCAACCAAGCTGTCGTTGATTATGACCTCGTGATAACGCACATCTAACGCCCAGTTTTCAAGTTCCTCCTTCGGCACAGAGATTGGTTTAATGTTGAAAAATTCTAATACTGCTTTCTTCCTGTCCTCGCTGTCAAATCCTCCGCTTAATCCTATGCGCAGCGGGTAGTAAGCCTCATTATACAAAAAGTCGCTCAATAAATTCTCAAAATTACGGCTCACTCTGTGAGAGTATAATGCTGAATTGTCCGAACTGTTTGCTATTGAGACGCTGTTTTGCACCTCATCCAGTATTGCGAGTTTAAACTGTTTTAACACGCCTTCCCCTCCCTCAGCCCATTTCATATATAACGCGTCGGATGCGAAAGTTTTAGGTGTTGAAATAACCCATTTCGCATGATTCCACACATCCCTTGTCATACTGTTTACTAAATTAGCCTGTTGTTTAAACTGGTGTATTCCCCTATTATCCCAGCTCTGCTGCCTTCCTCTAATATCTGAATTCCAGAATGACAGCGACCTGTTAATGTAAACATCCTCAGGAGGTATGCCTAAAGTCTTCAGATAATCCTTCCACTGGGTTAATAACTGCGTATTATGTGCTATGATTAATCCTTTAGAATAAGTAGGCAGTTTTCCTGCATCCTGCAATTTATAAAAAGCCCAAATTGGTATGTATGATTTTCCAAGACCTTTGTCAAGGCTTATCAAGTAATTATCAGGCTTCTCGACTATTATATCCACCAAGTTTTTCTGGTAAGGCCTTGGAATGACCTTGGAAGTGAGTGTTTCATAAAGCGAAGTCACAGGTAGAGTACATGAAAAGTAATTTATAAACTTTCCCAATCTTGTTTAAATAAATAGTTTTTTAATCTTGTCAAAATTTGGAATTATACAAATCATGAATAAGAAATTATCAGTATTACTGCTGTTATTAATCGCGGGATGCACTACAACTAAGGTAGTGGAAGCTGGCGATAAAGTGTTTCTTGATTATACCGGGACTTTAAGCGACGGGTCCGTATTTGACTCTTCAATAGGGAGGACGCCTTTGAATTTTACAGCCGGGAATCATGAGATGATTTCCGGATTTGACAATGCAGTGATAGGCATGAAGATAGGGGAAGAGAAAACATTCACCATACCTCCTGAAGAAGCTTATGGCAATGAGAGGCCGGAACTGATTCAATTAGCAGATAAGTCAACCCTTGCCGCTGCCATCGGAGCAGAGCCTGTTATTGGAATGTTTTTAGAGACGAATTCGGGATTATCAGGCAGGATAACAAGCATTGACGAAGAAACTGTAACTATTGATTTCAATCACGAACTAGCAGGCAAGAATTTGACGTTCACTATAAAAAT
>CABMEV010000002.1 GCA_902385255.1 Candidatus Tiddalikarchaeum anstoanum | reverse complement strand
TCCAGGAGTAATTGAGAGGCTACTTAGTATGGTACTGCATATAGCGTTCACTTATATAATATTAAGGAGTTTGAGCAATCCTTTAATTTTTGCCTTGGCTGTATTCTTCCACTTTGCAACAGACATGATTGCATCAATATTATATTACATAATAGGGCTGAATATCTGGCTTGTTGAACTCTCAGTATTCGGGGTATCAATACTTTCCATTATTGTAGCATACAAATTAAACAAGGAAAGTAAAACTGAGGTTAAAGAGGTAACTCATAGTGTTAAAAGAAGAATTAGTAGAAAAAATAAGTAAGAAATTTGAAAGGGAAGGCAGAGTAAAAGACGTAATAAAAGGGGATTATATTAATAATTATAAAAAAATAGGTGCGTACAAAGCTGTTTCTAAAACGTTAAACTTTAAACCTGACTTGATAATTGAGTATGAAAATAGCGGCGTAGACTACGTATTCATATTAGGCTCGCTGGTTGAATGCTTAGGCGTACTTGGAAAGATAGCATTGTTTAAAGAGATGCAGATAGACTTAGACTGTAAAAGCATACGCTTCTATTATACAGATGATGACTACTTGTACAAAGCTGAAGAGATGGGGTTAGCAACCAGCCAGGAAACATATAAAATAAGCGATGAACCAAACAAGTTATCAAACCTGATAGCTTGGTATAGTGACAAAATAGGAAAACAAATAATTATAAAAAGAGCAGAATAACTTTAAATTTAAATATAACGGGCTTGTGGTCTAGCGGCTATGACGCCACATTGACATTGTGGATGTCGCAGGTTCAAATCCTGCCGAGCCCACACAATTTTTCTCTATCTCTTCTCAGGCTCTGAAGCTTTAGGCTTAATTTTATCTTCATAAGTGGATAAGACTCTCGTCTCTTTCTTAACCAATAAATTCTTCATCAATAATTGGACTTCTTTGGGTTCCCCTATACCTTTCATCACTATTTCATAACCTACTGTACCTGATGCTGTATCAATTGAAACGTCTCCGAAATTAAAAATTTGCTGGAAAAAAGACTGGTCTATGGCAATATTAGTAATCTTATCAAGAGAGACTTCAACAATCTCTATGTTAAACAAACCCTTAATATACAACACCCTGTCTGAAGTTATTATAAACGTATTCGTGAATATCTTATACAAAATTCTAAATAATAATAAGACACCAAACCCTGCACATATATATGGCGCATAATAATCCAGATAAAGATTATAATAGTAAGAATAACCCGCGAGTCCTAAAAAAACAAGCGAAAACATCAATGAGTAAAAGAACTCCAAAATGATGGGATGAAAAAGCCTCTTCACCGACTCCTCCTCCAATAATATTATGCCTGCAACTTTACGATGCTTCATTAATTAATAAACGAATATATCAGGATTTAAATACTTGATTTGTTTACAAAAATAATAAGATATGTATGAGGAATTAACGAAAAAACTTAGCAGGTTGTATGATAAACTGTTTAAGAATAAGGTTGAGCCAAGCAGGGAACTAATAGAAGCGTGCAATTATCTGGAGCTTCCTTATGAAACGCCTTTCAATGTGGCAAAAGCAAGTATAGTAATAACTGCCGCATCTGCAATTATCTTAACTCTGGCATTCCTGACAGTTTTACATAACAATATTTCAATACCTGTAATAGTCGCGATTTTGTCAATTCCAATAATCATAAACCACTTGTACAGCGATTATTACAAGGAAAAATATTACTTTGAGCGCGTAAAAGACTTAGGATACCTCCCTGACTTTTTCAGCATAATAATAACGAATCTGAAAATAAAACCCAATCTTGAAACCGCGTTATTAAACACTATAAGATTCGAATATGGAAAAATTACAAGAAGCGCAAAGAAGCTGATTAATGAACTTAGAAGCGGGAAAAAATATGATGTGAAGGATGCACTGCAGAATATTACGAAAGAGTTCAATAATCCTTCAGTTAATCGGGCAATGAGCCTGATATTAACAAGTTTAAGCATAAAAGACAGCAATAGGAGGCGTGAATTATTGAATATGAGCCTCAATCAGCTGTTAAAAGGCATGGTCTACGAGTCTGAAAAATTCTCAAAAAAATTATACATTCCTGTATTATTGCTTTTCAGTTTCGGAACGATACTGCCTCTTGTAATAATAAGCGTAATACCTATAATCAGCATCATAAGGGGGAGCTCGTTTAATATTTACACAATCATATTTTTCTTCCTATTAACTCTTATAATTACAAAAATAATAGTAGATGGTCTGAAGAAGAAAAACCCTTCCAGGTTCAGCCAGATAATAATAAAGAAAGACGAGAAAGGTGTAAGCATAATATTGCTGATGGTGTTATTTTTGGGAATTTCATCGCCTGCAATAATATACTTAATGTCAATAGTGCTCCCTTACCAGCTTAATTTCCTGCAAGGATACCAGACGCTGTTCCTGTATGCTGCACTAAGCCTGTGCTTCTCGTTATATTTTTACTCGAAAAGCTCGGCGTTAATTAAGGAGAAAAAAAAGATTGAAATATTCGAGCATGAAATGATTGACGCATTCTTCAACTTGGGAGGGAGGATAAATGAGGGCCGCAGCGTGGAAGACAGTTTGAAATACGTGAGTGATGTATCAAGCGAGGGTTATGCGAAAAAAGTGTTCGGAGAGGGATATAAAAAAATAAAACATGGAGGTTTCAGCCTGGAACAGGTGTTTAACAAAATACACGTAATGGATAGGCTTTACAGCCAGAGAATAAAGGGGTTGTCTGAAGTATTCGTAGAAAGTGCAAAGAGACATTCAACTACTGCAGGAGAGAACATCATAGAATTGTGCAATTATTACAATTCAATATACGAGAGCGAAGAAGAGATGACAAACTCGATGAGCAAGAATACTGACATGATAAAATTGACCATGACTTTATTCGCGCCTATGGTTTGCGCATTAGTGATTAATATGCAAAGGCTGATTTTTCAAACAATCACTAAAACTGAGATATTAAACATCGGATTTTCACCTCTCAATATTGAAAATGTGCAGCTTGTAGTGTCATTATACGTGTTTTTTTTAACATTAATACTTAACTATTTCTACTCTTTTGTGGAGAATAATAATGAAAAAATAAGCACTAATTATAATGCATTTATGAATATAATTGTAAGCTGTGCGGTTTTCACCGCAACATTAATAATATCAAGGTTTTTACTATTCTAAATATGAGCAAGAAGGGTGTTGAAGGGCTACCGTTAAAATATATCATATTAGTAATAGTTGCGTTGCTAGTCATAGACTTAATACTCGAAATGACTGGAATAATAAGGGGAGGGATAATAACCTCGCTTTACAGCATCACAAACACTACGTCTAACATTTCAGGACAGATATAAAACCTTATTTTCTTTTATGAAAAAAGCTGTAACGGAATCCCCATTAAGACTACTAATTTCTATACTGATAATTACGTTCATAGTATCAATAGGTTATTTCGAGATTAATACATTCATCGAGAACAGGGATAGGCAAGTATTCATAAGCGATGTTAGTAATCTGGTTTCTAGTCTTGAATACTTAATATCATCCAATAGTCTTGGGACTTTTATGCAGGTAATGATTCACTTGCCTAAAAACCAGACTGTTAATTTCAACAACGCCAGCGACAAGCTGGTTATAAGCGGATTTTATAATAACGAGTACGAACTAAACACGGATGTAATCAATAACTTGACTTTAAACAAGTCGGGTGATTACAGGATAACATTGTGCTATGACTGCAGTGCTGAAAAGGAATACTTGGTGGTGTTTAGATGAGAAAAGGGGAATTTTTCGAGCCAGTTTACTCCATAATATTCGGAGCGGTAGTTCTTTCCATGCTGATTCTTTTCAAGACCGTAATAAGCGACTGGGTTAGTGAATCATTGCTTGCGGATAATATGATTGTGTTAAAAACCAGCGCTGATTTGATGTATTTATTCGACAAGTATGAATATAATCTTAACTTAAGCCAGAAGACTAATGTAACAATCAATTCTGAAAGTATTATTTTTTCAAAAGATAACAGCAGCATTAAGATGGACAACTTGTTTGGGATTACAAGTTTTGAAAAAAAGGACGCGACTAGCTTGACAATAATAAAAAATTATGATGTTTGGGTGATTAGTTAAAAAAAATGTCAGATTTTGAAGAGCTGTACTCATTACTTTTTACTGGACTAGTCATAATACTGTTTTTTGCACTGGTAGCTGATATTGTAAACAGGTTTTATACCTCTAATGTTATGGCTATGTCCCATTTGGAGCTAATTTCCAGGGCGTTAAATTATTCAAAAGTAGTAATTGATGAAGGTGCAGGCTCTGATTACGAAATTGATGATTTGGAGATGAATAAGTCTTTTTCAAAACTGTATAATGAGTCAGGAGTGCTGCCTGCACTGATAATTGAGGGAGGTTATTTCCATGTTGGAAGAGTTATTGCGTTCAAATAGGAAGTCTCAAAGTTTCGGATTTGATGTCCTCCTTACTGTGACTGCTGTTTTGATATTCAGCCAATTATTGCCGAAAATCATCAATGACAACAGCGAAGTATTATTGTCAGAGAGGCGCATCGAGAATGGGAGAACGCTCTACCTGGCATTGGTGTATAATAATAGTCTGGCATTATTTGATAATTATGCGTGTGATGATAATATTGAAAGTTTGTACGAGGCGATGAATAATACTAAACACTTTCTTGACACTTATGTTAATAACAGGGAGTATTTATTATCAATGAATGATGAAGTATTGGGGAGCGAGGGTGTTGAAAACGTGTGTTTGAAAAACAGCGCATCATCAACGTTTAGGGTTGAGAGTAGCTGCAAAACTGTTTTAACTTTCCAATTCTCAATATATACGAAGGGTGAAAAGGGAGAATGTTAAAGACTATACTTCAGATTGATGAGAAACTGCAGTTATTATATGACCATATCAGAATCTTGGAGGAGAATATGCAGGTTTTGAATGATAAGGTTGAGAAGTTGGAGAAGAGGGTTAAAAAGGGTGCAAAACAAGAATCATAATGTTTTTAAATGAATTTTTTTATTACTTCTGTTCCTTTTATTGTTCCAATGCTGCCTTTGCTTGCATGATTTTCATCGAACACGCTTATATTATCACTTTTAATGCCTGGCGTGTATACTAGTAGAGCTGTTGGCCTTGCAGTGTGGGATTCTTTAGCGCACTCTGTTGAATGGTCTGATGTTACTGCAATAAAGGTATTGTTTAAGTCTATCTTCTTGAATAAAGGAGTGAAGAATTCCTTATCTATTGTCTTTAACACTTTAACTTTCTCCATTAATTTGCCGTCGTGTCCGGGTATATCAGCGCCTTTTATGTGCACGTATAATGCATCATATTTGCCAATGTTATTAATTGTTGCCTCGTAATACTCCCTGCATTTTAATGGGATAGTATCAGTTTCTTTGCCGACGAATATTGTTTTAATATCCGCAAGCTGGCATATTCCCTCCTCAACTGGCATCTCAACGAGCGCTGCCCAGTTTAAGCCTGTCATTGATTTCATCGACGGCAGTTTTGTGAAAGTGCTGCTTGCACCGCGGAGCAACAACATATTTACAGGCAAAGTTCTTCCATTGTTTAATTGATTCTTGCTTAATATTTCATACAATTTTTTGGCGTACTTGTTAAGCAAATCCGCCGTTCTTTTAGTGTTAGGAGAATTATCCCTGGCTTCAAAGTCCTTTAATTTTTTTGGAAGTTTGAGCATTAATGCCTCACTCACTTTTAATCCAAGTATTTCTTTGTAACCATTATGGTTCCCTGTAACGTTATCGCTTAAATCTTTTCCTTTTATTTTAACAATACCCCTGTGGCCTATTGTATGCTTAAACTCGAACTCTACTCCTTCTATAACTATTTTTTTAATGTCCTCTGAGAATTTTTTGGCTTCATCCGTGCTGACTCTGCCTGCCCTGGTGTCTATCAAGTCCCACTTGTCATTAATTGTTGCATAATTTGCCCTGAAGAATATTGAACCGTCCGGTTTAAAACCCGCACCTAATGCTTCTATTATGCCTCTTCCAGGATAGTATTTTTTAATGTCATATCCTAGCAGGCTCATCACTGCAGAATCTGACTCGGGTGGAATGTCTTTTCCTACAACTTCAACCCTGCCAAGCTGCGACTTTGATGCTAAGGAGTTCAAACTCTTCATGTTTGCGTAACCAAGAGGGCTTTTATTGTCCAGTTCTTTATAATCGGCGTCTGTTGCGCCGTCCAAAACAATATATAAGTATTTCATACGCGATTAATAGTTTTGAAAAGTTTAAATTCTTTTGCAAAGGTTAAAGCTGTGTTTACAGCTGAATTCGCCAATAAGTCGACAAGTAAGTCCCAGTCAGACACTGTGAAAACATTATTTACGAGGTTTTGGTGCAGGAACCTGAACATGTCGCTTGAGTATACTATCAAATCAGGGTCTTTTACACTGGTTGTGAAATTTTCCATCAATTCAGGTATATCCTTTCCAAGCACGTATGCCTGTAATTTCTTAGGCACTAATCCTCTTTTAATGCTTAATGCCGAATCAAGGGTTAATGAATATGTTGTAGTATTAAGTATGGTGATTGCGTCATTATAGTTTGAAAACTTAAAACATAAAGGGATTCCGAAATCTTTCTCAAAACCAAGTATGAACGCCAGCATTAATGGATTTGAGACTAGTATGGAATTCTTTGCATGTTTTTGGAGTATGTTCTTCTTCAATAATTTCTTGACCAGCCTTGAAGAGTAAACAGTCGTACACTTACAGGTAGCAGGTATTACTGCTTGTTTCAATGACTTATATGCATTATTGATGAGTAAGTTATATACACGGTGGCGCTTTATCATTATTAAACTATTTAGTTTATTATTATATAAAGATTATCTTACTTTAAATGCTGAATGATGTAATCAGGTTCGTAAAGAAGAACTTCAACGTGTGCATAGTAGGGGAGTATGGTATAGGTAAGACTTTCATTTTGCAAAAAATAAGCAGGTATTTCAAAGCACCAATTCTCGATGCTAATCCGACTGTTGAATCATTGAATAAATTATTGTGCAAGGACTGCAGTTCCAAAAAAGAAGCGTATTCAATACTTCTTAGGCGGAAAAGGATGGTATTGTTGTTCGATGACATTCACGAGTCAAGAAAGGACACTTTAAGCATGATAATCCGGCTTTGCAAAAAACATACAATC
The DNA here is from genome assembly GCA_902385255.1 of Candidatus Tiddalikarchaeum anstoanum. Lineage (GTDB taxonomy): Archaea > Nanobdellota > Nanobdellia > Tiddalikarchaeales > Tiddalikarchaeaceae > Tiddalikarchaeum > Tiddalikarchaeum anstoanum. Next base: position 23,093 of record CABMEV010000002.1, on the reverse strand, counting down.
ATCGCCGCAAGCGAAAAAGAGATTGAAAAATTAAACTACGAATTTCAAAATATGAATATCAGGCACTTAAACAGGAAAGAATCAGTTAATCTATGCAAAAAATTCGGGATTAAGGATTATAATATCATAACACGGATTAGCAATAACAGCAAAGGGCTTCCCCTTCTCATAATACGGGGCGTCGAATATTACAAGATAACCGGCGAGATAAAAAATTATATCCCAAACGAATGGAAAAAGGATCTGCTGAAAAAAATAGTAATAACAGCTTATTTATGCCTTAGTTTAAGGTATTTGTCAAGGTTTAACCACCTGGATTTTTATTCAGTATTGAGCATTTTTGGATACATAATGTTAGCATTCAACCGTTATAACAAAAAGATATAAAAATCGAAAAATTTCAATTAAGCATCGGTTAAAAGAATGTCAGAAAAAGAAGTATTATCTTATTTAAAAGAAAACATAGATAACCCTGTTCTGCACGCGCAGCTGGGCATAATTAAAAGCAGGAATTCTGAAGTATCCTATAATACTGAAATCAACAATAAAGAATATGACATGATAATCTATAATTCGAGGACTATTCTTGGGACGCCAATACTTTTTTTTAATGTAGAATACGAAGCAAGGCGTTCAAATAACAGCTTATTCAGCCTTAAACATAATGATAATTTTTTATTGTCATTCATCTTCAACAATTCGAATAATAAATATACTTCAGCTATTAATTCAGACAAGATTTATTCGACATCTGTTTATACCCATAATGGTCTTGAAAAAGGCCTGATAAATTTCCACAACAAGTTCATGCTGAAAATGCTGAAGACTGACAATAACATAGCACAGCTGGAAAGCATATTATACAGCAAACAAATGAATTTGAGCACTAAAAATGCAGTTTTATTCTTCCTGAATGATATAATCACTGGAAAATATGAGATAACAAATTTTGAGTTAAGGCATATATTTTATGAGCCTAAGATAAGCTGTGTAAGGGCAATTTTTGGGGATAATGGCACTAAGAAAGGGGTGGATTTTTTTATTGATTCCAAAAAAACCAGGTTTTTGATAGAAAACAATAACAGCATGAAAGAAGTGGTCCAGAAGTATCTAAAATATAATTATGCAAAAGGTGTTCCTCACTTTTCAAATAAGGATGAGATAGTATTATTAACTACCAAAAAAGACTGTCCTGTTTATAATAAAACTATTTCTAGAATTATGACTATTCGCGGCGAAAAAGAGGAGATTTTTCCGGGTACATCCATTAAAAAAATAATAAAAATATAGGAGGATGTTTACCCAAAAAGTGCTCCAAGTCCTGCTGCCGCTTCTGCTTCGCTTACTTTCTCTTCTTCTTTCTCTTCTTTCTTCTCTTTTGCTGCTGGCTGGTTTCCTGCTATTGGTGCTGCTACGGTTGCGATTGCGGCTTTTGCTATTACATCTTTTATATTGACTCCTTCAAGAGCTGAAACTAAAGCTTTGACTCTTGCTTCGTCAACTTTCACGCCTGCAGATTCTAATACTTTCTTCATTCCTTCAGCATCAACTTTCTTTCCTGCCTGGTTTAGCAGTAGCGCTGCGTATATGTATTCCATCTGTTTCATTCCTCCATTTTAGTTTTTTTTATCCGAATAATGCTCCAAGTGCTTCTACAGCATCAACTTTTGATTTCTCTTCCTTTACTTCTTCTTTATCTTCCTTCTTCTCTTTTTTCTGCTCTGTAATTACTGGAGCTGCGACTTTAATAGCTTGGTCTGGGTGTACGAACCCGTTAAGCATTAAAGCGTTAAGATGAGCTTTTTGCAGGATTTCATTTATTAATGACGGCTCGAATATTCCTGTATTTAACACTAAGTTTTTCGCGTTGTTAAATCCTACACCTATTAATCCTTCAAAGTCCGTACTGAGTATGTCTTTTGTATAAATCGTTTTTCCTTCTTTTATTACATTAATGTTTAAACTAATCTCTACAGGCTTGACCCCGAGTTTTAATAACATACTTGAAACTGGACCTGTTACAGGCTCGCCTTTCTTTGCAACTACTGAATCTTTAATTATAACTATCTTGCCTTTGTCAACTTTTGCCTTAACTCCTATAGCTCCAAGTTCTCCGATTATCGGCCCTGGAGTGAATGGTGTATCTCCTTGGGATATTATTAAGTCATAAGGCGCAATTTGCCCTGTTTTTATTGGAAGCTTGCTTTTATTCTTGTCTATTAATTTATACACTTTGAAAGGATTAAGATTGGTTAATAATAATGCTGGAGAGCCTGAAACTTTTTCATCCAAGTCTTTATAGCCTAATGCTTCGAACGCCCTGGTCAATAATGATTTCTTAACTGATAATATCCTGATATCTTTTCTAATGCTTGACCTTATTGATTGTAATTGGCTGCTTGGCATCTTTTCAAGGTTTAATAATCCGATAACGCCGTATTTCTTGATGAGTTCGACTAGTTCTTTCACTTTTGCTTTCTTCGATTCTTTAACATGCACCGATTCTTTTTTCTCTGTCATACTAATCACATTATCTTTACGCTTTCACCCATTGTCGTCTTGATATAGACATGCTTGATGCTCTGCTCTTTTTCAGGGAGGTGCCTTACTAAAAAGTCAAGCACTGCAAAAACATTAGCAGATATGTCTTCAGGAGTCATCTTTTCAGTACCGACGATGACATTTATTGAAGGTGCTTTTTTAGCCCTTAAGAATACACTCTTTGTTAGCCTGTCTATTAAATTGTCTAATTTTGAACTTGGAAGAACTATAGTGCCTGTTTTTGGACTTGGCATCTTATTCCTTGGTCCAAGTATTCGGCCGAAAGTCTGGGCTATTTTAGGCATGATAGTTGATTGGGCAATGAACATGTCGCACTCGTTTGCTAATTTTTTCATACCCTTAACGTTATCTTTCCATTTTGGGAATTCGTCAACAAGAATTACTTTATAACATAGGTTTTTGGCTACAGTCTGAAGCTCTTTATCTATTAAGGCGCAGACTTTAACCTGTTTTCCTTTGCCTTTTGGAAGTGCAACTAGTTCATCAATTGCATTATTAGGGTTCTTTAAATCTACTCCTTTCAATCCTATGCTTAAATCAACACTTTGTGAGAATTTCTTCTTGTTATTCTTAGCTAGTGCATCCTTTACTTTTAGTATTATATCTTTTGTTTCGATCAACGTTTGTGACCTCCTGCCTAGGCAGTAAATAAAACTAAAAGAAGACGAGTTTAAAAACGTTTCTATAAACGAAGTAGTGGCTAAAAACGTTTTAAAACTAAGTTAGCAACCTATATATTATGACTGACTTAAACATCGTCCAAGTATTTAAGCCTAATATTGACATAAACTCAGACACTTGGAAGGAAATTTCCAATGTTAATCTTGATGCTATTATAAGAGATAACAAAGTAGACATTGGTTATTTTATGAATAAAGGATTATTGACTTCACAGAATGGTAGCAATAAAAATATAACTGAAAAAATCGAAACAGGAAAATGGTACAAACCCAAAAATATTGAAAAAGTACTGGGCACTGAGTATATATTAAGCGCCAGCCAACAAAACATCTCTTACTTTTTTATAAAAACAAATAATAGTTTTAATTACAAATTAGACTTGTCAAATAGTGAATCTGAACATATTATTTTTAATGAAAATGGTGCTATTATAAGAATAACTAAATTATTTGGTAAAGATGTTGTTCCAAGTATTGGCGGAAACAAAGCACTCGAAAACTTGTCAAATATTATGAACTCATTAGGTTCAGAAAATAATAAAAAGTATTTGTTAAATATAAAATTAGTAGTTGATACAACTGGAGATATCCAAAAAATAGATTATGTTTTAATGGGACATAATTTTTACTTTCATAAAAAGAATGAAATAAAAGAATGCAAAGAAGAAAAAATTATGGAATCATAATTTTAAATTAAGTATTAAATTAGGATTCGGGCATAATTTCAAGTACTCTTCTCTAGTGCTGTGCGATGCTGCACCAAAATAGTCGCCCTCTAATCCTTTCATGTCTGTTATTATCTGAAAATGCAAGTGAGGCGGCCAGTTGCCGTTAATTGGAAAAGTGCCAATCCTGCATAATAAGTCACCTTTTTTTATCTTCTTGCCCTTGAATAAGCCGTTTAATGATTCCCTGCTTAAGTGCCCGTACAAAGTATAAAAGATTACATTGTTAATTTTATGTGTTAGTATTATTGTGGGGCCGTAATCTCCCGGATTATTATTGTCTTTGAAGCTGTGAACTTCGGCGTCGAGAGGCGCATAAATATCCGTATTTGGCGGCATGAATAAGTCGATTCCAAGATGTATTGTTCTCCTCTCTGCTCCGCTAAAAAGTTTGAAAGAGTTGTATATCACCCTGTCTTCATTATATTTTCCGACTGCGAATAAAGCATTATTATTTGATACTGTTTTAGTTACGTAATCGTTGAATTCCTTTACTTTGGAGAAGTCTATTTTTGAAATATCATTATTCGTTTTTGAAAGGTTTAGTAATGTGAATTTGGCGTTTCTGAACTTCTCTGGCAGTATGCTTCCTATTTTCGACTTGTTTTTTTCCAAAAAAGATTCTACATTCATTTATTATGCACCCAATAAGTTGTTCCACATATTTCTGCAGCCCATTCTCCAATCATCCTCAGGCACGTATAACACGTTTAAATCCTCCTTAAAGTTATTAATGTCATAAATATCAGATAATCTCTTATCCTGCGGGCCCCGTATAATGCAGTGGTTTCCAAGCAAGCCAAACACGTTTATCCTTTTATCTGAAAATACTGCTGGAACAAACCCTGCGTTTATGGAAGCTTTGTTAATAGGACCCCATGGGCTTCTTGCTTCAGTATAAATAGTAAAAGCATCAATCTTATGTTCAACTACTTCTCTTCTAAATTTTTCATTTGCAAAATTTGTCGCAGCCTTGTAAAGTGCTGTCTGAAAACCCATGCCTCTATACTTTGATTGTCTAGTAAGAGGTTCTAATTCAGGGCTGGTTGCCGCTTCGCTAAACTCACTCCACCCTATTCTCTTTCCATCCTTTAGAGTCGTGTACATCACCTCGGCGACCAATGCTGAAACTATTTTTCCTGTAACTAGTTCCCTAACCACGAAAAAGTTAGAGTTCTTTATCATTCCTGAAATAGTATCATTATCCAGCTTCACCAAATATTTTGAGAAAGTATTCGGATTATTGTATAAAGATTCGAGGTTAGTTACATCCTTAAGTGATGCCACAGAACTCGGCAGCCCGTTTCGGATTACGTTCTCGGCATTGAAAACCAGGTGTTCTATCGAAAAATTAGAGCCAAAAATTTTACAAGGTTCCTTATCTGAACGTACAGCTTCATTTAAAATTGTAGTTTCTAAGTCAGTTATATATTTTGGATTAATTCTACTGCTGGAGTGAATGCTTACATATAAAACATAAGCATTGTCCAATTTTCCTCTGAGAGGTATTACTGCATCCACTCTGCCTACATACCCTGGATATTTTGAAGATAAGTAATTATTTATTGTTTCAATTGTCTGGCTTAACTGCTTTTGTATGTTAAAGTCTGGATTAAATGATATTATCTTTCTGCCTGAATAATAAGTCGCGTTATTTGATATCATCTCTCTGATTGGTCTTTGGAGGGAATAACATACAGCCTTTCCCTTAAAGTAATGGTTAGTGTCTATTTCCTTTATCCTGTCATTTGTGAGGTCATAATTGCATCCAGCTCTGCCTATACTTAATTGCACCTCTTGTTGTACTGCTGCTTCAACCATTTCAGTATTAAGAAAAAAGCGGTTTTAAAAACTTAGTGTTATTAAAATAACAAATTATATAAATAATGTTATTTTAAAATATGATGTGGTTACTATACCTTTGCTCTTAGAGAATATAATAGAGAAGAAGCCTTTTTTGGAGGAGATGCTGGTTCGCGGATTAGTAAACTACGCTGCCCTCGCAGAGATGTTAAAGCCGGAATTGGAAAAAGAACTTAAAAAAGAAGTAAAAATGCCTGCGGTTATGATGGCACTAAGAAGATTATCTGAAAAGATGAAGTTAAAATTAAAGCCCTCGCCTATAAATTTCAAAGAGAGCGATGTTACGGTAAAATCTGATATTTTCGAAATAACCGTGATGAAATCCCAAACAATAATTAACAACATTAAGAAAATATACGACCTAGTAAATTTCCAGAGGGGTGACTTTTTGACAATGACCCACGGGATATATGAGATTACAATATTATCCAACAGACAATACAGGGAGAAGATAAAAAAAATATTGGAAGAAGAAAAAATAATCAAGATTATTGACAAATTAGCAGCGCTAACAGTTAAAATCCCCATTCGTGCAGTTGAAACAATTGGTATATTCTACTCGCTGACAAAAGCCATGACGTGGGAAAATATTAACATTATAGAGATAGTGTCAACATTAACGGAGCTTACACTTGTCCTTAATGAAGATGACATATCAAAAGCGTTTAATACAATAAAGAAATTAATGTAATCTTGAAAGTATTTCATCAGCAAGTAAGTCTATCCTGTCAGTATTATCTGTCTTAAACATTTCAACATTATCATGGACGAAGTACTGCGATAAAACATCTACTTTGTTTAACAAACCCAAAAGCAGGATATAATCTTTAAAATTCTTAGTTTTTCTTAAAACATTCATTAATTCATCAAGAAGAGGTTTATACTCCCCGAATTTCGAGCTTATTATGCCAAGATAAGAGTGATATCTTACAAGAAAATAAACAAAATCAATAAAATCCTTGGAATAACCCCATTTTGTCAATAATTCATTAGACCTCTCTGCGCATCTAATTTCATGAAGGGGCTCGCCGCCTCTCTGTTTGGATATATCATGAAGCATCACTGCTATTTTCAAAACAAGTTTTAAATCAGCATTAAGCCGTTTATAATTATCCATCTTGAATAAGAAGCCATACATAGCCAGTGTGTGGTCCATTATGGTTTTCTTGCCTGTCTGGATGCGTTTTCTAAGTGGAGTCCAGTCAGGAAAATCCAAAAAAGATGCAGAATTAAGCGCGTCTATCATGGTTTTGTCGTCATTCATTACCTTATTCAAAACATCCTTGAAAATAACCATGATTAAATGTATTCAAAAAAAATTAGATTCTATAAAAGTTTCGGAAAATTCACTATCAGAACGTAACTATAAAGTGTTATAAAAAAGAAATTAAACATATTTTACTATGGATGATGATAATATCAAGTATGGTATAGAGATAATTCTCAAGCCCGCAAAAGACTGCGTGAGTTCTATGGAAAAATTGGAAAATTTAATCAATGACTGCAATGATTATGTAGATAAAAAAATAAGACCCCCTCAATATATCATGGACTTTGCAAAAGAAGTGTACGAATTATTCATATCCGAAAACAAGCATATACCTCCTAAATACATAACTTATGCCACGGACTTATATATTAAGACAATGGTTTTAGTTTCCAGATTAAGCGATGAAAAATATATAACTAAGGATGAGAGGAAAAAATTCCAGGGCTACAGGGAAAAAATCGCAGAAATTTTTAAAGAGACTGCAGATATAATCAATAAAAATTTAGAAAAAATTAATTAAGCGGTATGCTTGCGGCTATGAGGTCTTTTTCTGCTTTTGAAAAACCTAAATCGTAATTTGCGCTCAATGCTTGTAATGCTATAGCAGGTCCGAAACTATTCCCGATGCAAATTGAATATCCTTCACTTACAGGTTTAACGCATTGAATTGTCTGCATTATATTGTCCAAATATTTCACAGCTACAGTTTTGAATCTTTTTTCCATAAACTTATCAGCAATATTTGGCTTCGCGTCGGAGAAATAAACTCCTGCAAAAGGACCTTCTAAAATCTTCTTGCCTTCAGTTAATTTTGTCTTGTAAGGGCATAATGTGTTAAGTATCTGTTCAGTTGTCATAATTCCATTGCTTTTAATTATGGCTGTAAGTATGTTTTTCTTTGATTCAGTTGATTCAATATAGTTTTTTATTGTTTTTTCGAGGAACATTTTTTTCACCTTCTCTCAGTAGTAGCAATTTTTCTCCTTATAAACATTCCGTATTATTTACAATATTGTAAAAAAATTAGATAAACCACTGCTTCTTTTAATTAAAATATGATCAATAAAGAATGGCATTTGAAGAATAAGATGCCTAAAAATCCGTCAATTGAGGAGAGGTTTAAGTGGAATTTAAGCCATGAGGAGAATTGTTCCTGCATGCCTATTCCTGCAAAGCTGTTGAAAGAGATGAAAAAAAGGGGAATAAAATGAGCATTATCTCATTTCTAAAGAGCCGTGGCATCTCGCCTGATGTGTGGCTGGACCAGTGCTTCCTGTCTGATGAGAAAATTATTGAAGCGTTTGTTAAAGTTGCAAAAGTAAAGCCGGATGATACTGTATTAGAAATAGGACCCGGCACAGGATTGTTAACCAAGAAGATAGCAAAACGGGTTAAGAAAGTGGTTTGTGTTGAAAAAGATTACAGGCTTTACGAATTATTAAACTCGTTGTTCATTAACTCAAACGTTGAAGTCGTACATGATGATATTATAAAATACGGATTGAAAGATTTCAGGATTATTGTTTCTTCTCTGCCTTACTCCATTGTTGACTGGTTTTTCAAGCAGTTATTAATGCATGACTTTGAAAAAGCCGTTGTTATCATATCTTCCAAGACTTTTAAGAAGATGAGAGATGAGTCATTGTTAAATTCTTACCTCGTTTTTGAGAAAATTATGGATGTGCCAAAGGAGGCGTTCTATCCGACACCCAGTATTGATTCTGTTTTGGTTGTTGTCATGATGAAGGATTCTAAAAAACTCAGCGAGAAAGAATCACGTATACGAAGATTTTATGAGAAAAACAGCAGTAAGAAAGTCATGGCTTTCATAAAGGACATTAATGTCAGGGAAGGGAATAAGAAAATTAGCGACTTGTCAGGCAAAGAGATAGAGAAGATTATATCCTTAAAGGAATAATTTTATAAAAAAATAGTTTATTTCTTGGGTGCTGCTGCAGGCTTTGCTGGGGCTCCTTTCGCTCCGGGTTGAGGTGCTCCTGGTTTTGCTGCTGGGGCTGCTCCTGCTATTGGTGCTCCTGGTTTTGCCGGCGCTCCTATTGCTGGTGCTGGGGCTCCTTTTACTCCTGGCGCTCCGCCTTTCATCTTAGCATCCTTCTGTGCCTTTGCTTCTATCTTCTTCTTTAACTCGTCAAGGTCTGCTGTGTTCTTTGCATTAATTTCTGTGACTTGTTTTGCGAGAAGGGCTTTTTTGTCAGCGCTTAAAGTGGTTGTTTCAGTGTTTATTTCTTTGTCGTATACTCCTTCGTCTACTTTTTTTGCGAATTCTTTCGGATGCATACCTTCGCATAATACTCCTATCGCCACGCAAGCTCCTGAAATCACTTTTATAGTATTTTTAAGATTTTGAGAATTAATTTTATCTTTTTTAGCCTTTGCTATCTTTATCAGTTGTTCTATGCTCAGATTGCCTATTTTTTCAAGCTGCGGGAAGCCTGAGCCTTTAGCTACCCCTACTTCTTTCAATATAGCTGTCGTTACAGTATTACTCTTGTCAACCATAGTATTGAAGAATAAAAATACATTGATTTAAAAGCATTTCGACAGCTTCAAACAGATAATATTTAAGAACTTAAAACTGCTAATATTGAAAAATGATAAATAAAAATAATATTCAGGACATGTTAGATAAGTACGAACGCGCCAAAAGCGAGGTTGAAAACATGTTTAAAAATGTTATAAGATATGCTAAATCCTCAAAAATGAAGGAATTAAACAGTTTTTATGATAAAAACAAGGACGACTATATTGATAAGATGCTGGCATCGCCTAATAAGAAAATGAGTTTATTAAGTGACTTTGAAGAAATTCTGAAAAACAAAGCATTATAAAGGGATTTTTCCCTAAAATAAAGTTATGGCTGATAAAACTGATGAAAAACCTGTCTGTTTGGCTGATATTCTGCAGGAAGCGGATGATTATGTTTTAAAGATCAAAGATAAAGAAGAGGCAAGTCGTAATGAAAGTACCTAATTTGGATACTGATGCTTTTGATGCAATTAATGAACCAAATAAGGTTCTTCAAAAGATAAAATTTTTTGAACATTCTGAATTGTTCAAGCATGCATTTAGCAATCAACCTTATATTTCATTTTACTGCGATTTATATTCTAAGTTAACAGCTTCGCTGCTTGATAAATATGTTACTCTATTAAGGTATGAATCTCTGGATGAGTTAGGCAGAAAGAATTATATTATGCATCTTGATGAAGGCATCGACAAGTTAAACGGTGAGTTTTCAAAAAAATTTATTGATGAATCAAAAATTTTAGAAGAGGAATTAAATAAGTACAGAGCGGATAAGCATTCAGTTTTTGACAAGGCTGAATCAATATTCGATATATTCGAAACTAAGGATTTTCTAGCCAGGCCGAAGGACTATTTTTGCACGTATCTGGACCGCTTAGTTACATATAAAAAAATTATAGATTCTGAAGTTAAACATGATAAAACCAAAACTAACTTGTCAAATTTAAAGGAAAAAATAAATATGTCTTTAAGCGGCGAATTATTTACCTTAATAAATAGTATAGATGATATTTTAAACTCAGGTTATATAAAAGGAAAAATCAAGAAAAAGGATTTAATCCCAAAATTTTGCATGAAATAAAAAACTTAAAGTTTCAGGTATTTGATTATTGAATTTATGTCTTGTTCGGATATTATGAATAATAAACGAGTATGTTGACATTCAAAATATAGATAAGACATCTGAAATTTATATAAAAATAGTTGAAGAATTAAAATAAAAAATATTTTTTACTGTTCTTCCAGGTCTTCTTCTTTGCCAAGCACTCTGATTGAGTCCAGTTTTACTGTTAATGGTATTGGCACTGCAGCTTCCAGGAGTTCAACTACTAATTCTTCTTTTAACTTGTTGACTCTTTGCACTCTTGCTTTCTCTCCCTTGAACGGCCCGCTTGTTAATTCCACTATATCCCTTTCTTCAACTTTTATTGATGAACTTAGAGGTGCAAAGAAGTGTTCTATCTCTTTCAGCGAGACTTCGCCTTCTATTACTCCTTTTACGTGCTGGATTCCGTAAACTGCTGTTCTCACATCATCTATGCTTTCTGCTTCTACGAAGAAGTATCCTTTTATCTCCTGCGGACTAATGATTGAGTAAATGTTTACTTCGCCTTTTTTTACTACTGACATTATCTTGTCTATTACTTGGCGTTCCCTGCCTGCAGTAGTTCTGACTGTTACTATATGACTTTGTGCTTCTTCTGCCATTGTTAAATTCACACTCTGCTTATTACTCCTGATACTACTTCAACCAGGAATCCTATTAGTCCTATTAAGCCTATGCCTATTGCGCTTATTCTGACAAGGTCTAAGTATTCTTCCAGTGTTGGTTTCTTGCTTATTATAATTATTCTCTTGTACTCGTTGTACATGTTTGATACGTATTCTTTAATTTTCATGAAAAAAAATCTCCTTTTTGGTTTAGTGTATGAACTCGATTCCTAGTTCGTTTTCTATCTCTTTCTTCTTCGCTTCGCGGACTGTCTTTTCTTTGCCGAAGATTTGAGGGCTTTCAACACCTGTTACTACAAGAAGTGTTTTAATTGTATTATTCAAATCATTTGATATTGATGCTCCCCATATTATTTTAGCATCTGGTGCTAAACGCTCGCTCACTGTCTGAACTACTGTTTTTGCTTCTTCAAGTGTCATATCAGGTCCTCCTAATACGTCCACTATTGCACCTTTCGCACCTGTTATGTCAACGTCAAGTAATGGGTTCTCGATTGCTTTCTCAACTGATTCTGTCGCCCTGTTTTCGCTGTCAGATTCGCCGACTCCTATCATTGCAACTCCGCCTTCTTTCATTACTGCTCTGATATCGTTGAAGTCTAAGTTAATGAGCCCTGGTTTTGTAACTAATTCAGCAATTCCTTTTACAGCGTTTGTTAATATCTCATCTGCAACTTTGAATGCTGTGTGAAGAGGTAAGTCGGGAGCTATTTCTAATAATTTATCGTTTGGTATTACAATTAGTGTGTCAACGTTTTCCTGCAACCTTTCAAGTCCTTCCCTTGCGTTTGCCATCCTTGTGCTTCCTTCAACTGAGAATGGAAGTGTTACTACTCCTACTGTTAATGCTTTCATTTTTTTTGCTATTTCTGCGATTACTGGAGCGCTTCCTGTACCTGTTCCTCCTCCGAGTCCGCATGTTATGAATACCATATCTGCTCCTTCTAGTATTTTTTTAATGTCATGTTCTGATTCTTTTGCAGCTTCCCTTCCAACATTCGGGTCTGCTCCTGCACCAAGACCGCCTGTAAGCTCTTTACCTAGTAATACTTTATTATCAGCAATAGTGCATAATAAGTCCTGAGCGTCAGTGTTTACTGCAACTAGTTCTGCACCTTTAATTCCTACTTCGCTCATTCGCATGATAGTGTTATTGCCTGCTCCGCCTACTCCTACAACTTTTATAGCTGCACGTCTGGCTGTTAAGAACTCTTCAAGCTGGGCATCAATATCCTTTGTCCTTGAATTAGCAGGTCTTACTTTTACACCCTGTGAAAAACTACTGTCGCCACCTCTTTCAAGAGCGGCTTCTATAATACTGTCCATTCATTCACACCTCTTTTTTTAACTCCTTCACGTATTAAAAATTTAGTCCCTCTATACTACAAATTTAATAGAGTACTCTTTTTTAAGTGTTTCTTTTAACGTTTTAGTGAACGCGTCTTCAAGCGTTTTTGGTATTTCTTTTTTAGTCTTAACCTCTACAATATTATTTTTAATGGTTATTTCTGCGTTTTTCGCGCCGAAAAATGACTCGGTTAAGAATTTGGCAATCTCCAAATCATCAACTATCTCTTTCACTATCTTAACGTTATAAATAACATCTTTTCCAGCAAGTGGATGATTAAAATCCACTATTACTCTTCCCGGACTTACGGTTCTTACAGTGCCTGGAACATTGTCTATGTAGACTTGCATCCCTGGAAAAGGTTCTATATTATTCTTTCTGAAATAAGTTGAAGGTATCAGTCTTAATAATTTATTATTTTTCGTTCCAAATGCCTTCTCGTGTGATAATTCTAAAGTATAAGATTCTCCTTCTTTTTTGCCTATGAATGATTCATCAAGCCCTTTTACCACTAAGCCTTTTCCGACTATTATTATTGCCGGAGAATAATCTATCTTGTCAGAGTATACTTCTCCTTTTTTAGCTTCGGACGCTACTGTTGTGTCGAATATTCTACGGTCATCTTTGATGTAACCTGTATAATCAATTTTTATGCAGCTGTTTTCTTTAATCATATTTTTTCACTTCGTTAAAGATATTGATATTACTGAAACGTTAACGTCTCCTTTCTCCCCTTTCATTTGCTCTGTTGATATCTTTACTTCTCCAATTTTAACATCTTTTATGAATTTATTTTTAACTATTTCCACTACGTCTATTGCTCTGGAAGTAAGCCTTCCTCTTGCCTTCACGAATACTTCTTTCGCACCTTTCTGGAATTGGGTTATTACTGCTAATACGTAACTCATAGGTTGCTTGTCGCCTACGAATATTACTGAATCATTGCTGTTACTGGTCATGTTACTAAAAACACCTCGCGATTACTTAATTGATTAGACAAATAGGTGTGGTTTAAAAACCTTACTAACACTTTGGATATGAACTTCCAAAGTTGTAAGACGAATCAGTGCATGTCGAGCAGACTTTTGGAACAACTATCCCGTACTCGTTGACAAAGAACGCATTAGGGCTAACATCCCATCCCATAGTCCCTGGTGTTTTAATCCTTGTCAGTCCTCCGTATCCTGCATAAGGGTCGACGAATGGGTAAGTGCTGCTGCACTTGGCGCCTGGGATGATAGTTCCCTTACCGTTGCGCCCGACTGTTACAAGATTGGAGCCGCCGCAGGTTGCCTGGCTTCTTATCCAGTCCATATCTAGCGTTTTAACGTTCGTTATTGCAAACCATGCAGAGCTTGAACTGTAACTCCATCCTTTATATGGAGGGTCTATGTAATAATTATTCGCCGGAGCGTTGCTGTAGTACCAGTCCTGGAATTCAGTACTCCAGTATAAGCAGCTTACCCATATCAGGTTCTTCATCGGGTTGTTGAGCTGCATTGTTGAATCTTCAACATATGTTGTAGTAACGGCTGGGTTTTTCGAATTATCAGTTACTGCTACGCTCCACCCGTCCTGCAGTCCGTAATTAGTCGCATCCAAGTCTATTGTATAATCTTTTTCCTTGAAATTCGTCCAGAATTGCTCGCAATAAGCTCTTGATTTCACGTACTTGGTGTAGTCTTCCTTGTATGCGTAGCTAAATTTTATTGTATTATAATAATTCTTGTAATCGTAAACTCCAACGTAAGGGTGAGTAGGATTTCCTTTCTCGTCTAAAATAGTATAAGGTCCTGTTTTTACTCCCGCACATGACGGCACCGGGTCTGGGACTCCGTCTCCTTCGCCATATATTTCAACGCATGCTTCACGGTTGAATAATTCGTGGTATAACCTCTCCTCATCATCCCTGTCTATCTGAGCCATGTGGTTTGTGCGGATATAATATTTTCCGTCTGTATTCGTGAATCCCCATTTTCCTATATCAGGAGGGACATAAGAACCTACGAAAGCGTTGCCTGAGTACATAGTTCCTGGGAAGTATTTGGCTTTGTCTATATAATCAGCGTGGCTTATGTCATTCCAGAATGTTAAGTTGTAAGCGTCACCTTTGTGGACATTAAGTATTCTTTCGAAGTCGTCGCCGAAAAGAGAACAGTAATAACCTACGGACATTGGTATTGATGAAATAGTGTCTGATATTAATCCTAAGTCCTGGAATAAGTCGCTTCTTGCATAACCATCCTGAGGACAGTTTGTGAATCTTATATATCCTCCTTTCATGTTGCTGTTCGCATTGAATGTGTCTCCGTTTTTTACGTAGCCGTCTTGTTCACACACTAATGCTTTTGTGTGGCAGAAGTCATGGAAGCTGACACTCTTTAAGATTACACCTTCACCTCCTCCATTAACTGACCTAACTTGTTCACGACCCCAGCACTCGTCAGGGTTGTCTGTTGCGCAGAAGTAATCAAAAGTAGGGGTGGTGTCTATTCCAAGAACTCCATCATTGCAGAGTGGGAAAAGATTGTTCCAGCATGTAATCTTAATGTGCACTGGTGAACCCCAGAAATAATCATCCCATTCATAATGTCCCCCTGCCGGGTCCCAGTGGCCGGTTGTCATTTTCCAGTAACTGTAATCCCAGCATAATGGGCATATGCCTAACTTGACTGTTGTCCATTCATAATACTGGTGCCATAATGGGTAAATTTCACATCCTTGTCCAACTCCGGTAACGATTGATGGGATTCCAAGTCCTGTTGGGCTGCTGCATGTTGCTAATGCCCAAGCGTGGCTGTGGAGTGTGCATTTAATATTAGTTATCAAACCTTCTGTTAAGCGTTTTATCTTCCTGCATTGTGATGTGCCGTCGGTGAATATTGGGTGGTATGTCAGTCCTCCTGTTGCAACAGGGTATTCGTAAACGCATACAGGGTCATAACCAAATCTTGTGCATGCCGGGTGAGTTGAACCTGGAACGCATAAGTATTTTGATAATGGTTCGGCTCGGCTGGTATCAATAATTGTTCTCCCGGGTCCTGCAAGAACTATATCTTCAGTGTTATCAATATAACCGTTATTGTTGGAGTCGATTAGTGAGTTCTTAAACTCGTTGTAAACGTGGCCTGGATTTGAAGCGTTGCATATTGACACTGCAAAATCGTCAGTGTCGCTCCATGCGTAACCTGTAGGACAGCAGTGGCCGTTGTCGCAGTTGGTGCTTAAGCATTCACAGTCAGACTGGCATGCTGAATTATTAGTTCCGAAGAATCCTCCTTCATTGCTGTAGTACACGTTGTAATTCTGTTCTGAAAATCTTAGTACACTGCTATTCCTCGTGCCGAATGGTCCGCCAGTTACTACTGTAAAGTCTGGTTTCTCAGGCAGTGATGGCACGTAACGGTTGAATAAGCATCCGTTTGGGTCTATGAATTCATGAGTTATGCATAATGGGTCGCATAAACTGTTTAAGTCATTAGTTTTCACCCTGCATGCTAAGTCCTTGTCATTTACAACATCCAGGAATGTGACTAATTTATTGTGCAGCGTATTATAATTTGATATCTCTTCATCTGTTGTTGCAGGACAGTCAAGCGGGCATGATAAGCAGCTTTCAGGAGGATAGTGCAGGCAATTAGTGTTGCTCTCGCATGTTTCACAAATATTGTTTCCGCAGACTGGGAATATGTTGTACGTTGTCCTTGTATAAAACGCGACTTTGTATACTTGCAGAGAATTAGGCTCTGTTATTACCTGGAAGAATAACCTGTAAGCTTCTCCGTCAATGAAGAAGTAGTCGCCGTTTCTTAAACGGGTGTATAATACGCTGCTGTTATAAGATAAGTCAACGTAGTAATTATTCGTTCCTGATACTGGGTGCATGTTGAACTCGTAAACTTTGCCGCTGATATTTCTATTTATTATTCCTGACCTTAACGGGTTGAGTGTCTGAAGTGAATGCGTGCAGTAACTGCATTGCTCGTTTGTAACGCATGAGTCAAGTGTTAACACATTGCCGTCCATGCAGTCGCTGTCCGTCTGGCATTCGTCGCAGGAAGTCTCGCAGCCGTTATATTTTCCGCAGCTTACTGTATTATCCAAACAGCAATTATTTTGATTTGCATAAGGCAATCTAGAACCGCCTAGTGATATACACATTAATTCATCCAAGAATCCTGATAACTCTTCAGGATTGCATCCTATTAATATACTATTAGAGCATTGTGTAAAACAACTAGTTTGCGCTGAGTCACAGTTTAAGTATCCTTTCTGACAAGTTGCCGACGTGCTCGTTTTTGCATAACCTCCACAGCATGGAACACCTAAATCGCAAACGGCAGGAGTTAAACCTGCAGCGTGGTATCCTCCATTAACCTCTGCAAGGGTTGTCTGCTGCACTTCATAGTTTAATCTTGAAAAACCAGGAATTACAGTTGTCGGCACTAAACATGTTTCATTGTGAAAACAAGTCATATAATCTGTTGTTGCTAAACAATTAGCATGAGGCTGTCCTGTTTGCTGCCAGCGTTCTGTTGCGAAAACGCAGGATGCTGTTGAGAATAATAAGATTATGATTAGTGCGTACTTCATGTTATACTTGTTTTCTTTCCGGTTAATTAAATAGTCTTCTTTCATTTCTTTTTTCAGCCTCTGCTTCCAACGTTGCATGTCATTCCTGACTGGCATGTTGCGTTCAAATAACTGTATGATAATCCGTAAGGGTCGTATAATTGTTGTTCGCTTATGAATACCGGCACGCTGGAAGGCACTTCAACGTTGAACATTCCGTCGAATGTTGTGCTGTAATCCGCGCAGTACTGGTATGAATAAAATGGTCCTTGGTACGTGCATCCTCTGTACTGGTTCTGGTTGCAGTTTTTAGTCATGCCTGTCTGTGTGAAGAATGTCGTATTGTCAAGGAGCACTTTATTATTTTCATTTGTTATTATCTGATTCCTGATAGTAGCATCATGGTCGTATTGTATCATCCTTCCAAGGTTTACTTTTTTGCTGATGTTTTCCCATACCATTTGGCCGTTGCTGTTCCTGTTGCAGAAATATAATTTTCCGTTGTAAATCGGTGCTTCAGCGTATAAGTCATAGCATGCTCCGTTGTGTCCACACTTGTTGGCTGGGCAGCACCAGTTTCTTGAGTCGAGTCCTATTTGGCAGCGGCTTGCTCTCGTATTCCATACTCCGTCATTGTATGTTGGATTATAATAACTCCATGAAAATTCTGAAGGAGGCAGTGTAGGATTAAACTGAGTAGCACTTCCTGCGTATAGCATTAAACGTCCATATTCTATATATTCTCCAGGGCGTCTTAGAAGGTCTACTGGCAGTGTCAGGCTGCCGCTTGTATAATACGATGTTATGACATCCGTGTATCCGTAGCAGTCGTTATTATTATTGCACTGGTAAGTATCATAAGTTTTCAGGTAACAGTTACTATTTCCGTAATAATTTGAAGGATTTGATGTGTCACAGCGCACGAAACACCTAACTTGTTTAGCGCTTCCTGTTAATCCCGCACCGGCTGAACCTGTACAGTCATAACTGCTTCCTAAGCAGTTATTGGTGCAGCTTCCGCATGTTCCTAAACTGCCTGCATAAGTTTCGCATCCGTCCCATGTTCCTGCACCGTCATTGTTGTTGCAGTCTGCGTAATTAGGTAAGCATTTTGCGTATCCCCATTTGTCATAAGTTTGTGCTGTGGCACAGTAATAGTCTCCGTAATTTGTACTTTCACCGTCTACGAGGTATAATCTGTTTGAAGTGCTTCTTCCTCCTGTGTGAGTGTCTATGTTCTGAGTGTAAGTGTCAACGCATCCAAGGCATGGTGATGTTGAACTTCCGTCGCCAATACCGTAATAATCATCTCCTCCAAATTTGCAGTTTGTTCTTGCCCTAGCCCACAGGTTTTGGTCTGGTTCACAGTGTCCTCCTATGCACGGGGCGTCTCCGCAGTTGTTTCCGCAGCTTCCGCAGTTTGTGGGATCGTTGTCAAAGTCGGAGTAGCGCTCGCACCCGTTTGACCAACTTCCGTCGCAGTTATGCCAATTATTATCACAATTATAATTCCTATTGCCTGATGCACCCACCCATACACTATCATGACAAGTATAACAAGTGTCATAACAAGTGTCATAACAAGTATTATAACAAGTGCCTTGTCCGCAATTACCGCAGTCATTGTAACATCCTAAAGTACATGGCCAAGCGTTCCAGCAAGATGCACATCCGCAAGCGTATGAGGGCTCGCAATTATGAGGATTACAATTATGACCATTACAATTATGAGCGCTGTTAGAGCCGCCTATACGAGAACACCATGCGGGGTCTGTACCTATTCCCGGCTGTAAACCACAATCCCACCAACTGCAATCATATCCACTTCCTGGTGCGTTATAACATCCTCCGCAGTTATTGTTCACGTAATGAGAGTGTGAAGGGGTAGTGTATGAATTATCACAGTTGCACCCGACGCTGTAGTCGTAAGCAAAGGCTGAGCCTAGAATGATACAGATAATTATGAATAATAAAATAGTTTTTCTCATTCCACCACTCCTGCCCTTTGGTACTGGCTGTAGCTCGAATGGAATATTGGCTCGAAGAATTCCCCGAACGAGCCGACTAACTCGCTGACTAATATATTCGAGAAATCGAAATCGCACACCGTGCTGTACTGGCACATCCTGCAGGAACAATCAGGATAAGCAAAAGACGCCGGCACTGATTCGTAATTAAGATTACAGCTCGACTCCTCGCCAAGCAACGTCTGGTTGAATCTTGCAACATCACGGTAAGCAAAAACCCACTTCATAGGAAGTGAAACGTAACTCGTATTCCTCATAATCTGATATAATCTTTCAAGAGCAGTCTCCGCATAATCCAAACCATAACCTGCCTCGCCGTAATGAAGAGAAGAATCAGCAATAAGACTATCATTGTACAAATTAGTGGTTAAGGGTGCGAGTGTTACGGAGCGGAAAACAACTTTTGTCACCCTGTAATCACTGTAATTAGTACTGCTCACTGTTGGAAGATACGTTCTTATGAAGGAGTCAATCATTGCAGCCTTATCCTTATAATTAGTTGAGAATTTAGTCTTGAACGAGTTATAAAGCCCAGTCTCCCTCTCCATAATGTCCTGCCAGTTAAGACCCTGACCTCTTAAGCATAGCATTGAAAGCCAAGTCTCAGTATTATCAAGAGCTGAATAAGATATGTAATCAGAACCCATTGGGTTGACGCAATTACTGGTATTCTTATAATATTCTAAAGACCCGCCGTTATGATACGTTATTCCCTGCGATGTGTACACTCCTGTTGGGAAACTATTATCATACATAACTCTTATTATGTCAACGCTGTCGATACTGCAGTTAGCTGAATTGCATGTAACTTGCACTATATGATTATTCAAACTAGACAGAGTTATTGCTTTGCTTGGATAATCAAGTGCGAGTGCGCTTCTCGTATCACAATACTCTCCTCCTTTTGTTCCGTTGAACCTGTTATGCATGTAAGCGCAGTACGTGTTTGAGATTACAGCCACATTGCAGGTGTTATTGTTCTGATTATACTGGTTGCTTGGACAGCAGCCGTAAGCGTTCTCGTACTCGTCCAGCCTGGATGCGGCGAGTGTGCCGTTAGGATATAATGCTCCAGCAAATTGTCCGCATCGCCCTACACCAACGTCATTAACTAAGTCATAAAAATCACCTAATGTTGAATGGGTGTATCTGTAATCCGGACCGTCCAATCTAACAGTAACATCAGCCACTCCTGAACCTCGTATGAAAATATTATACTTGCCAGGCAGTGCTACGAAATTATTTGTAAAACTCTGACCGTTCAGCAAATACTGCCCTGGTATTACAGCACCAAGACTCGTATCTACAAACCTGAACACCGGGCGAAGCGTGTAATCATAACCTGTAGGCCTGTCATAGAATAACGGGTCTCTCGTTGCATTGTAAAGTTTAGTGTTCATCCAGCTTAGCAGGCATTCAGTATTGCAGTTATTATGGTACGGGTCAGTGCCGCAGGTTGAATTATCATAATAGTTAAATATGGAAGTGGTAAGCGACTCGCCAAGTCCTTCCTGCGGTGCTTCTCCGCAGCCAATACCTAACTCTCCTCCGAATAAGTAATTCCAGTAAGCAGGTCCTTTGTTCTGCATATCATTCAGATTAGCCTGAGTGTTAAGATAGTAAGTTATATTTTTGAACTTATCAGTTATGTAATATTTTACATCTCCAGATTCCACTAAGTGTTTTGCAAAAGTCACCATATCCTGTAATGGCACTCTGACAGTTACTAATGACATGAAATTAGTTGAGAAGTCTATCATCCTGACTCCTCCAGTACCTCTTCCTATAAAACTCTGCTCGTTTCCGCATATCGGAACCCATGCGAATTCGCACTCTTCATTATCGCACCCTATGAAGTCAAGCTGGAATGAGAATTGCACGTTCTTATCCAATAAACTGTTAAGGTATGATGTAAACTGCGGACTTGGCTTGTAGAAATAAGTGTTTGATAATGATATTAACCTGTTAATAACTTCATCCATGTCCAAGTTCTTAGTCCATGAAATACTATTCGTATAACTTAGTTCAGGATTGTAAGAATAACTTGAAGGGCAATAATATCCAGGTCCTGCTTCAATGGTGCTAGTAATTATACTTACTGGCTCCACAATTTTATAATAATAAGGTATTCCTCCGTAAGTTTCCGGAACTTCCAAGTAATCACTGCTGCACCAAAGCCCTCCGCAGTAGTCAAGATTTGAACATTTCTGGGTATAATCAAATTCTAAAGCGTTCATGCATCCTTGGTGGCAGATACTTCCCGTCGCTCCTGACGCTGCATTGATAATTCCTGACCTGTAACTGCTGATATCATTATTTTGGAAAGTTCCTTTTCTGCAGCACAGCCTTGCGGCGAAAGCGCTTATATTATTGCAAGTCTTGTACGAGTACATCTTAGCGTCGCACTTCCATAATCCTGCACTGTCATTAACGTTGAATAAATTCGGGTTTCCGAATGCGCACCTCGTTGCCATCTCAGTAGGCACGTTGCCCATCCTTTCTTTCAAGATGTTATAACATGCTGAAGCTTCATTGTCTGCGAAAAATTTTATATAATTCAAGTCCCCGAATTCCTGGACGTTCTCTATTCCTGACTGGCTTCCGAAGAAGTAAAGTATAGTCTCCATTACGAATGTTCGCTCCTGGTCTATTAACCTCTTTATGGATTCTGACATTTCAATGAGTGATGCTGCGCTTATCCTATAATCCGAAGCGATGCTTTGTCCTTGAACGAATAAGTATAAGCTCATTCCTGCAAGACCCATAAGTATTAAGAACGCCACAATGTATAATCCTTCAACCGGCACTGCACTCTTACTCATTTTTTTTAACAACCACCTATTGCGAAAGTAGGGTCTAAACGGCACTGGTACTTATCCATTAACTTGTTAATATCTTTGTTCAAGTTTTGTGTTACAAAAAGTCCTGCAGTTCCGATACGGGCAGGTCCGAAGACAGTCATATATCATTGGACTGGCAAACCCTCAGCCTACACAGTAGTCCATAACACGTCCTGTTCCCTAACAATTGTTTCACTTCTTCCATACTGTAAAGCCAGTACTTTATTAAAAAATTCCTCCCTATCGCCTAAGTATGCACCTTTCCCATTTCTCAACCCGTACAAGTCGTTAAGTTCGCTTCTTAAACTTCCAGAAGGTACTGGCTCCCCATCTCTTAAGTATTCACCGCCGACTATGTTTGATATTATGAAGAAACATTTTAAGTCAGTCTCCGAGTCGTACATTTGAACAACAGGCCTGAGCATCACCTGGTCCACGTAGAACGCAGTGTAGGCGAGCAATGAGCCTAGCACTATCATCATGATAAATATTGACAATGTTATAGCGCTTCCTTTTCTCATATTATAGGAATCCCTCCTGCTCTGCAAGATTCAGGGTCGTATACCTCGCTGCCGAATAATTTTCCGCCTAATGTATCATCATAAGTGTATTTGAAGAAAGGGTCGCACATTGATGGGATTTTTATGACACAAAACCTCACTGTGAAAGTTCCAACATGGTCTGCAATTCCTATGTCTTCAACGTGAGCAGTGTCAACACCCCTGACTTTGTTAAAGAAACCGGAGTATCTTAATACTACAGGGTATGATAATGTCTTTTCAAAAACGTTGCCCGACTCTTCAGTCGTTCCCTCAAATGATGAAGGTATTGAACAATTAAATTCAGGTTTGTAACTAACGTATCCGCTTGCTGTTCCATTAGTAACGTTCACAGGATATTGATATGGTGGGGATTCACTGTACGGCTG
>CABMEV010000001.1 GCA_902385255.1 Candidatus Tiddalikarchaeum anstoanum | reverse complement strand
GCGACAAGTTCGGGACAGCAGGATTCGAGTTACACCATTGGCAAAGCCATCAATTAAATGGCAAGGCATTGCGCTACCATAAGAAGGTCATAGTTACCTCCGTCGTTTACAAGTCCTTATACCCATTGGAATAGGTTTTCGGATACTTGCAGTGGACAGGTGTCGCCGGCTATACTAAGGATTTCTCCTTTGCAGCCTGCTGTGTTTTAATTAAACAGTCCGAATCCCCTTGTAATTGCACCCAGCACTCGCATACTATAAAAGTCACGAGCGCTGAGACCCCTTCTTCCGAAGTTACGGGGCTATTTTGCCGATTTCCCTGAACTAGTTTCACCCTTGAGGCCTTAGGCTTCTCACCTAGGGGCACCAGTGTTGGTTCTGGGTACGGATATATTGAATCCTTATTGTTAAGATTTTCATGGAATCCGGGGATTGATTGAACCCGCATACACGGGCTGTTCTACACTTTAATCCACTTCTCCTCATTACGAGACTCGATGGACTTATGAGTATTAGACAACAAGATAATGTTGTACAACCTACCCCAAACTGTCTCTTAACAATCTTGCGTTGCCGCACGTATCAACATAGTACACGGATATTAACGTGTTTCCCTTTCTCCACGATCTGCAGTTAAGCTGTGGATTAGGGCCGACTAACTCTCCGATGACGAGCATTGCGGAGAAACCCTTGCCCTTACGGCCGTGTGAATTCTCATCACACTTCGATGAATACTAATGGTAGAATCCTCAAACCCAAGACGGTCCACGCAAACTTATATTCACGCTTCTACCCATCCAGGTCGCCTCCCTACCCGAACACAAAACTATGTGTTCCCTAATGTCTCGGTAGCTTGCTTAGTCCCGTCCATTTTCAGCGCATGCAACCTCGAAGAGTAAGCTGTTACGCACTTATTATAGGGTGACTGCTTCTGAGCCTACCTTCTCTCTGTCTATGGTTGCAAACAACCTCACTTACACTTAGCTAGCACTTAGGGACCTTAACATTAGTTGGGGTTCTTTCCCTCGCGGATGTAAAGCTTACCCCTACACCCCGACTCCCTCCTTCTTAGACGTTGCAGTATTCTGAGTTTGACTCAGGAACGAGACGCAATTGCGACCCTGCTTCCCAAATCAGTCTCTTTACCCCCGTAACTATCTCAGGAGAGGCTGGACTTAGGCCCACTTTGGGAGGAACCAGCTATCGCCAAGCACGATTGGCATTTCACTCCTACTCCCAGTTCATGAAAACACATGCACGTAGAACTTCTACAGTCCTCCACGGATTGGAATCCGCTTCAACTTAACCAGGAGTAGCTCGCTCGGCTTCGGGTCGTACAGCAGTAACTCCAGGCGCTTTCACACCTTGCCCCTCACATGTTGCGGGCATATTGGTTTCCCTACGACTTCGTACTAGATGTACTTAGTCTCGCTACTACCATACACTCTCTACCTCTTGATCCGAAAGGAACGCTGCGACGCCGTAACGCCGCAACTTGCCGTAACCATTAGGTTTCAGGGTCTTTTAACTCCCTTATTAAGGGTTCTTTTCAGTTTTCCCTCGCGGTACTTGTACGCTATCGGTCTCATCGAGTATTTAGAATTAGAAGAATCTGCCTCCCGAATTCCCAGAGGAATTCCGACCCCTGGTAATCTGGAACAGAGCTACTGCTTACAACGTTTCCTTTACGGGACTGTCACCCTCTAAGGTAACTTTTTCCAAAAATTTTCAAGTCACGTGATAAGTAGATATCGCTCGTCCAAACAGCACATCTCAGTGATAGTCGCCTATACTGATTCACTTTGTTCTCTGCCCCTTTCGATCGACTTTACTTAGGGCATCTCGTTTGGTTTCTTTTCCTGCGGGTACTAAGATGATTCAGTTCCCCGCGTTTCTCTTATGAAACTCAGTGAAGAATTTCATAATAACTGTGAAGTTATGACTCACATTCAGAAATGTCCGGATCAATAGCTCCTTGCGCTTCCCCGAACCTTTTCGCAACTTAGTGCGTCCTTCATCAGCTTGATGAGCCAAGCCATCCACCTAATGGCGTATTCATCTTCCTGTTGGCCAAAACCTACGTTTTAACCTCATAAAGATTATTAATTAGCTCCCACTATGCACTCGACACTAAACTCATTTGAATATTAAGTTGTGTCGATATCAGTACGCCACATTGTCGTGAAACGCACCTCACAACATTTAGAAATCATCAGCATTGCCCTCGAGGGGTTGCCTCTCTTGATTGTAGAAAAAATAGAACCCTACTTATTTATAAAACTTTCTTTCGATTATGTTAATGTTTCAGCAAGCAATAGATTTACTTTCTATATTAAAATATGTGGCGGTTTGGTGTTAATTATAGTAATCAGTTTTTGAGTATTTTCTATATTGAACTTAGAATTTAATTTGTCTATAACGTTTTTCTTATAACTTAGTATTCTTTAAAATATAAAGAGGGAATAAATGCAAATCTTTATTCTTCACTATCTAATATTCTTTCTTGAAGTTCCTTAATTTTCTTTTCAGTTTCATTAATCTTGGCCAAATATCTCATAGGCTCCTGAGCTTCGTAAAAAGTAATAAAACAGTTGCAAATTCCTTTAATGTCAGTCCTTAAGTTTTTTTCAACAGTGTTATATAAATTAGCATCTAACGCACTGCGATTTACCTGCGCTTTCTTTAATGATTCAAGCCCGGATGATAATCCTGACTGTGCAGTATTCAACTTTGAGTTTAAAATTTCATCTGAAGTCATAGAAAATAATAAATCATTATTGAATTCAACGCTGACTAAATTGCCTTGGAATCCAGGAGGGCTGACTTTATTTTCAACCTTGTTATAAGATTTGATATACTGCTTGCAAAAGTCATATAAACTGGTTCGTAACTCTCTTATCCTAACTACATAGACTTCTTTCGATACATTTTGTTTTTGAGCGTAATCTGCTTCGTTGCTTCTTAGTGAGACTAATGTATTAGCCAATAAAGTCTCTATATTGTCAATATTCTTGAAGTTTTCAAGACTCTTTTTAGCGAAAAAACCCATAAAACATAATTCTAAATTTTTCTATTTATAAGACTTGCCAATTATGTATTTTTAAAAACGTTTAAAATATAACTATTTATTTCATTTTAGTTATGGCTATTAACGCTAAATTATTGCTTATTATAGGTGTTATTGTATTGTTTCTTTCATTATTATACCTGTCAATACCCTTCTATCAGATAATAGCACTCAGTTTCATAATTGCATATTTCATGCAGCCGTTAAAGAACTATTTTGTCTCAAAATTCAAGGATGAAACTCTTGCATCAGTCCTTTGTGTAATAATTGGATTCTCAGTATTATCCACTATTATTTATATCTTAATTAATTTCCTGCTAAAAAGTCTGCAGGGTATAAGCTCCTTCGCAAACGATGCTGCGACGCTAAACACGCTGAATGAAGTGTTATCAAGGTTCCAGGCGTACAATATTCAGGAGCCGTTAACTAGAACAGGGATAAATAAGATTGTCACTTTTGTCCAGAATATAGTCTTCTCAACACCTCAGATAATAATCCAGTTCGTGGTATTAATGTTCTTTTTATTCTACTTAATCAAATATAATGAAGAGTTTATTGATTTTATCCGCAGGTTTATACCTGTTAATGAATTATCCTTTTTTAACAGGCTGATTAAAAGGGTTAATGAAATGATGCGTGCAATATTTTACAGCCAGTTCATAACTGCATTCATTCAGTCTGTAATCCTTTTTATTTTCCTTTTAATCATTAAGATTCCTTACTCTTTTGAGCTGTCGCTTTTTACTTTCTTCATGTGCTTCTTCAGTATTACTGTATTGGTTGTGCCTGTAGGAGTGAATATTTTTTACTTAGTAACAAGTAATTATCCTATGCTTGTTGTCTCGCTTGTTTTTACTGCGTTAATAAGTACGATTGATAATTTTATCAAGCCGATGGTTGGTGAAAAAATTGCTAGGATGAATCCTATATTTTTTATGATTGGATTAGTTGCCGGAGCTTTCACCCTTGGTTTTACAGGTTTCTTTATTGGACCTATGCTTTTTGGTGTGTTTCAGGCAGGTCTTGAGATAATTTATGAGAAAAAGAAGCTAAACTTCGCATAAAATATACCCTAATACTATATATCTAATTATATATGTTGAAATAATATATGTTCAATTTTAAGTTTTTTTAAAAAGCGCCGAGTATTTTTATTTAAATTTAATGGTTTATGTCGCTGCTGTCATTGGTTGTCATGGTGTAGGAAAGACTACTCTTGTTAGAAAACTTGGAAAATTAGGTTTTAAGATATTTAATGAGGCGCCGATTAATGATTTCATGGGCAAGAATTCTTTCATGGCTGAGTTGAATGTGTTATTGGATAATATACGCATTAATGGAGAGATTTCCAGGGATTCTGAATTATGCGTGAGCGACCGTTTTGCTTTTCTTGATATCTTGATTTATTGCGAGGGTTTTGTCAAGCTTGGCTGGCTGAATAGGGAGCAGTTAAAGACTATTTATTTTTTTATCAATAACAGCGGTCACGAGTGGGTGCTGCCTAATGTTCTTTTATGCATGAACGGTTCCAAGGATGATTTGCTTAATAATATCAGGAATAGGAATAGGGATGGTGTATTAAAAGAGGGTGACGAGTCTTATCTTAACACTATAATGGACTTATTTGATGATTTTTACAATAATAAACTGGATTTTGAATACTTGAATCCTGAGCTTAAAAGCAAGGTATACGCAATTCCTAAGAAGGTAGTAAACTGCAATTATTACGCAGATTGTGACGAGTTGGGCAGGATTGTTGAATTAATCAAGCATTAAAAATCTTAAAAAGGAAGGTTTTAAAGGCAGATTTTTTACCATAATTTAATTGTGACTTTAACTATTAATTGTCTGGGCGAAGCTCATATAGAGGATTATTTGGACAGACTACCCTTATTCGAGCTTAAGAGCAGTCATAATGATTATCTTAGGAGCAGACTTGAGATTGAAAAGTATGATGCTGTTATTGTAAGACTTAAAGAGTATGTTAAGTCTTTTTATCAAAAAAATATTTGTTCACCTTCCGAAAATTGCAGGAATAATATTCTGTTTTTGGAAGGGAATTGTCCTGACGAGTTAGAGTTAATGCTTGCAAATAGGGGTTTAAAGAAAGAATTATTTAATGAAATATTATGGCTTGACAGTGAAAGGATATATAAGATGATTCGGGCGACTGAGCGTATCATTGAAGATGAGGTTAAGACTTATTTTATAACTGAAGAGAGGGAGGATTACTGGTTTAAGGTCATCAATGAGTATATAATTTCGCTGCGCGGTGATGCTGCTTTATTTGTAATTCATGGGCTGGCTCATCCGACGCATCCTAATTCAAATTTTGCAAAAATAAGATTCTTGCTTGGGGATAAAGATTTGAAAATGCATAGATGCAATATGAGTGTTGACTGTTTTGAGCAGGAGATTATTAATTTAGTCTAGTTTGCAAAAAAGGTATACCATTGAGTCTTGGCGTATTTCTTCTACAGGGTCAGGCAGGGATTCGAAGAATGATTTCATATTTAACAGGAAGCCCATGTCTATTTTTTCTTTTTTGTATTCGTCAACTAAGTCAAGCATTTTAGAGTACTTCCATAGCATTGATGAGTGCAGTTCTTTTTTCGATTTTTTAATTATTTCTTTTGGGTTGTCAAGACATAACTCGTACTTCTTGACTGCTTCCTCAAATAAGCGTTCAAGATAGTAAGAATTACTGCTTTCTCCCTTAATGTAAGCGTCGAGCAGTTCATCATATAATAAGTCAAGCACTAAGTTAAGCTCTTTGAAGTTATTCAGAAAATAATTCTTATATTTTTGGGCGCTGTTTTTTTCTGCCTCGCAGCAGGCTTTGACCAAGACTTGGTTGAGGTTGCTTACACTTGAATCGCACCATTCTGTGTGATAATGCACTAATTCAACGGCGTTGTTCATAAAAATTCGTTAATTTTACTAACTTTTTTACATTAAAAGTGTTGCTTTTTATATAATGTATTAAATGTGTATTGTTTAAAGAAAAGCCTTATAACTATTAAATTTTCGAATTATTTTTTGAATGAACGGATTAGCTAATGTTGAAATAAGCAGATTAGAGGAATTAGTATTAGATGCTTCAAATAATAAGGATAAATTAACCAAAAAAATGGACATATTCAAGGTTACTTTTATAGAATTCTATAAAGGCAATAAGGATAAGCTGAACGTCAAGTATAAAGACTTTTTATGCAAGGAATTAAGCTGCTCGCTTAATATTACTTATTCAGAAGCAGAGAATTATATTCAAAAAAAGAATTAAACAGTAATATTTAGTTATCTGATTCTTTAAAATATAAAGAATTCATCTGCACCTTTAAATTATAGGATAGTACTTACTTGCAAATGAATACTTACAATAATAAAAATTAACAATAGTATAGATTAAAATTATTTCTTTTCTTTCTTTTCTTTCTTTTTGAATACCATAATTAAAACAATCCTCCTTTCTTTAACTTAGTATTAATACCTTTAAAACTTATTTGTTCCACTTCACCAGGAGCATTAATCCTATTTAATAAATAAATGATTTGGACTGGCAGGGATTCAAGCCTCGGAAGCTGCTCAATCCTAACATTAAAAAAATCAGATAAATTGATTAAATTTCATTAAATGAGTTACTATTCTAAAATAAAAAATATTAAGCTTAAATTGTATAATCAGATTGATTAGTTTCTGATTCTTTTAATGGGTCTTTTAATAACATTACATAATTACCATTCTTATTTTCAGGAAGGAATTTTATTGCAGTTTCTTTTATATTTTCAGGTGTTACATTATTAATAATATCTATGTTTTCATCAAAATTATCTCCATTAATTTTGTCTTCTAATCCTTCAAAACTATGTTTACTCAATTCATTAATTAATAAAATTCCATATTTAGCCTTTTTCTTAATATGATTAAGTTTGTCTTCAGGTATTAATTTTGTTCTAATATCCTCAAAAGATGAAAATATTGCATCAATTGTTTCTTCTTTATTATTAGGATTTGTTCTGCAATTTATAAAAATACAGTTATTATTATAATTAACATTAATAGAATATACTAAACCTTTTTTTAAACTTAAAGAATTAAATAATTCCGATTCAAAATTATATGCTCCTCCTAAAATGTATGAAATTAGATCTATTAATGTTTTTTCCTCTTTTTTATCTGAATATATAGGAATACCTATTTTTATAACTAAACTTTCAGTTTCGGTAGCTCTAGTATGAATTATTCTAGGTCCATTTATATTTTGAGGAGTTTGGTGAATAATCTTTTTTTTACTGCCTTTTAAGTCTCCAAAATTAGTTATTATTAAGTCTTCAATATTATCTGGGAAGTCTCCTTTAATTATTAATTTACTATTTCCAGGTAAATAATTATTTTTGTGAAATTTTTTAAGTTGTTTAACAGTAGCTGAAGAAATTACTGATTTTTCAAGTGATGCGTCATAATTATGATTTGCATATTTTCCAAAAAGTTCATCATAAAATAACTTAAAATCTTTAAAAACATAATCTCCCTTTTTATCAGAAATTTCTTGTAATATTCTTTTACGTTCCTCTTCTAATTTATTATTATCAAATATTGGATTAAAGACTGTATCTGATAAGTAATCTATAAAAAGATTTGTATCTTCTGCTAAGAACGAACCTATATATTCAGTTTTATCAGAATAAGTAGTAGCATTATAAGTAAATGAACGATTAATTTCATCACACTTTGTTTGTGTATATTTTTTGGACCCCCCTCTAATTATCATATGTTCAACATAATGTGATATTCCTTCATCTCCAGGAAGTTCATCTAACAAACCTGTATTCAAAATTAACTTAACTGACACTATTTTAGAATCATCTTTCTCTAATCCTACTAATAACCCATTAGTTAAAGTATAAATTTTTTGATTAACCATTTAAGAATTAAGAAATAAATGTCTTTAAATAGTTTTTAATGGACTGGCAGGGATTCGAACCCTGGACCTCCGCATTGCAAATGCGGCGCTCTACTACTGAGCTACCAGCCCGGAATAAAATAATTTAGAGACTGAGCGGTTTAAAAAGATTATCAATTTAAGATATATTAATTTAAAAAGAGAAGCTGATAAACCTTTAACAGTAATGAATCTTGATTTTATACGCGCAGATGAAGCAGAACAAAAGATGAAAGACTTGGTTGAAACACTAGGCTGGGACCACATCAACACCGAATTCGTAAGATGCGTATTCTCAAAAAACAGCACAAGCAGAGCACTCGCCAGGATATGGAGCACTCCAAGAATCTTCACAGCAGCATTCAACAGCAGCCCAAAATATGTAATAGAATTATTATACTCAAAATACTTGAACCTGAACGAAGATGACAAAGTTAAAGTATTAATACATGAATTATTACACATCCCAAAAACATTCAGCGGAGCATTAAAACCACACATTGAGATGAACCCGACACTGGACTGCAAAAGAGTTGACGAGTGGTACAGGCAATACAGGGAATTAAAACAAAACAATTACATAAACAGGTTATAATCCTTCTTCCACTCTAAACCTTCATTCTCAAACTGCGCCCTCATAGTAATCTTAATACTCTGCAGCATATCCTTAAATATATTAAGCCTAAGAACTGCCTTGTCAGCATAAACAGGAGTTAGACTGTAACTCTTCAATAAACGATGTTCCCCAACGCTGCAGACATGAAGCTGGGCCTCCAATTTATCCAATGCGTTAACGTACTGCGACTCAATCGTCGCCCCGACCTCATACTCCTTCCATAAATCTAAAATATCAGTGCCTAAATTCTCAGGCAATAACCCTCAGAGTTTTTTAAAACCGCGTTCTTCAATAGAGAACTTCTCCTCCTTGGAAATCTCACCCAAGTGGACGTCAGCAGCAGGAATATCACCCTCGAAACACTCACCCAAGTCATGAACTAAAGCAAGCTTTAACGCATGATAAACATCAAGCTTCAAATCGTACTGCTTAGCGAAACTGAAAGTCATAACTGCAAGCTTGAACATGTGGCCGGCAACAGACTCGCTCATACTAGTCTTAACCTTGCCATACCTAAGCTCGCACTTTAAATTCTCAATAGTATCAAGGAAGGAAACAATCTGCACCAAATCATCAGAGCATCCGGAATCCAGGAATTCATTGCAGGAACTAGGCCACGAAAAACCCACTTTGTCAAACTCTGACTTAATCCTATTCTTAACAATAGAATTCAAACAGGCAAGAGGTGGATATGAGCGGACAGCATTATCCGCGTAATTTATCAGCTTCGCTTGGGCGCCATCATTCTCGCCAGTGAATGAAGGCATAAACACTTTATACCCCTTGTTGGATATGCGAAGCATACTCTCCAACTTATCCAACGCCTTAATATACTTTGACTCAGGAGTTGACAAAGAATTATATTCTTCCCATAAATTCGACAGATAATTACGCATAGTCCTTGGAAGAGCTTTTTTTAACTCATTTAAACCTTCCTCTTCAAGCTTCTCCTTATCATCCTTCGAAACCACTCCCTCCCTTATCTTTCTCTGGTCCACATCACCATGCAAGTACTCGCCCATATCATGAATTAAAGCCAAATCAACCGCTTTAGTCTTGTCAATATCAAGGTTATAATGCTCGGCAACTAAGTATGCCATGACACCCAGCCTGAAAGAATGGTCAGCAACAGAGTCAGCAATACCCTCCTGGTTATCATACCTCATAGTAGTTTTTAATTTCTCAACAATATTATAAAATGAGATTAACTTTTTCGTAGTAACCTTCTTCAGCAAGTTTTCGAGGTGCATATTTTAGATGCAAAAAGGATTAACGTATATAAACATTTTTAATAACTATTTAGTGACTCGATATATTACTTCGAAGGTTTTTTATATAACTAGCGTTTAACTTTTAAGTTGTGGTTAATAACTTGAATCACGTATGTGTATGGCTCATTAAAGTAGCAGGCGCCATAACATCATGTTTTTCAAGATACTAACCCGATGAAAGCACAAAATTTCTAAGAATTTCTCGAGGGTTGTTTTAAAAAAATAAAATATTTGCAATTAAAGAACAGCATGACTAGTTTAGATTAGTAAATCCAAGAAAAAAAATGTAATCGAAAACGACCAGTCCCCTGAAATTGTTTGGGACCCAAGTCAAAAGCGACACTTGCTTAATTACTGTCTTGCTCTGTACTAAAACGAAAAACTAACTATGCTAAAATTGCACTTATTTTATTTTTCAACTCAACTAAAAAAATTTAACATTTTTTAATTTTTTATTTTTTAATTACATGGACCCAAAAAAAAGAGTTAAGGAGGAATGGAGAAAAAGAGCTTAAAAAAGCATCCAGCGAAAAAGATTCGCAACTACGCGATAAACAAAGAACTACTCAAACTTAGTTCAAAAAAAATGTGTTGCTGCTCTGCTAAAAAAAAGTTCTAATTTCCATTCCTCTTTAATCCTTCTTCATGCCCATATAATTCACTAAAAACCTGAACAGGAAGGCCATTACGAATATTGTTGGCAATACCATTACTGCTATCATGCCAAAGAGTACCCATGGATTAGGATTAGGCGAGAATAACATCTTAGTTATTAACAATGAGAAAATAACAACTATAAACAGCATTGTGAGCAGTAAAATCCTTAGAAAGGAAATAACCTTATCTCTATTATGGGTGAACGTGTCGGATTTCACTTCGCTTTTTGAAGGACTCTTATGCTTTGCAGCATCCACTATTATCTCTTCAGGTTCAGGTTTTGACGCAATTTCCGCTTTCAAATTAAAGAATACTTAACTTATTAATTATTAAAAAAGGTTTTCTAGTCTATGAAAGATAGAGGTTTCTCAAAATTGTAATAATTTAGCACTGCTTTTTTAACACCTTCAATATCTGATTTTGGTATCTCTTTGGCAAATAATGCCACTCCTTCATTAGTTCTAAAGACGCGTTCTTTTGATACGTATCCGTAAATAAGCAGGAATTCAATATTTCTTTCGTTTAAACCCATAACATTCACTAAGACTTTTTTGTCATTATAGGGTATTAATTCTTCCTCAATGCATCTTGGAACCAGCACTTCACGCTCCAACTCCCTGACATTATACTTAAAATAATTATTAATATTTTTTCTGCTTGCGTATACACGCAGCTGAATAGGCTTGTGAATATAAAATATCATAAAATAAATTAAAGAAATCCTTGCTATTATAAGGATAATGATTTAGAACTTTTATTGTTTTATAAATTTAAGATTGTCTACTTTGCCGAGTAAAAGTTCATTAGTTTCATCGTCAAGACTTGTATCTAAACTAAACTTATTTTCAGCTAGAATCTCTAAATCTTGATAAAATTTAGATGTGCAGTCATAAGTTACTTCATTTTTTTCAACTGATACTAGTTTTGAAAATGCATTTTTTAATTCAGCATTATTAAAATCTGGTTTTAATTGTATAATAAGCTTAGTAAATAAGTTATAAATGGCAGATAGTCTATAAATATCCTCAATTTTTGATTGATTAATTTTTAAATCATCCGCTACTTGTATAAACACATCATTTCTTAACTTCATACCTTTTTCATCAATCTTTGCGCCAATATATTTAAGCATATGATTTAAATAAGTAAATTCCCAAGAAAATGCAATAATATCTTGAAGAAACATGTTTTTCCTGGCTAAGTTAGTACTAATACATTCTTCTAATCTAGGAATAAGTAATTTATATGTCTCTTTTCGTGCATCATCCAGATTAGGAATTGCAGTGTTTGCTGCTTCAAAAATAGCTTTTAATCCGCTAAAAAGAGATTCAAAACCAAAAGAACAATTAGGTGTATCTAAGTTTGACTCTTTAAACAGTAAACTTATCATTGATGTTTTTGTCTCTTTGCAAAACATTGCTCTTTTTTCGAAATACTCTTTAGGCAATTCTAATTTTAACATCTTTGCTAACTCTTCAATGTTTGAAATCCTGGAAAGCAGATGATAAGCGTAATTTCTATCTTTATCTGCTTCATTTGTATCTACACCTTTAGAAAAAATTCTGTACTGCTGGTCAAGGAATACTTTAAAAAATGATTCTCTAAAAGCAGGCATAGAATGAAGTAGTATATATGGATTTTCAGATAAATACTCTGTACTTTTTGATGAACGTATAGCTTGACTAAAATCACTATCTAAAGATAAAGTATATAATACTCTTTCTAAGGCGGATTCTTCCTGTGATTTTAACATAATAATTGAACTAAAAAAAGATGCTTATAAGGTTTTTGCTAGCTCTCGCTAGGTTTTGTAAAAATAAAAAAGTAAGTGGTTGATGTTGTACGCAAGTGTTTTTTCCACTTCTACACACACATCTAAATAAATAAGGTATATATTTCTTTTTCCCAGTTTCTCGAAAAATTCTCGAGAAAAAGAAAATAAAAGGAGGTGATCCACCCGCAGGTTCCCCTACAGGTACCTTGTGTTGACTTAACCCTTCTCACCAATCTTAGGTTCGGACGAGACATGAAGACTCATACTCACCTAATACTGATTCGAGTGGCTTGACAGGCGGTGTGTGCAAGGAGCAGGGACGTATTCACCGTAAATGAATGGATTACGGTTACTAGAGATTCCGGCTTCATGAGGGCGAGTTGCAGCCCTCAATCCGTACTAAGAATAAGTTTAAGGGATTTGCGTCACCTCTCGGTGTAGCAGCCCTCTGTCTTATTCATTGTGACCCGCTTGTCGCCCAAGGGATTAGGGGCATACTGACCTACCGTAGCCCACCCCTTCCTCGTGCTTAACACACGCAGTCTCATTATAGTGCTCGTACCGATCGAAACCGACGAAGCAAATAATGATGTGGGTCTTGCTCGTTACCTGACTTGACAGGACATCTCGCGACACGAGCTGACGACGGCCATGCACCTCCGCTCAGCGCGTCAGGTAAGACCTTTAATCTGGCCTTCATACTGCTGTCACCCTTGGTGAGATTTCCGGCGTTGAATCCAATTGAACAGCAGGTCCCACCTCTTGTTGTACTCCCCCGCCAATTCCTTTAAGTTTCAGTCTTGCGACCGTACTCCCCAGGTGGCCCGCTTAACGTCTTCACTACGGCACTACACAGACTCGAGGAATGTGTAATACCCAGCGGGCAGCGTTTACGGCTAGGACTACCGGGGTATCTAATCCCGTTTGCTCCCCTAGCTCTCATCCTTTACCGTCGGACTCGTTCCAGTTGGGCGCCTTCGCCACTGATAGTCTACCCAGGATTAATGGATTTTACCCCTCCCCCAGGCATACTCCCAACTTTACCCGATCCCTAGACTAGCAGTATTCAAGGCAATTCGTTCAGTTAAGCTGAACAATTTCACCGAGAACTTACTAATCAGGCTACGAATGCTTTAGACCCAATAAACGCGGCTACCACTCGGGGCTCGGGGATTACCGCGGCTGCTGGCACCCGTATTACCCACCCCTTTCTTGCCAAGTAATTTACACTTGGCCACAGATATAGTAAAACTATATCACTTGGGATCCCCCTATCACGCTTTCGCGCAGTGTAAAGGATTCTTAACTGCTGCACCCCGTAGGGCTAGGAGCCTTGTCTCAGTCTCCTTCTCCGGGCTATCACTCTCATGACCCGTACTGATCATAGGTTTGGTGGTCCGTTACACCACCAACAGCCTGATCAGCCGCAGTCCCATCCTTAGGCGATAAATCTTTGGAAAACAGGGCGTTCCAGATCCTGTTTTTTATAGAGTATTATCCTTAGTTTCCCGAGGTTATCCTCTACCTAAGGGCAGGTTGACTACGTGTTACTGAGCCGTACGCCGAGTATTGCTACTCTGACTTGCATGTCTTAATGGATCCCAATAGCAGTAACCTCCAGCGGGATCGACTGGAATTGCTTCCATAATTTTTTTTTGATCCCTCTGGGTTTTTTGGTTTATTAAACTATTTAGGAATTGTTTTTTATTGCTGTTCGCGGAAAAAACCGAATTTTTCTCTTGCGACACAATCAACCACTATGAATATTCATATCATAAAAATCGCTTTTATGATACTCACGTAATACTAAAAAAGTACTTGAATCGTTTATAAATATTTCGTAAGCCCAACATACGCGTGGATGAGCTTACACATAGATTTACTAAGCATTTATTGTATCTTTTTTATTTATAAACGTTTTGAAAAAAAATAATTATCGTTTAAAAATAGGATTCGCTATAAGATTATCCATCAACGCCTGAATATAATAAGATTCCACTGTTGTAGGAGAGAAGAACCTAGTATTATCATCGAGAGTGTCTGCTATATCTGCCATTACTGTTTTTATAGGCTTGTTTTCAAATTTCTTGCTAATAATATTAAACGCTTTCGCGTCACTTCTATTTTTAATATAATAAGATAATATTGATACATAACATCTCGTTTCATTCCTGGTTAAAATATTACAAATATCAACCACTTGTTTTGGAGTTATGTCCACCTTAGTGACAAAATCATCCATAAAATTCATATATTTCGCCCTATTGTTAAACTGTTCGTATATTTTTCTTTTTAGCACCGGCATTGTTAGCGTTAATATTTTTTCGAGGTTTTTGTAGCACACTTCAAAATCCGCAGATGTAACTTCAAATTTGTTTTCTTTGTATTTTTGTTCAACAGTTTCAAATAAGTACTGGACAGTTTCCGGAAGAAGATTGTTTACACAATCAATCAGTTTTTCAGTAACCTTATTCCACTCTATACAATAATGAATATGGTCACCTAAATTTTTATCCAACGTCCCTAAACATTTGTAGAACAATACCTGGTCCGTGTTCATCAGTTAAATAAACAAAAAAAACGTATTTAAAAATGTTATTTTTTAAGGTGTTATTCTTTCCGTGTCTCTTGGTATGTATGTTGCTTCTCTCACGTTCTCCAATCCGAGCATTTGCTGGACGACTCTGGCATGACCTATACCCAAACCTCCATGAGGCGGAATTCCATACCTGAAAGCGTTTAAGTAATCCTTAAGCGGCTCTTCGCTTAGTTTTTTCTCCTTAACTTGCTTGATTAATATTTCATACTTGTGTTCCCTCTGCGAGCCTGATGTTATTTCTAATCCTTTATATAACAGGTCGAAGCTCTTTGTAGTGTTAGGTGTCTTATCATCCTTCATGTGATAGAATGGTTTTTTAGCCCAAGGATAATTGTACACGAATAAGAAGTCGCTGCCATGTTCTTTTTTAGCCCACTCTCCAAGCATCTTTTCACCAGCGCTTGTTAAGTCATTCTCTTCAACTTCGCCTTTCATCTTCTTTATAATCTCGTTGGCTTCAGCGAAGCTGATTCTTGGAAACTTGGCAGGGATGTTAATATCGATGTTAAAGACTCTTTTTATCTCGCTGCCATATTCTTCCTTGACTATTTTAAGCATGTGTTTCAGCATGGCTTCTTCTTCATCCATTACGCTGAAATGGTCCTTAATATATGAGATTTCCATGTCAATCATTACAATCTCTGTTAAGTGCCTGGTCGTGTGGCTATTCTCAGCTCTAAACACTGTGCCTATTTCAAAGACTTTTTCAAAACCTGCAGCCATCGCTTCCTGCTTGTAAAACTGCGGACTCTGCGCCAAGAATGCTTCCCTTCCAAAGTAAGGCAGCATGAAAACTTCAGCGCCTGATTCGGATGCTGTTCCTATAATCTTAGGCGTATGAATCTCTATGTAACCGTTCGTGTTCCAATAATTCCTCATTCCTTTTTCAACAGCAGTAGACACTTTGAACATCAGAGTATTCTTTTCTTTTCTTAAATCCAGGAATCTCCAGTCAAATCTTTTATCGAGTGCAGTCGTTACTTCACCTTTTTCAATAACAGGGATAGGTAATGGTGTTTCAGCCCTGCTTATTATTTCCAAATTTTCAATGACTAATTCTTTCCCGCCAGGTGCTTGTTTGCTTGCATTAACGATGCCTGAAACTGAGACTACTGATTCTTTATTTATTTTTTTAGCCAAGTCGAATAAAATCTTATTATCTTTTTTAACAACAGTTTGTAGTATTCCGCTGACGTCGCGGATAACCAAGAAAATGATGCTGCTAAGCTCCCTTACTTCCTGAACGAAGCCATAAATTACCTGCTTCTCGCCTGTTTTCAAGTCTTTTATTAAAACGCGGTTCATAAAAAGTATTAACCAATATTTCTTTTAAAACTTTCTTAAACTGCTTAAAGTAAATCTTTTTAATTATTACAGCCTTTTGATTAAACCATGTTAGAAATCGTAATACCTGTAGTAATCCTACTTGGAATAGCATTATATTTCGTTTCAATTTACAATAATTTTGTAACATTAAGAAACGAGATAGACAAGACTTGGAGCAATATAAATGTCCTGCTTAAGCAGCGTTTTGATGAGATACCAAACCTTGTAAACACTGTCAAAGGATACATGAAGCACGAGAAAGACACATTGACCGCAATAACTGAAGCTAGGAGCGCTTGGAGCAAAGCAAAATCAATCCCTGAAAAAGCGCACGCTGAAGGAATGCTTAATGGTGCATTAAAGACTATGTTTGCGGTTGCAGAGAACTATCCTACACTTAAAGCTAATGATAACTTCATGCAGTTGCAAGGAAGAATTTCAACACTGGAAACTGACATTGCAGGAAGAAGAGAAACTTACAACGACAGCGTAAACACATTCAACATTAAGATAGCTCAATTCCCTGACAATATAGTTGCAGGCATGATGAGCTTAAAAGCAAGGGAATTATTCCAAGTTTCAGAAACCGAGAAGAAAACTCCAAAAGTTGAATTTTAAAAATAATTTTAATCTTTTTTTCTTTAATTTTTTTTAAATAATAATATTTTTAAATAAGATATTTTAACAATTAATGAATGGAAAAACTTTATTCGTGTAATGAATGCATGGCACCTATTCTAATTACGGGACTGTCAGGATTAGAAAAAATTGCTTTGCAGGAATCAAAAGATACTAAAGCTAAGCCAACAAAAGTAGATTACAAAAATAAAACTAATGCAAAGTGCATCTACTGCAGAAGCCCGATAAATCTTTAAGGAGTAATTAATTTTTTTATTTCTTTTTCTAATTTTTTTAATCTTTGAATTGAAGAGTGGTCTTTGCCTAACTCGTTTTCCATCCTTTTTACCCTTGGGATAACATTATCTGATATTTTACCATTATCACTGAGCTTGTCCGAGTAGCAGACTATTTTCTCCTCAACTGTTCTTGGAATATAATCACCAGGAGGCAGTCCTAACTTTTTTGCCTCCGCTTTATCAATGCCTGCACCTGTATGGGTCTTTGCAATCCTTGCCAGGTTAGGATAAGCTTCAAGCAGTTTTGCACCTTCAACGCCATGAGTTATTGAATGCGTTTTGCTTCGTCCAATGTCATGCAATAATCCTCCGATGGTGCAGAGTTCAACATCAACTTTATGGCTTTTTAATAACAGTTTCAAAGCTAGTTCTTTGCTTTTCTCGCTAACCTGTTTGCAGTGATTTATTACATGCTCCGAGCAGCCGACGGCTTTGAGCAGTGTTAATGCATCAGAATAAGTTAACATACTATTTTAAAAAAAATAAAAAATAAGAAGGTAAAAAAAAATTTACCTTTTTATTGAGGATTTAACGTTTTGTAAATCCATTCTCCGAATTCGTACATTAAAGGAATTCTTACCTGTTTACCTTGCAAGGCAGTTATTATTCCGTACAGTCCTGCTATTGCCGCAACAAAATTCACTACAGGTATTAGTTCTACTACTGCTAGTGCTGCTGCTTGTTTAGCGTGGAACATTACGAATTTATTCTTCTTCTCTGTGAACAGGATTATAAAACCTGCAATCCAGAGGTATGAAACTACTGCAAGAGTCTTTCCTGATTCAACGTCTCCTTTACTTGCATTTTCCTCTTTTACTACTGCTTTTTTAACTTCTTTTTTTGCTACTTTTTTTGAAACCAAAACATTTCACCTCCGTATTAAATTTGAATGTTTTGACAATGTTAGTAATAGGCGTGCTCCACATTTTTAAATCCCACGCTTTGACTGCAGCTATGAAAGAATTTACAAAAACGAAGGGCCAAACCAGTATCCACCCGATTATAGGTATGAAAAGCGCTAAAACCGCGGTTATGAACAGTAAAACTCCTTGTTTAGCATGGAATCTTATTATATTCTCCTTGGAATTTAGGAATATAAACGCAGGCAGTCCTGAGTAGCATAATACGCTTTTGATTTTTAGCGCTAATTTCTTATTGTTCATGAACTATTTTAACAAAGCATGAGTGTTTTTTAATCTTTTTTGGAAAGGTTTAATAAGGAGTTTATACCCTGTTTGTTTAACATGCACGAAAAAGTATTAGAAGTCAAAAAGAAGATTAAACAATTAAGGTATTATTCCATATTCTCATGGGCGCTCCTATTCGTGCCTAGATTCGGACTATTCCTGTTATTACTTGTTGCAGGAATAATTTGGTTTAATGAGTATAAACTGCAAACGGAGCTTAAAAAACTAAAAATTTTGAATTAGTGCGGGATACGAGACTCGAACTCGCGTAGGCACTAAGCCACATGGTCCTTAGCCATGCCCGTTTGACCACTCCGGCAACCCCGCAGATTTTATGATTAATTATTAGGGTATCTTTTATTTATAAAAGATTAGCTTTAAACTATATAGTTTTCAATTAAAAAAAAGAAATTTTTGTTATACCTCTTCTGGTTAGAAAGGTCTTATTTTTAAGGTATAACTAGATTTAGATTGTTCTAGCCTTTCTCTGTTGTCTTCTGTGCTTTCGGTCTTTAATGCGCTTCTTCTGCCACTTCCATCTTGATTGCAGGTACTTTTTCCAGCGCCTTGAATTTCTCTTCATTATTCCAAAACTAATAATGGGTGGTTTTAAAAAGATTTCTTAAACTTAGGCAGTGAGGAACTGACACTTTTTATAAAGTCATCCATGGCTTCTTGTATCTTATCAAACTGTTTAAACTTAAGGCTTAAGGTGAAGAATAACGTGTTAATAGCAGCACTTATTGAGGAAACGTATCGTATATAATTCACATAATGTTTAAACAATATCTTATTGGCCTTTTCCGAATTAATCAGGTAATTTTCAAAAACAGTCATGGTGTCATCATAGTTGTAAGCCTTGCCTAATTTCCTGCTGTTTAATGAATACTTGTTATACAATGACTTATTAGAGTATAATTTTAATATGCTTTCTGATATCTTAACAACTTCCTCATTATTAACAGGAACCACAAAACCATTATTGTTGACGAATTCACTTAAAGGTCCAGCGTCACTAACCACTACAGGCTTTCCGTAAATTAATGCTTCAGCAATGCAGAGATTGAACGTTTCAAAAAGCCCGAAGCCTGTCACTATGCTTGACTGCTCGTACAAAAAGTTTAACTCATCCCTTGAAACCCATCCTGTAAACTTGACTATTTTTTCCACGTGTTTCCTCTTTGCAATTCGTTCAAGATAACTTCTCATAGGGCCTTCGCTGCAGATAATAATCTGCAGATTAGGAATCTTGTCTTTAAGTTCCGCTGCGGCTTCTATTAACAGGTTGACCCTTTTTTCAACGCTTAACCTGCCGACGTGAAGCAGTACGAATTTGTCTTTAACTGGGAATTTCTTGAAATATTCGCGGCCGCTGTGCGATGGATTTACTGGATTTGGAATCACAAATATGTCATTCTTTACTCCCTTCTTCCTCAGGAGCGCCTTGCAATAATGTGACGGGACGGACGTTGAAGGCACAGCGTTATGGAAATCCCTTGTTAGTTTCCACATTATGCTGTCTGAGAATTTCCTTAAAATGGATAATATTATCTTGTTTTTTCCGATTAAGTCATACATTATATTTTTCTTGCCCATCAATACGTTCTCGTCAAAAAAACTAGTCACAAAGTCAGCGATGTTAGTATGGAAAGTGCAGCTTATCGGCTTATTATATTTTAAGGCGACCATGAATCCTATTGATGCAAGTGTTACGTTAGTCTGCAAATGGATTAAGTCATATTTTGAGAAATCATCCAGTTGCTCGAGATACTCTGGTGTTTTAAAACAGACTTTGTGCTCTTCATACAATTTTATGCTGTAAGATTTTATCCTGATGACTTTATAGCCGCTCTGTTTGACTATCTCAGTCGTATTGCCGGGGCATACGATTGTTATCTTATGGCCTTTCTTGGCCAGGTATTGTGCAATCTCATCAGTTACGACTGCAACACCATCTGTGTTCGGCAGGAAACTATCAGTGAAGAAAGCAATTTTCAAAACTTACCTGTCCTCCCAGTATTCCTTATTCTTTATCTCCCTTGAAAATAGTGATTTAAAGAAACTCTTCGCCCATAACCAGTATAATGGAATCCAGCCTTTC
Source organism: Candidatus Tiddalikarchaeum anstoanum (assembly GCA_902385255.1). Classification (GTDB taxonomy): domain Archaea; phylum Nanobdellota; class Nanobdellia; order Tiddalikarchaeales; family Tiddalikarchaeaceae; genus Tiddalikarchaeum; species Tiddalikarchaeum anstoanum. The sequence continues at coordinate 67,594 of CABMEV010000001.1, read as the reverse complement.
CTATGAATACGCCTTAAGCTTATCTCTGCATAATACTTGATTAATCCAGTCTTATAAAATTTCGAAACCCGTCTTATGAAATCATTATCCTCTCCGACATCTATTTTCGGATTGAAGCCGTGGGTTTTATCGAATCCTTCTCTGGTTACGAAAGTGCAGCTGCCGTTAGTGTAAGCTATTCCAACATACGCGGATAATATTTCTATAATTTCAAGTATTTTAAGTGATAACTTGTCCACGAAATTAGACTCCTGTCCTAAGAGTGTGAACGTCCCTCCGCCATAACCTTTGTTTATGAACTCTTCAATCCTGGTTAATGATTCTTTTCCAAGCAATGTATCCGCATCAAGGAACAGCAAAATTTTTCCTTTTGCATACTTTGCACCGTAATTTCTGCCTTCTGCAGCATTATGCGTGTCTGCCAATAAAACTTTGTCAGCATATTTTTTTGCTACCTTAAATGTAGCATCAGTTGAGTGTGCATCACTTACAATGATTTCATACTTGTCCCTCTGCATAGTCTGTTTTAACACGTGCCTCAACGTGTTACCAATATATTTTTCCTCATTATGCGAGGGTATGATTATAGATAGCAACACTGCCATGTTTTTGATGAAAAGAACTGCGCATTTAAATAAGTTTATTTTTTTAAACAAAAAAGTTTATAATGAAATATGGAATCGTTTACAGAAATGGGCAAAAAATTATCTGTAATAAAGGGTATATTAACGAATAAAATCAAGGTCTGTGAATTCGCACTCACTAATATCTGCAGTGCTCAATGCTCTTTCTGCACGATTTGGAAACAGCAGCCAAAAGTTGTAGTAGATACTGAAAAAGCAATTAAGGCAGTTAGGCATTTGTCAAGGCTGGGTGTTAGATTTATTACTTTAACAGGCGGTGAGCCTTTGCTTCATCCTAATTTTGAAAAGATAGCTGCAGAATGTTCGAAGGAGAATATTATTACGTCAATATTAAACGCGGATGCTAGGCTTTTTACTGAGCAAAGGCTTGATGCATTAAAGAGGGCAAAAGTGGATTATGTGGCGATATCTGTTGACCATTACACTAATAAGGTGGAGTTTGAATCAAGGAAGATACCTGGATTACTGGACCATATTAAGAAAGCAGTGTCTGAATTAAAAAAACGCAAGATTAAAACAGTAGCTTCAATTTTAATATCTAATTTTAATCATAATTGTCTTGGAAAATTATTCAAAAAATGTGAAGAGCTTGGATTTGACACCATCGCAGTTAATTATCCGGAGTTTTCAGAATCCCCTGTTTACACTCTTGGCGGTGAAGCAATAAAATTAACAAATGTTCAGGTGATAAAAGCACTGGAAGAAGTCATCAAGTTAAAGAAAGAGTTTAAGATAGTAAACCCTGTTGACTCATTGAATAATATAATATCTTATCTTAAGAAAGAAACACCTCCTTATCCTTGCCTTGGAGGATACCTGACATTATTCGTCGCCTGGAATTTCAAGGTTTACCCTTGCATGCATCTGGCTAAGAGTTTCGGCGACGTCCTGGATTTGAAACCATCAGATTTCAAAAAGATGCCTTGCAATAAATGCAATATGAGCTGGTATAGAGATTTTAGCATATTCTTCCATGGTGCAAAATCATTAAAGCCTTTAATTAAGGAAGTTGGAAACTTGGGCAAGTATTAGATTTTTTTTATTAATTTTGCAGGCGTTCCGGCATAAAATGAAGATTTCTCGAGCACTGAATCTTTTTTTACGAAACTGTTAGCTCCGACTACCACGTTATCCTCTATGACTGCGCCAGGACTGATAAGTGCATTCGCACCTATGGTAACATTTTTTCCTATCTTAATTTTTTTGATGTAAATCTTTCCGCCTATTATGTGATGGCCTGATATTAATGCTCCAAGCCCCATCATGAAATTGTCACCTATCTCGGTAAGGTAAGGGTCATTTATCGGGTTAAGCTGGATGCGTTTTCCTTTTTTTAATCCGAAAACAAAGAATATTAGTTCTGAATAAACTGATATGGGTATTAGTAGCATTGAAAATATTTTTTCATTCATGTGCATCAATAACTCATTCAAAGCCCAGTATATCACTGCAGGATTTGTAGAGTTTATTGGGAATTCGCCTTCCTTATTCTTAGGGTTGTATAAAACTTTCAGTATAAGCCATGATTCTAACAGGAACAAGAATGCGTAACTGACCCCGAGTAAGTATACTATTATCATTATGAACGGGAATAAAAATGCTAAGTTTAACTGGATTAAGTGCAATAACGGCGAGAGTATCAGCATTGGAGTAAATATGATAAGCAAAAACAAGAATAAGTAATAAATCATTGAGAAAGGCTGCATCTGGTCAGATATCATTTTCATTAAAAAAAACGCGCCATATTATTAAAAGTTGCTAAAACTCTAGAATTTTTTTGCTAAACTGTCCTTCAGTTGCGTATTTTAAAACAGACAATGATTGCAGCACTAATGCGTGAATGAAGAAGTCTGGAAAAAATAGTGATGTTAGCGTTAAAAATAATATCATCCTGTATATTGACTCGACGAATTCATTATTCGTAAAATTTAATTTTTTATTGCTTAATGATAACACCATTATGCTTAGCAGGAATAAAACCATCATTGATGGATTTATGAAAAAGAATGTTCCTGCATTAGTGCTCGCACCTTTTCCTCCCTTGAAATTTTTAAATACGCTGTAGTTATGGCCAAGAGTGCTGAATATCCCGGATAATAAAGCTGCCAGCCAGAAATCTTTAATTATGTAGTAAGATGTTACTGCTGCGAAAAAAGATTTTAAGATATCAACTAGTCCTATCAGGAAAAATATTTTATATGATTTGGATATTATTAATCCATTGGTTCCGCCCATATTCTTATCACCTGATTCGAATATGTTTTTTCTTTCAAACATCCTGATTATGAAATAAGCAGTCGGGTAACTGCCTAAAATGTAGCTGATTATGCATGACAAGAAAATGCCGTATGTCATTCTTCAACCCATCCTACTGCCAAGCATTCAGGTCCGCTGTAAACGCCAAGAAGCGTGTTTAAGAAGTTTATGATTTCAATGTCATATCCTCGTCCCAGTTTACTTTTCAGCGCCCTCATTTCAGCATCCAAGTTGTTGTGTATGATAAATATCTTATGCGTATTTCTTATTTTATTTTCAAGGAATTCATAAAAAGAGTTAACCATATCTTTTGATAATATCATTGCTCCTGCGCTGGTTAACACACCTTCCTTAATCTCCAATAAGGGTTTCATATTGACTACTTTTCCAAGGAATCCGATTATTTTATTCACCCTGCCGCTTGACACGAGGTAGTCAAGGTTTGTCAATAAGAAGAATAGTTTTATCTTATGTTTTAAGTTTTCAAGTTTTTTAACAATATTATCATAACTTTCTCCTTCTTTGATTAGGTGTAATCCTAAATCTGCCAGTATTGAGAGGCCTGCACTTAACGACTCCGAGTCTATTACTGCAATATCATTATTTGGCATTTCTTTTTTTGCAATGTTTGCGCTGTTGTTTATGCCGCTCATCTTGGAAGTCGCAGTTATCACTATAATTTTATAATCCGAATATTTTTTGAATACTTCAAGAAAATCTTCAGGGTTTGCCTGGCTTGTTGTGAAATGATTTTTCTTGTCGGTTATCTTCTCGTAGAATTCTTTTTTTGTCAGGCTAACTTCTTTGCCGTTCAGGAATAAGTGGTTTTTGATTACGACTATTTCTTTTTCATTAAAGCTTGGATAAAAATCAATAGTCTCATCCGTTATTATTTTTATATTCTCTAATTTTCTCATTTTGCTCCATCATATTGTCATATTCGAAACTTGATAATTCACCAAATGCTGAACATACAGCCTTAACGTTTTCGTAATCATTGGCGTGAATATGAACTTTGACTGCATTAATGTCTCCCCCTATGTCCAATGAGTCACCAAGTGAGTTAAGAAGGTCTTTCAGCTCTTTTTCATGCTTGCAGTCTTTAATTAAGACTGATATGCAGTACTTATTTTTGATCCCGCTGCTAAGCGGCTCTTTTAATATCAAGTTGTTAATTGAAGGGTCATATTTGGGCAGTACTCCTATTGCCCGCATCCATGCGCCGAGCATGTAGACAACACCCAAGCCGCCTGCATCTACAACACCTGACTTGTTAAGTATGGGAATCTGTTTCACAGTTTTTTTTAAGTATTTTTGCGCTGATTTGAATGAGCTCTCCAATACATCTATTACTGATTCGCTTTTCTTTAATACTTTGATAGCACCTATGCTTGCTCCTTTTAACACGCTGAGCATTGTGCCTTCGGCAGGTTTACTTACGGAGTTGTACGCTTGGTAGTAGCCGTTCTCTATTGCTTTTGCGAATTCGAAAGTGCCAATATTCTTGGACCCAATGAGGTGGTTGCAGAATCCTTTGTAGAATTGTGAGATTATTACTCCGCTGTTTCCCCTGGCTCCGGTTAATACTAATTTTTTCAGGTCTATCAGGAAATCCTTGACGTTTGCCTTCTCATTCAACAATCTTGTATTCTTAAATGTGGATAATAAATTGTTTCCGGTGTCGCCGTCCCTGACTGGGTATACATTTATATAATTTAAGTAGTCCTTCTTGTCCTCGATGACTTTAACCGTCTCGTTAATCATATTTTTGAAATGGTTCACTTCGAGCACTTTCATACTATAGTAAAGACTGTAATTCCCATTTTTTTAAACCTATTTTAAACAGTTAGTTTTTTAAAGTTCGATAATTGTCTATTTCTTTTTCGAGTACAACATAAACTTTAAACTAATTAACTGAATATATTAAGGTTATTATGGAAGAGTTGGACAAGGTAAAGGTTATGGTGGAAGATTTTTGCAAAGGCAAGTTTGATATTTTTTATGCTGATAATCCGCCTTCCCAAGTTCATAAAGATAAGGCTATATTCTGGAGGAAGATAAATGATGTTAATGACGTATCAGAGTTCTTAACTTTTTTAGAAGCGCATAATAGTGAAAAAACAGTTTATTTGGCTCTCTGCAGGATTAGGGAGGGGGATAATTATAACCGCGAGCATGTTGGTGAAATCTTTAATGTTGAAGTAGGTTTCTTCTTTGACAACGCGTATAATTGTATGAGCTGCACGGCAGATTGGTATTATATTTAAAAAAAAATAGTTTGCCCCCGCCGGGATTTGAACCCAGGTTTTCGGCTTGAAAGGCCAAAGTCCTTAACCGAACTAGACTACAGGGGCAAGTATTAATTAAATAAGCAATTAAGGAGTTTTTAAATATTATGCTAACTGTTTTTAAACAATAAATAACTTACTTTTTAATATATGCTAATCAGTGTAATCATACCTGCACATAATGAGGAAAAATATATTGAGAAAACATTAAAGTCGCTTAATAAGCAGACGCTTAACAGGGGTTCTTATGAGATTATTGTATGCAATGATGCATCCAGCGATGATACGTGCGGGCTTTCTGAAAAATACGCCGACAAAGTATTGAACCTTGCCAAGCAAAAGTCAATAAGCAAAGTTAGGAACAATGGTGCAAAGATTGCAAAAGGCAGAATATTAGTATTCGTCGATGCTGACACTATTGTTAAGCCTAACCTGCTAAAAGTTATAAGCAAGACAATAAATAAAAAAACTGCATTCTGCGCGCCGATTCAGATGTACAACAATAAAAGCATGCGCGCTTTTTTAGAATTCAACAAGTTTCTGCTGCAAAACATGCCTGAGCTGGGATTAATCGGGGGGTGTTGTATGGCAATCTCCAAGGACGCGTTTAACGAATTAAACGGTTTTGATGAGAATTATCTGATGAATGAGGATAGGAAGATGCATTTAGAACTGCTTAAACGAGGATACAAGTTTAAGATTATTAACACATCCGTTCGCACTAGTGACAGGAAAATTAAGAAATTAGGATTAGTGAAATTCATGACGAATTCCATACACTCTTTTTTGATGCCTAAAAAAGCAGATTATATCAAGATTAGATAACAATTTTTTTTATTAAAGAAAAGGCATATTCTTTGCTTCAGCCTGGTATCCTACGAATTCTTTATTGTTAGTGTAATTTATCAGGGTATCAATTATATTATCCAGTTTGTCCAAAGGCATTAAATCATTAACTTCTCTGGCTAATTCTTCAACGCTTAATGTGTATACAAATGAGTTATTATCAACTTGGCAGTCTGAAGCGTAATCCATTATTGCATAATCAACTAATATTGTTGGCGTGGCTGAATTATAATTCCAGATTCTCATGGAGTCATTATTAGTCTCTAAGTATACGCTGATATTTTTATCGTTGCAAAAGTATACTATTCTCGCATCGCCGACTGTTGTTGAAATTGAGAAGCCCTTATTCCATAATACGGAGTCTAAAGCCAATCCTTTGAACAAATTACTTTTTTCAATCATATCTAATAATAGCTTAGAAAAAATGCTGTTTAAAAACGTTTTTACACATTATTAATAGAGTTTTGAGCAGGATAGAAGTTATACTCACTCTCAAAAAAGATTTTGCTGCAAAAGTCTTATAAGTAGGTTATTTTCAATTTATTGAGTTATGTTTGAAATAATTGAATACCAAAAAGCACCATTAGCTGACTGCTTTAAACCCTTTAATTTTCTTGAAAAAATCTTAAACCAGTTTGATCCGTTATTTTTAAAATATATGGAAAAAAAGATACAATATAACCAACTATTTGTATATCATCTTTCCGAGGCTTTTAAAGAAGATTTAATAACTTTTGATTACAAAAAAATAAAAAAAGAGTATAATCAGATTTTAACAAATATGACGCCTGAAGAAAAAGAAAAACATCTTAACTTCGTTAAACTAATAAAAGAAAAATATGACTTAAGAAATTAGAATCTATTCTTAGAAAAAATATTCAGCAAAAGGCATAATTACATAGATTATTACTTAAAATAATTTGGGCAGGGGGAGATTTGAACTCCCGGCCACTAGTTGACTCAGACTTGAGCCAAAAACTTTTTGTACTAGTGCAAGTCTTATAAGACTAGCGCTCCACCAGACTGAGCTACCCGCCCAAAACTAGTATAATGAGGGCAATTCTACTTTTTTAAAACTTATCATCTAACAATATACAAAGTATAATAATCATTTTCCCAATATTTTGAAAAAAAAGTACGCACTATAATCGGCTCATTAGTAGGGAGATTGCACTGCTTGCAGACCAATACGTAATTAATACTGTTATTAACCAAAAAAGAATAATACGAAGAATTATCCCAAACATGGGTTGAGAAATCAATATTATTATTCTCCCTGAAGCTCCCGCCAAAAAAAGTAACATTAGGCGGAGTGAATAATAATGCAGGCAGCCAGTTGTAATCAACAACGCGGACGCTTCCGGATATGTTTGGAAAATTATAAAATAATTTATCATTAAAAGCGTATAAGGAATAATTCCACGTCTGGAAATATATTTGAGAAAGAATAAGCACAGAGAACATGGAAATTAAAACCATTGCGATAACATATAATAACGGGACCTTAAAATCGAATAATTTCTTAAAAAAAGAAATATTCTTCTTGCTTGAAGTTATAATCTTCTTTGAAATATTCGTTACAGTCCTATTCCTGGAATAAGCAGCTATTTTAGTATGAATATTATCAGCAGCGTTATTAAACCCCTTATACAAATCTTCAATTATGAAAACAGGGAATAATAACAGAAACGTTCTCGCTATTATAACCAAAGGAAGATAAGGGGTCATACTCGCACTTTTAGAAAAAAGAAAAGTGATTACTAAAAAATAAACAATTACAGTTGACAAGACCGCGAACAATTTCTTATCCTTGAAAATGAAATAAATAGCAGGGAGGATGGCAATAGGGTGGTTTATGCAAGACAGTATAATCGGAACTTGCCAAAACTTTACGTGTTTATAATACAATAATAATCCGAGATAGAATAATAGATTAGAGATATAAAAGACATAAGTGTCACCTAACGTGTGAAATAACATAGCCAAAGTAAGAATACTAACAGGCAAATCATTCTTAACCAGCATCTTCAGTATTACAAAAATGGCAATAGAAGAAAGAGCCATTAATACATCAATAGTGTACTCACCAAGCAGGAACCAGACAAGTCCAGCAACAGGGTATGCAACAAGCCCGTAAGCGAATGTTATCTGCTCGCCGTTCAATAGGTAAGGATCGTACGGGATAAACCTGCACTCTTTAATCATGGTATTATAAATCCAAGCGTTATGAAGGTGATGCGTTAAATCAGTGCCAAAAATGAATTGCGAGGCTAACAGGATAATTAAACAAAGATAAGGCATTATTTTCTTGAAATCCATAAAATAATAGAGAATAAAGCACTAATTAAATAACTTATTTAAAAAAAAAGTATGGATTGGGGGTATAAAATACCCCCTTTCCAAATGGTTAATGGCTGCGATAACTTAGAATTTGAAAGAGAAATGTTCAAGTTTAAAAAAGTTTCTATAGAATAATTTTATAAATATCCAGCAACATTATATTGTTATGTTCTTTAAAAAAAAAGTGAATAATACAAAATTCTTTTATACCATGCTTATAATATCAATAATCGCGATAATAGTTGCAGTCATAGGATTTGCATTGATTAAAGACATTCTTTTCCCTTTAACACTAAGCATGCTTTGGCATTTCCTGCTTAAAATGATAAAGAATTCAGTGAGAAACGCGTTCTTCAAGGACTAAAAGTATTTAAAGAGATTTTTTTCTTAACTTGGACTAGAAGTAAATTAATATGGTCACTTGCTTAAAATGTAAAACCCCTCTTGTATTAAAAATTGACTTAGAAGACTTCAAATTCTCATGTGAAAAATGCAGCCAGAAATATAATTTCCTGGTTAAAGGAAACTCGGCAGAGATAGAGTTGGATAAAAAAAAGTTATCCTTCTTTCTCAACGATGTCTCATTCTGCAATGATTCATTATCAAAGAACACAATATATGACCTTTACAATAAAGGATACATTAAGTGCGAGAAAGTGTTAAACTCCCGTTTTAACAACCATGACAGCGAGTGGAGCCTGCATGTTGACGACCTGCTTAACATGTCCATCAAGAACTACAACAATTATATTAAATCATTATATGACGAACTTGACTGTTTAGAAACACCGGAACAAACATATGAGTGCAGCACGTGCAGAAACATACTTAATTTTGAAAAAGCAGTTAATAATAATTTCTTATGCATAAACTGTTCTAAACCATTATCAGAGGCTAATAATGAAAGAAGAAAGAAAGAAATAATTGCAGAAATAAATCTTGTTAAAAAGAAAATGTTATCTGTTAAGATTGGGTGGAGTTGAAGCACTAATAAAGAATAATAGTGACAACCCCGTTAATGGTGCGAATACGATTAAGGGCAGTGTTCTGACTATAGGCAGCGAAGATAGTACAAACCATACCATCACCTGGCCTATGAATATTACAGCCCCGATTAATACAAGGATATTCTTCATTTTATTAAAACATTCACTTAATGTTTATTAACAACGCTGAAATCATACTTATAAGCATTGCGATCAGATAGAATACTAACTCTAAGCTGAAGCTGTTCCAAGTTGTTCTAATGGCATTTGCGTCAAAGAAAGAAAATCCTAATCTCTCCAAATTAGCCATTATTATCATTTTAACACTTACTATGAGTGTAAAAATAATCAAACCAAGAATTAATCTAACAATCCATCCTTTTGAAGTAGGTCCACTAGTCATAAGAATTTAATACATATGCGTCTTTTATATATTTTATTCTTGTTGAGGTATTTCTTCCGTATATTTTTGATTTTCCTGGAACTTTATACAGAACTCGCACATTGGTTGTTTAGCGTCCCCGCACTCGTCACAAAATAACTGGTTGCATTCCTTGCACTTGTAAACTTTTCTTTTACCTTTCTTGCAAATATCGCACTTCATAATAAAAAGAATAGATATGTATGACCTCTTATTTAAACCTTTCTAAGGCTTTTTCTTGGCATTTTTAAGGTATTCCCTGAAAACTTCTTCAAATCCTATTTGCAGTATTCCAAAAATTATAGGGCCAGTCAGGAATCCGAGAAAGCCCAGCGAATAAAATCCGACGAATACACCCATTATGAAAAGCAAAGGGTGGACTTTTTCATGCGTTCGTTTAATAATAAACCTGAAAACATTAGTTATGTACACTATGAGGACTGCGTAAATCAATAATATAACTCCGACAAAGTAATTGCTTCTGAAAAAGAAATAAATTGCCAAAAAGACAGGCACTATCCACGTGCCTATAATCGGGAACAACGAAGCGATAGCTGCAAAGATTGCATAGTCAAGCGAGAAATGAACGTTCAGCATGTTTAACAGTATGAACAATAATAATCCGACGAATAATGCAGTTAGGAAGTAACTGTAAAGTATTTCTTCACTGATGCTCTTTGACCTTTTTAAAAATCGTATTATCGGCTCTTTATGCCTGGCTGGAATCATGTTAAGAATAGTATCCTGGATTAATTCAGAGTCTTTTATGAAATAATAAGACAGGAAGATGATTAGGAAGATGTCAAGTATGAGGAGTGGCGTATTGGTTATTACACTTTGCAGGAAACTAAGCGAGTTGTTAAAAGTTTCAAGTGTTAATAAGTTGTTAAAATCCAGATTTGCAGAGTTATTAAACAATGACTCGTTAACGTTGAATAATGTCTCAGTTATGAATGATGAACCAAGGAGTTTTATCTGATAATATACACTGTTGAATACGAAGAAGGTTATGTAAAATATTAAGGATAGTGTTAATAGTTCGGACACTACTGCGCTTATGGTGCTGTTTTTGATTGCTTTTTTGACTAATTTATACAACGGCCTGATTAGGAAACTTATGAAAATACTAGTCAGTATTATGATGATGAACCTGCCTGTTATTATAAAAAGCAGTATACCCAGAATTAGAGTGAATATCGAGAACACTGTTTTTTTATTTTCCACAATTTAAAGAAAAGTATGATTATTTTTAAACCTACTCAATTTTTATAAATAACAGGCATCTAGTACTTTTTATGGTTTTTGGGAAAAAAATAGTAAATTGGATAAATAAGAATGTTAACATAAAGGCGGAACTAGTCGGGTTCATATCAGTAATACTGGTTTTCTTGTCATTATTCGCCGGCTCTTTAAGCGTTATTACTTACAAGTACATATTCCTGTTCTGGATAATACTTGAAGCCTTAATAGCTTACATTGCAGGATTAATCGCAGGATATGCGTACTTCTCAATGTATGGTATACGTATCAAGAATAATGATGAAATTAAAAAGAAGTAATTCGTTCTAGTATGCGCTTAAAACTAGCCTCATCATATTTTTTCTTATACTCCTTAACCAAGTTTATCAGGATGTCATCCTTTATTCTGTATTTTTTCATTATGTAAGCTATGAATTGTGAAACGTTATGCGGGTTCTTCATCTTTCTTGCCCTCTCGAAATCTATCATCATAATCTTATCTTTTGCAATAAATATGTGCTTGTAAGGATTGTTTAATTCGGACTGGTTAATCCCTTCAGTGTCAAGGCACCTGCACAATTTTAAGCAGTTTATGAAAATCTCTTTATCAAAGACATCCTTTATCAAATCGCCGCCCACGTAATCTCTTATCAAATACTTGAGCTTCGGATTATAGTCAAATGGTTTCGGAAAATACTTATACTTCTTTAAAATGTTCAGGGTGTCGTATTCGTTTTTAATCCTGTCTTTTGAATCAGTATCGTCACGTTCAATCTTAACAACAAGATTTTTGTTTAATCTGTAAACCTCGCTTCGCATTCCCGTTCCTAAAAATTCAAACAAAGGATACTTCTTTTCTAATTGGTTCTTTATCTGCTCGAACCTTTTTGGATTAATCATAATATTCTTAATGTTAATTTGTATTTTAATAAATAGTATGATACGCGCTGTCCTTTTTGATATAGACAATACTTTGACTGATTATGTTAAGATAAAAACTGCTTGCGTAAATGCAGCTATTAAAGCTATGATTAAGGCAGGTTTAGAGATGGACAGCGAGGATGCTTATGACATTCTGATGAAGATTTATAGGAAAAGTTTTTACGAGAGCAAGACTATTTTTCAGGCGTTCTTAAAACACGTAAACGGCGTAGTTGATTATAAGATACTCGGCGCTGCAATCGTAGCGTATAGGCAGATAAGGTATTTTGTCGTAAAGCCTTACAATGGAGTCGTTAAGACTTTGAAAGCGCTTAAGAAAAAAGGCATAAAGCTCGGAGTGTTAACTGATACTCCTAAAGTGAAGGCTTGGGTGAGGCTGACTAATCTTGGAATAGTTGACTATTTCGACTGCGTAATCACTTTCGAAGATACGCGCCACAGGAAGCCTAATCTTATTCCTTTCAAGAAAGTTGTTAATACACTGCATATCAAACCTTGTGAAATATTATTCGTTGGCGATAATCCAAACAGGGATATTAAGGGCGGGAAAAAGATAGGAATGAAAACTGCCCTTGCAAAGTATGGGCAGTTCATAAAAGGTAAAGAAAAAGCGGATTATGAATTGAATAAGATAAGTGATGTATTAAAATACATCTAAAAATTTTATTCGTATACTTTTGTTCCCCACTTGTCTAATGCTCTTTTGAGCTCCTTATTCTTCTCCGCGTATTCTTCTATAGCAATATCTTTCATGTAAGCATCGATTGCTTGCCTGACTGCCATTGCTCCTGCGTGAGTCCCATCAGGGTGGCTGTGTATGCCTCCTCCTATCTGAACTCCAATATTAGTTCCAAGGAGGTCGAATACTGGTTTTAATATTCCGACATGAAGCCCTCCTGAGCATATGCTTAGCATCTTCTTCTTGCCGAACCATTCCTGCGGCAGCATTGTTTCATTTTCAGCGTTCGAATCTAATTAGCACTTTTCAAAATTTGATTCAACCTCTTCCTCATCGCCTGCAAGTTTTCCCATTCCTCCAATATGCAGCTGGTCTATTCCCTGCATCCTTGCAACGCTGGTTACCACTTTCATGCTTAAACCATGAAGAGGGTTCCTGTCAAATGCTGAATGAAATGCTCTGTGGCCGTGCATGGCTAGTTTTAAATCCTGGCAAGCGTCCCTTACTGTCTGGGTTGCTGCCCAGCCTGCAGTTAAAGTATCTATCATTATATACTCGTTGCCATAATCTTTGACCATTTTGGCGCGCCTTATCATCTCATTAGTTTCGGAAGTGATATTAATCAGATAGCTTTTTTTTTCGCCCGTTTCCTTCTCGGCTTTTTCCCTCATCTTCATGCAAAGTTTTAGTCTTTTCTCAAACCTGTTGAATGACTGGTCTGACAAGTTCTCGTCATCTTTTAGCAAGTCTACTCCTCCAGTCCACGCTTCATATGCTATCTTGGCATGCTCTTCAGGATAATATCCTACTTTTGGTTTTGGAACAGTAATAGTTATAGGCCTGTTTTTTATTTTTAATATTTTACGTACTCCGTCGATGCCGTACTGCGGTCCTTTAAAACTCCTTATAATTTTCTCCGGGAATTTCACATCTTCAAGCCTGAGGCCTGATACTGCTTTCATTCCGAATATGTTTCCGGCTATTGATGACAAAATCTGCGGCATGTTTCCTTGTTCGAACAAGTCTACTGGGTATGCGATTTTGACAAAGTCTTTTTTGATTTCATAAGCTTTAGCGCTTAATTCGTAAATATGCTCCGGGACTTTCAAGTCGCTCCATGTGCCATTGCTTGATTCTGCGGCGACGCGTATCGCTGCTTCTTTCAAGGTAAACTCATTAGTTGGTGTTATTCTGAATAAACAGATTAAATCGTCACTTTTAGGGGTGTATTTTAAGTTTATGAAGTCTTCATATCTCATAATTATGCGTTTTAAGGCGTTGTATATTTATTAATATTATTGAATAGCAGGTTTTATAAATGACTTGATAGTATCTTTTTATTTAAAGGGGGTTAAAGTTTAGTTATGCCTTACGAAGGAAGAGAACGAAAGAGTTTTGGCGGCGGCGGTAGAAGCGGCGGCTTTGGCGGTAGAAGAAGCTTCGGCGGACCAAGAGAAATGCACAAAGTAAAATGTACAGCTTGCGGAAAAGATGCAGAAGTACCTTTCAAACCTAGAGAAGGAGCACCTGTTTACTGTAAAGAATGTTATTTAAAGAACAAAGGCAGTTCAGGATCAGGACCAAGAGAATCTTTCGCACCTAAAAAATCATTCGAAAAAACAGAGAAGAAAGAGAAACCTAAAGAAGACGAGTTCGAAAGTGAAGAATCAGAAGATTTAGAAGAAGACAGTGAAGACTCAGAAGAATAAAGTCTGAAATTAGTTCTTATCTAATAAGAAAATTTTTTATTAATATTTTTTTTATTATTCATTTCTTATATCTTAGTATGGTGTACTTGTCGCTGTTAAATTTTAACACGTCTAATAAGTTTTCAGGGCTTGTTATGAGCACGTCTTTTTTGAATATCTCGCATGCTTCTATTTTCGACGCCATTCCGCCTGTGCCGTTATTAGTCTTACTGTCTGTAACTAAGAGTTTAGCATCCATGTAATGAATCATGTTCACAAGGGTTTGATTTTTTTCATTGTAATGTTCGAACAGTCCTCCAACACTCGTGAGTAATATTAACAAGTCGCAATTAATTACTGCGCCTACAGTCGCTGCCAGCCGGTCATTGTCCGAGAGTAATTTCACATTTTCTAATTCCAAGTTCTCCAACGGGTCGTTAAAATTAAGGACAGGTATTATATTCTTAAATTTCAGGTTAAACTTTAATGCAGGCAGGTATGATAAGTTGCTTGGGAGAAGATACTGGCTTACTACGTATCCGAACTCTTCAAGCATTACTGAGTATTTTGAGATTAGCGAAGGCTGGCCTACTGCGCAGCATAATTGTTTTCGTATTATCTCTTCAGATGCCTCTTTTTCTATATCTATTCCGTGCTTGATTAGGCTTGTTTCACCTGCTGCTTTTGCTCCTGATGTGACTATGATTGTTCTTCCGCCTCTCTCGTTTACGTATTTGGTAACGTCGCATAAACGGGCTATATTAATGTTATTCACTGATTCCGTTCCTATTTTGATAATGAATTTTTTACCAGAATAATTGTCTAACAAGTCAGTTAAATAAGATTTATTGTCGGATAGGAATGCGACCACAGGTTTCGTCCATGAAATATTATCTAGAATATGCTGGTTATAAAGTTTTCTAGCTAATCTATAATTTTTTAAACATTTACGGATTTATTTTTCTTTCATTATGACTATTATGAAAGCAAGCCATATACTTGTTAAGGATGAAGCGACAGCTAAGGCTATAATTGATTATTTAAAGAAGCACCCAACAGAGCCTAACGCGTTCGAACTTCTTGCCCAGAAATATTCCATCTGCCCAAGCAAAGCGAAGGGCGGTGACTTGGGAGTTTTCAATGACGGCGACATGGTTCCAGAGTTTGAAGCTGCAGTGTTAAAGCTGAAAAATGGGGAGATAACTCAGGCGCCAGTAAAAACCCAGTTCGGATACCACGTGATAAAGAGAACTGCATAATTTGATAACTTTTTTTAAGATTTTAATTTAAAGAATTAATTGTTAAATATTTGACTGTTTTTTGCACTATCTTTCGCCATGATAATCCATCGTAATAAAATATTTTATAACCTAGATATTTGTTAAAAAAACCTTTATCGGCAGTTATTAACACACCGTTATAATCATAGCAGAAATCAGCCAAGTCCTTGTCAACCAGCCCTTTCATCAAAGGATTATTCTTAACACTTAACAGTGTAAAATTCTTATTAAAATATTTTGGCAAAGTCTCTTTCAAATATTCGCATAACAAATCTGAAATGCATTCATCAGTTAGGATAAGACTATAAGAACTCCTATAATTAAGATTTATACTATTTCTTGGAGTATTCATCACATCAATGAACTCAAAGTTTTTTTACTTAAAAAAATTCCTATTTAGTCTAACTAATTAATAAGTTTTATAAGGGCGTTAATCCAATTAAAATAGGGAAATTATGGATGGAATATTAGAGGAGTTAATAGTTCCTTATTTGAAAATTGAAAACGAGAACAAGATACCCCACTTAGCTTACTTAAGCGAAAAAAGAGTTATACCTAGGATATTAACGTTCAGGCAAGGCAAAGTATACACCGAACATATTAATGGATACAGACTAAACAAGATACTTGAACATAATAGTGAAATAATGTCTCTTCTAAAATATGACGAATTCGAACCCAAAGACGTAAAAAATTTATTAAACATATATGAAAAAATAGGCTCCGTCTGCTGTTTCTTTAACAAGATAGGAGTACAACATAATGATTTCGAAGCAAGCAACATAATATTAAACCAAGACTTAACTGAAATAAGAGTTATTGACTGGGAGTATTCTAAATACGCACCAGTTTCATTCAGAGATGCTTACACACTCATGAAAAACACACATATCGTGCTTAAGGATTACTACGGCGACACAACACTAATTGAGAATATACAGTCTTTCCTGTTCGAATCATTCTTCAAAGGATGGATTATTGAACATGATAAGATATTAACCGAAGGAGAGAAAATATTACTATCTTCAGCCTTGGAACTAAGCAAGAAATACAAGAACGACGAAAATGAACTAAAATATTTTGATTTTAAATTCATATAAAAATAAAGCTAAAAGTTTTTATTCTATTTAATTATCAGATAGTTTTATGCCAAAAAGCGAATTCTTGAAAGTCGGACTCCTCGCAGTCAAAAAGGCAGAAAAATTAATCATGAAGTATTATGGCAAAACTAGCGCTGATTTAAAAGAAGACAAGTCGCCGGTAACCCTTGCTGAAATAGAAGCTGAAAAAATATTAATAGAAACTATAAAGAAAACTTTCCCGGAACACGGATTCATATGAGAAGAATTAGGAAGAACTAAATCCGAATCTGAGTATAAATGGATTATTGACCCCGTTGACGGAACAAAGAATTATATGAGAAATCTCCCTTTATTCGCAACATAAATAGCGCTCATGAAAAATAACGAGATAATACTCGGAATCTCCAATGCTCCAGCATTAAAAGAGTTAATTTATGCAGAAAAAGGCAAAGGTGCATATTTCAAAGGCAAAAAAATAAATGTTTCAAAGATAAGTGAACTGAAAGATTCATACCTAAGCTTTGGAGGAATTAACTTATTCGAGAGAAAAAATATTATTAACCAATTATTAAACCTGGCAAGAAATTGCATGGGTAGACGAGGATTTGGAGACTTCTGGAGTTACCACCTGCTTGCCAGAGGAATTATTGATATAATGATTGAGGCTGAAACGAAAATCTGGGATATAGCTGCAGTTAAATTAATAGTTGAAGAATCTGGAGGAAAAGTTACAGAAATAAAAGGAAAACTTGTGGATATGAACACTACATCAATAATAGCGACAAATAAATTATTACATGAAGAAGTGCTGAAATTCTTCTAAAATTTTGAAAAAAAATATTATTTTTTTACAAACCTTTTTAAAATAATAAGTCTCTCAAAGATGCCGAGGTGATGCGAAAAATGAACAATTTCTTGAAAAAATTATTGTACGGGAGCTACTTATGGTACTTCGCCGAAGGATTATTCGCACCACTTTATGCGATGTTTGCAGAAGGAATAGGAGGAAGCGTACTGGACTTAACACTAGCCTATTCAATATACTTAATAGTTGGAGGATTATTATACATAACATTCGGCAAATTATCAGACAGCAAACACACCGAGAAACTAATCATAATAGGATACGAGATAAACACAGTGGCAACGTTCTGCCTAATACTTGTAGACTCACCTTTAAAACTATTCATAGTGGAAGCGATGCTTGGCGCAGCTTCAGCAATAGCAAGCCCAGCATGGAGTACACTTTATTCCAAGAATCTTGACGAAGGAAAAATAGGTGAAGAAATAGGATACTCAGAAGGAGTACCTTGGATAATAAGCGGAATTGCAGTAATACTAGGCGGATTAATAGTAAATTACATCGGATATAAAGCGTTATTCCTAATTATGGGAGTAATACAGTTATCCTCAACAATCATCCAGAGAAGAGTGCTTAGAGTCCAGAATAAGTAGAGAAGTTTAATAAACTCGCCTCTGTTAATAAAAAAAATTAGAATTATGAAAAAACAGATTCTTTTATTATTAGTAATCCTAGTATGCGCCTGCACAAGAACGAATCAGAATAATGAATTAACCAATAAAGGTTTAACACTCACTCCTAAAAGCTTCTCTGAAGAAGATTTCACCCTTTTCTGGGAAAAAGCAAAACTTGGAGGAACCTTCATATCATGGACAGGAAAATGGGATGAGAACACAGCAAGAACAGTCACGCAATTAGCAAAGAATAACAGACTCACCTCTATTATTGAGATACAAGTTTTCAACACACTAAATGGGGAATTAACGATAAACGAGTCAAGCATCGAAGAAATAGTGCGTTTTGCGGAAAATTCAAATGCAGAATTCATAGGGTTAGGCGTGGAAGTTAACAATTTATACGAGAAATCAAAGACTAATTATGATTCTTTCATCCAAGTATTCAACAACTTATATGACAGGATAAAAACAGCATCTCCTAATACTAAGGTATTCACCATTTTCCAGCTTGAAAAAATGAAAGGATTAAACGAAGGATTATTCGGAGGAGCTGATAATGAATTAGGAGAATGGTTCTTACTGGACAATTTCTCAAAAGCAGACTTTATAGGATTCACAACGTACCCCTGCTTAATCTATAAAGAGCCGTCAGATATCCCTGCCGATTATTATTCAGAAATAATGAATCATACACTAAAGCAAGTCTCATTCACAGAAATAGGATGGTTTAGCACAGGCTTAATAGGCTGGGAGAGCAGTGAAGAAGAGCAGTCAAACTTTATCACTGAATTTTTCAATCAGACAAGAAACTTAAACGCTGCATTCAATATTTGGAGCTTCTTATACGACCAGAATGTTCCGCCACCTTTTAACAATATGGGATTATACTATGCTAACGGCAGTGAAAAACTAGGATGGAATGCGTGGATTTAATACCAGATATAGTGCGAAAAAATAAGTATTTAAAAACTCAGAAATTAAATTTTTTTATATGAAAGTTTCAGTCAAGGATGTTGAGAAATATTATAATAAAAGCGCCCATGATATGAATCACGTGCTTAGAGTATACAAGAATTCGTTAAGGATTGCTGAAAAAGAAGATTGTGATATTGAAGTTGTGAAAGCGGCAGCATTACTGCATGATATTGCAAGACACTTAGACGAGTACAGCGACAAGTTATGCCATGCAGAAGAAGGGGCAAAGATGGCGGAGAAGATATTACAAAATTATGATTACACACCAGTCCAGGTCAGGAATATAGTTCATTCTATACGCGTCCACAGGTATTCTAAGGGATTAAAGCCTGAAACAATAGAAGCAAAAATATTACAGGACGCTGACAGATTGGACGCTTTAGGAGCTATAATAGTTGCTAGGGTGTTTTACTCCAGGGGTACAGACAAGGGTGTAATGTATGACCCGAAAATAAAGCCGGAGAAGAAGTATAAAGGCGCGGCGAGCAGCAAAACTGCAATAAATCATTTTTATGAGAAGATATTAAAAATTACACCTGATACGTTTCACACCAAAATAGGCTGTGAATTAGCAAATAACAGGTATGATTTTACGAAAAAATTCGTCGAACAATTCATAAAAGAGTGGAACTGTGAAATATGAGATTTAAAAACGAGCCTGAAGATTTTATAGTAAAAGAAATACTTCCTGAAGGGTTCATAAAAAAGAGCGGAAATTTTGAAGTTTACAGGCTGGTAAAACGAAACATTGACACTTTAAGCGTTGTTAAGGAATTAAAAAATAAGTTTGGCGAAGTAGGGTATGCAGGATTAAAAGACAAGCATGGATTAACAACGCAGTATATTACAATGGCAAGGGGCGAAAACCAGAAAAGCAATAATTACAGCATTGAAAAAGTAGGGTACTCGGATATTAAATTAGAAAGAGGAGCTAATGCAGGCAACAGTTTTGAGATCAGGGTGGAAGTAACTGATGATGAAAAGAAGAATATTGAAAAAAACAGTGAGATTATAAGAAAGAACGGTTTTAAAAATTATTACGACACTCAGAGGACGGGACACGAATTAGAGCACACTTCAATGGTTCATTACCTCTTAATGAAGGATTATAAAACAGCGCTTCTCAGATACTATATTCACAAGTCTAAATATGCAAATAAGAAAGTTAAATTGTTATACAAGGAGTGTTTCAAAAACTGGGACGACCCAGTAAAGTGTTATACCCTGCTTAAAGGCAGCGTGAACAATTTGATACTTAACCCGTTAAACGCAGTGGTAAGAACACATGATTATTTGAATGCAATATTAAAAATCCCAAAGGAGGAATTAGAACTACTAGTGGCTGGTTACCAAGCCATAATTTTCAACAAAGACTTGGATAATATTAGTGAAGACAAGATAATAGACCTCGCTGTAATAGAACTTCCTAAGGAGTTGGGGATAAAAACAAGGAAAGGAAGACGCGCAACAATAGTTAAACCGAAGAATCTGGAGATTACGTTTGAAAAAAGCCTTGCACTGCTCTCTTTCGAACTGCCTAAAGGCGCTTATGCTACAATATTGTTAAAAGAACTTGTTAAAGCTTAATTTCAGGGCGAATTAGACTATTAAAAAAATGTTTTAGTTGAAAGTAGTTAAAAAGCTTTATAAACAAGTTTTAGTTGAATAACTATTGCAAAATGATTAAGTTAGAGCTAGGCGGGGTTGCGGCAACAGGAGATTCTGGATTACCTATATTTTGCTTCGGGACAAAATACATAAATGCATTAAAAAATCAAAAAATAGACATCACCTTGTTCCCGGGGTTGCTTTCTGGAATTCAGAACTTTAACTCTGAAATTAGCGGATTCGACTCTGATAATTTGCACGGCGATGTAAAATATCACGACACGCACTGCTACTCATTCTTCGTCGAAAGAGCGATGGTAAATCCATTAAAGTATGAAATAATAAAAAGTGACGAATACAAAAACCAAATTGAGTTAATAATAAATGGTTTGGCAGAACAGACATTAAACACAAGTACAATAGTATATCTTGAAAACGACGGAGATGTTGAAGCTGCATTAAAATCAAGAACAGAACAAAACAGGAAGACAATAAAAGAAAAACTGGAGAAGAAGATAACTTGGCTGCAAAAACTCCCAGTTAGATTAAACTCGAGAATGTATATATACACAGATTACAAATATAAAAATGATAAGAAAGTTGACCCTTTATTATTTAATAATGTTACAAAAGAATTAAACACTTTGTCAGACCTTATTTTGGAGCAAATAAATCAGAAATATTTAATAGGACATATAGAATTTGACAAACAAAACTGTTTCATAACAGATATGCTGATAATAGATGGGGTAAAGCAAAAATTTGCAAAAAACAGTTTATGGAACATTTCAGATTTTGAAAAAAATGAGATTATATTATCATCTTCGATTAGTGACAAAGTGGATGAATATATAAGAAATTATGAAGTCATTAAAAAAATATTTGGACGGCTCCCTCTTAGAGTGACATGCAACCAGAAAGAGTACCTGAATACATTGAAGAATCTGGAAGAGAGCTTGTTAATAGATGAGGTTAAGAATTTCGAGAAGGACGTTTATGACCTGACAAATCTTGAAAAAAAACTGATGTATTCGGAAAACGACAGCAGTAATATAAGCATGTCTGAAATAACGGAAATGGTAAACAAGATAAGAAATACGAGCCAAAGCGAAAAAAGCAGCATAGATATACCTAATTTTGAACTTGCAATTATAAAATCATTCCTTATGCTTGGAGGAAAGGATAATTTTGATTATTTAGACAAAACAAGCAGCCTGATTAAAAAATTCAGGGGTGATAATATCATAAATTATGTTATAAAAAACGCATTTAACGAGTTAATGCAGAATGGTGAATCCTTCGCATTAATGGTCACTTATAAGAAGGATATCTCCAAATTATTCCTTGATATATATAAGGATAGGATAAGAAATTTCCTAGACTCCCTTGGAAAATACAGTTTTGCAAACATATGCCTGGAAGGTATAAGAAATATAACAATTAAAGATGACTACCAAAGCCAGTGTTTGAAACTGCTACTTGAAAACTTTCTAAACATATACTCGCCAGAGTACGTTAATGGCGTGCATATTAAAAAGAGAATAATAAAAGATGATATAGTAAGGCCTAATGTTAAGGCGTTTGAGAAATCAGCAATACAATACCTGGTTAATATTGTTAAAAAATTAGATGTTTATGATTCATTAGTGAAATACGTCAACGGGAGGCCTGACTTGGCAGTGTATAAAGATGCTTTCTCAGAGATACTGTCTTCAGAGATACTTGACAAGGATGAACTTATTGACAAATTAGTGAATGAGAATCCTGTGCCTGATTGGTTGGATTTCATTAAAAACAAGATAGAGGAAACAAAAAAGAGTATTGGAGACACAAATGATGAAATAATCGAGTTAATAACTGGCTTGTCTAAAGGTTCAAAATCATTAAGGCAGAATATGCTTGAGGATCTTTCAAATCTGAATGATATAATGAAAGGAGCCTCGCCTAATGCGGATAATGGCAAAAAAACAGAGTCTAAAAGGAAAAGAAAGAAAAATAATGAAGATACCGACATTGAGCTTAACTTATTTGACCTTGTTAGGATGATATATAATAAGGAAACAACACTCTCTTCAGGGAAAAATATTATACAAACCATTTTTGATGAAGCTGAAAAGTCATTGGTAAAAAACAATATAGGTTTTGATATATTATCCCAAAACCCAGATAGTATTATATACAAACCTACTGTATTAAAGGAGAAATATAAAAAGGTGGAGGAAGCAATTAATTATTACACAAGTTCTGACAAGTTAAACCTGTTAAATGCAATATCAAAAATGATACCCTTATCCAAAAAATACGTTGAAAAGGAAGCGAATAACAGCAAACTTGAATTTTTAGAAATGATTAATAATGAGTTATCTAAAGAGCACGAGAATTTTGAAGCAAGAAGCATTAACGAGTTTTTGCCTTTTATTGAAAATTTAGACAAGTATGCTTCAATTGTGCAAGAATTGTTCCCTAAAGAAAAAAAACTGGAGGCCGTTATTGAGTTTTTAAGGGGTGCGAATGAGAAGATAAAAGCTAAATATTTAGAGGATGGTGCTAAAAAATGAAAGAATCTGACCATAAATTCAGCTTAGTTAGGGAAAAAATCGGGAAAATAGAAGAAAATTATTTCATAAATGTTGGAAAAATAATAGGAAAAGGCTTTGAATACAACACTAATGTAGAAAGCAAAGCTGCTAAAAAACTCATAACAGCTGATAAAGAATCGAAAGAAGAGAAAGATGAAGCAGCCGAGTATATTGCTAAATATAAAGTTACTCTTGAAAAATCAGAGTCTTTACTTCACATCCTTGAACAGGTTAAAACCAGCGAAAAAAAGATGAAAAGCATAGTGTCAGCGACAAGCGAAGAGACAAACCAGTACTTAAAAGACTCCCTTATTGTAACGCTTTCAAAAATTGAACGCGACTTATTTGGAGACATTAACTCAATCGGTGCAATAAACCAACTGTTAATATCATCATACAATAAAAGGATAAGTGTGGTAAATGGAGTAAGAAGGTTTGCAAATTTAATGTCATTAAAAAGCGATTTGATTAATATCCCTTACTTAACGAAGTTACTGCTGGAATCTGAAAAAAAAGAAAAGTTCTTTGAAAATAACAGTGATGAGAAGAGTATCAAATCCCTTCTTTCAGAATTCCTATATAACGGGCTCAAAAATGAAACATCCGCCTTAAAGGATGATTTGGATAAGTATCTAATACAAATAGATGCTTTTATCGGAGGGGAAGCGAAGCCTGAAAAACCTGAATCATTAAAATATTTCAACCTTGAACTTATTAAAAAAATGGATTTTATAGCAGATAAGAATTTAGCAGATACGTCTATAGTGAAATTAAGGGAACAGCTTGATAAGATTAGGAGAGAGAAGAATAAATTCGTAGAGAAAAACTTTGAGGAAAAATTGTATAATAACCTGTCTAATGAGGTTAATAGGTTATTCAAAGAGCATGTAAAAAGTAAAGTCCAAGTGCTTCCTTATAAACAGGAAGAATCAGTATTGCAAGCTTTGTCTAATTGTGTAAAGTTAATAAGTTCTGATAAAGAAATTAAGGCATTGTTTAATGATAAAGAGACTATGGAATTCTTCATTAACAACATGGGTGCTGTGTATATGAATTTCTTGGCGACTAAGAGCACAAGCGAATACTCACTGCCCAAATTTTACGTAAACACCCTGGATGCTCATGATATAATTGATTCCAACCTTCATGACACTAAGAAAGCTCAGTCTATTAAAGAGGTAATAACAGAGAAATCAATTAATCACCTGACAAATATGAGAAATATTGTTGAAGAGTCAATAAAGAATAATGCACTTAACGGTCTGAAAACGCAGAAGGATGAGTATACAAGCGTTGAAGTTGCGAATATTGCTAATTTAATGAATGATGCATCTTTCAGCTTAGTGCAAAAATTATTAGAGAAAAATGACTGCAGCGTTGACGAAAATGGCACTATTTTATATAACTTACCTGAAGACTTGAGCGACAGTTCAAACAACCAAGTGCATGATATTATAAAGATGGAAGCGCAGCAGCTTTTTAGCTCCAAATTCCAGGAGATTATAAATTACTTAATAGATACAGGAGTAAATAATGTGGATGGAGACGGATTTAACGCGATATATAATGAGTTATTCCAAACTAGGATATTTCTAAAATAATAATATTTATTAGGTAATCCTTTTCTTTATTTTACCTGAATGGAGCAGGTTATTGTCAGGATTGGTGAAAGCAAGTATTTTGAAAAAGGTTCAGAGTTAACTATTACTGGATTAAACGGGTGTACTGGAGTTATACTAAGCGGGGAAAATTGCGGCATAGCAATCCATTTTTACAGCAACAAAACAAAAAGTATGTTCAGCGAAGCATGCTGCATCATTAAGGAGAAAAATCTGAATTCATTAAGTAAGTGTCTGGTTATTTATTCCAAAAATGATACGTCAAAAATTAATGAGTATTTAAATTCGTTGGGAGAAGAGCTGAAGAAAATAATTCCTGAAAAAAATGCTTCATTCAGAGTCCTATATTATAAATCGGTTGCTAATATGGATGATATACTGTTAAGGTTATCATCTAACCCATCTAGTCATTTCTCGGAAGTTAAGATTACAGAAAGAGGGGAATTATTGGTTAATCTTGAAAAGTTACGGATTAAAACTGGTTATGATGCCATTTTCACAAAAACGCAGGAAGAACTAGATATTATGATTAGTTATGCCAATACGCACACTAATTTGCGGTTCTAAGACTAAATCTTTATATTTATGCGTTAAGTAAAAACTTTTTTATGGGAAAACTATGTTTTCTATTATTAGTATTATTAACTCTTAATTTAGTTTTTGCACAAGAGATATCAGGAGGAATTGGAGGAGCACCACCAATAGGACAACAGGGAATTCCGCCAACAGTGATACCTCAGGATGTAATTAATGCAGGAGCAAGCCAAGAGTTCATTGATATGATGTGTGCAATGTCAAGGTATCACATGCAGATGTTTATAGATTCGATGACTGCGGTTAAAAACCATTTTGATGGAATAGTTTCCGGATTCAACGGGGCAATAACACTTAACACGAATCCTATAAATGATATAATAATCGAAACTAATTCTAAAATAGATGCTGTATGTTCTGCAACACCTGAAACGTTCACAGCGGCAATGACTGATTTTAACAGTTTAGTGATTGGCCAAAATACTATAGAAGGAAGATTAAGTGAAATCGGCGACCAATTATCAGAACAATTAGAGGCGAAAGGTGCAGAGCTTGAAGCGAGAAGCATAGCATTGCTTGGAGGAATGACTCGAGAACAGGTTGAGTCTATTGCTGCAGAGATAGAACAAAAATCTGTGCAGATTCAGTCCCTGCAAAGCCAGCTTCAGAGCGGCCAGGGAAATCCAAGCGTGTTAGGACCGGAGCTTAGTTCGCTTGTTGCGGAATTGGAATCATTGGTTAGACAGATTAGTAATATTGACACGAACCAGTCAGCCGCGTTAAAGGCTGAAGCTGAAGCGTTCAGCAGTAAAATTAGCGAAGTATTCGGCAATGTGGAAGCAGCTATGCAGGCGGAAGTAAACAGCCATGATTATTCACAGCTTAAGGCTGCTGCTAATGCAAAAAGTTACGATTTAACTATTAAACTCTTAGATTACGCATTAGTGAATATAGAAAAGGCAAAGATACAGCTTGAACAATATGGAATAGACACATTAAGTCTTGATGAAGCAAAAAATTTTGTGGAAAGCAAGAAAGCTGAAGCGCTGACTATTTTTACGCCAACGCAGGATGAACAAACCATACTGGAATGGATTGATGAAGTTAAAATTGCAGGTCAGGAGCAAGAACAAACTATGACGCAGTTATTGCAAAATGATGTATCTAATGCGTGGATGGTGCAATTTCAGATGTTAGAGGAGAATGCGGATGCAGGACTTACTGAAGCAAGGAGCAGGGGATTAAACACTTCAATTGTTGAAGGGTACATATCAGAACTTCAGCAGTTAAAGAATGATGCTTTGTCAGCAATAAATGCAAATAACAGGGAGTTAGCATTGGCGAAGCTTCAGGAAGCAGAGAATATTATTCCTTTATTGCAGAGTGCTTATGCAGAACTTCAAGCAGATAATACTAATGCTGCTGATGTTGCTGGAATACTAAATATCATTCAGACCAACCAGTTGCAAATTCAAAATCTGGTTGTAACCGGCAATGGGAATGGTGTTGATACGAGCACTTTGGACAGTCTGAATAATGAAATAAGCAGTTTAGTAAACCTGGCGGAGACGGCGGTAAATGAGGGGGATATTCCTCAAGCTATTAGTTTAACAACTCAGATTAGGGAAGTATACACTTCTGCAAGTACTGAGTATGGACAAGTAATGGGTGAAATGCAATGAAAATGACAATCGCAATGATAGTATTGTTAGTAATCCTTGCAGGCTGCACTGTAAATATTAATAATAGCAGCGGGGACTGCCAAAGTTACTGCCAAGACCAGCCTCATATACAATGTGTCGGGTCATGGAATATAACTGGGAGTTATCCAAACTGCACGTGCAGTTTTAAATGCAGCACTGAAAGCTTAGGGAGTTTAGGAGCTCTGCCTAACATATCTGATAATATGATTAATGATTTAGGCAATCTTCCGCCAGTAAATATATCAATTGATATAAGCAGCGGATTAACTGGGAACCCTTTCCCTACAGAACCTAATATGTCTGCCCAATAAAAAAAAGGCGGATTTTTTTTCTATCTTTTTTTTTAATTAACTGTTTCATAATAGTATTCGTCAAAGCTTTTAATTCTCGAACCATAGTTTTCGAAAATCCTTATTGCTGCGCGCATCTGCATCCTCTTAATTAATCCTTTATTTACAAGTTCTTTTATCTTCCTTTCCAAGTCGTCGTTGAAATTCCTGACTTCAGAATAGCTAGGATAGCATTCTTTGAATTCAGTCTTGTAATCAGCGTCATCTTTTACGATTATGTCTTTAGTGTGGGGGCAAAAGTCTGATTTGCATATTATTCTCTTGTTGATATCATTAATTATGGGAATTAACGGGAATGCTCTGCATATCATGGGCCTGTCATCATATATGCTGCAGCTGTAATCTTTTTTCAGAAATGGGCATGAATCATGGTCTATGAACCATTTTATGATTACTGGCTCGTCATCTTTTGTGATAACTGCCTTTAACGGATTAATAATCAATTTTATTCCTAACTCTTTGGCTCTCTCTTCCAATTTCTCTTTTTCTTCAAGACTTAATCCTATGGTGGCTTTATTTGCAGGTACTAATAAGTGGATATGCCTTTTTTCATCAAGGCTGTAATCATAACTCATAATGGCGGATCTTAATTCTCTGCAGCACTTGGCTTTGCATTCTTTATACCTGCATACGAACATCATTAGATGAGTAATTTGTATATTTAATTTTATAAGACTTGTTATAATTCAAGTTTAGCGCTTGTTGCATCCTCTTTTGCGTGCCAGAAATAAAACCAGTCCGGTCCTGCGCTGAATTCCAGAATATGGAATTTTAAAGGTAAATCCTTAACAAGTCCTATTATGCGTGAAATATCCGAAGATGGTATTAGTTCTATGCCTTGCTTGAATATCACTTTTCCTTCCTTATTTATCCTTAAATGAATGTCAACTTTTCCTTCCCTGTTTAGTTTACTTACAGGACCGCCTTGCATAGCCTCAATTATGAATGAATTGTTTAGCAGTAGAATGTTTCCGGAGTATAAATTATTTAAGGGTATATAATCCTGCACTATGGCAACATAATTATCTTTATTCAGTTCAGTTATGAATTTTTTAGCTTCAAAAACAGGGCATTTAAGATTCCTCGGGCAGTGGGTGCTTTGGCCTATTTTCTCGCTTCTAATCATGACATACTCTCTGCCAAGCAGGAATTCGTTAATCTCTTGTTCCTGTATTTCATAATCAGCTACGAATACAGTGCTCGGTGTTGGCAGTTTTAATTTCTGCAGCTTAATTATACCCTGAATCTTTTCATAGTTTTCAAGCATATTATAAATGTTACAAAAGATGAATTATTTAAAAACTTTTTATAAAATAAGGAATTGCTGTTATAAGTAAACGTTTAAAAACGTTTGGTATTTATTGCTTTATTATGTTATTTAAAGAGTTAAGTATAGACCCCAAAATTATTCGTGATTTAGATAGGAATAATATTACCATACTCACTCCAGTTCAGGAAGAGACTATACCTTTCGTATTAATTGGAAAAGATGTGCTTGTTCAGTCTGAGACTGGGAGTGGAAAGACTCTTGCTTTTGCTGTCCCAACAATAGAGAAATCGCTGCCTGCAGGCAGGGTGCAAGTGTTAGTTCTGGCGCCAACCAGGGAGTTGGCCAAACAGATTAGTGAAGAATACGTAAAATTCTCTCGCACTAAGGGCCTTAAGATTGCAACCGTATACGGCGGAGTTTCGATTAACGACCAGATACAAAGAGTAGGAGTTGCTGATATAGTTGTTGGAACGCCAGGCAGGATATTGGACTTGCTTAAGAGGAGAGCGTTAAAATTGGATAATGTCTCTTATTTCGTGCTTGACGAAGCTGACAGGATGCTGGATATGGGCTTCATAGATGATATAAGATTAATCATAAAAAACTTGCCTGATAATAGGCAGAATTTGATGTTCAGCGCAACTATTAACAGCAAGATTTCAAGGCTTATGGAAGATTTCATGTTTAAACCGCAGAAAATAATGTTGGCAAACAAGATTAACAAGTGCATACTTGAACAGTACTATTTTGATATCGAAGATAAGAGAAAAATCTCATTACTTGTTCATTTGTTAAAAACTATGAACATAGATTTAGTGTTGATTTTTTGTAATATGAAAAGGACAACAGAGTTTGTTGCAAGAGCTTTAAAATCCAATGGCATAAATGCTGCTGCAGTGAGCAGTGACTTATCACAGGCTCAGAGAGAAAGCACTGTTGCCGCATTCAGCAAAGGCGAAGTTAAAGTATTAGTGGCGACTGATGTTGCTGCAAGAGGACTGCATGTTGAGAATATAAGCCACGTTTTCAATTTCGACCTGCCTGATAATGACGAAACTTACACTCACAGGATTGGAAGGACTGCAAGACAGGGAAAATGCGGGAAAGCGATGATACTACTTAGTGAGAAAGATTTTGATAAGATGAGAAAGATTAAACAGTCATATCCTAGCATTGAAAAAGTTGAAACTCCTGATTTTGACAGGGCTGTAATTCCAAGCCGTGAAGAACAAAGGCCTAATTTCAGGGGAAGGCATTTCTTTCACAGGGATGGCAACAGAAATCAGGGCAGAAGATATTAAATTATTATATTTACACTTATAGGACAGTGGTCTGAGCCTTTTACAAGAGTTTGTATGCCTGCGCTTCGCAACTTATTTGCCAATTGTTTGGAGATAAATATGTAATCTATCCTCCATCCTACGTTTCGGCTTCTAAGATTATTTCTGTACGGCCACCAAGTGTATTCTATTTTTTCTTTATTAATGTACCTGAACGTGTCAATAAACCCAGCTTCGATAATACTAGTTACCATACTTCTCTCTTCTTTTGTGAACATAGTATTATTCTTATTGTTTTTCGGCCTTGCCAAGTCTATCTCCTCATGTGCCACGTTAAAATCACCACATACAATAACAGGCTTATCAAAAAGTTTCAGCTTCTCAAGAAATAATTTGTACATCCTCATCTTGAAAGGCAGGTCGCTTTTATCCCTGCTTCCATGAGGAAAGTACGAGTTAATTAAGAAAAAATCCTTGTATTCTAATATTATAGTCCTGCCTTCAGAGTCGAACTCTTTCCTGCCTATGCCATAAGTTACTCTTTCGGGCCTTAATTTGGAGAATACAGCTGTCCCGCTGTAACCTTTTCTCGCTGAAGGAAAAATGTAACTGGTATAATTCGTTAAATATTTTAGTTCATCTGGTACTTCTTTAAAGCCTGATTTAATCTCCTGCAGGCATAATATGTCAGGCGACTCCCTGTTAATCCATGTTAATAATCCTTTATTAAATGCAGACCTTATGCCATTGACATTCCATGAAATTACATTCATTTTTAAGATAAATATTATTTTACTCGTATTTTTATCTCTTTAGTCTTTGATGACAAAGTTTTCAACGGCTGTCACGATGCTTTTCTTCTTCAATTTTCCGTCGCTTACCAAGTGCGCAAGCTTCTTGTCAAGTTCTTTCTCCAAATCTCCTTCAGAGCTTCTTAGAACAGAATAATGAGGTATGTCTATAAATTTCTTGAACTCCTTGAAGAAGTTATTCTTCTTGAAAACATCTCTAAAACTCTCAGCAGTATAATAAACCCCATTAACTTGGTCGAGCGAAAGTTTAGCCGAGGCTTCAAGACCGAAAGGTGCAGTGTAGCCGAACATTTCAGGATTAAGGAATGTTTCAATGGTTTCTTTTATAGTATCATAATTTTTCTCATCAGCCAGGTTGACAAAATAGTACTTATCAGGCAGCACTTTATGTTTCTGCCTTACTAAAACAAGATTGCCAAGACTAACCCTATATTTCTGCTCCAATATTTTGAAGTTATTCTCTGCACTCTCGGCATAATATATTTCTGCGGAGCCGTCTAAACTCTTTTCTTTTTCAGTTTTAACTTTTAAGATGTGATACTTAACTATTTTAACTTCTTCTTTATTTTCCACTGCTTCATTCTCTTTGGGCTTCTTTTTCTCTTTGATTAGTTTTTTCTGCTCCATCTTACGCTCTTTTCTTGATAAAGTCCGTCTTTGTTCTATGTCAACTGTGTAATCAACTATTTGCGAGATGTTAAACGAGTATTCTTCATTGTTGAAATTTTCAACTATTTGCCCTGTATTAAGGTATGAATTCTTAAGCTGTATTAGTACTCCATCCAGTGAATTGCTTAAGTTTTGAAAGATTGGCACGTTGTATGTTAAGTATAATTCCCCAACCTGCTCCAGGATTTCCTCATCTTTACCAAGCTTTGGAACAGTATTTTTTATTATATTATTCCCTAATACTTTCGCAAAACAAACCTGTCCCGAGTCATAGCTTACGTGATCATCATTTACGGGGACTTTATACTTCTTGCATTGGGCGTTAAATCCGAACTCGTCATGTATATTGAATATTTTTTGGAGCCAGCGCGTAAATTTGCTGTCTCTTCTTAATGAGAGGAAGACATCACTTTCAAAAACAGCCTTATCTTTCAGGTATAATTCTGCGGTTCTCGCATAACTATTAATGACATACCTGTACAAGTTCCTCCTTTGGACATTGTTCAAATAAGGTTGTATTAAGTATAATGTGTATAATTCGTAAAAATCACCCTTCTCCTTGTTTATCTCATTAGGGTCAGTTTTGATGCAGTATAATTTATTCCACTGTGCTAGTTTTGCCTCTTCGCTCATAACTTTCTTGGAACGCTTGGATGTTTTTCCAGTTCCAGTCTTTCCGCCTAATCCCATATTCAAATAAAAAAGGATTAATCCTGTTATTAAAGACTTAGTGTTACCTTGTTGTAATAGTTACAAAAAAAATTATTTCAGGCTCTCTTTCAATGCATCCAAAAGGTTCTTTCCTGGTTTTTTCGCCTTTAAGGGCTCAATTATTATCTCTTCTTTCTTCTTTAGCATCTTTTTAAGCTGTTCAGTAAAACTGTCCCTGTACTTATTCATCTCCAAGTCTTTAGAGTATAATTTCTCTATCAATGCTTTAGCTAGTTTTAACTCTTCAATTTCTATTTTCGGAGACTCATCAAGTTCTTTTATTGATTTTATGTCTGCAATTTCGTACTCGTAATTTAAAGTGTTTAATAATAATCCATTTTTATAAGATTCCACAGAGCAGATGTATTCTCTCTCCCTCATCACGAATCTTCCTATTGCTATTTTATTCGTTGACTGGAGAACTTCCTTGAATAAAAAGTATGCTTTTTCCTTCCTTACATCAGGCACGACAAAATAATGCTTTTCAAAATATATGGGGTCAATCTGGTCCGAGTCGACGAACTCGAAAATTTCAATATTATTTGTCTTCTCAGGCCTTATCTTTTCAAAATCTTCCTTAGTGAACACGTAATATTCACCTTTCTTAATCTCCAGTCCTTTAACAACGTCAGTCCAAGGTACTTCAACATTGTCTTTTTCGCACCAGCGCTTATAATGAAGAGGAGTATGGCATGAATTATGAAGTATAGTAAAACCTAAAGCCTGGCTTTTCACTGCAGAGTACAGTTTTATAGGTATATTAACCAATCCGAATGTTAAAGCTCCATTCCAAACTGATTTCATTAAAATATATTAGACGTGTTAACTGCTTAAATTAGTTATGGTAGCGTGCACTCTTTTAATTTCTTGTCAGTTCTCATCCTGAGAAAAGCAGGCGCACGCATAATCTTATCTTTGGATAATTCCAAGTACCTAACTTCGCATATTAATTCAGGCTTAACCCATACTATGTTTTTATTGCCTGAGTATGTTACAGGCGGATTTTTGATGATTAACTTGTCCAATTCTGTTCTGAGGCTTTTTAAGAATGATTCTGTAAATCCTGTGCCTACTCGCCCAATATATCTTAACTTGTCATTTTCGTAAGCTGCAATAACAAGCGCGGATATTACCCTCTTCTCGCTTGTATAACCGACAATTATTGCATCTATTGTTTTCAAAAATTTGATTTTAATCCACGTATCTGCCCTGACGCCAACTGAGTATTTACTGGTTTCAATTTTAGCCATTACACCTTCCAGTTTTCTCTTAGTCACTTCCTTCCATAATTTAACACCTTCTTTTGTGTAAACTATCTTCCGTATGTACGCGCCGTCTTTTACTGTATCATTTAAGATTCTCTTTCTCTCTACCAAAGGGAGATTAACCAATAATTTGCCGTCTTTTTCTATTATATCAAAAACTACGTAAGTTGCAGGACGAGTTTTGCTTCTTGATTCAATTAAGTCTTTTTTGTCAACCTGCTCTCTAGTCTGCAATAAATGAAAGTCGGGATTTCCTTTCTCATTAAATACTACGAGTTCGCCGTCAAGAACGCAGCTTTTAGCAGATAAGTTTTTATCAAAGATTAATTCAGGATACCTATATGTTATATCCCTGTCTCTTCTGTTAATTAGTTTGATTTTCTTGTCGTTAAAATAACATACTGCCCTGGTTCCGTCAAGCTTGGGTTCGTAAATGAAGCCTTCTTTAGTTAAGTCTTCTTTAACACCAAGCTGTGCAAGCATTGGCTCGTATAATTTCATTTGTATTCAAACCTTTCATCATGTACGAATCGTTCCAGTTCGCGTCTTGGAGTTGTGATAATCTTCTCGCCAGGGTAGCCTATTGGAAGTATCGCTATTGGTCTATATTCTTTGGTGTTAACTAAATTTTTCACCATTTCCTCGTCAAAAGCTCCAATCCATACGGATGCTACTCCAACATTTGTCGCCATTAACTGGCTGTAAGCGCAGGCAATAGTCGCATCCTGCAGTGCATATAATTCTTTGCCCCTCTCGCCGTAAACGTGGCCTGACTTTTTAGTGTCCGCCAGGAATACTAATACTATCGGCGCTTCAATGATGCACTCCTGACCGTATGCGGCATTGCACAGCTCTTTTTTCTTTTTCTCATCAGTAATGACCACCAACTCATATGATTGTAAGTTTCCGGCGGATGGCGCACGCTGGCATGCCTTTAATATCCTGTGAAACGCCTGCCTTGGCACTTTCTTAGGCAGGAAAACCCTCACACTATGCCTATCATCAATCAACCTGTTAAATTCCATATCAAGAATAATAATGTTCAGGCTTTATTAAAAGTTTCATTTAAAAATCTAGTTGTAAAGCCTGAGTGGTAAATCATATTTTTAAAAACAGTTTGATTAATAATAATTTGGTGGCAACTTCTTCAAATATTCTGCTGAAAACCTTATTTTACTACTTTAAAGAATCGGAGAGTGCGCATAAAAATCCCGAGGAGAGTCTTGAAACTATTGCATTAATCACTGATGAGTTAAAACTGAAGGAGAAAATTTACAATCATGACTTATCGAGGAAAAAGTTCTATATAGATGAGTGTTTAATAAATGATTTGGACTCATTATGCGGCAATAATTACCTTAAAGAGGTTAGGGTTGATTCTTGCAGTTTAGAACTGCGCTCTGAGCATTTGAAGATTAGGCTGCAGAATAAAGTTTATACTATAAATATAATGGGTATCTGTCTGGCGCAGACTATAATATTAACACGTGATGCTGAAAAAATCATAAACAAGTTAGTAAGTAAATATGTTAAGATTAAACCTAAAATAATAGTTAACTCCACGTTTTAATCTCTTTCTGAGGCAGTTTCAATTTTCTAGGTGTGAATATTAACAAAACAATAGATAATACTAAAACTCCAATACCTAAATATGTGAACGTAAATGATTCACCGACAAAACTTGCAATTAATCCCATAATTACAGGCGCAAATATATAAGAAATACTGCTTGTAGAACTAGATAATCCTATCAAGTGCTTTCTTTCCCTGCCCATCCTAGCTATTATATCAGAGTATACAGCATCACTTAAAGGACCTGAAAGAGCCTGCATAATACCAATAACCAATGCAGTAATTAGTTGCCACTCAACGTTAGAATTAAGTCCAAGAAGTATTAGGAAAACTCCTGCAATTATCAAAAATAGTTCTGATATTTTTTTCTTATTAGTATAGATTTTCACTTTCACAAGTATAAACCCTAAAAATAAAGTGGGCAATGTGAATGCAGGCAAGAAGAATCCACCCAGAGGGTTCTGTTCTGCCAATTTCTCTGACAATACAGCACCTGTAGTCCAGAATGTTGCGTCTATGAATCCATGGATTAAACTAATTAACACTATTGGCCATACATGTTTTACTAAAACAATCCAATGTTTAAATTCTGTTATTAAATTTATATCTTCAATTTTTGTAGTGACGTTAGAATCTTTCAATTTAAGTGTTATGAATATTACATAAGCAATAATTGTCATAATCATTGCAGTTAAGATTACTATCCAATTTGTGAATTCTAGCAACATAACTGCAATTAAAGGACCTAAGAAATATGCTAAAGATTGGAATAATTCAATTATTGCCCAAGCACCGGACCTTTGCTGTAATGGAACTGTTTCTGCAACGAATTGCTGGTTTGCAAATCCTAAGAACTCATAATATATACCCCACGCTGCCATTGCAAGGAGCATTATTAAAATCCAGGGGTACCATATTGATAAAAGTAATAATCCTCCAAATACTGCACTCGATAATATCGCATAAAACATTAATTTTTTCACGCTCGTCCCTTTTAACAATTGTGGGAATAATAAATCTGCAAGTAGTCCTATAATTGACGAAAATGACAAAACTAATCCCATAAAGAAAGCATTGCCTAAAGTATCCTGTATGAATCCTGGAACCCAATAACTAAGTATTGCATCGGAGAAGAAAACGAAGAATAATCCGATAGTGATAGCCATTACCCTTAACCAGACCGGATTCACCGATGGAAATTTTAATTTCTTATGCATAAATTAATACAAGTTTAGTTGTCAAACATATAAAAATCTTTACCTACTATTTTTCACAATAATATGTTGTGCGACTCGAATAATATATCTGCATTGGACATCTTATTATAGAATTCAAGCTCGGATTTTATCTTACTAGGCTCGAAGAGCAGTATAGACAATCCTTCCCACAGGAAGAACCATGAAGCAGGCTCCAAGATTATCAAAATCATGCTTGTAACTAATGATTTAGGTTCATCCATATAGTAATGGGTGAGCGTTGTTAAGACTGAGAATATTAATCCTAACGTTATAAAAATTAATGATTTTCTGATAATCCTAGCCCTGTCTGATTTAATCATTGAATAATGTTTGCTAAAATGCCCTTTCAGCCTTTTCTTAATTATCTCCTCAGTCACCCGGCTTCGTATCTTATCATTGACCATTATTAATAATTCAATATCTCCTGCTTTCTTGTCCAAGCACGCCTTCCTGCACTGGTTTAGGAAATCATCAGATATTGATTTCGCATCATATTCCCTTGCGTCAAAGCTTGAAAACAAGTCATCATACTTGTTTATTAAAAGATTAATCTGAGATTTTCCCATTTAAAATATAATATATGATAGCGGTATTTTTAAAACTTAGTCTATTATTAACTAAGGAGTATGGATTTAATAGTTTATTTGCAGATTGCGTTTGTATCTTTCATCATTAACATCGTTCCTGCTTTCATGCCCCCGACATGGCTGGTTTTAAGCATTTCAAAGGTGAATTATCCGAGCTTAAACACGTTTGCAATCGCGGCATTCGGAGTGCTTGGCTCATTAACAGGGCGGTACGTGATGTATTATTATTCTAAATTTTTAGGAAAATACATAAAAGAGGGCCATAAAAAGAACGTTTACTATTTCAGGAAATTAGTCGGGAGCAACAACGTTGCCGTATTTCTAATGACTTTGATTTATTCATTAGGACCTGTGCCTTCAAATTTCCTGTTCATATCATTCGGCCTCTCGGAGATTAAATTACTGCCTGTTCTTTTAGGGTTTTCAATAGGCAGGTTCGTATCTTACGTGCTTCTTATAGATGTCTCATTCCAGGCGTTCTCGTACCTGTCATTGTTCGTTAACGTGAATGGTGCAAGGATAATTGCAGACATATTAGGTATATTCTTTGCAGTAATCATAGTATTCGTGAAGTGGGAGAAACTATACTTATTTATTGAGAAATTAAAAGTGAAAAAAGCAAATAAGAATCGTATCTGAATAGTGGTACACAAATAATATAGTTCAATATTAAAATAGTTTAATCTGATTACGGCGATGGGTAAAAAAATAATAGGCTTGTCATTTCCTGAAAATAATAACACTCTTGGCTTGGAGCCTTCAATCTTAAACGTCCTCCCTCCGGGGGATAATGTTGAATACTCAAGGACTAACAAAAGGTTCAACGATGCCGAAGTTGAAAAATATTTATGCTCGGTTTATATTGCAGGTGTGGACGAGTTTAAACACTGGGCAATGCAGCAGGACACTAGGAAAATAATCGTTGGCGGATACCACCCTACTATGTTTCCTGAAGCGTTTCTTAACTTCGCAGACAAAATAGTCATAGGCCCGTGTGATGACTTGGAAGCGACGCTGTCGCAGAAAAACATATTATTCGAGAGAAGCCATTATGACGGCGAAAAAGTTGGCAACGCAAAATACGTAAGCGGAAGGATTCTTAGAACAATACCTCATGATGGCAATGTAAGGATTCATGGCGAAATAAAGAGTATTACCGAGAATCCGAGCGGTGAAGCAGAGATTATCAAGGACAGGATACTTCCCGGAGTGTTATCCTTCAAGAATACGCCCCGTTATGACCTGTATGATTTAAGAAATAATCAGCAGGTTATTCCTGACAAGAAAGTTGATGATTTGGCAACCAGCGTAAACAGCTCTTTCGGATGCCCTTACCGCTGTGATTTTTGCTGTACTCCTGTAATGTTCGGCCCTTCAATAATCGCAAAACCGTTGGACGCGTTCAGCCGCGAAATCAACGTACTTAAAGATA
The DNA here is from genome assembly GCA_902385255.1 of Candidatus Tiddalikarchaeum anstoanum. Lineage (GTDB taxonomy): Archaea > Nanobdellota > Nanobdellia > Tiddalikarchaeales > Tiddalikarchaeaceae > Tiddalikarchaeum > Tiddalikarchaeum anstoanum. Next base: position 29,220 of record CABMEV010000001.1, on the reverse strand, counting down.
GATTAGATGCTGCGGATAATGTCAATTCAAAAAACAAGTTCATGTTTTTCAGGGATGAGAATTTCCCTTTGCTTAAAGATTACAGGAAAAGATTGGAGATTGCCAACGAGACTGGTGCAAAATTATACCTTTTCGCATCGGCAGACAGGATAACTGCTGATGTCGCTGATGCATTCTCCGACAATAATGTATACATGGTGTGTCTTGGTTTAGAGGATCCTACAAAAGATTATCCTAAGAATAAGAAATTGAAAGACGCTGTTGACAGGCTGAAAAAGAATGATATATACACATATCTCTCTTTCATAGTGGATCCTACAAAGTTAGTGGGAGTGAGTAATAGCAAAGTTGAGAAAGGTAAAGAGTTTTACAAATTGTTATATGAACGTTTTGAGGAGTTAAAGCCTGAAATGGTCTGCGGCAACTTCCTTATGCCTTTTCCTGGAACACCCTTATGGGATGATTATTACTGGATGGTGAGTGAGAAGGATTTCAACCATTATGACAGCAAGACCCCTTTCCTTATTAAGAACGAGTTAGTTGCTGCAAAGATGAGGTATTTCATGTTCGAAGTGCAGTGGCGTTATTATAATTCCGACATGTATAATAATGAAGTGAGGCGTTTCGATGTCAGTGATACTCTGCATTTAAGATTTTTAGAATTAAAATCACAGTTTGATAACATGCTCGGACTATTGCACTTGAGGCCTTAATTATGTTAGTTAAATCCGTAATTGCTGAAAGGGAAAATATTGGCGCTGTAAAGATGACGCGTATATTAAGGGACGGCTCGTTAAGCGTCGTTAAAGGGTATGATTTTTACAGAGTGATGCCTAGGGAGAAAGTTTCAGAATATGACAGCGTTAAAGAAGCCATATCATCAAATATTGGATGCGCGGATTCTCCTGTCTTAATCCATGAAAATTGCAAGGATATTATTAAATCATCAGTTGAACTCGGGTTAGAGCCGTTATTAGTTAAAGACCAGCATAGTATTGTTAAAAAATTGGAGGAGTTGTACACTCAGCATAGGAAGCCTTCAGCCGTAATATTCGATTATGATAATCCCGAGATTAATCCTCATAATTATCTGAGGGAGATTTACATAAACCAGAATCTTGGAATTTTCAGGAATGTTAATGTCATCGTAACTAATTTTGCAGAATCCTCCAATATGATGGTAGATACTATTAACGTCTTAGGTGTTAATTGCTCTCCTAGAAAGAATGGTGATAGCAAGAGGCTCATCGTTGAAGAGTTAAGCAGATATTGGAGCGGGCCTTATTATAATAATATAACAGTTGACTTGGATGGTATTAGCGAGTGCGTTGCGTGCGGAGGCCATCAGAAGAATTGCAGGCCTGAATGCGTATTCGATGACCAGATGGTAACTTTAAAACCCTTAGTTATGAAATCTGATGTGCTATTATTGTCAAGTCCTGTCTATATGGATTTACCAACTGCCAGAGCTGTTGCTTTCTTGTCCAGGCTTACTGGGGAGACTAAGTATAACAGGAGGGCATTCATAGGTAAATTTGCTTCTGTGCTTTCTCCAAGCTGGTGTTCAGGGACGAAGAATGTCATAAGCTCGTTAAATAATGCCCTTGAGATGATGGGATTCACTATCCAAGGAAGGTCTAGCAGGGAGTATGTCAAACTCTGGCAGGATAATAAGACAAGAGGAGGAGTGCCTAATGATTACTTCTACCCAGAGTGAGGTAAAGGAATTAAAGAAGATTCAATCAGTACTGGATAAGTTAATGATTTCTAATACTGTAGAACTTGTACTACTCTATCCTGCGTTAAAGCGCAGGAATGACTCCAAGAATGTAACTTTGTGCGGCGGTTCGTATAATCCTTTTCACATAGGCCATGAAGAGTTATTGAAAAAAACTTTAGAATTTGTAGACGGCAGCGAAGCCATATCTTACATAACATTAAATCATTCTTTAGGAAAAGTGGTTAGTGGAGCTAGTTTTGCTGAAAGATTATACATGTTAAGGTTGGAGCAGCAAAGACTGCCTTTTATGAGTGTTGGAGTAATAAATGATGGTTTTTACAGGAACTGGTTTCACAAGCTGAAAAAATTCCATCCTTCTGAGGAATTGAATTATTTTTGCGTAATGGGTGCTGACTTGTTTCCAAGGGTGATTGAAGGAAATAATGAATCCGATTACCCTAAGATTTTCTCAATCCCTTGGCTTGTTGCAAAAAGAGGCGGTAAGGCGTACGATGACTTCCTAATTCCAAAGTCTGTTAATCCTTATCTTAATATGATAAGTTCAGTCCCGTTGCCTGAAAACGTTAAGGATGTATCATCATCGGGTTTAAAGAATATATTAAAAGACAGGGACTCTAAAGTCCTTGACTATATCTTAAAGGATGTGTTTAAGTTTATTAGTAGACGCAATTTATATCAGTAGTTGTATATCATCTTTTCCGGGTTCTACTCCGACATTATCTGTAAACTGTCCGAATAATCCTGTGTTTCATACTAAAAGATTCGATTAAGTGTAGAACAACTAGATTAAATTAACATATGAAGTCATATTCTAATTTTTAAATCGCCGGGAGCTGGATTCGAACCTGCGCGAGCCGAAGCTCATTAGTTTTCGAGACTAACGCGTTAGACCACTCCGCCATCCCGGCAAATTAGTTATAATTTAATAAGAAAGTGATTATTTTTTAAGTGTTTGCTGTCTGACTTCTTGTAATTAAATGGAACTAATTATTTAATATAAGAAATACTAATTAATTTAATGTTCGACTTCACCATATTCAAAAAATCAGTAAGTAAAGCAGTAAATTACTTTGTTAAAGTCACTGCGATCGGAGCTAGAGGTGAAGAAGTGTATGAAGGTAAAATAGACGAATTTTCCGATACTCCGTGGGATCTTTGTTTAAAAATGCAAAGATTTGACACCCAAACAGGCAAAAAATACCAGACTAGAATCCCGTTTATAGGAAATAATTGTTGTATACTTCAGATAGTTTGCAGAAATGAATTAGGCACTTATATGAAGCCTTCATATAATAATTATGAACTTCTTAGATATTTCCCTGGGAATTATAATATTAATGAAGTGGCTAACTTACTAGGTTTAACCTTCGGGGAACTTGTTAAAAAAAGCTATATTGGTTATATTAACTCTGGACAATTAATCAAGCAGTTTAAGGAGTATTTAGACAGAATAAATAGTTCTTTCAATCCTGAAAAATCTATAGCTGAAAATTATCTTGTTGAAGAAAATTTGGCTCAGGATATTCAAAAAATTAATGATAGATTTAATGATTCCCCTTTCTTGGCACAAATTGAATATTATATAAATCTAATTAGTACTGTAGAATCTGCTTCTAATACTGCTAAATCATTAATGATACCTGATGACAAAAACCCTTTTATTAACTTTCTTAAAGACTTATTCCTTGTTTATAATGCGATTATAATTTTATCATCTGATAAAGTTAAACCTTTAATTATTGATGATTTTCTGAAGTTCAGAAAGACTGTTGATTCTAATATTGGGAAGAAAATATTAATAGTTTTATTAGAAAATGAGACATTCACGTTCAAAGAAGTCCTCATCCAAAATGTTGTAGGATATATGCCTTGGGATTTTTATATGACTGATGGAAGAAACATATTCTCTTTTGTAAACACTATTTCCGCAATTAGAAGAATAGAGTGTGCTGACGTAATAATATATAATAATACTCTTATTCAGCCAAGTATAGATTTAAGAGACGAGACTAGTCTTGTCAAAGTTTTGGATTTCGTATTCGGTAAAGGAACAGGACAGACTTATTTACTATATAACTCAATAATGTCCTATTTGTCCAGAATTTATCAGATTTTAAATATAGACAATTTGAATAAAAACTTTAAAGATGTAAGAGCTTTGTCAAAAAAATTAAAACAAGCAAATTTAGTAACAGAGCAAAATATATATATTTGTGAAAAAGAGTTAGAGAACATGAACTGCATTAATAAATATATTAGTGATAAGTACAATATTAATATTTATTATGATACTCTGTTAAAAGAATTAAGTTTTTTAAGAACCGCTTTTAATCAAGGATTGGAAAAAGACAACATAATTGAAATAATTAAAAGAACATTAATAGAAATTCTAAAATGAACCAAGAAAACAACACGTTGAAATAACTTTATAAACCAAAATATTATGAACGTTCTTAAAATGAAAATACTAATTGAATACTCAGATAACTTCAAGAAAGAATTCAAGTACGCTCGCCCTGAAAACAAAGCTGAAGAGGAGTGTATAGAGTCATTAATAGAATCAAACTCTTGTTATAAGATTACTTCAGAAAAGAGGCCTTGTAAAAAAGTATATAATGACAAAACACTGGATGCTGAAATTAGTGTACTGAGATTCGCAACAACTTTTTCAAACTTCTGGATTAAAAATAATATAATGTCACATTTTTCAGCCAAGGAAGCAAAAAACTCTGCTGATTATAAAATAGAGTATGAATTAGAATAAAACCAGAGTTTAAGTTTTTTTAAGAAACTTTATAAATCATAATTCCTAACCTTATATTTCTCATGAATGAAAATGTGGAAGCGTTATTGATTGTATTGTCGAAGAATTTCGAAAGTGTAGCTAAGTCACCTGAAGATTTAACACAGTTAAGAAGTGAAGTATACAAATTCACCAGAAACGGGAAAAAGATAGATATAATTGCGCCGACAAGGACATTAACGATATATTATGATGTTCAAGGATTATTAAACCAAGAAAAATTAGATAATGTAAGCATTTACACATCAAGCTATTTGGATGACGCGGAATTTCCGCAGCCTGTTTTATCAACAGAGATTGCAGGAGGAATAGGGACATTATTGCAGGATTATAAGAGTAACCCTGATGCTTTTAATGACAAATTGTTAAAAGAATTATTATCAACAATAGAAGAAGAACCTGTAGATTCATTCTAAAAAGGAAACTAACTTATTTAAATACTCAATATTTATGTTCATACTATAATGGGCTACGATATCGTTCTTGGACGTTTAAGAAAAGAGTACTTGAAATTAGGAACTGACGCTTCAGCACTCCTTGGCAAGATGTACGTAACAATGGGCAAGACTACCAGTTTGGCCAATAATATTTACATGGATGTCAATACTTCTCACGCAGTATTAATAGCTGGAAAAAGAGGTGGTGGAAAATCTTACACAATGGGAGTCATGGCTGAAGCTATACTCGCACTGCCAGATTTTGTCAGGAAAAACATAGGGATGTTATTCTTCGACACTATGGGTGTGTACTGGACGACGAAGTACCCTAATTACAAGCAATCTGATGATTTGGATAAGTGGAAGCTTTCACCTGTAGGATTTGAGAATGAGGTAATAGTATACGTGCCTTCAGGATATTATAATTATTACAAGGACAGGGGTGTTCCTGTTGATAAACCATTCACCATTAATCCTACTGATTTAAGCGCACCTGAGTGGTGCACTTTATTCAACCTTGAACTTGCCAGCGATATAGGAGTCTGCATTGAGAGGGCGATAAATCTTGCCAAGAAATTAAACAGGAATTACTCTCTTGATGATATAAAACAGATTATACAGGCTGACCAGACGAATGATAATAGGGTTAAAAGCGCGTCATACAACAGGTTTGAAAGTGCAGAAGGCTGGGGATTATTTGACATTAATGCAACACCTCTTCAGGAATTCGTAAAGAGAGGCAAGATGAGTGTTATAGATATTAGCGTTTACGCAAGCGCCAGCGGAGGATTCGATATTAGGAGCCTGGTTATCGGGATAGTATGCAGGAGATTATTGGAGAATCGTATGGTAGTAAGAAAGCTTGAAGAACTGCAGGAGTTGAACAAACAGTTTACTTATTTTAGCAGCGCTAAATCCTCAAAAGAGGAGGGCGAGACGGAAGAGCAGGCTAAAGAGATACCTCTTGTATGGTTGTTCGTTGATGAAGGCCACGAGTTCTTCCCGAAAGATAAGGTAACATTAGCCACTCAGCCTCTTATCCAGATACTGCGTGAAGGAAGACAGCCTGGAGTGAACTTGGTTATTGCAACTCAGCAGCCAGGGAAGATTCACACTGACGCGATAACTCAGTCAGATATAGTAATCAGCCACAGGTTAACTGCAGAACTTGACCTGAACGCATTAGGAGAAGTAATGAGCGCGTACACGCCTGGAAGCGTGGCTAAATCAATGAATGATTTGCCGAAGCTTAATGGTGCAGCATTGATAATGGATGATAAGACTGAGAACGTCTACCCTGTACAGGTGCGTCCAAGACTGACATGGCATGGTGGAGGAAGCCCAACTGCGCTCCCAAGCGATTATGAGACTCCAAACAAGCCTGAAGAGTACTAAATTTATTTTTAGGAGTAATTAATCAGCACTTTGTTTTTTTGTTTTTGCAATAAAAAGCATTTGTCCATCAATAGCTTGAATCTTATCTGCCAGACCCATTTTCCAAAAAGAATTAAGGTAACTTGATGTGACATTTCTCGACTTATCTAATTTAATACTAAAATCTTGTGCGTTAATTGGTGCTTTTTCTAAAAGCAATTTTTGATAATAAACTAATTTTTTAGGGGACAAGTGTTTTTCGGCAAATTTCATAAAATCTTCATCTTCGGTAATTGTTACTAAATCCGAATTTACCGGAAAAATAGTAGTTTTGTTAGATGTTTTATCAGTGTTTTCAATATTATTAATATAAGTTTTAACATTATTCATATTTTGCTGGAAATTAATTGTATCATATTCATTGTTATGTTCAACAATATAACAAAACGAATCCTTAAGCCGGGCAATATAATCTTGGAAGGTTAAATGATATGTTTTAATTACAGGATTAGAATACTGTTTAACTATGTTTTCTTTCATCGCATCGGATAAATTTTTATCATTAGTTATATTGGTTATAATGTCAAGCAAAGAGTAAGTATCAAATACGTTTATGAGATTGCCTAAACCATATTCTTTAGTAATTAACCATTCTAAAGCTTCTGATTCTTCATTATTAAACATGTTTGGTAAACTAGATTAAGTTGCTTAAAGGTTTTTCGATTAAATTACTCGTTCTAAACGGCTATGTGCACCTCAAAATACTGCAGTGGAACAAGCATGCAATAAGCTGAAGGGTGCAAAAAGTAATCTTTTTAAGGACTATTTTTCCTTAATTATTATTTATAATGGACTACTCGGATAATAATTCATATTTAAATAATATATTAAATCAATATAATAATCTAAATATGAATAATCAACAACAGAATAATCAGCAGCAAAATCAGCGTCCAGCAGTAATTCAAACTCCACTTCCAAAAATGACTCTTGAAGAGTTTAAAGGCATAATTAATGATTTTAACAATTATGAATCCAGTAAAGACCAGTTCATTTATGATGCGCAGTCCAAGTATACTCCTGAAAAAGCTGCTGAAGTAATAACTAAAGAGTATGGCATGTTTACAGAACCTGGAGTAAGGATAGGTTATTGTGAAAAAGGTAATAAATATTATGCCTTGTTCAGTATTATTTCAACCAAGTTCGGGAGCAATGCAGGCCTTGCAATATTTGACAATGGCTCTTTTTTAAATTTCAGCCCTTATATTGAGAAAAATGGGCAGGTTAAAATATTTGATTACTCCACGTGCATTCACGGGTTAGTCCTGCCTTTAAGTTTTATAAACATAGATTATGAGGCTCATGGAGTTTTTGAAAATACTGAAGTTCATAAAAAAGGGAGATGGGTTGAAACAGAGCCCACTATAGGCAAAGAACCTACTGATGTAGTTCTGGTTGAAACTGAACGTTATGAGGATATGAATAATAAAATGAGCAGCAAGGAGATGTTCAGCACTCATATTGGAAACTGGTACAGGTATAAGCATTTTGGCAACAAATTCGGCGAGAATATAGTTGAGGATATAATACAAAAAATAGTGGAAGTAACTTCCCATGACGATGCTGAATTCGCAGCTATATACGCTAACAGTATTGAAGATGTAATCAAATACCTTGACAAGAAGGAGTACGAATCAGCTGAGCTTGAAAAATACCGTAAACAAGTATTAGATTTAAATTATAAAAAACTTGCAAACATATTAATAGAAACAGGACAGGATGCATTTGGAATGTACCCTAAAATCATGGCAATATTGGAAGATGAAGATCCTATTTTTATGATTGCCTTATACGGCTCAAAAAAGGATGCAAATGAAACAAATTTGTTAAGGATAGCTAAAAAAATTGAGAACAAATACCTTGATTTATCTTTAGATCTATATTTACAAACTGGTTTAAATGAGCCAAATTTGGATGATGCTATGCTTAGATGCGCTAAAAAAATCGAGTCTGATGCTATGCTTAGATACGCTGAAAAAGTCGGGGCTAACAGTCATGAAATATCTGTGTGTGATACATATGAATTAATAATTTCGAAAATGAATCAGTTAGGTGTATTAAGCAGTAATAAAGACAGGCTGATGAATATTGCAAAAAGAAATGTTGAAGCTCAGTTTTTAACTGTTGCTTTATCAATATACAAGGAACTTAAGGAGACAAAATTATATAATGAAACTTTGTCTGACTTGGAGGACTTTAAACCTATTTTCGCATTTAACAAATATAATGAAAATAATGATGTCAAGTCAATGATTAGATGCGCTGAAAACGCATTTGATAAGCACTTATCCGTACGAGAACTTTATGATGTGATAATTAAAAAAATAGAAAATGATAATGTTTTAAGCAAAGATGAAATTATTAAATTTGAATCATTTATTAAAATATCAGGCGGGTCAATCCAACAAAGCGTTACACTTGATGAAATAATTACAGGACAATCTAAGTCTTTAACCAATATGTCAATTAACCAAATGATTAACAAGTCAATGTCAGATATTATTAGTCATAAAAAGACTGCACAAGAAACAATAAACGATATGTGCAATGAGATTATTGCACAATATAAGCGCGAATATAACACGCAATTATGATGTTAATAATCGTTAAAAAAAAACTAAAAGTTTATAATAATAAATTTTAAGCTATTTAACTCATGGCTTTAAAGTATTATAATAAGAATTGGATTAAGAAGCTAGTATTAGGAGTTAAGAGGCTTAATGTCCTTCCTGAAAACGAGCCAATACTCCCCTGCGATAGTACAGCTCATGAAGGCACTCTTTTTTTCTCAGGCTCAGGATATTATCACAGCCTTACACTTTCCTTAAACAATGAATTATTCCAAAGCGGAGTCAAACATGACTTAATATTATTCGACCAGCATTCCGATTATCAAAAAGTATATGATTTTAGTGCGAAAAACATCGGATGCGCGAATTGGACAGCATTCTATAACCACCACTTCAAAAACAGCAGGATACTCATAGCAGGATTAGGATACGGTGAAGTCGGCAATAAATTCCCTGACAATATAACAGTGCTTGGAAGAAATATGGACTCATTAGAAAACAAACTAGACTTAATCAGTAAAAAAGTGTACGTGTCATATGACTTGGATGTCATAACGTATGACACCTACGGGAAATGCTACGGCCCAGACATATCTAATAGTGAATACTGGGCAAGGCATGGCGATGACAAAGTAACATTAAAAGATGTATTAGAGGCGACTAATAAGATAATTAAGAACAAGGACGTCGTTGGAGTCGATATATGCGGCCACAGGCCTGAATTCCCGACAACACTGTTAGGCTGGCCGGGAACGCTCATAATGATGGCTTTGATAATAAACCAGTACACGAAAAACACGAGGGATGAAGAATTAATCAAATATTTTGACAAGGATGATTCCTGGTGCAGTTTTGAAAAATGGCATAATATTAAAGGCTTAATCAAGAAAAATAAAATTATCAATAACGCTGTGAACCTTCAGGAAGCCGTTCGTCAACTGACTAAGTAAAAAGTTTATAAGTACTTATTATTAGACAATCTTTCATGGAAAAATCAGTAATTTATGCAGTAAACTTAGAAATTGAAACACCCAAAAAAATAAGCCACAAAATAATGCTTGACATCGCTGAAGATATCAGCAGCGCCATCTCAAAAGCCATTCCTGTAGACGCTTACGCGAGAACGGATATAGCATCCGCGTGGTATTACTTGCAGCACCACTACCTTCGAAAAAGCCCGACTAAGATTTCAGAATTCGCCTGCGTGAAACCTGAATATGTCAAAGACATCTCATTAACATTGGACAATATGCTTTGCGAAATAGCGGATAATATTAAAGTTAAAGGCTTCCTGGTGAGCAACTTAACCCAGGAAACAATACCGAACGTTGAACCTTGGCAGGCTGAAAGTAAGACTGACAAGTATTGGGGCAAAAGGATACACCTTCCTGTACTCAACGGGATTCCAAAAGATGTCAATAAGTTTAAAGGTGTACTAGTCGCTGGATGCGTATACGCTGCTTACATGATATATTTAGCTCTGCAATAACGGAACTGTTATTGCAAAACTTATTTCTAATTATTTTCTATTTATTTTGTGAATACTTTAGAGAAGGTTAAAATATTAGGCGATGCTGGAAAGTACGATTTGTGCGCGAGCAGTGCAAGCAATAGGAGTAAAAGTTTTGGAAACTTAGGGAAGACTATAGCTCCTGGAATATGCAAAAGTTTCACTCCGGATGGGAGGTGCGTAACTCTCTTTAAAGTATTATACACTAATTCCTGCAACCATGACTGCAAGTACTGCGGTAACAGCACTAACTGCAACAAGAATATAACAAGCTTCGAGCCTGAAGAGTTAGCCAAGTCATTCATGCAGTTATACATGCAGAATTACGTTGAAGGATTCTTCCTGTCAAGCGGTATCGTGAAAGACAGCGATTACACAATGCAGAAGATGATTACTGCAGTGGAATTATTGCGGAATAAGTACTCGTTCAACGGCTACGTGCACTTAAAAATTCTTCCCGGAACAAGCAGGAATTTGATAGAGCAGGCGGCGAGCTTGAGCGACAGGATAAGCCTGAACCTTGAAACTCCGAATTCTTCGCGAATGTCTGAACTAAGCAGCGTCAAAGAGTACAAGTTAGACTTATTACGGACGTTCAGGATTATGCGCGAACAGAACGTTCCTTCAGGCACTACCACTCAATTCGTAGTTGGATGCGCAGGCGAATCAGACTATGAATTATTAAACAGGACTAATTGGATGTATGAGAATATGAACTTGAGACGTGCTTATTTCAGCGCTTTCCTGCCAGTTCCAAAAACGCCGTTAGAGCATGTTCCAAAGACTCCGCTTGAGCGCGAGCATAGATTATACCAGGTTGATTTCTTAATGAGAAAGTACGGCGTGAAATTTCACAATATTAAACTAATATTTTCCGATGATAAAAACTTGCCTGAAGGCGACCCTAAGATATTCCTGGCTGATAAACTGTTAAAATATCCCCTTAATCCCAACACTGCATCATGCGAAGAACTGCTTAAAATCCCAGGCATAGGCCCAGTCAGTGTTAAAAGAATAACGGATTACAGAATTATGAAAAACATAACCAAACTAGCACAGCTAAAAAGCTTAGGCGTCGTTGTTAAACGGGCGCTTCCTTACTTGGATATTAATGGTGCAGTGCAGAGAAGGATAGGTGACTTTTCATGATTCACCAATATTATAAGAGCATACAGTTTGCCAGGTTTAACATCTCAAGTAAAGGAATATTATGGACTCGGATTGAGGAAGAGTTTACTCCTCATATAATAACTTTTTTTTCCGAAAGGTTCCCGGACTTTTACATAATGATTGAACACTTAGGCAGGACTTATTTAACCAGGAAAGGCGAGCCTTTAAGCGTGTATAATGACAAAGTTGAAAACGTAATTAGGAAATATGAATCATTGCTTCCTGATAATGATTTGGCTAAAAGTTTAGAGGTTGATAATTCAGAGTTATGGAATACTTTTTACGACTCGCAGTATGTTAAAGAGAGGAAGAATACAAGACTTTTTCATAAGTATATACCGAAGTATCTTAGGAGTGTTAAAACCTTGGATAAGGAGTTTGAATCGTTAAATCCTTGCAAAAAATTGAAAGATTTTTTGTAGCGTAAGGTTTATTAAAAAGCCAAATCTAAGGATTAAATTATGAATACTGTATTAATGACTATTTCAACATTACTTGGTATTAGCATTGGAATGCTTACGATGAGTATATTATTTGCAGTCTCTCTTGGGGCTATGAATGTTACTATTTATGTAGTACTCGGATTCATCATAGGCTGCGTAAGCGGTTTTAGTGTTTACTGGCTGTTAAATAACGTTAAATAAAAAAAAGCTTAGTAGTTTGTGCTGACTGCTGGAATCTTAACTTGTTCTATATATTTTTCATCTGCTTCCCGGACAACTGTAATTTTGGCTAATTCTTTAAAATAAGAATCTGCAGTGCTGTCTGAAACTTCGAATTTCAGGTTAATCCAAGTCTTTACAATATCTGTTGAAGGATAAATGTGGTGTGAAGCGTAATAATTCTTAATATCATTCACTAGTATCTTCAACCTGTCTGTTCTTGAAGAGACCTCTGATTTTCTGCAATAAATGCACGTTCTAATCCTGCTTACATTTTCAGGTTTGTAAGGAATATTACACCTTTTACATCTAATCATATAATCTCTTTTTATCATCAGGGCCTTAAGACGGGATTTTTCTGTTTATAAAAAGATGTAGCCATTACCTGAGGGTGACATTAAAATCACCACTAACTAAGAGTAACAAGTTAACAGTTGCAGCATAAAGAGTTAAGGGTTGAATAAAATAGGGTATGGTTAAAGTTGTTGTTAAAAGATATTAGTTGTACAAATACGTTGTTGCCGTCGCATTGCGCAATGCTGATGCAGGAATTGTATGATGAAGCATCGAAGCATAATACGTGCCAGTTGTTATAATCATACTCTGAACTGATATTTGCAGGAGTCTGTCTTGATATGCTGTCATAAATCTTGGTCAGTTCGCTCGATGGCAAAGAGTAGTAAGGCGTATGGATGAAGAAGTTCATGCTCTGCAATGTGCCTAAATCCTGCAGGAATATGCTTGAATCCCCTCTTTCTAAAACACTCCACATAGGGAGTTCCATGCTTGCACCGCCAAGCTTGTAAGTGACATTGTTTGGCTGGCTTATGACTACATGGCGCACCAGCACGTTTGATATGAATGCTAATGCAATTATGATTAGGATTATGTTTAATGGCAGCGCTAAGTACTGGGGTTTTAATCTTTTTACATGTTTACTTAACGAACTCAATGCTTGAGTTGAAGAAGGATGCATAACTTTTTGGCTGGCGCACTTTGGGCACTTCTCCTGCATTTTCACAAGTTCTCCGCATTTAGTGCAGTGCCACAATTTAGGGTATTCTAAAATGTTCGGATAATTGCATGAATTGCAATGAGTTGAATTGTCAATAAGTTTTCCGCAGTTTGGGCAGTGCCACAGGTTTGGGTAATGCATTGGGAATTTAAGTCCGCAAAACTTGCAGGACTTGCTTTCGAATACTAGTTTTTTACAGTTAGGGCAAGTCCACTTAGCAGGGTAAACCATTAAAAAATTAATAGTAAGCCTGTATTTTTAAGCGTTTTAGAAAGAGTACTCGTTGCCTTTTCGGAAGTACTTGTACTTATTGTCAAAATAGCCTGTAATGTAGTAATCAATCGGTTTTTCTTCCTTAAATGTGATATTCAAAGGTTCAGAGTTAGTTATTAAGACGAGTTCTATACCTCCAACTTTTTTAGTGTGTGTTTCTGAAGGTTCACCAAGTTTAGGTTTTATTGGATTATTGTTAAGTTTAAGTATGTTGAATGATTCGAAACTAGGCATTCTCTGCAGTATAACCTTGCTGTTATTTAAGCGGCTGATGTTATTCAGGCATTCCCTGGCTAAAGACTCGCTGCCTATGTTTGAGTATATCTGCGCCAAGTTTGAGTAAACATCAATCATGTTAGTGTTATATTTTAATGAGTGCTCATATAATCGCAACGCGTCATGTTTGTCAGTCTGGTTTGCAGCCTTATTATTGTACAACGCTGCAAGAATTGCTCCTTCTCCATTCTCGTGAACGGTGAATGATTTGTTGAAGTATATGTCAAATCCGTTTTTTATCGTATTTTCAACGAATTTCCCTTCAACCATTGCAGCGATATGCCCTTTCGGCGTCACTATCTTTATATCAGCGTTCTTAACTAAATCCTTGACCAGCAAGTAATAAAGTGATGTTACTGAGAGGCAGTTGCCTTCCCCTGAATCAATCAGTTTCTCAAGCGATGACTGATTTGTGGAATAATTATGGTAAATGTTATTCTGAACGTATGAGTGAATGAATTTTGCCTGTTCAATAGTTGAATTATAATCGTTCAAGTATTTTGAGCAGTCATTCTTTATAGCTTCATATTTTGAAAGTGTATTATTTGATGAGTCAAAGCTGATAATGTCATAGGCTGATAGAGAAGAGTTATAACTGGGATTAGTGGTATAATTTAAGCCGGTACAACTGCAACTACTCATGGATTTAAAAACAAAAAGTTAGTATTTAAAAAAGAATCGGATTAACCAGCTTTACACATAAACCCTGTTCTGCACATAAACTCAAATATTATGCCTAATTAATGTGCGAAGCTGATTAAATTTAAAAAGTAAAAAAAATTAGAGAAAAAAATATTTAGTCCCTGACTCCTTCTTGTCCAACCCTAAAGACGCATTCAGATTCAGGGAGGCATGGGCTGTCTATCATTCGGGCTACTCTCTTGTCTCCTTTTCCTCTTCTTAAGTATACTCTGTAAGTTGATGCGTGTCCGAGTACGTTTCCTCCGCATGCTTGTGTTGGGTCTCCGAAGAATATGTCAGGTTTAGCCATTACTTGGTTTGTTACATATATAGCTAAGTTATGTCTGTCAGCTAATCTTTGCAGGTCATGCAAGTGGCGGTTGAGTTTCTGCTGCCTTGTTGCCAAGGTTCCTCTTCCTGCGAATTCTGATCTGAATAATCCCATTAAGCTGTCGACAACTACGAGTTTTACTGGTATTTTCTCTTTCTCGATTAACTCGCTTATCTTGTCAACTAATAACATCTGATGGTCTGATGAGTATGCACGTGCTACCTTGATTTTGTCCAATGTTTTTTTAGGGTCAAGTTTTAACGCTTCTGCCATCTGTACTATACGTTCAGGACGAAATGTATTTTCAGTGTCTATAATTACTGCGTAGCCGTTTAATCCTCCGTCTTTTTTAGGCAATTGAACATTAACTGCTAGTTGGAGAGCTATTTGTGTTTTTCCGCTGCCAAATTGTCCAAAGCATTCTGATATAGCCTGGGTTTCTATGCCTCCTCCGAATAATGTGTTTAGTTCTTGGCTTTGGAATTTTATCCTGCCAACGTCATTTCTCTTGTCTAATAGCGTGTTACCGCTCATGAATCCCATTTTTAAAGCTGCTCTTGCTCCGCCTATTACTTTCTGCGCTGCACTTTCAGTCATCTCTGTAACTTCACATAATAGTCCGGCTGGCATTACCGCTATGCTCATTATATCTGAGAATCCTGCTTCGCGAAGCTTTTCAGCTGTTTTTTCACCGACGCCCGGCAAGTCTTCCAAAACTTTAATTTCAGAAACAACTTCGTCGCTTTCGGTTTTTATAGTTTTTTTACGCTCATCTGATGATTTAATTTCATCTTTCGATTTGCTTTCATCTTTTTTAGAGTCGTCAACCATAAGTGAATAACAAAGTGATCTTTTATTAAAACGTTTCGGATAAAAATTCCCCTAATAAGTAATAGTTACGATATATATCTGTCAGGGATAAAATGTTATAAAAAAAGAAAAAAAAGTAAAATTAAAAATTACTAGTTTTTTTTAGTTTGCTGTACAAGTTGCAGTCTGTTGTGAGCTGCCTATTATTAACTTTACACTGTATGCTGTAGTTGGTTGTATGTCATAAGTTAATCCTAATACTATACTTTGTGCTGTTCCTGCTGCTAAGCTTGCCACTGAAACTCCTGCTGCATCTGTCTGTAATACAGTTCCACTGATTGAACTTAATGTTGATATTACTTTTGCAGTTGCACTGAATGCTTGTTGTCCTGAGTTCATTAGCACTACAGTTACTGAGTTATTTGTAGCGTTGCATATTGTACTAACAATTGAGAATTGTGTAGCACTCATGCCGCTTGTTTGTTCTATTGTTGAACCAGCATTTTCTTGTAGGTTTCCTTGTACACTAGTCATCCAATACCATGCACCACCAGTTATCGCAACAACTAACATGATTAACAAGATAGTTGATATAACTGGGGTAATTGCTTTATTATTCATAAGTAAAGAGGAAGAAATAGAGTATTTAAAAGAATTGCGATTCATATATCGGAATATTAATCATTTTTTCTTATATATTCCGCAGACGCATTCTCTTTTACCGAGGAATTCGTTGCATGGACATGGAGTGTTCAACTTGCAGAGACAGTTTCGGTTATTCTCAACCATCTTCTTCATTAATTCAACATTAACCTTCATATCCTCATATTTTAATGCCATTTTTATCTAAGCACCTCCTAAATCTATTTTTCGAAACACCATTATGAAACCTGTATGGCCTAACATGTCAAATTTCGGGTGGCATATTCTCTCATTTACAACCCATTCCCTTTCTATTGTCTCAATGACGCGCACCAAGTTCAGGGTGCTACCTTTTGCTTTCTCCGACATAATTGTAAGCTGGGTGGTGTTTGGAACGTAAACAGTGAGTACTCCGCTGTTCTTTAAAATTTTCTCAACTATTTTTACTGCCTCCCAAGGATTTGGCACGTCCAGGTTAACAGCATCAACATCTTTCTCGGATACGCCGAGGAATACGTCTTTGTTAATGATTTCCACATTGGCAAAGCCAAAGAGTTTAACGTTCTCTTCTATTATACTGCACCACTTTTTTTCAATTTCGTAAGAATAAACTTTCCCTTTTGGTCCGACAATGTTAGCCAAGAAGCAGGTTAGGGCTCCGCTTCCCCCTCCTGAATCAACAACTCTGTATCCCTGCATCAACCCCATCTCGGACGCTATGATTGACGCGTCCTTTAACGTTATTATCTGAGGACCTCTCTTTATGCTCTTGAATAAGTCTCTGAAGTTTGGCTCTGCAATGATTAATGGATTGTTATTATGGGTTGTGATAATCCTGTTTTTCTTGGTGTTAATGTCCTCTTTCTTGATAACGCCGTACGTTGAATGAATATCAGAACTTACAGTATCAGGGAATATCTTCTGCCATTCCGTATTAATTATTAACTTCATTAGAATGAAATTCTTTTTTTATTTGAGATTTGACATTAATAGCAGGATTGCTATGATTACAGCTACGATTCCTAGAACTATATAAGATACTTGTGTTAGTATGTCTAATAATGTTTTTTTCGGAGCTGCCTGCTGAGCGGGAGTGTATATTTGTTGTGGTTCTTCAGGATATTGTTGAGTTTGTGGATAATTCGGCTGTGCTGCCTGCTGTTCAGGATTGCCTGATTGCGCACTATAAGGCGATGTGCTCTTTTCTATCTGATTAAGCAAATCTTGCTGGTCCACCATTAATTAAATAAATAACCAACTATATTTAAATCTTTATGAATGTAATCTATGCACCCATAACGTTTAAAGCGGATTATGAAAAGATAACAAAATTAGTTGATGATATAAAGGGCGACAAGGCAGTAGTCACGGTTTCACAATTTAAATCTGTGTTGGAGAAGATTAACGTGAAAGTCAAGGGTTTAGTGCTTGGCTGCGACGCAGGAGTGCTTGAAAATTTCAAAGGCGGCACCGTAATATTCATAGGCGACGGATTATTCCACGCGTTAAATATTAAGAATTCTTATCCTGATAAGAAAGTATTAACATTAAACCCTTACTCTATGGCTCTTAGTGAGATAACTGACAATGATATTAAGAGGTTCAAACTGAGGGAAGTTTTGGGCAGGGAATGGGTTAAGAATGCTAAAAGTGTCGGGATAATAATCAGCACAAAACCCGGCCAGAATAATACTAGAAAAGCGTTGGAGATTAAAAAAGAGTTGGAGAAGATTGGTAAGAATGTTTATTTGTTTATGTTTGACAACGTTGACCCTGATGAATTCTTAAATTTCAAAGGGCTTGACTTATTGATTAACACCGCCTGCCCGAGGATAACAATGGATGATTTTGAAAAGTTCCCGGTGCGTATAATAGATTTAACAATTGTTGAAAAAATTTTGATTTAACGTTAACTTATACTAGTTAAGATTGAGTTTAAAAATCAGTGTAAATACATCCTTAATTGTTAATTGCTGAAGAAAATGTATTTAAAGTTAAATACTTGTTTAGTGCTGGCACTTTAAATTTTTTATAAACAGTTCTAACTTTAAAGTTAAATAGAAGCCATAAATTTTTTTAAATAGAATTTTTCCTAGCTATGAAATAGCAGCTTAAAATAAGCTACAAAAGAGTGGTTAAAAATGGTTGATTCAAAAGCGATAATTGGTGAATTGGAAAAAACATTAAAACCTGTAAAAATACCTGTTAAGACTGAGAATGTTATTTATGTACTCGATTTTGACGGGGTCTGTGTTTACAATGCAGTAGATGGTATAGATAAGTCTCATGTAAAAAAAGATGATTTCAAATATTTCTTTGCAGATTATGCTAAACAAGTGACTGCACTTAATCCAGCAATAGTGCGTTTCATTAAAGAGCTTAATGAAAATAATGTTCCTATTTATATTCTTACAGGCAGGACTCGTATTTTGCTTGGAGATTTTACAGAATCTCTACTTAATAAAGAGTATGAGATTGATAACGAAAAGCTGAAAATTAAAATTGATAAGAATAAGATAATCTATTTTCCGGAAAAAGCTGATCCTGACAATTATTTCTCTTGGAAGTCAGGAGTAATTGATAAATTACTCAAAGATAATCAAGAGAAAGAAGTTTGTTTTATAGATGACGATAAAAAATTGCTAAATACTGTAAACGAAACAATAAATTCAAACCGCCTTAATCTTATATATTATAAATATTCTAAAACAGGGTATGAAGAATTAGAAGAATTACCTAAGATATTGGAAACAAATTGCTGATTTTTAGATAATTTTCAGGAGTTGTATTATTAAACTGCAAAGAGGAGGTATTACTATGTTGTCATCGAATCCTCCAAATAATTCTACAAGGGTTGATGAGAGTCCTGCTATTATTGCAATGAAGAATCCGTAGAAGTAGTTGATTATGAGGAATGATGAGATGAAGAATGCTGTTGAGCCTTCCAGTGTCTTCTTCTTGTACAACTTATGCCTTCCGTGTATTCCAACGAGCGTCGCTAACGCATCGCTGACGCCTAAGACTAGCACTGATACTGCTGCAATGCTTTTTTCAAAAAAAAGCGTGGCTATAAACGCTCCAAGCAGGAAGTACATTGCTGTGTCACCTAATTCCCTGCCTCTGCCAAAAGCGCTCAAGTAATTATCTATTAACGGAATGGTGTAATTCTTGGATTTTAATACTCTTATAATCATCAGGAATATTATCACGGATATCGCAACCGCCTGGAAAAAAGTGGGTCCTAGGTAGTAGATGATGAACGCCAGTAATATTCCGCTGCCTGCGTGCCATATTTTTCTAAAAAGCTCAGACATAAACAGAATATTAGTACGACCTTAGTTAAAAATTTATTAGTCGACAAATAACGAAGTATTTTTTTTCTTACCACCTAAGCAGGCTGATTATTAATGCGCATGATGGAGGTATTATTATATTGTCATCTACGGGGCTGAACAGCTCTATTAATGACAATAGGAGTGATGTAGCAACTGCCTGGAATAATGTGTCGAAGAATAAGATTATGATGAAAGAGGAGATGAAGAATGCGATAGTCCCTTCAAAACTCTTGTTATTGTATAATTTGTGCACTGAGCCCATTCCGAAGATGGCGCTTAACCCGTCGCTTATCCCGAGAACTAGCACTCCTACTCCTGCGTACTCCCTCTGGAAGAATAATATGGAGATAAGAGCGCCTATGAAGAAGAACATTGCACCCATTCCTATCTCGTTAGGCCTGCCGAACCATCTTAGAAAATGTTCAACCACTCCGAACTTGAATCCTTTCAATAAGAATAATCGGATAAGGACTCCTGCACTGATTAATCCTGTAAGCACTGCAATGATATAACGCTTCCTCACGTAGATTATTAATAGTCCGAGTATTACGCCAAGAATCAAATGGAAGATTTTACGACCATAATTATGGCTCATAATAGTTTATAAAATAAGAGTATGCTTATAAAAGTTAGTAATAGAAAATGAGACTTGCAGTATTATTTGAAAAAACGCTGAAAGAGTACGCCGCCAAGGAACTTGGAACATTCACTAAAGTTTTCGAAGAAATAGCCCCTGGCTATGCAATCACCGACGCTGACTATAAAGAGTTGAACATCAAGTCCAGGTTTTTGCAGAGAGTTGGGATACTTATTGGATTTTTTGAAAAAATGTCTGATTTTAAAGGGTTAAAATATTCAGACTACCTCTCCAGCAATGACTCATTTAAAGTCAGATGCGATGATAAGACTGTGTGCGTGGAATTAGGCCAGTATATTAAGGATGCAACAAATGCCAAAGTGTCATTAGACAATCCTGTCAAGATTTTCTATGCTGAACGGTTAAACAATAAATTGCTCGTATTCCTGGACACTACAGGCGAGAAGAAACTAACACAGAGGGGTTATACAAGCACTAATGTTGAAGTGTTAACGAGTGATGCTGCAGCTGCGATAGTGTTATTCTCAGGCTGGACTCCTGATAAAGTTCTTATAGATTTGTACTGCAACCAGGGTTATATAATAATCGAAGCTGTGATGAATGCGCTGAATATTTGGCCTGGCACGTTAAAGACTAAGAGTTTCAATTTCGAAATAGGGACTTTCAAGATTAAGGAAGGCGTTAAGCTAAACGTTCTGGCATTCTCAACCACCATGAATGATATCAAGAATGCGAAGCAGAACTGCCAGTTGGCCGGAGTTTACAAATTCGTAAAATTCGGGACGCAGGAATTGAACGCTGTAGACTACGACTTAGGCGAGAATAAAGTAGATTATGTAATCTCCGCACCGCCGAGGGATATTGACTGGAACAAGTTATTCTTCCAGCTTGAATACATAGTCAGGAATAACGGCATAGCTGTTTTGTATACGAGTGCGGATATTAACGCTTACAAGGAGTACAAGATTGAACTAGTAGAGCAGGCAAGTATCTGCGGAAAAAATACTTACAAGTTCCAAGTGAAAAAAAAATGAGAAAGCCAAGATTGAGCCAGGTTTTCCTGCACAATGAGGACGTGCTTAGGAGGATAGCTGAGAGCGCCAACATCACTAAAAATGATACTGTGTTTGAGATAGGTGGAGGCAAAGGGCAGCTTACGAAGCAATTGGTTAACTTTGCCAAGAAAGTCATAGTGTGCGAGATTGACAAGTTATTAATTCCTTACCTTCGTGAGCTTGATGTTGAAATAATTAATGAAAGCATTCTGGATATTGATATTCCAAAAGAGGCAGATGTGATAGTAGGCAACATACCTTACCGTTTAAGCAGCGACATAACTGAGAAAGTGCTTAGAAGCGGTAAGAAGGCAGTCATACTTTACCAGAAAGAATTCGCAGACCGTTTGGTTGCGAAGCCTAGCACTAATGATTATTCAAGGATTACTATACTTGCGCAGTTATTGTCAACCCCAAAGAGATTGTTTAACGTGAGCAGGAATAATTTCAATCCTGTTCCAAAGGTTGATTCAACGCTCGTTGAGTTCACTCCGAAAGCTGAAAAATACGATGAGGGCTTCTCCAAATTCACAAGGATTCTATTCGAGTTCAAGAATAAGAGCGTGAAGAACGCCTTGATTAACGGCAGAAGGGAGTGGGCCGGCATAGAGGACAAGAGGAAGATAAGAGATTTAATTACGAATTTCACAGAAAAGAAAGTTAAGGATTTATCCATTGAAGAGATAAAAGATGAGTATAAAAAAGCGAAGCTGTTAAATAAAGAGTTCTGGTAGCATTAATCTTCATTTTCAGTTATGCCTAATTCTTTATTTAGAATATCAATGTCTTTCTGGATTTTAAATATTAGTTCAGCGCTTGGCTTAATATTCTTCTCCTTCATGTCAAGATTGTAAACATCAAGAGAGTAAGTCAGGCTTTTTACTGCTAACTGTAATAGCCGCATATTATCAGTCTTAAATCCCTGCTCCTTATACATTAATCCGAGCTCGTAGTAAGCCATGTAGTGCATGTTAATATTTAATGCCCTATCCATCTCGTACGATGCTGAATCGAAATCGTTAACAGTATAGTAATTCTTGGAGAATTCAATCCTGATTAAGTACTTCCTGAAATCAGTATCTGCAAAAGCCATTGCTGAATTAAGACTATTGAAGGATTCGTCCATTTTCCCCATGGCGCGTAGAATTATGCCTCTGTTGTAAAAGACCCCGAATAACTCGTTTTTAACGCAGTGTTTAGGGCTTAACTTTTTGAGCACTGCTTCAAGATTAGCATTAATCATTTATTTATTTTAGATTATTAATGTTTTAAACCTTTGTATTCCTCTTTTAATAATATTTATATATTAATGGAGTCTCTTTTTTTAATTATGGGATTATTCGATATGAAAACTCGCGTTGAAAAATACGAAGAAAGCTTCAAGACTAAGAAGATGGAGAACGCTGATTTCTACCACGAATTAAATATCAGAGGGCAGGACCCTGAACTATTAAGGTCTCAAATGCTGGAGTTAGTGGAAGACAGCGGATTTAATGTAATAATCAATAAGTTAACAAAGTTCGAGGGTGAAGATTCAGAGTTTGAAAAAATCTTCCAAGGAGGCAGGTTAAAACCTCTTCGTGCTGTGCTTGGCGCTGAGAAAGAAGTTCAGACGCAGAGCATGTTCCCTGTATTATGGAGAGTTGTATTAATAATAGGAGTCTTATCACTAATTGCTTACTTGATACCTCCAAGTTATTATGCACAATTTAACATAACGGTAAATTCTTACTACTTCGTTGTTGCAGGACTCGTATTAATTGCGAGTGCGATGCTGTTATGGCTCACTAAGAAGAGCGACTTTATCACTTTATTAATAAAAATGAGCGGGGTGTATAACGTTGAAGATGAGAGTACTGATATTAGGATAATATTCAGCGCTGACACGTCAAGCAACGACAAGAAAGTTGTAAAACAATTAGATGATGAAGTCTCAGAAGTGTACAGGGTGATTAGCACCAAATATGTCAAGGATAAGGGCCATAAAGGCAACTTGTTGCAGGTACCAAAAGGGGATAAGCACTTCGATGTGGAATTAATAAAAGGCATAAACTCGACAAGTGATGATCTTAAAAATCTTGATTCAAGGTTAGCCAGGGGAGAGATAAGCGAAGCCGTATACAAGGAAGCTAAAGAGAGCCTGACTGACAAGAAGAATAAGTTAGAGACAATACTTGACTTAATCAACATAGAATAAAAACGCCTTTTTTTATGACAAATCGTAAAACTCAAATTTTTGCAGTAAGGGAAGTACTCCAGTTTGCCATGGGTGTATTATTACTAATCAGCGTAATAGTATTATTTAACAGCATCAAACCCATTGTTGAAAACTTCAGCCTTCAAAAACAGGCTGATAATGTCAACAGCCACGTAAATTATATTCTAAGCAGCGTTGAAGATGCAGGGGAGTTAATTACTGAAGGCAGCATAGAGTCTGAATACGACCTGCCTGAAAAGATAGGAGGCTACGAGTACAGGATTTATTTTAATGAGTCATCTGTGTGCACGCTAATACGCGGCGTGAAGGATATCAGCACCTGCTTGGATTATACTATTACACAGTCGAGTGTGGATGGCTTTTTCACTTCAGGCGGTAAACTTCAAATACTGCTCAATAAGACGCTGGATAATAGCGCAATATACTTAAGCAATTAATTTTTCAAAAGCTTTATAGGCATGTTTCTAGTTAGTCTTGACTTTATGGAAACAATAAAAGATATGTATACACCAAACCATAGGGGTGTAAAATTAAATCCTAGTTTGAGGCAGGAAGAGCACTTAGTGTCAGATAGATCTAACAAGGATTATGTTACAGATTCGCTTAGGGGCAGCAAGAAAATCTACAGGCATTAAATTTTTTTTTTATTAATTTTTTTTAGAAAATAACTTTGAATATTAAGTATATTACTAATAGTATTACTGCCCATTTTATGAATTTGAATGCTATCTTGCCAAAAACGTATACAAATAATAATCCGACTATTGCTAGTATTATTGTAAAACTGTCTCCTTCCAACACTTTTTGAACATAAGAATCGTACCATGTCTGGTTCGTACTGGTATAGTTTACTTGTGTATTATTAGCCGTCTCGTTTAATGCTAAGACTGCTGGAATGGATAATAAAAAGATTAATAGTAAAGGTTTAATTTTCATATTTTTTTATCCTATGAATAATCTGTACTTGTCAGCTTCTTCTAATTCTAACTGGATTCTTTTAATTATTAATTCCTTAGGATTAGGCATTAAAGGCACTCTTGTTACCATATCCTGCAGGCTTTCAAAAGGTTTCTTCTCCCTCTCTTCAACTATTGCCCACATATGCTTGTTGCCAATGCCAGGTAATAGTTCCAACTGGTGCATTCTCTTGCTTATTGGTCCTGCCTTGTTGAAGAATTCAACCCATCTTTTAGGATTCTCATCCACTATCTTGCTTATTGCGCTTTCGAACTCCATCTTAGCTGTAGGTGTTAATTTGTCATAGTTTATCCTGCCTGCAACGTGGTGTATCTTATCTCTCTTCTCGTCGCCTACGTAAACTTCCTCTCCTGGCTGCAGTGTAACTTCCCTTTTTGGGATTACTTCTAACAATACCAAGTGTGTTTTCCCGAGAACTTGCGCTATTGGAACTCTTTTTTCATCAAAAGGGTATCCGTGTTGTAGGAAATCTAGCACGATTCCATACTCTTCTTTTATTTGGGGTTGTTGAGGTGTTCGCATCATATTATTATTAGAAACCTCCTTACTTATTAGGTTATTTAAAGTAAGGTTTTACGCATTCAAATATTTTTTGAATCTCATCATCACCGAAAGGCATGACGCTCATCGAGAGCGCGAGTTTTAACTCATCCACATCTTTAGGTAATAAGTTGATTATTAATACTATAAGTTCAGGCTTTAACTTGCCTATGCTCAAGTCTGCTAATTCTTTTTTTAATTTAACTGCTTTCTCAACAGGTAATTTGCTGAAGTCTTTAACATGCTCTTTTGCCCTGCCTTGTTCTACCTGCTCAGTTGTATCCTTCTTTCCTGTAAGTATCTTTTTCACTTCAGCATTAGTCATGTACTCTTCAGATACTATTTCAAGATTCATGGAGTCACCACCAGTTTTCTAAGGTGTATAGGTATTACGTAGATTGTCTTGTCTTTTCCGAAATCATTAACTTTGACAACGTAAGCTTTACCTCTTCTGCCCATAATAGTGCCTAATCTGTTCATGAATCTATGATGAACTTGGTTATCTTTAACTGTCGGCTCAACTTTTATGATTACTCTGTCTCCATCTTTGAATGGCTGAACGCATCGTGAAACGCTGAATTTGCCTTTATTTCTTGGAGTTTTTCGCAAACTATTCCTTGATTTTACTTGGCCGCCGTGACTTTTTACTACCATATTTTTTTTTACACCTTTAATTTCTGCTTTAATTCAGATTGAGTATATTCTTTCTGACAATTATTGCACACTTTATATAATTTACCCTTTCCTTTTATAAAAGTTCCCTTCAATTTGCCGAGCAGCAATTCCTTAATCTCGGAACCGCAAATATCGCACTTCTCCATGTTTAATTATAATAATTGCACGTTTTTAAAAATTACTCAATCTTCGGGCGGTTTTTGAAAAGCTCTTTCAATTCGCCAACACAAGCATTAAACTCCTGCTGGTCTTTGTTAAGAACAGGTCCTTTTTTACCACCTTTACTAAGAGAAGTAGTATTTGTTTTCTTAGTATCTGCCTTTTCTTCAACTATTTCTCTGCAGTTATCTATCACTAAAAGGCTCTTTAGAAGGCTTAAAAAATAATTCTTCGCTGGACCTTTGAATATATCATAACCTGTCTTAAAAGTATTCATTTCTGATTCATTATACTGCATTAATCCTAATGATCCTGAATAATAATTAATTCCCTGTTTGTATAGTTCAATTAACTTATTTGTTAAGATTTTCTTCCTGTCCTCTTCACGTATGCTTGATCTAAATTTTGAAAGAATTTTTTCAAGGCATACAGATGACACGAGTGCTGCTTTTTTAACATCTTCAGCGTCGCAATTTAACTCGTATTCAATGAGTGTTTTTACATCTTCAGAATTATACTTTGTGGGATTGGATAAGAATATCGGCATTGGTGCTTTTTTTCTTTTGTCAAACTCTTTGCCTTTGAATGATATGCCAAAAGCTTGGCTGTCATCAACGAACCCTTTATACACATCAAAATCATCATTTGAAAGGACTGGTGAGTATTTCCATGTCATATTATTCGTGTAATTTTCGAATGCGTCCTCGAGCATATAATACATTATGTTCAGTCTCTCGCTTCTGAATCTTCCTATGAATCCTGCGCATTCGTTGCTTATGTCGCTTTTAAAAATTCCAAGCTTTTTCCCTTTCATTCCTATATCAGGTATGCCTTTTATGAAGGCGTCATACATTTGTATGAATTTTATGACTGCATCGCCGGATAATCTTTTAGGAGTCTTTGAGTAATTGCCGCTCTTATTCAGCACGGGTTTTCGCTCTCCCAGATAGTTCCCGTTTTCGGCATCGAAGTAGAATCTTCCTCCGTCATGGAAGCAGAATACTTTAGAAGTAGGAATATATTCTATGGTCCACGTGTTGTTGAAATAGATTTGCAGTCCGTCCTGTGTCATGCCTGGGTAAGATAAGTCAATCGGTTTAGATAATATATTTTCCTGTTCTGGACTAGTTAAGGCGACTATTTGTTCTACATTTTGGGACATTTTTGAAAACTAGAAAAAAATGCATATATAAAGGTTGCCCCTGGCAAGTAGTGGCGAATTTCACATCATTCCTTGAAGCTTCTTTAAATTAAAGTTCTTCTCAATGCCTTTCATCTTTCTTGGGTCGAACTTTTTGGATATTTTGCTAAGCTGTCTGAAGCTTTTAACCAATTCCCTGACCTCATCCTCGGGGACTCCGCTTCCGAATGCTATTCTTTGAATCCTTGTACCTGTAACTAAGTCCGGGTCTTGTAATTCCTCAAAAGTCATTGATTTAAGTATGTGCTCGAACTTGGCCATCTTGTCGCCCTGAAGGTCTAATAATTCTTTGGGCAGTCCTCCAAGTCCTGGTATTAAGTTGATTACTTTTTTGAAGTCTCCCATTTTCTTGATGCCTTGCAGTTGTTCATAAAAATCGATGAATGTGAATTTTCCTTCCAGGAATTTCTTGGTTGCATCCTTTGCCTGCTCTACTGTGAATGCTTCCTCAGCCTTCTTAAGTAGGGTGTTAATATCTCCGAGTCCTAATAATTGGCTTACGAAGTTTTTAGGGTTGAACTCTTCAAGTTCGTCTATCTTCTCTCCTGTTCCGATGAATAAGATTTGAGAACCTGTTTCCTTGCAGGCTGTCAGTGCTCCACCTCCCCTTGCTGTTCCGTCCATCCTTGTTATGATTACGCTTTTTATGTTGACTAATTCTTTGAACATCCTTGCCTGCTCTTTAGCATTCTGACCGATATCTGCAGGTATTACCAGTATTGACTCGGCTGGCTGGAATTCTCTTTTTATGTCTTTAATCTCTTTCTGCAGCTCTTTGTCTAATGCGTTTCTTCCAGCGCTGTCTCCTATTATTATGTCATATTTTGGGAATTCTTTCTCGAATTTCTTAACTACGTTTTCAGGCTTCTTCTCAGCGGTGTCTATAAAGTAAGGCACCTGCACTTGTTCTGCTAACTGTTTTATCTGCTGCATCGCTGCAGGTCTGTACGTGTCAAGCCCTAAGAGTGCAACTTTATACCCTCTCTTTTTGTAGTACTTGGCTATCTTAGCGGCAGTTGTAGTCTTTCCGCTGCCGAATAATCCTACAAGCAATATCTTGGTTGGCTTCTCCTTGATTTCAAGAGTCTTACCTGTGCCTAATATATTCGCTAATTCTTCATATATTACGTATATGAACTGTTCTCTCTGTGTGAATTTCAGCCCTTTTTCTTCCTTAACCCTCTTTTTTACCTGTTCTATAAATGAATATACAAGTTTTACGTCCACATCGGCTGATATAAGCGATTTTTGAAGCTCGGCTAACACGTCAGTTAATACAGTTTCGTCAAAGTGCGCCGTGCCCTGCAGTTTTCGCACTATGTTTGATAATTTGTCCTGCAAATCGCCTAACATATCAGTTTTTAAGTAAGTCTTGTTCTTTTTATAAAATTATTACTAATACATTTACCACTGCATAGTAGAAAAACTTATAAATAGATTTTTTTCCGTATTCTGTTCGCTATGGCAATTAAACGTTCAGCTTTGTTAGGCAATAATATTGATCAAGTGCTGGTTAATATCAGCAAGGGCGGAGTTCATGCCAAGGACTTAAATTATTATGGAAAGCCTAATGGTTCTTATTCTAATAATCCTGTTGTAGATTTGTACTACGCTGCCCGCAGGGATACTATTTTTCGTTATGACAGCGAAGGTAAACCTATTTTAGATAATCAGAATCACCAGAAACAAGAACCTATCCGTGGCGAAATTGTTTTTTCATCAAAGGAGATGAAAAAGATTGACTTAACTCCAGCTCATAAGAGTTTTTATCGCATGTTTCATGATTATACTCTTGTCAAGGATGGTGCAGATTTCTACGTTTTAGAAGATCCTAACCTGCACGTATCTAGGGCGGATATTATTAGTTATCTTAACAGCAAGGGTTTTAGTGAAGCTGGTATCCGCAAGAAATTATCTGAGGGTAAAAGAATTATTTATGCTGTCCGCTGGGGTGCCGCTGTCGATGGAACTGGTGATTATGATAAACCTAAC
This sequence comes from Candidatus Tiddalikarchaeum anstoanum, assembly GCA_902385255.1. GTDB lineage: Archaea > Nanobdellota > Nanobdellia > Tiddalikarchaeales > Tiddalikarchaeaceae > Tiddalikarchaeum > Tiddalikarchaeum anstoanum. Next base: position 114 of record CABMEV010000001.1, on the reverse strand, counting down.
GGGCGTAACTTGTATGGTTATTTGCTTAATAACTTGGTTAAGAACGCAATTTTGGATAAAAATATCGATAAGCAGGAATTTTATATCAGAAATGCTCAGTTTGCGAATCCTTGG